>CAZMBP010000036.1:0-74327 GCA_964564545.1 uncultured Saprospiraceae bacterium
AGATGATTTTGATTGGACTAGAAATTCAGGTGGAACACCATCAAATAATACTGGACCATCAGGAGCAAGTGAAGGTAATTTTTATGCTTTTACAGAATCTTCAACTCCTAACTATAGTAACAAAACTGCTATTTTAAATAGCCCATGTTTTGATTTGACGACTGAGTCAGCTGCAGATTTCTCTTTCCAATATCATAATTACGGAGCTGCAGCAATGGGAAGTTTAACTTTGGAAGCTCGTGCTGATGGTGGTACTTGGTCTAACGTTTGGTCTGTTTCTGGAAATCAAGGAAATAGCTGGCAAACTGCTAGTGTTGATCTTGCAGCTTATGCAGGAACATCAATGGAATTAAGATTTGTTGGAACGACTGGAACAACTTGGCAAGGTGATATGGCTATCGATGATGTGTCATTATCTACTTCTGGAAGCACAGGACCAACTTGTACAGATGTAACTGTTTCGATTACTTTCGATAATTACCCAGAGGAAACTGCTTGGTCAATTACTGATGGAAGTGGAAATACTGTTGCTTCAGGAGGAACTTACGGAAGCTCACCTGATGGCTCAACTTTTACAGAAACGAACTGCTTAGACGATGGATGTTATACATTTACTATTACTGATACCTATGGTGACGGTATCTGCTGTAGCTATGGAAATGGTTCTTATACGGTAACTGATGCAAGCGGAAATACTTTAGCATCGGGAGGATCATTTGGTGCATCAGAAGCGACTAACTTCTGTGTTAACGGCGGAACTCGTCAAGAGAATAGTGAAATTGATTTTACTCCTCAGACTACTCAAAAACTATTCGTTGCGGATATCTCGCTTTTCCCTAATCCAGTAAACGAACAATTGAATGTTAAATTCCACTCGAAGTGGGATGGTGAAGTTCAAGTTCGAGTATTGAATACTTTGGGATCAACGGTTGCTGTTTCGCAATGGGCAGTTACTGAAGGGAAAAACCAAGGTGAATTACAAACTTCACAATTACAAGGTGGAACGTATATGTTGGTGATTGAAAAAGAAGATGAGTTGTTGACAAGACGTTTTGTTGTCGTGAAATAAAAGGTATAGATTAAGACCTTAAATAGATTGAACCTTTTCATCGGTGGATGGAAAGGTTCTTTTTTTTTGGGAAAAATGAATATCGAATAACAAAATTCAAATCCATTTTCCATACCTTCAAGCAAAAAAATAAACATGAAATTAGACCTCAATTTCGTCCGTTCCCAATTTCCTATTTTCCAAACTGACCTTGGTCAAAAAATCGGTTTCTTCGACAACGCAGGAGGAAGTTTTCCAGCCATGCAAGTTGTTGATCGCCTAACTGATTTTTATAAAAATTATAAAATCCAGCCATACGGCCCAAACGCACTTGGAACAAAAGCAGGCGAAGCGATGGATCTTGGTCGCTACACCATGGCAAAATTACTCAACGTTTCAGTTGACGAAATGACCATCGGTGCATCTGCTACGCAAAATATAAACACACTTGCCGCAGCATGTAATTCTATTGTTACAAAAGGTAGTGAAGTCATCGTTACTGAGCAAGATCACGAAGCAAATATTGGTGGATGGGAAAGACTTTGCCGACAGCAAGAAGCCACTTTAAAGTTTTGGAAAGTGAATCCTGAAACGGGCGAATTGCATCTCGAAGATTTAGAAAAAATACTTACTCCACAAACCAAAGTTCTTTGCGTCACTCATAGTTCCAATATTATCGGAACCATAAATCCAATTAATAAAATTGCAGATTTAATTCGTCCAATGGGAATTCGATTGGTCGTCGATGGTGTTTCTTTTGCGCCGCATGAGTTTCCAAATTTGGATGATTTGAAATGTGATGCTTATGTTTTTTCAACATATAAAACATACGGAACGCATCAAGGGGTGATGGTTGTTCGTCCTGACTTCTTAGAAGAGTTGGAACCGCAATGCCATTTTTTCAATACATCAATCAAATACAAAAGATTAGATACCGCTGGCCCAAATCATGCTTCCATTGCAGCATTGGCGGGCATTGGTGATTATTTTGAGGCAGCTTACGATCATCATTTTTCTGAAAAAGATTTACCGCTCCATGAAAAAACGAGAAAGGTTTCTCACTTGATGAATGCGCATGAGAATAAACTTTGCTCGTATCTTTTGGAGAATATTAATGAATTGCCTTTGCGGATTTTTGGAAAAAATACCATGGAAGGCCGCGAAGCAAATATCTCCATGAAAGCTGATAATGTTTCATCGAATTCAATTATGGAAGGTTTGGCAAAAATTGATATTGCCTCCAAGCATGGACATTTTTATGCCTACAGATTAATGCAAGCCATGAAAGTCGAAGACTTAAATGATGGAATTTTAAGGTTAAGTTTTAGCCATTATAACTCGATGGAAGAAGTCGAACGATGTGTCGATGGATTGAAAAAATTAATCGTGTAAATTGTATTTTTTAAGGTTTTCATTTTAAATTGGTTTTTCATTAATAATGATGAAAGCATTTGAAATTCGATAAAATTTTTAAAATTTAATGGAAGGATTTTTTGACGATTTAATTGATAGTTTTAGGAAAAATGGACGTGTCGAAGAGATGCGACAAATCGCTCGTGAGAATAAATTTAAATTTAAAGACCGAGAAAAATTTGCACAACAAGATTATTTGGTGAAATCGTTTACTCTTTTTAAAGGAAAGAAAGACAAGCGATTAAAAGGGATAATGTCGAAAGAAGAATTAGCATTTAATGCTGACATTCGAGTGTATGATTATTGGTATTTCGGAGATTTCAAAAAAAGAAAGACGACTGTCTTTGAAGTAAAATGTGCAGAGTTTGATTTCCCAAAATTTGAAATTAGAACTAAAGGTCTTTTGAATAAAATGAGTGAACTCGTTATGACGAAAGACAAAGTTTTTCCAAGAGCTGAGGAATTTCACACTACTTATGAAATTGTAACTGAGGATCCTGAAGGTTTGGAAACTGAATTGAATTTGCAATCGCTTGATTTTATTTTAGATAAAAAAGATATGCAGGTGGAAGGTGATGGAAATTATATGCTAGTATATTTTTTATATAAACAAATTCCTGCTCGGGAAATTATGGAGGAGTATGAGGATGTTTTGGATTTTATTGATGTTATTTTTAAAAATGATGAAGGGGAGTTTGTTTGATTTTAAAACAGGGTAATGAGTTTCTCCCACTACCCAATTTTTTTGAACCATATAAGACATTTAAGATACATATAAGTTCTTGCTTCGTGTTACCCTAATTATTCATTTTCTAATTCTCTGTAAATTTCATTGACGAGAGTTCTTTGTCCTTCTTTGAAAATGTTTAATACATTAAAATTTATTAACAAACCTTCTGGCGCTTGGAGTAAATTCATATAAGTTAAAAGTTGTGCACTATGAATTGGATGAAAATCATCAACTGCTTTCAATTCCACAGGTAAGACATTTTCGATAAATAAGTCACATCTCATTTCACTTTCTAAATCAATCCCTTTGTATTCAATTGGAATTACCTTTTCTGAAACAAAATTTATATCCCTTTCAATTAACTCTCGCTCTAGGCATTTATGATAAACACTTTCCAATAGTCCGGGTCCCATTACTCTATGAACTTCAATAGCAGCTCCATTAACTCGATAAATTAAATTCTTCAAATACTTTTTTGTAATTCTCATGATGTATGTTTTTTAATTATAGAAAGAAGAAACACACCAAAGTACAATTAAAAACTGGGAACTTATATGTATCTTAAATGTCTTATATGGTTCAAAAAAATCAGATTTCTATTCTACCTTAAATTTTCCCCACCTCGAACCCATTATTTTCTTATTTTTGCAAAAAAATTAAAAAACTTCTTTCCACAATGAAGTGATCAGAAGTTTTAAAAAAAATTATGGGAAATATAATAGCCATTGTTGGCCGACCAAACGTAGGAAAATCCACCTTATATAATCGATTAATCGGAAGTCGTAATGCCATCATTGATGACACCAGCGGCGTTACTCGTGATCGAAAATATGGATTAAGTGAATGGAATGGAAAAAAATTCACCGTCATCGATACCGGTGGATTTGTTCAAGGATCAGATGATGTATTTGAAGCAGCGATCCGTTCACAAGTTAAGATTGCCATTGAGGAAGCGACAGCGCTCGTATTTATGGTTGACGTAACTACAGGAATTACGGATTTAGATGAGGAAGTTGCCAATCTTTTGCGACGAACTAAAAAACCTGTTTTTCTTGTCGTCAACAAAGTAGATAATCAAGGTCGTTTATTAGAAGCTAATGAATTTTGGAGTCTTGGATTTGAAAATACTTTCTTCCTCTCTTCACTCTCAGGAAGTGGAACCGGTGAAGTATTAGATGCTATCGCAGAACAAATAGATGATGGGGAGCCTATCGAATCTGAATATCCTAAATTTGCTATCATTGGTCAACCGAATGTAGGCAAATCTTCATTTGTAAATGCATTGTTAGGTGAAGACCGAAATATTGTAACGGACATTGCTGGAACTACTCGGGACTCGATTCACTCTATGTATAATAAGTTTGGAAAAGAATTCTTACTTATTGATACTGCTGGAATTCGACGTAAAACTAAGGTACATGAAAACCTAGAATTTTACTCCGTCATGCGTGCCTTGAGAGCGATGGAAGAAGCAGATGTCACCATGCTTTTGATTGATGCGCAAACAGGAATGGAAGCGCAAGACATGGCAATTTTCACTCTCGCGATGAAGCGAAACAAAGGAATTGTCGTTTTGGTCAATAAGTGGGATTTGATCGAAAAAGAAACCAACACCGCTAGAGATTTAGAAGTTGAGTTGCGTAAAAAAATGGCACCATTTAATGATGTGCCGATCGTATTTATTTCTGTTTTGGAAAAACAAAGAATATCGCAAGCTTTAGATGCAGCACTTCAGGTTTACGAAAACCGGAACCGAAGAATCCGAACTTCTGAACTTAATGAAGTCATGCAAGAAGCGATTGCGAGAAATCCACCTCCCTCACATCGAGGTGCATTCATCAAAATAAAATACATTACTCAATTGCCGACGTACTACCCTGCTTTTGCTTTCTTTTGCAATAATCCAAAGTACATCAAACCTAGTTATAAAAACTTTTTGGAAAATCAGTTGAGAAAGAATTTTGATTTTACCGGAGTTCCAATTAGCGTATTTTTTAGAGAAAAATAATAAAGTCGTTAGCCATTGAACATTTTACACCTCAAACCGTAAACGATAGCGTAAAATGTCAATCGTAAAACGTAAAATGATAAAAAAATGCCAATAGTAGATACTCCTATCGAGGGATTAAAAATATTTGAACCAAAAGTGTTCGGAGATGATCGTGGATATTTTTTTGAAAGTTATAATTATAATTCTTTTAAGGAAGCAGGAATCAATTGTTCATTTGTACAAGACAATCAATCTCGATCTACATTTGGAGTTTTGAGGGGGTTACATTATCAAGTTCCTCCATTTGCACAAGCGAAATTAGTTCGAGTAATTGAAGGTGAGGTATTAGATGTTGCTGTAGATATCCGTCCTGATTCTAAGACATATGGAGAATGGTTTAGCATCGTCTTAAGTGCAGAAAATAAAAAGCAATTATTTATCCCTAGAGGTTTTGCTCATGGATTTTTAGTCTTGAGCGAGACTGCTGAGTTCTTTTATAAATGTGATAATTTTTATTCTAAAGAAAGCGAAGGTGGACTTTTGTATAATGATCCAAAGTTAAATATTGATTGGAAATTAGATTTGGAAAAAGTGTTGCTTTCTGAGAAGGATGCTATTTTGCCTACTTTTGGAAATCATCGAGCATTCGAAAATTTGACTGTTTGACTGTTTGACTGTTATTCTAATAAGATGACAGTCAAACAGTTACGCAGAAAAAACACTTTACCAATAAAAATTATCTCCTCGTGATCACATCCCTCGCAAATAAAATCTTCGGTTTCCAATAGCTTGACTTACTCACATTTTGTTCCATTATGCCTTTCGATGAAGTACTATGAATTACATAAACTCCATCCCTTGTATTTTTAGTCACTAGTGCTACATGAGTAACTTTTCTACCTTTCCCAAAAAATATTAAATCCCCAGGCTTAGCTCTTTTTACTGGAATTTCTCTTCCCATTCTAGCTTGAGTTTTCGAAACAGAAGATATTTCTATATTGAATTTTTTCAACACATAACTGGTAAAACCTGAACAATCAAATCCTGTTTTTGGCGACTTTCCTGCGTACTTATATTTTATGCCTTTGTATTTTCGAGAGTGCTGAGCGATGTCTTTTCGAAGTTCCTTTCTTGGACCTCTTTCCACACTTTTTCGAGAAGTATTTGACCTAGAGGATTCATTATATGTTCGACTAGAAGAGGAACAAGATGCCATAAAAAAAAGAAATGGCAACAACAACATTATTAATTTAGAAGCGTTTTGGTTCATAATATTCGGATTTTGATTCCATTTTTTGGAAACGATATAAGATAAAACTCACTCGTTGAAATAGGTTAGTAAATAGGGTTCAAATAAAAATATTCAACGAGACAATTGCAGTTCAGACTAAAGTTTGAGCTGCTTTTTTTTTAGTAGCAGGACTTTCCAAGTCCCGTAAAATATGTTTTCGAGACTTAAAAATACCGATACAACATATTTTACCAAAAAAATAAAATCAAGTTTCGTGAATGCTGTTGAAAGATGGGAATAAATAATAATTCGTTGAAAAAACGTTTGATCTAGAAAAGTTATTATTTAGGTAGTCAAATTTGAAAATGAGTATTGGGATAATCCAACTACTCAATACCCTTATTCTCCACATTCTTTTTCTTCTTTCTCTTTGACATCATTACCTCAAATCTCTTTCTTTCCAAACCTAATTCCGTATTTGGGAAAACACTCTTAGCTTCTTCATGCAATTCATCCAAATCAATATATCGAGAAGAATAATGTCCTAAAATTAATTTTCCAACATTCGCTTTTAGAGCGATAGTTGCAGCTTGGATAGCAGTAGAGTGTTTAGTTCGTTTAGCGAATTCTAATTCAGAATGTAAAAAAGTGGATTCGTGATACAACAAATCAACTCCCTTAATAATAGGAACAATTGATTCATTATAAGCTGTATCTGAACAAAAGGCGTATGACCTTGGTGCAGGTGCAGGTGTTGTCAATTCAGCATGAGTAATAACTTCACCATTTGAATTAGTCCAATCATTTCCATCTTTAATACTTTGAATTTCTTGAAATGGAATATTGTATTTTTTGATTTTTTCAGGAATCATCGAATCAGGTTGCTGTTTTTCTCTAAATAAAAAACCTTGGGTGGGAATTCGATGGCTCAAAGGAATCGTATAAACTTCGACAACTTCATCTTCAAAAATCAATTTATTTTTTTCGGGATCGGTAATGTGAAATTCAATTGGATAAGGAAGAGGATGGCCAGTATATTTTAACTGAATATTGATAATTTCATCCAAGTGAGGTGGGCAATAAATATGCAAAGGATCTTTTCGACCATTCAATCCATAAGAAGACAAAACTCCAATCAAACCAAAAATATGATCACCATGTAAATGACTAATGAAAATTTGATTGATTTTTGATCGTTTGATTTTATTATCACGCAATCGGACTTGAGTACCTTCTCCACAATCTATGAGATAAAGCCGACCACGAACTTTTAAGACTTGAGCTGTTGGGAAACGATTATTTGCGGGGATTGCTGAATTACAACCAAGAATAGTCAATTCAAACTTCATAACTTTTGGGTATTGTGATTATTTGGTATTGGGTATTGCGAACGGTATTTCGTCTCAATACTCAATACCAAAAATCTCAATATTTCAATTTTTAAACGTCAGAGTCAGCCTCTCCATTCAATTCTCTTTCGATGTCTTCCATGAATACATAATCAACTGATTCTTCAACTGTAGGAATGATATTTAGGATGCTATCCAACTTCGAAATGGTAATTAATTTCTTAATATTTTCACTCTTAACTCCAGTAAGAATAAAAGTACCATCAGCTGACCACAGTCTATTTCCTGTCAATATGGCGCTAAGTCCTGATGAATCTACAAAATTGACAGCTCCCAGATCAAGGATCATATTTGTCACTCCACTATTTCTCATCATTAAAAATTCGGACTTTAAATCTGGTGCAATTAAGGAATTGAGGTTTTCAACTTCTAATGAAAAAACCGCATATTTTTCCTGTTTGTCTACCGAATACTTCATAAGCTTATTCAAATTATTTTTATAAAAATTAAATCTCACAAATGTATTAATAATAAGGAAATTATTATTTTATTTTAAGAACAAAGTTTTTCTATTGAATTAGAAAATCAACTGAAACCTTTGATTTGAAGACAATTTTGAGAATTTTAATAGCTCATATTCAACTTTTTTAAAATTTCTACGTTTTTAAATGCATCCATAGATTATATTTGAGGAAGTAATAATTTGCTATTTCTGTTTTTCAAAAATGGCTTTGGATGTTATTCAAAAACATTTCATTTTTTTAGAAAAAATAGAACAATCTTGGATTTTTTTCAGGTAAAAAATTGTTGGTAATTACATTAGAAAAAAGTTTAACTCAATATTAAAACTTGCCGACATTTTTTTTAATCATAAAATTGACCTGACAAACGTTCCATTAAAAAGCCTATGGCATTATTTTTTCTAATAATAATCAAATCATTATTTCGATATTTTGGATTTTGTTAAAAAATAAAAAGGGGGGAACCCAAAGAAATGGTGGAATATTAGGAGTAACTAATTTTTATACAAATTTTCAATATTTATTAGTTGTAATCTCAAAATATTAACCTTATCATTGTTAAGTAAATTTTCCCAAAACTATCATTCCAAAATTAAGGGATGAAATAAAAATTAAACTTAGATTTTTATTTCATCTCAAAGAATCACCGAAGAAAAAAATATATCATGAACAAGAGATTTTCTCCAAAAGTCAAAAAAGTTATCTCAAGAAGTCGCGATGAAGCGATTCGCTTGGGACAAGACTTTATCGGTACTGAGCACTTACTGTTGGGTATCATGCAAGAGCGAAACGGACTCGCAGTAAGAGTATTGGACTCGTTGGAAGTAAATGTAAAGGAACTTGCACAAACCATCGAAAGATCTGTTCGAAAAAGTAGCAGCCCAAAAGCAGCTTTGGAAGTGGGAAGCATTCCATTGAATAAGCATGCAGAGAAGGTATTGAAAGTTACTTTTCTCGAAGCTAAGATTTTGAAAAATGATGAGATCAGCACAGAGCACTTGATGCTTTCAATTTTGAAGCATGAAGAAAATTTGGCTTCTCGTATTTTAAATGAGTTTGACGTGAACTATGAAGTTTTTAAAGCTGAGTTGGATTACGTAAATCAAGAAACAGATATGGGGGATGTAGGTCGCCCAGATATTTTTAATGGACCAGATGATGAAGGTGATGAGCCATTTGAAGATGAAGGAACTGGTGGTGCAGGTCGATACCAACAAAGAGGTGGCAAAGGTTCTTCAAAATCACGTACTCCTGTTTTGGATAATTTTGGTAGAGATATTACCAAATTAGCTGATGAAGGAAAATTAGATCCGATCATTGGTCGTGAAACTGAAATCGAACGAGTATCTCAAATTTTGAGTCGTCGTAAAAAGAATAATCCAATTTTGATTGGTGAGCCTGGGGTGGGTAAAACTGCCATCGTTGAAGGTCTTGCTTTAAGAATTCACCAGAAGAAAGTTTCTCGAACTTTGTTTGGGAAAAGAATTGTTATGTTGGATTTAGCAGCCTTGGTTGCTGGAACTAAATATCGTGGACAATTCGAAGAGAGAATGAAAGCGATCATGACCGAATTGGAAAAATCACGAGATGTAATTTTATTCATTGATGAGATTCATACAATTGTAGGAGCAGGTGGTGCAACTGGATCGTTAGATGCATCTAATATTTTCAAACCAGCTTTGGCAAGAGGTGAGTTGCAATGTATCGGAGCATCTACATTAGATGAGTACCGACAGCATATTGAAAAAGATGGAGCATTAGATCGTCGATTCCAGAAAGTAGTGGTTGATCCACCATCTCCAGAAGAGGCTGTTCATATCTTGGAAAATATCAAAGAGAAATATGAAGAATTCCATAATGTAACTTACTCTGATGATGCGATTAAAGCTTGTGTCAAATTTAGTGATCGATATGTAAGCGATCGATTCCTTCCAGACAAAGCGATTGACGTGATGGATGAGGTAGGTGCAAGAGTTCACTTGAAAAATATTCATGTGCCTAAGCATATTGAAGATTTAGAAAAGAAAATTGAAGAACTCAAAGAGCAAAAAAATTCTGCAGTTAAAAATCAGCAATATGAAAAAGCGGCTGATTTGAGAGATAATGAATCTAAGTTGGTTCGTCAATTAGATTTTGCAAAAGTAGAATGGGAAGAAGAGTCAAAAACTAAACGTTACCCAGTTAACGAAGAAGATATTGCAGAAGTAGTATCTATGATGACTGGAATTCCAGTTCAACGTGTAGCTCAAAATGAAAGTAAGAAACTCGTGAAAATGAGTGAAGACATTCAGGGAGCAATTATTGGACAAGATGAGGCTATTATTAAAATTACCAAAGCGATTCAACGGAATCGAGTAGGATTAAAAGATCCTTCTAAACCAATTGGTTCTTTTATTTTCTTAGGACCTACAGGGGTTGGTAAAACAGAATTAGCGAAAGCTTTAGCTAGATATATTTTCGATTCAGAAGATGCGTTGATTAGAATTGATATGTCTGAGTACATGGAAAAATTCAGCGTAAGTCGATTAATTGGGGCGCCTCCAGGATACGTTGGTTACGAAGAAGGTGGTCAATTGACTGAGCGAGTTCGAAGAAAACCATATTCAGTTATCCTTTTAGATGAGATTGAAAAAGCACACCCAGATGTTTATAATATCTTATTACAAGTTTTGGATGATGGACAGTTGACAGATGGATTAGGTAGAAAAGTTGATTTCAAAAATACCCTAATCATCATGACTTCAAACATTGGAGTTCGTCAGTTAAAAGATTTTGGTACAGGTGTAGGTTTCAACACTAAAGCTCGGCAAGAAGCAACGGAAGAGAACAGCAAAGCAGTTATTCAAACTGCCTTAAAGCGAACTTTCTCTCCTGAATTCTTAAACAGAATTGATGATGTTGTAATCTTCAATAGCTTAGATCAAAACGATATCTTCAAGATTATCGATATTACTTTGAAAGATTTGCACAAACGATTGGAAGGTATGGGTTACAAACTCAGATTGACTGATAGTGCGAAAAAATTCGTTGCTGAAAAAGGTTATGATCCACAATTTGGAGCAAGACCATTGCACAGAGCTATTCAGAAATATATCGAAGATCCATTAGCTGAATTTATCTTAGGACAAAATCCACCAGAAGGAAGTGCATTCAAAGCAGTAATGCGAAAAGACGGAGAAGGTTTGGATATTGATTTAGAAAAAGAAGCTAAGTCAGAATCTAAGAAATAGTTTTTAAAATAAATGGAATAATTGAATTGTACGATTCATTTTTCCATTCAAAATAATGCACCTGTCGAATACATTCGGCAGGTGTTTTTTTATTTAAAAAAATCATTCGGAACTATTCATTCAAATCATTCGTTGAAAACATGGATAATTCCTAGATTTAATTGGAGTTTTTTCCCAATAATTAAACAGAATATAAAATATCCTGTTATTTTTACGGATAAATTGTTTTCAATGATAATTTATCAATCATATTTTTTTATTAAAACTAAATTCATTTGGCTAAAAGACAAAAAAGACAACCCGCTAGAAAAAATACACTCAGATTTAGAGTGAATGATCAAATCCGAATTCCAGACATTCGGTTAGTAGGTGACAACCTTAAAGAATTAAGTGAAACTATTGGACAAAACATTGAATCCGGCATTTATCCAACTCGAAGAGTTTTAGAATGGGCGGACAGAATGGAACTCGATCTTGTCGAAATTTCTCCAAAAGCTAAACCTCCTGTTTGTCAAATCATTGACTACAAAAAATTCCTCTATATGAGGAAGAAGAAGGAAAAAGAAATCAAATCTAATGCGGTTAAAACTGTAGTGAAAGAAATTCGTTTCGGTCCTAATATCAGCGAGCACGATTTTGATTTTAAGCTAAAACATGCGATCAATTTCTTGAAAGAAGGTTCTAAGGTTAAAGCATATGTTCATTTCCGAGGAAGAACTATTGTTTTTAGAGATCGTGGTGAGTTAGTTTTACTTCGTTTTATTAAAGAACTAGCAGAATTTGGTGCTCCTGAAGCTTTACCAAAAATGGAAGGTCGACGAATGATTGTAGTAATTGCACCAAAGAAAAGTGCTTTAAAAAAGCCAACTAAGAAGAAAAATAAACACGAGCGAAGAAAAGAAGAAGCTGAAAAGGCTGCGGCTGAGGCTGCAGCAAATAAGAAGTCAAAAGAAGAAGAGGAATAGACTTAACTTCTTCTATTAAAAAATATAGGCTACATCTCTTGGAGATGTAGCCATTTTTTTTGGAAAAAAGCTAGAAAAACCACCATATCTTTTCCTTTTATCTTTGTCTTTTCTACCTATTTCCTTATCTTTGCACCTCTTTTGAAATATCAGGTGGAATTATTTTATATTTCTACCAACAAAATTATTTAATTATGCCTAAAATGAAGACCCACTCTAGTGCTAAGAAGAGATTCAAAGTTACTGGCTCTGGGAAAATCAAAAAATTTGGTGCTTTTACTTCTCACATGATGAGAAACAAAAGTAAAAAAGCAAAGTTGAGATTGAGACACGGTAGTATTCTTGTAAAAGGAGATGAAAACCGAATCAAAAAATTACTTTGTATGAAATAGTGATTTCTGAAAATCACTAACTTTTTTTAACGACGGTGGAGCAAAGAAAAATGGATCTCCAATAAATATCCTGCTTCACAACTAAAAAATTTAAAAATGCCTAGATCAGTAAATTCTGTAGCTTCAAGAGCCAGAAGAAAAAAGATTCTAAAATTAGCGAAAGGTTACTTTGGTGCAAGATCTAAAGTTTATACGGTAGCGAAAAATGCAGTTGAAAAAGGATTGCAATATGCTTACCGTGATCGTAAAAATAAAAAACGTGCATTCCGTAGATTATGGATCGCTCGTATCAACGCAGGTGCAAGACAGCACGGTATGTCTTACTCTAGATTGATGCACGGATTATCACAAAATGAAGTAGGATTAAATCGTAAAGTTTTAGCTGACTTAGCGATGAATCATCCTGACACTTTCAAAGCTGTGGTTGATTCTGCAAAGAAATAAATAGCAATTATTGCTAACTAAAAAGGGTTGTTCAATTAATTTTGAACAACCCTTTTTTAGTTACACACCACCATTTAATTTATGTACAAAGAAAAGGGTAGTTAGTACTAAAAGTATTAACTACCCAAATTTCTAATATTATCTTATTTTACTTCTACAGGAAATTAACTTTTCCAGTTCCTAAATTATAATATGCTGGAACTATATGCAATTCTCCTATTTTTTTCTCAGTCGCTTTTCTGATAATTGCAGAACGATTCACTAAATCATTACAAGTCATTTTTGCGTTTTTCTTCACAACCGAATTCACATCCTTTTTACGAGAAGCTGCAATTGCTGGGGAGATATGTGCTAACAAATGGTTCAGATTATAACCATTATCTCCTCCTCCAATTGCTGCAGTTACTGCTCCACAACTCTCATGACCTAATACTACAATTAATTTTACACCAAGATGAGCTACTGCATATTCAATACTTGCAGTTGTACTTGTATTTGCTACATTACCTGCCACTCGAATCACAAAGATTTCACCAAGACCTGAATCAAAGGCTAATTCTGGTACTACCCGACTATCTGCGCAACTTAGAATGATTGCATAAGGATTTTGACCACCTGTCAATGATTTTCTTCTCGTAGCATCTTGAAGATTTCCTTCTAATTTATCCGCTACAAATTTTTTGTTCCCTGCTTTTAATTTTTCAAGGGCTTCTTCAGCGGAAAGATTTTTAACTTTACTCATAACGTAATTGAAGTTTTTTGTTTTTAAAATTTAATATTAATAAATTATTACCTCAAAATAGAAAAACTATAGAGTTTTCTCTATCAATCTGTTTTTTATTTTTTTTGAAAAACTAATTTCTCTCGCCATATTTTATCTCCATCTTTTATTTCTAAAAAATAAAACCCACTTTCAAATAACAATACATTTACATCCCAATCAATTACTCCCCTACCAGAATTATTTTCACGCTTTAATAATTTTCCATGAATATCAAAAAGTGAAATTTCGAAACGCCCCTCTTCTTCTAACAATATAGTTACATTTTCAAAAAATGGATTTGGGAAAATTTTAAATGGCTCTTTTTCTTCGACTTTATCTAAACTAGTAGATATCCCATTCGTCCATTGCTCAGATTGAAATGATAAAAGTTTAGCATCTAAACTTGCAAATTGCTCAGAAGAAATATAACCATACCCTCCTTCCCTAAAAGTAATCGCTTCCGTTTGACTATTCTCCAAAGCCAAACCCAGAGATATTTTTCTTTTATTTCCTGAGAAGAAATTTGTCCCTTGATAATCAAAACAGAGCCATACAATATTAACTCCCGAAAAATTATACCCAATCAATCCGACCACTCCATCATCACTAATATCGGCGCCTGTTATAAGTCCTTGAACATCCATTGACTCACGCAGTTGAGCAATATAACTTCCTGGTTCAGAAGGCATTACATAGTGACGAGTTCTTTGATCCACCCAATTTTTTGAAAATAAATGTAAGCTATCATTATAGAAGAAAAATGCTTCACAATCATAATCAGTATTATTATTGGAAGGAGTAAAATCTATCTGATCACTAAATGAAAATTCGATTACCTCTGCAGTTGCTATCCCGGAAGCCAACTGAGATTTAAGCACCTTATAAATTTTCAAATCCATTCGATCTCCATCATTATTTCCAAAATCACCAATGTATAAGTGAGTATCATCTTCTGCCAAATCTTCCCAATCTTCATTATTGGAATTCGCAATGATAACCGTATTCAGAATTGTTCCATCAGTTGTATCGATTTGATAAATCTTATCCTCATTACCTGCATCATTATGAGTCCATAATTGATTATCAAAAAAAGCAAGGCCAGAAGTTTCTATAATTTGCAAAGGAAGAATAGCAATCTCATCGAGAGAATAATTAGTAGTGGAATATTCGCAAGAGCCATCATTAATCATTGCTGTAGCATCAAAATTATTGGCTTGCGGATCAGTACAACCAAATTGAGCAATTGAAATATTAATGGAAAAAAAAAGACTTGTTAAGAATAGTAAAAAGTATTTTATCATTCTTAAAAATAAGAAATTATTGCTTCTCACAAAATGTAAAACCATTGTTGTGAAAACTAAATGTCATTTTATAAAAAGAAAAAAACTGCAAACCTATAAGCCGAATTCTGTAATCCCCCCGAGTGATCGGGAGAACCTCTATCATTTATCTAGTTTCGTCGTCACCAACGAACCCAATCTGCCTACCCCTTTCTGCTATCCCGAAAACTCGGGACAATGGAGCGAGCAACTCCACTTTCCTAACCTGTCTGCCGAAACAGTCAAGCAAGGAAAACCGAAATGTACGTGGCATTTCAACCCACAAGGTTTATCCCCCTCCCCGATTGCTCGGGAACGTCGTGCGCTCTTACCGCACGTTTTCACCCTTACCCCGAGAATTCGGGGCGGTTATTTTCTGCGACACTCTCTGTACCCCGAGAATTCGGGGCCCCATCCGTTAGATGGTGTGGTACTCTACGTTGTCCGGACTTTCCTTTTCACTAATTGCTTAGCAAAACGATAGAGCAGTTTGCAGTATTCTCTTTTCTTTTATTTATAGCGAAATCAATTCATTCATTAATTTCAAATATTATCAAAAAAACTTCATAACTCCTTAATAGTTAGGTGTTAAAACATTTATTTTTTTTGTAATTTCACATTTCCGAAACTGAATTAGTATTGGATTAAAATTTGTGGTAATTTGTTAATACATATTTCCAAAAGTCGGGAATGCGAAATTAATCAATTACTAGGATTAGTTTCTAATTCCTCCATATTTCCTGAATATATTTTATGACTAAGAAACAACTATACCTCATAGGATTAACCCTCCTGTTTTTCTTTCTGGCTTTGGGTTTTGATTTTTACAATCAACGAACGGTTGGGACTCAACAATATGCGTCCATCATCGAAAAGCACCTTCATGAAAACGAAGAGGAAGTAGAAAACTTTTTCAAAGAAAAAGACTTCATTGTTCGTCAACTTTCCAATCAAAGTACATCTGAAGATTTTGCAAAAATAGAAAGCCTTTATAAAAAGAACTATACCCTCTGTATTTATTTAGAGGACTCCTTAACCTTTTGGACGAACAATGATGTTACGCCAAATCGGTTATTGCTCAAAGGAGATAACGCGAATCTGTATTCAGGGTATTTCAAACTTTCCAATGGCCATTACGAAGTTTTAAAAAAATCATTTATCCAACCTGGACTTGGAAAATATACTGTTTTCGGCTTTATACCAATTAAATATGAATACGAGCTAGAAAGTTCCTATTTGGAAAATATTTTTAAAGCTGATAAAAATATTCCAAAACAAATTGCTGTATCAGAAAAACCATCTACTGTTGAAATAAAAAATAACTCAGGAAAAGTTCTTGCTTATCTAACTGCTACAACTACGCAAGTTCAAGATCCTATTAAGCAACAATTTTTATTCTTTTTATACGTCTGTTCTTTTGTTTTCCTAGGGACCCTGATCAATATTTTCGCCAAAAATATTTCATTATCTCGTCCACCTTGGATGGGATTTGCCTTTTTAGTAATTACTGTTTTTGGTCTTCGATTTATTTCTATGCAAATGAATTTCACCGCTAAGTTTACCGAAATTTCATTTTTTAAGCAAAACTTCCACTCTTCCTATTTAGGAAATTCGTTGGGTGATTTGGTCATTAATATCTTCCTTCTCTTTTGGATTATGGTCTTTTTCCACACAGAGTTTAGAGTTCGACCTGTCAAAGGCTTGACCAATGTTCATCGATTTGGACTGACAACTTTAAATTACTTTTCCATCATCCTTGGAATTTTAATGATTTCCAATGTTTTCCAACACTTGGTTTTCAATACTGATATCACATTTGACTTCGATCATATTTTTAGCTTAGATAAAAATAGTTTTATAGCTATTATGGCTTCATTACTTTTGTTGGTTGCGCTATTTTTATTTAGTCAACGAATTATGGAAACTATTCTAAAGTTAGGATTGAAAAAATTCGTTCGACTTGGTGCATTGGGGCTAGCCTCTTTATTAGCAATTCCAATTATTATAAAATCTAACTCTGATTTACCAGTTGTCGAAATGGTTATTATTGGATATATGTTCAATTTGATTTTTGATATCTATATCGATAACAATCGTCCTAATTTTATTTGGTTAGTAATTTGGTTAGTGGTTTTTGCTCTGATTCCATCTATTTTATTATTTAAATATAATAATGATATGGATTTCGGAAGACGATTGAAATATGCTAATGAGTTGTCTAATTTAAAAGATAGAATGGCGGAAGAGAGTTTAGAAAAAGTCAAAAAAGATATAAAAAGCGATCAGGAACTCAAGAAACTATTGAAACCATTCCCTTTCCAAGCTAATTCAAAAGATGTTATATCTATTATCAATAAGCACTTTACAGATAATATTTATTTGCATAATAATTATCAATATGATTTTCATGCTTACACTAAATTTGGTTCTGCACTAGATTCATTTCCTTCAGCTAAAGAAAAATTAGAACTAAAATTAGGAGAGGCAACTTCTACAGGAACAAATGATTTAAAATTTCTTTCTCAACCGAATAATAAAAATACTTATTTATTAAGTTTCAATTTCTTTCCTGAAGGATCGCCCAATGATCCCATCAATTTAGTTTTGGAAGTGGAAAGAAATCGTAGAGACCAATCAAAAGTTTTTACAGAATTACTGATCGAAAAACAGTACAAGGATCTAAATGAATTAGGAATTTATGAATATGCGATTTATAATAAAAATGAATCGCTCATATACAAGGAAGGAGAATCTTATGACGATAAATATGAGTTTGACGCCATCCCTACTCCAACAGAAAATCCTATTGAAATTAAAGATGGAGCTCGTTCGCATTTGATTTATCGAGCTTCTAACCAAAATCTTGTTGTCATTAGCAAGGAGTTACCAACTGCGAGAAGGATTATTACATTGTTTGCATTTCTATTTGTGCTGTTATTGTTTGTGATTTTATTGTTGGTGGTTTTTAATTCTATTTTCAAATCTCTTCCTTCCATTTTCAATTTCACTTTTGATAAAGTGATGAGTATTCGTACTCGAATTCAAATGGCTGTAATTGTTTTAACCGTCATCTTTTTCTTCTCGATTGGTTTTGTAACAGTTCGATATTTTAGTGAAGAGAGAGAAAATTACCACGAAGGACGACTGGATAGAAAAGGGAAAGCAATTCTGATGGATACCAATTTTGAATTGGAAGATTTTTATTCTCGAAATGGACATAAAGATTTTGACTATGATCGAATGCTAAAAAGAATTTCTAACGTACATCGGATGGATGTCAATATTTATGATAAAAGTGGAACTTTGATTAGCTCTTCAGAAAGTGATGTTTTCAATAAAGGAATCGTTTCAAAGTCTATGGATGCGATGGCATTTAATGCTTTGTCTCGAATGAAAAAATTAAAATACACTCAAGAGGAGGAACATGTAGGATCACTAACTTATAAAGCTGCTTATCTTCCTCTGAAATTGAATACGATAAATGGTAATAAAATAGAAATAGAAACGGTTGCGTACATGGGACTTCCTTACTACTCAAAACAAAGAGAGTTACGCGATGATGTCAACGTATTTATGGGGACACTTCTAAATTTATATGTTTTCCTTTTATTGATTGCAGGTGCGGTGGCCATTGGAATTACCAATTCGATTACACGACCGATTGCAAGGATTGGAGAAAAACTAAAAGAATTTAAATTAGGAAAAAGAAATGAGCCACTTGAATGGCAAAGTAAAGATGAATTGGGTGACTTGATTGAAGAGTACAACCGTTTGATAAAAAAAGTGGAAGAGAGTGCTGAAAAATTAGCGCATCAGGAACGGGAAGGTGCTTGGCGTGAGATGGCTAAACAAGTTGCACATGAGATCAAAAATCCTTTAACTCCAATGAAGTTAAGTATTCAGTATCTGTTGCATGCTTATCGCTCGAATCCTGAAGATATTTCTCCTTTGTTAAAAAGAGTTTCAGGAACGTTGATTGAGCAGATTGATAACTTGGCTTCGATTGCCTCTGAGTTTTCTAACTTCGCAAAAATGCCTCGGGCTGATAATCAAAAATTAGTGGTGAATGATTTGGTAAAATCTGTATTTGACTTTTTCAACGAAGGATCAGAAATGATTGATTTGAGTTTGGAATTACCTGAGAATCAAATCTTTGTTTTTGCAGATAAAAATCATTTGATTCAAGTATTAAATAACTTGATAAAGAATGCAACGCAAGCGATTCCAGATCATCGTCGTGGAAATATTATGGTATCACTTCTTCAACGAGATCAAACTGCAATCATAAAAGTAAAGGATAATGGAACTGGAATTTCTGAAGACAAATGGAATAAGGTTTTCGTTCCAAACTTCACGACAAAGAATTCTGGGACAGGTTTGGGATTAGCCATTTCTAAAAATATTATTGAATCTGTGGATGGAAAAATTCACTTTGATTCGATTGTCGATGTTGGAACGGAGTTTTATGTGGAGTTACCAATAGTTGAAATTCGCGCAATGGAAGAAGTTTAAAAATTCTAATGCCAATTCGGAAAGGTGCTAATGTAAAAATGTTAGCACCTTTTTTTATTTTCTAAAAACTACCGTTGAATTAAATAATATGTATTTAAATTGGGTTTCGATTCAGAAATAATTCCAACTATCCTAAATTTATTATCACATTCAAAATATTAGTTTGCGATTAAATTTTGATATTGCTACTGGGATTTGTTTGGGTATTTTGTTTTTGTAAATGTTTTGTTATAAAAAATGCTTTTACTATTGTTGGTTTTTATTTAAATTTACAAAGTTGATTAAAATAAAATCAACTCTTTTTCATTTAAAAACAGCTTGTGGAAAATAAATTAACCGAAAATATTACGCGCACTTTTGAACTGCCTTTGCCAGATGCTGCCACGATGGATCAGCAACTCGATCAGATTATTCCAAAAGTTCGACCTTGGGGAGAAGACCTTTATGAACAACAATATTATTTGGATACTCGCTGGTTGGAAATTCGAGATGATGATGAATTTCATGAATCGGTCTTGCACATCTTTCGAGACGAAGGGGAATATTTGATTTCTATTGATGGAAATATTACTCCTGGGATTTGGAAGATCTTAAGTAAGTCGAATACTTTTATTATTGAAAAAGTAGTGGGTGATGCGGTTATAACAAGCGAGCTTTATGATTTAGCTTTTTTAAATAAAGATTTTTTTATTCTTAGAAAACATGGCGATCAAAAGCGAAAAGGTGGAAAAAAGTATTTTGTTTTAGCACGTGAAAGAGCTGTTCGTGGATTGGAATGGAGGGATGTGATGGAACTATTGTATAATCAATATCGGAATAATTCGACTTATATAGTTGCGTTGATTGGGTTAGTGGTTTTGGTTTTGGGGACGTTGGCTTATTCGTTTTTTTATAAATAAGAATTAAAATGTTCTATATGCCGTGGTCTATGAGAAATGGGGCGGGCTGAATTTGGCGAAAAATGTGGGTGCGGGAGCTTGCCTTGTGTCAGGCATTTTTTTCGCCGAGAATTTTTAGATTAAATCCAGTCAGTTTAATCTTCTATTTTTTCGACTGAAAAAAGTAACAAGCACTATTACAAGAGCAAAATACTTTAGAAATAAAAATATGATATTATTATGTATTTAACTTTTACTTTAATTTTTGAAAGAAGTGGATCATGTCAAATTTGTTCTTTTTTCATTGGCAAAAAAGAACCAAAAACCCTAGGCGAAAAAAATGCCTGACTCCATGCAAGCTCCCGCACCCACATTTTTCGCCATTCCCAACCCACCCATTTCTCATAGAACACAACTCAAAGAATCATTTGTTTTTTTCTAAAATCGCGAATTGAAATTTTACATCATTAGAGTTTTAATTCGCCAATTATTTATCGAATAAGCGATAATTCACCAGACAAAGATTGTGTGCTTCCATCTATTCTTTCCACTTCAACAACATAGACATAAACTCCATCTAGCATTTTTTTATTTTTAAAACGTCCATCCCAACCTGTACTTGAAGTATTTGGGAGAAGATTTTCTTCTTCGAAAACTAACTCTCCCCATCTATCAAAGATTTTCAAATAGTTAATTTTAGAAATGGAAGCTCCGCTGAAAATTGTAAAAAGATCATTAAAACCATCATCGTTTGGAGAAAAAGCATTTGGAATAAATACATCAAGTGTACGGTCAACCTCTATTTCTATGGCTTTTTTAGATAAACAACCATTTATATCTGAAGCTACTATCTCATAAATTATAGATTGAAATGGATTGGAAACAACAGATAAACAAGTATCACAATTCAAATACGTAGAAGGTTGCCACACTATATTTGGTTGAGAAATATTTGTAATCAATTGAAGTTCTAGACTGTCTCCTAAATCAATTTTATGATAATTCTGAATTTCTAAGGTTGGTTCTATTAGTTGATCAATGTTTATTGTAAGCTCCTTTTGACAACCATTTACATCTTCAACAACCAAATTATAATTCCCACTTTCCAAATCGTTAAATAAAAATGATTGCTGCATTGAACTGCCATTAAGTGAAAACAGATAAGGTTCAGTTCCTCCTTCAACATTATTAATTTGAATTTCTGCATCCTTATAATTGTAACACGTTGGAGGAGTTATCGAATAATTTATTTCTAATTCCTCTATCTCTACTTCTATCTCATCTATCAGTTCACAGTTATTGCTATCTGTAACAGTTACCCAAAATATATTCTCCTCTCCTACCTCTATAATTGGAATTATTTCACCTGTTGACCATAAGTAGGTGTCAAAAGGATTTGTAGAAATTTCAACTTGTCCTCCATCGCAAAGACTTCCTGTAGTCATAAAATTAATTGGATTCACATCAAACAATTCAAGACTTAATGATACGATACTATCACATCCACTCGAAGAAATATAAGTATTGACCACAATGGTATCTTCATCCAATAATTCTCCATTCCATAAAAAGTTATCGCCTGGACATATTTTCTCCGTAAAATTAGTTGTGATGATTTCTGTAAAACTTAATTCATAACAATGTGTATAATCACAACCATTTGAAAAAACAACCATTTGACAAAAAGTCGTATCCGAGGTAAACTCTAGATTGAATAATTCAAAAGTTTCCCCTTCACATAGGCTAATTGAATCATTTAAAAAATTAGGAAATCCCTCTTCTAAAATAAAGGAATCAAAAGCTTCGCATCCATTTTGATCAGTCAACGTTACTGAGTAAATACCTGGATTTATTCCATAATTGAAATTGGAAGTACTTCCATTGCTCCACAAAAAATCATACGATATAGTTCCTCCATCTCCTACTACTGAAAGTTGTCCTCCATTTTCACAAACGACTAAATCGCCATCATTGATTATGGAAACATTCAGAGAATCTGGTTGAGATAAAACTATATTGTTTTCAGTTGCGCTACAACCATATTTGTCTGTAACTGTGATTTGGTATTGCCCTTCCGATAAATTTGAAATGGAATCAGTATCTAAATTATTATTCCACAAGAAAGAATAAGGTTCCGTTCCGCCATCAGGAATCACATTTAGTTGACCATCATTATTGCCGAAGCAAGTAATAGAATCGATCGAAATGTTTAATGATACTTCTGAGTTTCCAAAAAGTATAGTTGAGAGAGCTGGAGGACTTTCAACGTCAAAAGAATATGAAATGACTTCAATATTCACAGAGTTAGAAGATAAAGTAGGAGCTGTACTATTATATAAAATCTCAGTCATTGCATTTTCGAAATCTACAATTGTAGCTGTACCGTTATTGACTAGAGTTAAATTGGGAGTACCTCCACCAATTATTGAAATGTTATTTGCATCGGCTAAATTTAATGACTGATAAATATAATTTGGATTCAATATTTTAAGGTGAATAGAATCCACATGATCCAATTCAGAGTAAATACTAATATCATCATCTGCAATATTAACTGGTAGCACACACACTTTTCCTATCGTAACATCATTTCCAAATGCTCCCGAATCATCGTTTGCATCAAGATCAAGCGTTACATCACATTGAGGAATATGACATTCATCCATCGACGCCAAGCCGACTATAAACCGATCAGATTGGCATACTTCTATTAAAGTCTCATTATCAAAATCAACTTCATAAATTATAGATCCTGTGGCATTAATTCCTGTGGCATAAGTAATAAAGCTATCACAGTCTATTTCGACGGTTGCTAATCCATGTATTTCAGGAGTTCCAGGTGGGAAATCGAAAGCAACAGTACTATTAGCAGGATCATCAATATTTACTTCTACTAATGAATTTGAGATAGTGGACATATACAATTTTCCTTCTCGATAAGTTAAGTCTCCGGCTGCTTGCATGGATGGAGGGAAATCACCTAGATAAGTAGATTGAGAATATCCAACAGTTACATCCCATAACCCAATTCCCGCGGCATATATTTTTCCTAAATTTGTACATGTTAAAGCTGTGACGTCAATTGTCAAATAATCTAACCCAAAAGCGGAAAGATAGAAATCGTTCCAAGGGAAATAATTTACTTTCATTACAGACGGTTGAATCGAAGGATTTGTTGAGGAGAATGGTATAAAGATATAGGTATCACCTAATGGATCAAAAGTTATATCTGTAAAAAATGAGTACTGTGTTTCCGCAATTAAACTATCAGAACAATCATTTGGATCAAATAAACCAATTTCCACTCCTCCATTTGGACTATCTACTTTTAAAGCCACATACTGGATATTTTGTGAAAACAAATAAGAAGGAATACAATGAAAAATAATAAAAAAGGAGAGATACGTTTTCATAAACTTTATTAATTATAGATTTTGTAGAGTAAAGATAAAATTTCAAATAGAATTTACCAATCTACCCTACTCTTTCGCTATACATTTTTTTATAAAAAAACAAAACGCCCCATCCCGATTACTCGAAATGAGGCGTTTAATATTTTTCTAAAAAAGAAATTAGCCAGCAGCTACTCCTGCTTCCGCTAATGCTTTTATCATTGTCTCACCAATCATTGCAGGAGAATTCACAACATGAATTCCACACTCTGCCATAATTTTCATTTTTGCTTCTGCAGTATCTTCAGCACCACCTACGATAGCTCCAGCGTGTCCCATTGTTCTACCTTTAGGAGCAGTTTGACCTGCGATAAAACCAACAACTGGTTTAGTTCCATTTTCTTTAATCCAATGAGCAGCATCTGCTTCCATGCTCCCTCCGATCTCACCGATCATTACGATAGCATCCGTATCTGGATCTTCCATCAATAACTGAACAGCTTGTTGAGTTGTAGTTCCAATAATTGGATCACCACCGATTCCGATACAAGTTGATTGTCCTAAACCAGCTTTTGTGATTTGATCAACAGCTTCGTAAGTCAATGTACCTGATCGAGAAACGATTCCGATACGTCCTGGATTATGAATAAACCCTGGCATAATACCAACTTTCGCTTCACCTGGTGTCATTACACCTGGGCAGTTTGGACCAACCATTCGGCAATCTTTATCCGATAAAAATGCATTCACTTTTACCATATCTTGAACTGGAATACCTTCTGTAATACAAATAATCACTTTGATTCCAGCTGCAGCAGCTTCCATAATTGCATCGGCAGCAAATGCTGGTGGAACAAAAATAATAGAAGTATCTGCTCCTACTTTTTCTACAGCTTCAGCAACTGTATTAAAAACTGGGCGATCCAAATGAGTATTTCCACCCTTTCCAGGAGTCACACCACCTACTACAGGTGTTCCATATTCGATCATTTGACCAGCATGAAATGTACCTTCTTTTCCAGTAAATCCTTGAACGATAATTTTGGAATCTTTTCCTACTAAAACTGCCATTTTTATTTTTTTATTAGTTTAAATTTAATTTGTAGTTCTATATATCTAAAGTAAAATATTACTCTGTGTCTTCTTCGAAAATGAAAACATCTTCGTTGTTTTTTTTCATAAAGTAATGCTCTCTTGCATACTTTTCGATATTGAGTTGCAAATCTTTTTTGTCTTCTTTGACCTGTTCAATCTGCTCAATATAATAATCCCTATCGGCCTCCATTTGTTGAACCTTTTGACTTAATCCCCAATTTTCATATAATCCATGTTTGTCAAAAAAAACCATCCACATGGTCAAAAAGACAAGCACTAAGAAATACTTGTTTCTTAGCGGAGCAGGGATTGCTCGAGTAATGGGTTTAAATGGATTATTTCTCACAGCCATAGTCTAGGCATTTTTTTCAACGGCAAATATAAGGATTTTTTTTAACGGTGAACGGCTAACGGTGAATGATTAATCCCATTTATGAATTACTATTCTGGGGATATTAACCATTCACCGTTCACCATTAACTGTTATCCAAGAAGTGCTTTTCCAGGGTAAATCGCTGCATCTCCTAATTCTTCTTGAATTCGCAACAATTGATTGTATTTCGCGATTCTGTCAGATCTTGAAGCAGAACCTGTTTTGATTTGTCCAGTATTTAAAGCAACTGCTAAATCAGCAATCGTTGTATCTTCAGTTTCACCAGATCGGTGACTCATTACAGATGTGAATGAGTGACGATTTGCCAAGTTCACCGCTTCAATAGTTTCAGTCAATGAACCGATTTGATTTACTTTGATCAAAATTGAATTGGCTGATGCTTCTTCAATTCCTCTTTGCAATCGAGTTGTATTGGTTACAAAAAGATCATCTCCAACTAGTTGACATCTATCTCCGATAGAGGCAGTCAATGCATTCCAGCCACTCCAGTCATCTTCATCTAATCCATCTTCAATTGATAAAATTGGATATTTATCCACCCACTCTTTCCAATAGTTAACCATCTCAGAGCTAGTAAGTTTATCTCCAGTTGAAGAAGCGAAATGGTAAACTTTTTCTTCTGCATTATAAAACTCAGAAGCGGCAGCATCCATAGCAATCAAAATATCTTCACCAGGTTTGTAACCTGCTTTTTCAATTGATTGCAAAACGATTTCTATTGCTTCGTGATTTGATTTAATATTTGGAGCAAAACCACCTTCGTCACCTACGTTAGTTGAGTAACCTTTTGATTTTAATACGCTTTTCAAATTATGAAAAACCTCTACTCCCATTCTTAATCCTTCAGAAAAAATCTCTGCTCCTACTGGCATAATCATGAACTCTTGGAAATCAATGCTATTATCTGCATGTGATCCTCCATTCAAAATATTCATCATTGGCACAGGCAAAACATGTGCATTTACACCACCTAAATATCTATAAAGAGGTTGCCCCAATTCAGCAGCAGCAGCTTTCGCTACAGCTAGTGAAACCCCTAAAATTGCATTCGCTCCCAACTTCGATTTATTCGCCGTTCCATCTAATGCCAACATTGTTTGGTCGATCTCTCTTTGTTCAAAAATACTTGAACCAATCAAATTATCTCTAATTTCTTCTTCTACATTAGCACAGGCTTTTAAAACACCTTTTCCAAGATATCTTGATTTGTCTCCATCTCTTAATTCAACAGCTTCATACTTTCCAGTAGATGCACCTGAAGGAACTGCAGCAAGGCCTGTATGACCTGTCTCTGTAACTACTTCAACTTCTACAGTTGGATTTCCTCGAGAGTCTAATATTTCTCTTGCGTGAATGTCGATAATTGCACTCATTTTTAAATTGGTTTTTTAACTCTGTTTTAAAACAGAATTGATTTGAAAAAAATAGGTTTCTCTTTCTTGATTAAGATTGGTTAGTGCATTCAAAATGGGTAGTTTTGAAGGTGCAAAGAAACGAAAAATTTGGGGGGAATTGAAGTTTTGAAAAGAACAAAATTTATCTTTTTACGCTGAAAAAAAATACAAAAGCGAGCTTTAAAGTTTAAAGCTCGCTTCTGTATTTAATGATTTTTATTCAAAATATTACTTCACAATTTTCCTAACAATATACTCCCGTGTCTTTGGATTAATAATTTTAATAAAATAAATCCCCACAGCTATTTTTGTAAAATCAATATTTTGTACCTCATCAATTAATTCTCCTTGCATCATCATCCGTCCATTCACATCAGTAACCTGATACACTAAAGTTTTACTAATCTCTTTCTTGACAGAAAGATAATCTATTACAGGATTTGGATAAACTAATACTTCCAGTTCTCTTGAAAAAGAAAGTTCTGGTATCGCTGTGGCAAAATTACACAAAGTATCAAGGCATCCATTTTGATCTATTTTAACTAACCAACCTAATGACCTTAGTCCCAAACTAGGATCATATTTATCCACAGTCCCTGCTGAAATAATACTTCCACTAGGTAAGACAGCAATCCCCCCTAAAGCATCTTGAGAATGGATATTATTTGGACTGACAACTGTATCACATCTCGACCATATACTATCTCCTTGAGATGAGAACTTATAATGACAGCCTCCATACCATTTCTCTTCATACATAATAGTTGAATCAGGTGTAGCCCAATACCCTAATGCTACCCAATTACCGTCAGGTGTAGGTTGAATATCTCTCGTCGTATTATAGTTTTCAGCATTAGGACTCATTTCAATTTCCCATTCTAAATCAAAGTTACTGTCTCTCTTGATTATCTTTCTAATCGTTCCAGCTTGAAACATATTATGAATTACAAATTCACCCGCACTATATAAATACCCGCCATCATCTGTTTTTTTGAGTCCCATTGTTATCGTTTCTTCATTTAATTCACTTTCCCATTCCCATTTAACTATCCCAACACTATCAATTGCGAAAATCCAGCTTTTCCCCCAATTATCATCATAATCGTAAGGTGGTCCAATAATAAACGAAGATTTAACAGCTCCAATTAAAAAAGTATTTTCATCTATTTGAGACAAAGAACCTATTGCATTATTATCAATGGAAGCATCTCCATATTTTTTTTCCCATATCAACTCTCCACTTAAGTTGACTTTAAATACAAAACTTTGTAAATGAAAGTTTTGTATTTGTTTAATTCCTGCCACCATATATCCGTCTGCAATTTCAATTACTTGATTAAAAATATAAGTTTTAATCTCAGGATCAGGGTAAGGAATTGAGAATTCAATCTCACCCTCCGAATCTAACTTCATTATAAATCCCCATTTATTAAAAAAATAAACACCTGTTAATAAATAGCCTCCATCGGAAGTTTGAATAATTGGAAAATTAGGTTGAAAAGCATAGGTATCTCCATCTATTGTATCTATATGAATTTTATAATTAAGTAGATTACCTAATGTATCAAGTTTTGCAAAAACTATCCCCCATTGATTTAAACTATCTACTCTTGCTGAGCCAGCAACTACAATATTTTCACCATCCCATATTACATTATGAAAAGCAGAACCAGGAGAGCCCATTTCGTATGTATTAGAAAAACCAGGCTAGGCTATGGATTGGAAACCAATAAAACTGAAAATAAGTACAAATAAATATTTCATATATTTAAGAAGGTTTTAATAGCAACTAAGAAAGATTTTACGAAACATTATTTTTCTAATCATTAACAAAATACAACAAGTATTTTAGTAGAATATATTTTACAATATAAAACCAACAACAAACTTATTAATAGACTTTATTCTAAAAAAAAGTATGGGCGTCCGTAAAACGTTCAACGTCAAACGATTAAAGTCTAATGAATCTTGATTTTTGACATAAAATACTACTTAGAAAAGCAACCAAAAAAAAAGCGGAAAGTAAGATGATATTTCTTACTTTCCGTTCTTATATAAAAAATCAAAATTGATTTTACTTTGCTACTGCAACTTTTGCATCTTCTTCTAACATCTCTAAAAACTGATCAAAAAGGTATCTCGCATCATGCGGCCCTGGAGCAGCTTCTGGGTGATATTGAACTGAAAATGCTTTTTTGTTTTTCACTTTAATTCCTTCGATAGTTTCATCATTCAAATTAACATGAGTGATTTCTACTTTATCGCTAGCTCTAATTGCATCTGGACTTACTCCAAAACCATGATTTTGACTGGTGATTTCACATTTTCCAGTTACTAAATTTTTCACAGGGTGATTGATTCCTCGATGTCCATGGTGCATTTTGTACGTAGGAATATCGTTAGCTAAAGCTAAAATTTGATGTCCAAGACAAATCCCAAAGAGTGGTTTATCTTGTTTTAAAAATTCCTTTGCTGACTCTACTGCGTATTCCATTGGTTCTGGATCACCAGGCCCATTAGAAAGAAAATACCCATCAGGATTCCAAGCAATTACATCTGCTGCTGGAGTCTTTGCTGGAAAAACTTGGAGGTAACAATTGCGTTTTGTGAAGTTCCGTAGGATATTCATTTTAGTACCAAAGTCCATTACAGCTACTTTAAATTTAGCAGTTGGGTCTCCATAAAAATATGGTTTGTCCGTACTCACCTTACTTGCTAATTCTAATCCTGCCATACTTGGCGCTTTACTTAGCAAAGTCTTTAATTCTTCCAAATCTAAAATTTCAGAAGAAACAATTCCATTCATAGCTCCTTTCGTTCGAATATGTCGAACAATCGCACGAGTATCTACATCCGAAATTCCAACTAAATTTTCTCTTTCAAAATATTCCTGAATAGATTCATCAGCTTGTTTTCGAGAATACTGCCATGTGAAATTTTTACAAATCAACCCTGAAATCTTAATTGAATCTGATTCGGCATCGGCATTTTTGGTTCCATAATTTCCAATATGCGCATTGGTAGTAACTAATAATTGCCCAGAATAAGATGGGTCTGTAAAAACTTCTTGATAACCAGTCATTCCTGTATTGAAGCAAATTTCACCAGTTGTGGTGCCAATTGCTCCTGCTGATTTTCCGTGAAAAACTGTTCCATCTTCTAATAGTAAAACTGCAGGTACTTGTTTCATGTTAAAAGTCAATTATAAATTGTAGAATGTGATTAAAAAACTGTCCTTTCAAATATTTGTTTCAATTCCTCCAAAGAATTGAATTAAACCTTATATATAAGGCGAATATTCAATAAATGTTTATTTTTTCCTAAAAAAAAGGCTGTTCACCATGAAAGTAGAACAGCCTTTTTTAAAAACTATATTGAAATCATAATAATTATTCTTCCTCAGATGAATCAGAATCTTTAGTATGAGTATCTTCATTTACAACTGTTCCAGACTCTTCGACAGTATCGCTCATCAAGATGTCCATTTCTGGATCATCTCCTTTTACTACTTCTGGATCATCTTCAACTGCATCAGCAACAACAGCAGTTGTAGCAGCAGCAGCAGCAGCTTTAGAACCACCTTTTCTTCTTCTTCTTTTCTTTTTACCACCAGTTGGTTTGTCGTTAGTGTAAACTGTATTATAGTCTACAAATTCGATCATTGCCATTTCAGCAGAGTCACCTTTTCTGAATCCAGTTTTGATAATTCTTAAATATCCTCCTGGTCGGTCAGCAATTTTTGGTGCTACATTTTCGAATAATTCTGAAACTGATTCTTTACTTTGTAAGTAACTAAAAACAACCCGTCGAGAGTGAGTAGTATTTGTTTTACATTTTGTAATGATTGGCTCCAAATGAAGTCTTAATGCTTTAGCTTTTGCTAAAGTTGTATTAATTCTTTTGTGCTCAATTAATGAGTTAGACATGTTTTTCAACAATGCTGTTCTGTGACCTTTTTTTCTTTTAAGGTGGTTAAACTTTTTACCGTGTCTCATTTTTGACTGGTTTGATTTTTAATTAAAAAATAAAGAACATCGCAGCACCGGAATCTTTTGGATGCATCGGTAACTGCATTATATAAAATTAGAGATTAATAACGAATTATCAATCTCTAATTAACTTTTACTCTTCGTCTAATTTGTATTTTGATAAGTCCATTCCAAAAGTTAACCCTTTGTCTTGGAGTAGTTCTTCGATCTCAACCAAAGATTTCTTACCAAAGTTTCTAAATTTCAACAACTCGTGAGTATCATACTTCACCATCTCAGCCAAAGAGTTAATCTTAGCAGCTTTCAAACAGTTGTATGCACGAACTGAAAGATCCAAATCTTCCAAAGATGTTTTCAACAACTTACGCATGTGTAAAATGTGCTCATCAACAATATTGTCTTCACGACTACCACCATCTTCAAAAGTGATATTTTCGTCAGTAATCAACATTAAGTGTTGGATCAAAATTCGAGAAGCATCTTTGATTGCTTCTTCAGGATGAATTGTACCATCAGTTTTTACATCGATAGTCAATTTCTCATAATCCGTTCTTTGACCTACACGAGTGTTAGATACTTTGTATGCAACATTCTTGATAGGTGTGTAGATTGCATCGATTGGAATAACACCAATTGCAGCATCTTTTGGCAAATTTTCATCTGCAGGAACATATCCACGACCTTTAGTGATCGTCAATTCCATTTCAAGATTTACAAATGGCTCCATGTTGCAAACTAGCAAATCAGGATTCATTATTTTAAAAACATTAGTGTGCTCTTCGATATCACCAGCTCTAAACTCTTCTTTACCACTAATTGTTAAGTATATTTTTTCAGACGAAATATCTTCATCAGCAATTAACTGCTTGATTCGGATTTGTTTCAAATTCAAAATAATATCAACTACATCTTCCACTACTCCTCGGATGGTAGCAAATTCATGCTCCACACCAGCAATACGTACTGCAGAAATAGCGAAACCTTCCAAAGAGGAAAGTAAAACTCTTCTTAAAGAGTTCCCTACTGTTTGACCGAATCCTGGTTCAAGTGGTTTAAATTCGAAAGTACCTTCAAAGTCGGTAGCTTTTTGCATTAAAATCTTGTCAGGCTTCTGGAAATTTAAAATGCTCATATTTATTGGAGGTATTATTTGAAGAAAAATAAATAATTAAAACTCAAAAAAGTAAAATTTGGAACATCCTACTTTATTTATAAAGGTTTTAATCTTTTTGAAAATACTGTGCAGTAATTCTGTAGTATGAAAACAATCAGCAACAACTGATGCAGTATCAATTGTTGCTGAAGTTTATTTTTATTTAGAGTATAACTCGACGATCAACTGTTCGTTGATGTTCTCAGGTATATTTTCTCTTTCTGGATATTCTAAAAATTTACCAGTCATTTTATTCGCTGTAAATTCGATCCATCCGAATTTCTTAGATTCATTTTTGTTAGCATTGATGCTTTCTTCAACAACAAGCAATCCTTGAGATTTTCCTCTAACAGCAATTACATCACCAGGGTGTAATTGAGTAGATGGAATGTTATTAACGATCCCATTGATTGTAATGTGTTTGTGAGAAACCAATTGACGAGCTGCTCTTCGAGTGGGAGCAATTCCCATTCTATATACAGTATTGTCTAATCGTGCTTCTAAGAATTGAAGTAAAACTTCACCAGTAACACCTTTTTTACGAGTTGCTTTTTCAAACAAGTTTCGGAATTGACGCTCCAATACACCATAAGTATATTTAGCTTTTTGCTTTTCCATTAATTGGTTAGCATAGTCCGATTTTTGCTTTCTCTTTCGAGAGTTACCGTGCTGTCCCGGAGCATATTTCTTTTTTTCAAAAGCTTTGTCAAAACCAAAAATTGGTTCTCCTAATGCTCTAGCTTTTTTTGAAGTGGGTCCAGTATATCTTGCCATTTCTAATTATGATTTTCTATGGATATTTAATTTCCTATTGGAATAAATTAGTCCCAAAAGGGATTAAACTCTTCTACGTTTAGGTGGACGACAACCGTTGTGAGGAATTGGAGTCATATCTTTAATTTTAGATATTTTGATTCCAACATTGTCAACTGCACGGATAGCAGATTCTCTACCAGAACCAGGTCCTTTTACATATACAATTGCGTGACGCATTCCTGCTTCATAAGCTACTTTTGCAGCATCTGTAGCAGCTACTTGCGCAGCATAAGGAGTATTTTTCTTAGAGCCTCTAAAACCAGCTTTACCAGCAGATCCCCAAGAAATAACTTGTCCAGCCTTATTTGTCAAAGAAATAATGATGTTGTTGAATGTAGCTTGAATGTGCACTTGGCCTTCAGCTTCAACTTTTACCTTTCTTTTTTTTGCTATTTTCTTACCTTTCGCCATTTTGAAATGTCGTTGTTAGTTGAGAAGTTGTAAGTTTTTGAAAAACAAACAACTGGCAACAATGGTTAATATATTATTTAGTAACTTTTTTCTTACCTGCAACAGTTTTCTTTTTACCTTTTCGAGTACGAGCATTTGTTTGTGTACGCTGTCCTCTCAATGGTAAACCTTTTCTGTGACGTAATCCTCTGTAACATCCAATATCCATCAATCGTTTGATGTTAGTTTGAACTTCAGATCTTAATTGACCTTCTACCTGATATTCGTCTTGGATAAGTTTAGAAATTTCTCGGATATTATCATCAGTCCAATCGCCAATCTTAGTGTGTTGATCAACACCTACCTTATCCAAAATTTCTTTTGCTAAAGTCGATCCAATCCCATAAACATAGGTTAAACCGATAATTCCTCTTTTGTTACGTGGTAAATCATTACCTGCAATACGAGCCATATTATTTTGATTATGTATTCGTCCCCTATTGGGGCAAAATTATTTACTTAAAATTATCCTTGACGTTGCTTGAACCGAGGATTCTTTTTGTTGATTACGTATAATTTTCCTTTTCTTCGAACGATTTTGCAATCTGCAGATCGTTTTTTTACGGAAGCTCTTACTTTCATGATATTTCTTTTAGTTGTTATTTTTAAAATAACAATGTTATTATTTGTATCGGTAAGTTATTCTACCTCTTGATAAATCGTATGGAGACATTTCTACTGCAACCTTATCTCCAGGTAAAATTCGAATGTAATTCATTCTCATCTTTCCTGAAATAGTTGCTACAATTTGATGGTCATTCTCCAAACGTACTCGAAACATTGCGTTTGACAATGCTTCTTCAATGATACCATCTTGTTTTATTAAATCCTGTTTTGCCATGCTCAAATTTTCGGAGTGCAAATATCTAACTTTTTATCGAGACTTCCCTAACTTCTGGGTTATTTTTAATATTTTCTTCCACTTTATTGTGATTCGATAAAATATCTGCTTTTTCCTTTCTTACTACTATTGTGTGTTCGTAATGTGCTGATGGAGTACCATCTTTTGTAATTATGGTGTGCCCATCAGATGATTGTCTAACTTCTCTTTTTCCTAAATTAATCATCGGCTCAATAGCGATTACTAATCCATCTCTTAAAACTGGTCCTCTTCCTCTTTTTCCAAAATTAGGAACTTCAGGTGCTTCATGCAATTGCTTTCCTAAACCATGTCCAACCAATTCTCTAACTACTCCATATCCAAAAGGTTTTTCACAATAGTTTTGTATAGCGTAACTAATATCTCCAATTCTTTTCCCGACAACTGCTTGCTCAATACCTTTGTATAAAGCTGTTTTAGTTACTCTAAGTAATTCCATGGTTTCCTCTTTTACATCTCCAAGTGCAAATGTATATGCTGCATCACCATAAAATTCATTCATGTAAGTTCCACAATCAACAGAAACAATGTCTCCATCTTGAAATTCATAATCAGCCGAAGGAACACCATGAACAACACCATCATTTATAGAAATACAAAGTGTTGCAGGAAAACCATAAAGGCCTTTGAACCCAGGAACCGCACCATGATCTCGAATAAGCTCTTCTGCTTCTCGATCTATTTTAGCTCCTTTTACTCCAGGTTTAATAACGCTGGCAACATGAGCTAAAGCTTTACAAACTAACAGACAACTCTCTCTAATTAACTCTACCTCTTCGTCAGTTTTATATATAGGTTTCTTTTTCAAAATGTAAGATTCGTATTTACCGTTTTTTAAAATCAATCAAAAAGGAGAATAAGTTTGAAATCTTACTTTTCGAAAAATTACATACTTGCTCCAATCCCCTGAATTCTACTTCTTCCTTGACCTCTTCCTGATTTAACTAATCCGTCATATTTACGCATTAATAAGTGACTATCAATTTGTTGCAAAGTATCTAAAACAACTGCAACCAAGATCAATAATGATGTTCCACCAAAGAACATAGCAAATCCAATATTAATTCCAAGAACGTTTGCAGCAACAGCTGGAAGAATTGAAATTAAACCTAAGAAGATAGATCCTGGTAATGTAATTCTTGATGTTACTGAATCAATAAAGTCTGCAGTATTTTTTCCTGGCTTGATACCTGGAATAAATGCATTTTGTCTTTTCAAATACTCAGCATATTGAGTAGGATTTACCAATAATGCTGTATAAACGTATGTGAAAATCACTACTAAAACGAAGTAGATAATATTGTATGACCAAGATGTAAAGTCAGATAAGCTACTTAAGAAACTTGATCCACCCTCTGGTGAAGCATAGTTACCAAGAGCTGCAGGTAAAAACATTAATGCTTGAGCAAAAATGATAGGCATTACCCCTGCTGCATTTACTTTCAATGGAATATAATCTCTATTTCCAGTTGCAGGCATTGCATTAGAACTTCTTCCAACCATACGCTTTGCAAACTGAATAGGAATTCTTCTTACTCCTTGTACAATTAGTACTGTCGCTACAACTACTCCGAATAATGCTGCAAATTCTAAAATCAACATTACAATTCTATTGTTATTGAATTGACTTGTGATTTCGAATGCTAATGCACCAGGAAGTGTTGCGATAATTCCAATGGTAATCAATAATGAGATACCATTTCCAATTCCTTTATCTGTAATTTTTTCACCTAACCACATAGCGAATACAGTACCTGTAGTCAAGATGATTAAGTTAGCGAAATAAAATAAAGTCTTTTGATTCTCCATGGCACTTGCGATAGCACCTTGAGCATCTAAATATGATAAATAACCACTACCTTGTACTAAACAAATAGCAACAGTTAGCCATCGAGTAATTTGAGTCAATTTCTTTCGTCCAGACTCTCCTTCTCTTTGTTGTAATCTTTGGAAATAAGGAACAGCAAATCCCAATAATTGGATAATAATCGATGCTGTAATGTAAGGCATAATCCCTAATGCAAAAACAGCCGCACCTAAAAAGGCACCACCTGAGAAAGCATTAATTAAATCTAAAAGACCGCCACCTCCTGATTGGGTAGCTGCTGCTAACTTTCCTGCATCAACTCCTGGTAAAACCACGAAGCAACCAAATCGGTATACAGCTAAAATTAGTAAGGTGAACATGATACGTTCCCTTAAATCTTTAATTTTCCAAATGTTCTGTAGAGTAGTAATTAATTTTTTCATTAAATTTTTTTAAACAAGATTAACACTTCCACCAGCTCCTTCTATTGCAGTTTTTGCAGCATCAGAAATGGCATGTACATTAATAGAAAGACTAGCTTTCAATTCCCCCCTGCCTAAAATTTTAACTTTGTCATTTTTTCGGACAATACCACTTGCAACTAATGTTTCCATATTGATAGTTGTCAAGTTGTGTTTCTCAGAAATAGCTTGTAACCGGCTTAAGTTTAATGGTACGAAATCTACTCGATTAGGATTTTTAAATCCTCTCTTTGGAAGACGCATTTGCAATGGCATTTGACCACCCTCAAAGTTACGTTTGCTTTTGTAACCTGAACGAGACTTTGCACCTTTGTGACCACGTGTACTTGTACCACCATGACCTGAACCTTGTCCACGAGCTATTCTCTTTCCTTTTTTGACTGAACCTGCAGCGGGTTTGAGGTTGTGTAATTCCATGATTTTTATTTTTAAATTGAATTCAATAATGAATCCAAACTTTTTTACAAGAAATAATTACGTTAATAAATTACATTTGTTCCACTTTGACCAAGTGGTTTACTTTGGCAACCATCCCTAAAATTTGAGGGGTAGCTTCATGTACAACTGACCGATTCATTTTTCGAAGTCCTAATGCTTCCATTGTCGCCTTTTGACGCTTGCTACGGTCGATGACACTTCTTACTTGAGTAACTTTAATCTTTGCCATTTTTATTGGTTGATTAGTTTAGTTGAAAATATATTTCAACTAATTATCCATTGAATAATTTTTCCATGCTAATATTACGTGTCTTCGCAACAGTCATTGGACTTCTTAATTTAGCCAATGCATCAATAGTTGCCTTTACAACGTTGTGTGGATTTGAAGACCCTTGAGATTTAGCCAATACGTTGTGAACTCCTGCAATCTCTAAAACTGCACGCATTGCTCCACCTGCAATTACCCCTGTACCATCAGAAGCTGGTTTGATTAAAACTTTACCAGCACCATATTTACCTTTCTGTTCGTGAGGAATGGTTCCTTTGTAAATCGGCACTTTAATCAAGTTTTTCTTGGCATCATCAACTGCTTTTGCAATAGACTCAGATACATCACGTGCTTTCCCTAATCCGTGTCCTACAGTACCTTTACCATCTCCTACAACTACAATAGCTGCGAAACTGAAAGTACGTCCACCTTTAGTAACTTTTGCTACACGGTTAAGGTTAACTAACTTTTCTTTTAATTCTGAGTCAGCAGGCTTGATTCTTTTATCGTTATTCTTTGCCATTATATAAATGATTTTAGGTTTGGATTCTATTTAAAATCGACCACCTGTTTTTTATTTTTCTAAAAAAATTAAAATGCTAGTCCAGCTTCACGAGCTCCTTCCGCTAAGGCTTTCACACGTCCGTGATATAAATAACCACCCCTATCAAAAACTACCGAAGTAATATTATTAGAGTTTGCCTTTTCTGCTATTAATTTCCCAACAGCTTTTGCTTGCTCTACTTTTGGTCCAGTTGCACCACATTCTGTTGAAGAAGCTGCTGCAATTGTATTTCCGTTTACATCGTCAATTAATTGAGCATAGATTGCTTTGTTACTTCTGTAAACTGCTAATCTTGGTTTTTCAGCTGTACCGTTAATTTTCTTACGAATTCTTAAATGAATTCTTTTTCTACTTTGTTCTTTACTTAAAGCCATTTTGAAAATTTATTTTATACTCATGGTTTCTAAAAATTAGAGCAGCCATGAATCGAATTTTCTTATTAAAAATATTAAAATTACTTAGCTGCAGTTTTACCTGCTTTTCTTCTAATTTCTTCACCTTTAAATCGAATACCTTTTCCTTTATAAGGTTCTGGTTTTCTAAAGGCTCTGATTTTAGCAGCAACTTGTCCAAGTAATTGCTTATCAGCACTTGATAATTTAATGGTTGGTGGTTTACCTTTCTCAGAAACAGTTTCTACTTTCACTTCATCAGGAAGTGCAAACATAACTGGGTGAGAATAACCTAAACTCATCGTCAATAATTGACCTTGATTATCAGCACGGTATCCTACCCCTACTAATTCCATTTCTTTAGTAAAACCAGTAGAAACACCTTCCACCATGTTTGCGATTAAAGAACGGTATAAACCATGTACAGATCTATGACGTTTTTGATCAGTTGGACGAGATACAGTTAAGGTTCCATCCTCAATTGCTACTTTCAAGTCCGGGTCAATTTGTTGCGTCAATTTCCCATTAGGTCCGCTTACGCTAACCACGTTACTGTTACTCACAGAAACTTCAACCTTTGCAGGAAGTGAAATTGGTGCTTTTCCTATTCTAGACATTACTTAAATGTTTTTTCAATTAGTAAACATAACAGATTAACTCACCTCCTACATTCTCTGTCTTCGCTTTTTTATTAGTCATTACTCCTTTAGAAGTAGAAACAATTGCGATTCCCAAGCCATTGATGATACGAGGAATTTCAGTTGCCTTTGCGTATTGACGCAAACCTGATTTACTGATTCTTCCCAACTTTCGGATGACAGGTTGCTTAGAAATAGGATCGTACTTAAGTGCGATACTAATAATACCTTGCTTACCTGCAGCATCATCAAATTTGTATTTGAGGATATATCCTTGGTCGTAGAGGATTTCAGTAATACTCTTCTTCATTCTTGAAGAAGGGATCTCTACTACCCGGTGTCCTGCTTGTTGAGCATTACGGATACGGGTTAAGTAATCTGCTATTGGATCTGTTACAGCCATTATATAAATTTTAAAAAATTATTACCAACTAGCTTTAGTGATACCTGGGATTTTACCCTCAAGTGCCATCTTTCTAAATGTTACACGATTAATTCCAAACATACGCATATATCCTTTCGGACGACCAGTTAATTTACACCGGTTATGCAATCTTACTTTTGCACCGTTACGTGGCAATTTATCTAACTCTTCCCACTTTCCTTCTTTCTTCAATTGCGCGCGTAAATCTGCATACTTAGCTACAAGACGCTCTCTTTTTCTTTCTCTTGCTATTAATGATTTTCTAGCCATTATTATTGAGATTTTTAGAGTCAAAAAAAAGACTCAAGTGAAAAACTTGATGTCTCTTTTAATCACCTATGATTAATTTCTTTGATTTTTGAAAGGCATCCCAATCATCTTCAACAATTCTAATGCTTCTGCATCAGTATTAGCTGTAGTTACGATAGTGATATCCATTCCTGTGATCTTACTTACTTTATCCAAATCAATCTCTGGGAAAATGATTTGTTCAGTAACACCCATTGTGTAATTTCCTCTTCCGTCAAAACTTTTATCATTGATTCCTCGGAAATCTCGTACTCGTGGTAAAGCAACAGTAATCAATCGATCTAAGAATTCATACATTTGATCGTTTCGAAGAGTTACTCTTGAACCAATCGTCATTCCGTCTCTTAATTTAAAGTTCGAAACTGATTTTCTTGCTTTTGTTGGAACTGCTTTTTGACCAGCAATCATCGTCATTTCTGCCAATGCATTGTCAACCAACTTTTTATCTTGAGTTGCCATTCCGACACCCTGATTCAAGCATACCTTTACAATTTTAGGTACTTGCATAATCGTACTATACTGGAATTTTTCCATTAAAGCAGATACGATTTCGTTCCGATATTTTTCTTTAAGTCTTGGACTGTAGCTCATTACTTAATTATTTCTCCAGATTTTTTAGAATATCTTACCAATTTACCATCTACCTCTTTTCTTCCAACCCGAGTTGCATCTCCAGTTTTTGGATCTACTAACATCAAGTTTGAAATATGAATAGGCATTGGTTTTTCCTGAATTCCTCCAGGATTATCTTGTGTAGGTTTATTATGCTTTTTAGCGATATTAACCCCATCCACAATGGCACGGTACTTTTTAGGGAAAACTTCCATTACTTCCCGTGCTGTATTACTTTTGCTTGCTCCAGAGATAACCAATACTTTGTCACCTTTCTTAATGTGAATTTTAGGAGCGAAACGCTTTTGATTTGATTTTGCCATGATTGCAACTAATTTTTAAATCTTATAAAACCTCAGGAGCCAATGAAATGATTCTCATGTAATCCTTGTCACGTAATTCACGTGCAACAGGGCCAAAAATACGTGTACCTCTTGGCTCATCACTTGGATTCAATAAAACAACTGCATTGTCATCAAATCGAATGTAAGAACCATCTTTACGACGAATTTCTTTTTTAGTACGAACTACAACTGCTGTAGAAACAGTACCTTTTTTTACACCACCAGGAGAAGCTTCTTTAACCGTAACAACGATTTTGTCTCCAATAGATGCGTAGCGACGACCAGATCCACCCAATACTCGGATACACAAAACTTCTTTTGCACCACTATTGTCAGCCACTTTTAATCTAGACTCTTGTTGAATCATTTTACTATTATTTAAGTTCTACCGAATTTGACTTCAGTATTATTCTAATATTTTTGCTAAAAATTGGAAAAATGGAATAGCGGTTTTTAACAAATTCCACATTCCATCTCTCAAGTAATTAGTTCCAACTATTTGGAACGATATATTACTTAGCTCTTTCAATAACCTCAACTAATCTCCATCTCTTTTTTGCACTTAATGGACGAGATTCCATAATCTTTACAGTATCGCCGATGTTGCAATCGTTAGTCTCGTCATGCGCCATAAACTTTTTAGTTTTCTTGACAAACTTCCCATAAATAGGGTGACGTAATCGACGCTCAACTTGAACTGTTATAGTTTTATCCATTTTATTACTAGACACAACACCAATTCGTGTCTTTTTGGATGGTTTTTTTGCAATTTCAGTCATGATATTATTTTCTTCTTGCACGAATTTTTGATCTTTTTGCTAATTGTTCAGGAGTCATTGCTGCAACTTCTCTTCTTCTAATCTCAGTTTTCAACCGAGCAACATCTCTTCGCAATTCTCTTAACTCTAAAGGATTATCTAATCCTCTAATCGCATGATCAAAAGTTAATTTTTGATACGCATTTTCAGTTTCTGTCAACATCTCTTTCAAGTCGTTGTCATTACTTTCTTGCAGGTCTAAATATTTCTTGGTTGCCATTATCGAGCAATTTTTTTTTATTAAGATTTATCCAACGTAATCTCTACGCTTGACTATTTTCGTCATTACAGGTAACTTCTGAGCTGCTAATCTTAATGCCTCATTAGCTGTCTCTTCAGTCACTCCATCTAATTCGAACATAATTCGTCCAGGTTGAACCTGTGCTATATAATGGTCTAACGCTCCTTTCCCCTTACCCATCCTTACCTCAGCAGGTTTTGACGTAATTGGTTTGTCTGGAAAAATACGAATCCATACATTCCCCTCTCTTTTCATATGACGAGTCATCGCGATACGAGCAGATTCTATTTGACGACTGGTAATACGACCAGCATCAAGTGACTTCAAACCAAAAGTTCCGAAAGAAATAGTACTACCTCTATAAGCTAGTCCTTTATTTCTACCCTTCTGTTGCTTTCGATATTTTGTTCTTTTCGGTTGTAACATTGTGAATACATTTTTTTGCTAAAACCACCACAAAACGTGGCTAAATGGTCTATAAAATCTGACAATTTGATACCGCTTCCTGAAAAGCTGTGCAAAGGTACAAGATTTTTTCTTTTTTCCTATTAAAAGGGATGTGAAATTTAGATATTTTTTTAAAAAAATATCTTTTTTATGAAACCTTTAGAAAACCAAATCAAAAACCTGGCTTTCTAAAGTAGAATTTTATCTTTTATCATTACCTCTTCCTCGGCCTCCACCTCTTCGGTCTCCACCTCTGCCTCGACCACCACGGCCTCTTCGATCACCACCTCGACCGCCTCGGCCTCCTTTCTCATTGCTTGCTCCAGCATTTGGAGATAAGTCTGGTTTTCCAAGGATCTCTCCTTTACAAATCCATACTTTTACACCAATTTTACCATAAACGGTCAAAGCTTCTTTCAAAGAGTAATCGATATCAGCTCGGAAGGTATGTAAAGGAGTTCTTCCTTGCTTGAACTCTTCTGATCGTGCCATCTCTGCTCCATTCAATCTTCCTGACACTCTAATTTTAATACCTTGTGCTCCTCCTCGCATTGCTGCTTGGATAGACATTTTAGATGCCCTTCTATAATTTATCCGAGCTTCTAACTGTTTAGCAATACTTTCAGCAACAACAGCAGCACTAGTTTCAGGTCGACGAATTTCGATAATGTTGATTTGAACATCCTTAGATGTTAATTTTTTCAACTCTTCTCTTACTCGATCAACTTCTTGACCACCTTTTCCGATTACGATACCAGGACGTGATGTGTGAATTGTTACACTAATTCGTTTTAGAGATCGCTCGATAACGATTTTAGCGATTCCACCTTTTCTGATACGTGCGTTAAGGTAGTTTCTGATTTTTTCATCTTCTACTACTTTGTCACCAAAGTTCTTTCCACCATACCAGCTTGACTCCCATCCTTTGATGATTCCTAAACGATTACCTATTGGATTTGTCTTTTGACCCATATTTAGAAATTAGTGATGAAGGAGGAATGAAGTTCATTCTCATCATTCATCGTTTAAAAATTTTATTCTTCTTCGTCGTTAGCCGTAGTGCTTGCAGCTTCTTGATCTTTAGCTGTAGGAATACGGTTTTCAACAATAATTGTAACGTGGTTTGTTCTTTTTCGAATTCTGTGAGCTCGTCCATGAGGAGCTGGTCGAAATCTTTTTAACATGGTTCCACCGTCAACGAATGCTGTTTTGATAAACAAGTTGTGGTCATCTGCATCTGCAGCACCATCATGTTTGTTCTCCCAGTTAGAGATAGCCGACACGACTACTTTTTCCAACCAAGTTGCAGCTTCTTTTTTAGTGAACTTTAAAATATTTAAAGCCTCTTCCACATTTTTACCACGAATGTTATCCACTACTAATCGCATTTTACGAGGAGACATTGGACAATTTTTAAGTTTAGCTACTGCTTCCATTATTATAATGATTTTGAATTTTGAATTTTGAATTTTGAATATTTCAAAATTCACTATTCACATTCAGAATTAAAAATGCTTATTTTTTCTTATTCCCAGCGTGACCACGGAAGTTACGCGTTGGAGAAAATTCACCTAATTTATGACCTACCATATTTTCTGTAACAAAAACAGGAACAAAAGTTTTCCCATTATGCACAGCGATGGTTTCACCTACCATAGTAGGGATAATCATAGAAGAGCGTGACCATGTTTTGATAACAGTCTTCTTTTTGGTTTCCTTTGCTTTCGCTAATTTGACCAAAAGTTTGTGAAAAACGTATGGTCCTTTTCTAAGTGATCTAGCCATTTTGATTATGGTTAATTTTAATCGTAAAAAACTGATAGTCAGCAATTTATCAATTAAGAATATTTAATTATTATTTACTTTTTCTCTTAGAGATAATTAATTTCTCAGAGTGTTTCTTTCTATTTCTAGTTTTTTGACCTTTAGCCATTACACCAGTTCTAGATCGTGGATGTCCACCTGAAGATTTACCTTCACCACCACCCATTGGGTGATCAACTGGATTCATCGCAACCCCTCTAACTCGTGGTCTTCTTCCTAACCATCTCTTCCGTCCAGCTTTTCCTAAAACTTGAAGACCATGATCTGGATTTGAAGTTACTCCCATCGTTGCTCTACAAGTCAATAAGATTCTTCGAACTTCACCTGATGGCAATTTGATGATCGCGTATTTTCCTTCTCTACTTGAAAGAGTAGCATAAGTTCCAGCACTTCTTGCGATAGCGGCACCTTTACCAGGTTGCATTTCAATTGCATGAATAGTTGAACCTAAAGGAATTTCACTTAATAAAAGTGTGTTCCCAACATCAGGAGTCGCACCTTTACCAGATTTAATTTCAGCACCTACTTGCAATCCATTTGGAGCAATGATGTATCTTTTTTCTCCATCTTGGTATTCTACCAAAGCAATGAAAGCCGTTCTATTCGGATCGTACTCGATAGTTTTAACCGTTGCAGACATGTCATCTTTATTTCTTTTGAAATCGATAACACGGTAACGACGTTTGTGTCCACCACCTCTGTTCCGCATGGTCATTTTACCTGAACTGTTCCGTCCACCTGTTTTTTTCAAAGAAGTGGTCAAACTTTTCTCAGGTTTATCTGTCGTTAAGATAGAGTAATCATTACCTACACGGTGACGAAGACCTGGAGTAATTGGATTATATTTTTTAACTGGCATCTTCTAAAAAGTTTTTATTGTTGGTTATTTGATTAAATCAAATAACTAATTATATATCTCCAAAGAAATCAATGTTCTCTCCTTCTGAAAGGGTAATGATTGCTTTTTTGTAACCTGAAACGGCACCTTTAACAACCCCAGAACGTGTATTTCTAGATTTAGATTTTTTAGGCATATTAATCGTGTTGACAGAATCAACTGATACGTTGAATTGCTTCTCAACAGCCTTTCTGATTTCAACTTTATTCGCAGTTTTTGCAACAATAAAGCTGTACTGACCCATATTCTCAGATAAAGTCTCTGCTTTCTCTGTAATAATTGGTTTGATAATAATGTTCTTTGCCATTTTCGAATATTGTTATTCGTTGTTGTCATCTGTTTTGGAAAAACAGGTTAACAATCAACTAATTAATTTGCAAAAGTTGCTTTAATCTTTTCAATAGCTCCTTCAGAAATAACTAAAGTACCTGAATTCATCACATCATATGTGCTCAAATCTTGTGCACGCATCACTTTAGTTTTTTGAATATTTCTACTAGATAAGTAAACATTTGGGTTGTCGTCAGCAATTACAAAAACTGATTTCTTGCCTGCTAAATCTAACCCGTTTAAAACACCAGTAAAGTTTTTCGTTTTTGGAGCATCCCAGTTCATATCTTCGATAACGATGATAGATCCTGCTTGAGCTTTAGCAGTAAAAGCAGATTTACGAGCTAAACGAGCTACTTTTTTATTCAATTTGATTCCATATGTTCTTGGTCTAGGTCCAAAAATTCGACCTCCACCTCTGAAAATAGGAGATTTGATATCACCAGCACGAGCTGTACCAGTTCCTTTCTGACGCTTGATTTTTTTAGTAGAACCTGCAACTGCATTTCTTTCTTTTGCAGAGTGAGTTCCTTGACGTTGATTAGCCAAATATGATTTAACTGCAAGATAAACTGCATGTTCGTTTGGCTCGATACCGAAAATATCGTCTGGTAAATCTACTGATCTACCGCAATCTTTGCCATCTATACTTTTTACATCTAATTTCATGATGTGATGTTTTTATCTTTTTACAAGTTTAATACTTCGCAATAATGATTATTGAAAATTTATTTTTCAATAACTACATAAGCTCCTTTGTGTCCAGGAACAGCTCCTTTAACTAGGATTAAATTTCTCTCAGGAAACATTTTAAGGATCTCCAAATTTCTAGTTTTGATTCTATCTCCACCAGTTCTTCCTGCCATTCTCATCCCCTTGAATACTTTCGCAGGATAAGATGCAGCACCAATAGATCCAGGAGCTCTTTGTCTGTTATGCTGACCGTGAGTTGCGTCATTCACACCTCTAAAGCCGTGACGTTTTACAACCCCTTGGAAACCTTTACCTTTTGAAGTTCCTACTACATTTACAATGTCACCTTCTTCGAAAACTTCAGTAATGCCTAATACACTACCTAAGCTTTTTTCGGTAATTTCAAGAGCTTCTCCATTTTCATCAGTTGGAGGAATTAAACTGTCCAAATCAAAATTTCGAAATTCAACAACTTTTCGTTTTGGAGTAGTTTCAGCATTTTTGAAGTGTCCCATCATTGAATTGGGAGTATTCTTCTCTTTTGCCTCAGCGAAACCAAGTTGCAATGCTGAATAACCATCAGATTCTTCTGTTTTCACTTGTGTGATTACACAAGGTCCAGCTTCAATAACAGTACAAGCAATGTTTTTTCCAGCTTCATTAAATATGCTGGTCATTCCGAGTTTTTTACCTATTAAACCGTTCATATTGATTTATTTGACATCCTGAAAGGAGTAGAAATAACAGCGCGCAAGGCGGAACGGGAAGGTGGGAAATTCGCGATTTCACACTCCCAGTTTTGGACTGAAATTCCCTGAGCAATTCAGGAATTCTTTTTTTCAAAAAAAATTACAAAAGACTTACCGACCTATATTCTTAAGTCAACTTTACTTGAATATCTACACCTGATGGCAATTCCAATTTAGAAAGTGCATCTACTGTTTTTTGAGTAGGAGTATAGATTTCAATTAATCTTTTGTGAGTCCGCAACTGAAATTGTTCGCGAGATTTTTTATTCACGTGCGGAGATCGTAGCACGGTGAAAATCTTCTTTTCAGTAGGCAGCGGAATCGGACCAGTAACGACAGCGCCAGAGTTCTTGACGGTCTTTACAATTTTCTCCGTTGACTTATCCACTAAATTGTGATCGTATGAACGGAGTTTAATTCTGATTTTCTGATTCATAACCTGTTGGTATGGTTAAATTGTTAAATTATTTATCTAAAAATAATCCGTGCCACAAGTTAAACCGTGGCACGGCTCATTATTATACTTTTACTTCGCCTTTTGACTTAGCGATAACGTCATCTGAAATACTCTTTGGAGGAGAAGCATAATGCGAAAATTCCATTGTAGAACTTGCTCGTCCAGAGGTAATTGTTCTTAGAGAAGTTACATATCCGAACATTTCCGATAAAGGAACGTCAGCTTGGATTGCTACAGCTCCACCAGCTCGTGGTTCTTGACCTTTTGGTAAACCTCTTCTTCTGTTCAAGTCACCAATTACAGATCCTACATAATCTTCAGGAGTAGTTACCTCCAATTTCATGATTGGCTCCAAAAGTGTTGGTTTGCATTTAGCAGCTGCTGCTTTGAAACCTTCTTTTGCACATAATTCAAATGCAATTGGCTTAGAATCTACTGCGTGCATAGAACCATCATATACTCTTACTTTCATTGCATTGATGCTGTATCCTGCAAGAATACCATTGTCCATCATAGAAGTGAAACCATCTCGAATTGGTTTTTGGTAATTCTTGTCGATAGATCCACCAACGATAGCCCATTCGAATTGAAGCTTAACTTTTCCATTTTTGAAATCTTCGCTTTCCAAAAATTCTTCATCGGCTGGGCCTAATTCGAATTCCATATCTGCGAACAATCCAGATCCACCTGATTGTTTTTTCAAACGCTCTCGGTGAGAAGTAGCAGCTTGAAGTGCTTCTCTATAGTTCACTTGAGGTGCACCTTGGTTACACTCTACACCGAATTCTCGCTTAAGACGATCCACGATAATTTCTAAGTGCAACTCTCCCATACCGCTAATTACAGTTTGGTTAGTTTCCTCATCATATCTTACTTTAAATGTAGGATCCTCTTCAGCTAATTTTGCCAAAGCCATTCCTAACTTATCTAAATCTTTTTGAGTTTTAGGCTCAACTGCAACTCCAATTACTGGATCAGGGAAAGTCATACTTTCTAATACAATTGGATTCGCTTCATCACAAATTGTATCTCCAGTTCTTAAATCTTTAAATCCAACACCTGCTGCAATATCTCCAGCTTCTACTCTATCGATTGGATTTTGTTTATTAGAGTGCATTTGGTAAATTCTTGAAATACGCTCTTTTTTACCTGAACGAGTATTCAAAATATAAGAACCTGCATCTAATGCTCCTGAATAAACTCTAAAGAATGCTAATCTTCCTACGAAAGGGTCTGTTGCTATTTTAAAAGCTAATGCTGCAAAAGGTTCTTTTACATCAGGCTTCCTAGTAACAACCTCATCAGTTTTAGGATTAACACCTTCGATTGCTTCAATATCCAAAGGAGAAGGTAAGAAAGTACAAACTGCATCTAATAATGCTTGAACTCCTTTGTTTTTAAAGGCTGATCCACACATCATTGGACAAATTGTCATATCAATTGTAGCCTTTCTGATCGCTTCTCTCATTTCTTCGATTGTAATCGAATCAGGATCTTCAAAGAATTTTTCTAATAAAGCTTCATCATATTCCGCAACTGCTTCAACCAATTTTTCTCGGTATTCAGCTACTAAATCTACCATATCTTCAGGCACTGGAATTACTTCATAAGTCATTCCTCGATCAGCCTCATTCCAAACGATCGCTTCTCCAGTCATCAAATCAACAACTCCTCTAAATGTTTCTTCAGCACCGATTGGTAACTGAAGAGGAATTGCATTTGCACCTAATTTTTCACGAACGTCATTAACAACATTCAAGAAGTCTGCACCAGTTCTATCCATTTTGTTTACAAAACCGATACGAGGTACTTTATATCTATTAGCTTGTCTCCAAACTGTTTCAGATTGTGGCTCTACACCTGAAACAGCACAGAACAAAGCAACTGTTCCATCTAATACACGTAATGAACGCTCAACTTCAACTGTAAAATCAACGTGCCCTGGAGTATCAATGATATTCACAGTATAGTTGTCACCCAACCAATCCCAATTAGTCTTAGTTGCTGCTGAAGTAATTGTAATACCACGCTCCTGCTCTTGCTCCATCCAGTCCATTGTAGCTGCACCATCGTGCACCTCACCGATCTTATGACTTAAACCGGTATAATAAAGAATACGCTCAGTTGTTGTGGTTTTCCCAGCATCAATATGAGCCGCGATTCCAATATTTCTGGTTAATTTTAAATCTTTTGCCATGATAATAAGATAATGTGATTAATTAATTTGTTGATTTAAGAACAGGTTATGTTATATTACTATCTTCTACTCTTAAAGTGTGCAAATGCTCGGTTCGCTTCTGCCATTCTGTGAGTATCTTCTTTTCGTTTAACCGCTGCTCCTTCGCCTTTACTTGCTGCGATTAACTCTGCAGCTAATTTTTCAGCGTATCCTTTTCCACTTCTTTCTCTAGAAAACCTAATCAACCATTTGATTCCGATTGATAATTTTCTTTTCGCTCGAATTTCAGTAGGAATTTGAAAAGTCGCCCCACCAATTCTTTTACTTCTAACTTCTACTTGTGGCATTGCGTTATTAATCGCTTTCTTCCAGATGCCGTGCTCATTTTCTTTTGTTCGATCCTTGATCAAATCCATTGCATCATAAAATACAGATAATGCAGTAGATTTCTTACCACTATACATTAACATGTTTACGAATTGAGTCACCATTGGATCGTTATATCTTGGATCAGGAGCAATGACTCTTACTTTTGGCTTTCTTTTACGCATCTTATTATGAATTGTTGATTGAAGATTACGATTATTTTTATTTTATAAGATTATCGTAATCAAATCTTTATTTAATTAATTTTTATTAAAACCTTACTTTTTAGGTCGTTTAGTTCCGTATTTAGATCGACTTTGTAAACGATCAGTTACTCCCGCTGTATCTAAGGCACCACGAACAATTGTATAACGTACACCTGGTAAATCTTTCACACGACCACCTCTAATCAACACGATTGAGTGTTCTTGTAGATTGTGACCTTCTCCTGGAATATAGCAAATCACCTCATGACCATTTGTCAATCGAACCTTAGCAACTTTACGCAAAGCTGAATTCGGCTTCTTTGGAGTAGTAGTATACACACGAGTACAAACTCCACGTTTTTGTGGACATGCTTCTAATGCACGAGTTTTACTCTTAACAATGATCTGCTTTCTGCCTTTCCGAACAAGCTGATTAATAGTAGGCATAAATACGTATTTTTATATTTTTATTAAAAATCTTCTAAACTGAATAAAAAACCCTTGATTTTAAAGGTTTTTTTACGCTTTTTTCCTAGCGTTTCTTAAAGCGAGTGCAAAGATATATTTATTTCTCTTTTTATCAAAAGTTTATGCTAAAATAATTAAAGGTTTTTGAGTTTTTTTTTCTTTTTAAGGTTTCCCTTTAATTTATCGGGATTTTAGGACTATATACTTGTGATTATAATCGACCTTTAATTAATAATGAGTTTAAAAAAATTGAATTTACATATGACATGTACTATTAGAAATGCAAATATCAATGATCTAAAAGCTATTTATGATTTAGTTATCGAATTAGCTATTTATGAAAATGAACCTAATGCAGTTACAGCCACTTTACAAGATTATGAGGAAAACTTTAATGCTCAAGTTTTTCAATCAATAGTTGCAGAACTTGATGGACAAGTTATAGGAGCATGTGTATATTATATAACATGGAGTACTTGGAAAGGCCGGATGATATACTTAGAAGACTTTATAGTAACTGAAGTCTATCGGAAAAAAGGAGTTGGTCAGTTATTATTCGATCAACTTTTGCTCGAGGCAAAAAAAATGAACGCAACAATGGTAAAATGGCAAGTTTTAGACTGGAATGAACCCGCAATCCGATTTTATGAAAAGAATAAAGCTATAATTGAAAAGGAATGGTGGAATGGAAAAATAATTTTTTAATCCTCTCCTTTTGATGACAATTCATATAGGTTTTATCATTCTGTAATAACCATATACCAATACTTTTTAGCTACAATCTCTTTTAATATTTAAAAATAAATATACTTAACTAAGTTAATAAGAATTGGCTTTTTATTATTTTAAGTTTATTTTATTTGGAATTATTGAACTCTTAGTTTTATATTAGCACTAAATTTAATGTTTTTACCTATTCCAAGTTATCCATTCCATGATCATAAAACTTTGTTTTAATTAATAAAGTAGATTACCAAACCGATTACATAGCTAACTTTCAATTAGTATTTTTTCAAACTGAATAAATTTATTACTTTTGCAGACCAAAAGTAATATAATAGCATAGAGAACTACATAATTCAAGAAATAGTGTTTCATAGTGTGAGGGGTAACCAATCAAGTTGGTTGCCTCTTTTTTTATTTTCTAATTACACCTCTCTTCCCATCAATTCATTCGACAATTTAATCAAGACTTCTTTCTTCACTTCATCTACATTGACAGCTGATAAATGATCAAATGCTGCTACTAAATAAGAATCCATTAATTGCTCCGCAGCCTCTCGAATTTGTAATTCATTAAAAATAGATTTAACTGCCTCAATTTTAGCCTTTTCGTCCTCTGAGTCAGTATTCATAAGGCTTGAGAGCTTAGCACATTGTTCGTCACTTCCTAATTCTAATGCCTTCAAAACTAAAAATGTCTTTTTATTTTGAACGATATCTCCACCTACTTTTTTTCCAAATTTTTCAGGGTCGCCAAAAGTATCAAGAATGTCATCTTGCAGCTGAAAAGCAATCCCAATATTCCTTCCAAACTCATATAAATGATTGGCATCTTCTTCTGATGAGCCTCCGATAATTGCTCCAATTTTTAGTCCTCCAGCAATTAAAACTGAAGTCTTTAACTCGATCATTTTTAAATATTCTTCAATTGAAACATCATTCCTTGTTTCAAAGTCCATATCATATTGTTGCCCTTCACACACCTCAATAGCTACTTTATTAAAGGTTTTTATGATAGTTGGGATTTTAAACTTATCATCTAATTGTAAAAAAAACTGATAAGCATAAACCAACATCACATCGCCTGAAAGTATTCCTGTATTTTGATTGTACTTGATGTGAACTGTAGGTTTTCCTCTTCGAAGAGGTGCTTCATCCATTATATCGTCATGTAAAAGACTAAAATTGTGAAAAATCTCGATTGCGAACGAAGCTGGCAAGGCTTGTGCTATATTATCATTGAAAAGATTGCAACCCATCAAAAGTAGAACTGGGCGTATTCTTTTTCCTCCAAGACTTAAAATGTAATTAATTGGCTCATATAAACCTTTTGGGTTCTGATGAAATTGGTTTTCATCTAAATAAGTCTTAAAAAGTGATTGTAGTTCGGCAACTTGTTGCATAAATAATTGAGGATAATTAAATAAATAACATTTTAATCTAAGAATCTTAAATTCCAATAAAGGAATGATACTTTTTTCGAAAGGTTTAGAATTATTAGATATTTTTTAAAAAATATTTTGCGAACATACAAAAGTCTTTTGAAAAAGCATTTTGCAAAAACACTAGCAAAAATTTAGGTCTTACAATTCATAAACTTAACCGACTCTAGATCATTTATTTATACATCAGATATAATCTTATTTGAGTGTAATTTTTAAAGTAAAAATTCTTTAATATCCTTATTTAATTAAAGCGTTTTTGCTTGTAACAAATAAACTTTACGCCCGTTTCAAGTTTGTATCTTAATTACAAAAATGGAAAAAAATATCAGACCCGTGAATGTATTACTCGTAGAAGACAATCCTGGAGATGTAAGATTAACTCAAGAAGCATTCAAAGAAGCCAAAATCTCCATCAAACTAGATGTGACAATGGATGGTGCTGAAGCTATTAAGTTTTTGAGAAAAGACGGTGAATATGCTAATGCTGTAACACCTGATTTGATACTTTTAGATCTTAATCTACCTAAAAAAGATGGCAGAGAGGTTTTAAAAGAAATCAAAACTGACGATTTGTTAAAGAGGATTCCTGTAGTTGTTCTAACTACCTCGAATGCAGAACAAGATATCATGAAGAGTTATAACCTTCATGTAAATTGTTATATCAATAAGCCAGTTGATTTTGAAAAGTTTTTTGATATTATTCAAAAAATTGAAGAATTCTGGCTTACAACAGCTATTTTACCCACTATGGTACGCCCTTAAAAAGAATTACACATTAAACTTCTATGTCATTTATTGATTTTGAAGTAAAAGAATGTGATCTTTAGGAAGATTAAATATAGTTTTGAGTTATATTTAATCTTTTTTGTTTATGCCATTTTTTTATTCGCCATTTATCGTACCACAAACTGTATGAGCAAAGTAACAAAAACCCGAATTTTAATTATTGAGGACAATCCAGGTGATGTCGACTTGATAAAAGAATACTTAAAAGAAGCATCCATCAAAGATGAAATTATTCATGCATCTTCCTTTTTCGATGGAATGGATGCTATTAATTCCAACGATGTATCTATTGTCCTTCTTGATCTTTCCCTTCCTGATTCTTCAGGATTTAAAACATTATCTAATTTTCTGGAAAAACAATCTCAGGTTCCTGTTATAGTTTTGACTGGTACTAACAATGAAATTGTTGGAAACCAATCTATTAAAGCAGGTGCTCAGGATTATTTGGTCAAAGGACAATTTGATGGAAAACAATTAGGACGGTCGATTAGATATGCAATTCAACGATTCAAAGCTCAACAAAAGCTAGAAGAAGCTGCTAAAAAACTTTATATCAGCGAAAGTAGATATTTGGAAGCTCAAAGTATGGCAAATTTTGGGAATTGGTCGATGGATATCGTTACCAATGAAATGAAATGGAGCGATGAAGTTTATCGCATCTTTAACTTCCAGCCTAATAGCATCTCTCCGACTTACTCTGATTATATGAATTATGTTCACCTCGAGGACAAAGATCAGGTGGAAGAATTCTTTGTAAAAGCAGGAAAAGATGGAAAAACTCACAAATTAGAGCATAGAATCTTAGTGGATGGTAAAACCATTAAATATGTTATCATTCAGGCGAAGGTCAATTTTGACCAATTAACCAATAAGTTTTGGTTACTCGGGGGAATTCAAGATATCACAGAACGAAAAATTTCTGAGCAATTAATTATTGAAAAGAATATCAATCAAAAGGTTTCTAAGATCAAAGATGAAGCATTAGCTGACTTGAGTTTTCATATTCGTACACCACTTTCTTCAATTGTAAATCTGCTATTTTTATTAGAAAATACTGGAACGTCAAAGTCTCAATCAGAATATGTTGATGGATTAAAAACTTCTGTTGATGATCTCTCAATTATGGTGAATAATTTATTGAACTTCTCTGTTTTAGTTTCTGAAAAAATCACTCTTGAGGAAGAAGAACTACAAATTGTTGACTTTCTTAAAAGCACAAAAAGAATTGTTAATCTCAAAGGAGATAAAACCAATCAAACAATTGAATTTGAATTGGATGATAATCTCCCTGAAAAAATCATTAGCGATCAAAAGAAACTCACTCAACTTTTATACAATTTGATTGATTTCTCAAGTAATAGAACAGTTGCTAATGGAAATATTCACCTTCAAGCAATTCCAAAAGATGTTACAGAATCAGAAATGAAACTCTGTATTAAAGTTTCTGATGATGGAGAAACCATTTCAAATGCTAGAATCAAAGAATTGCTAAGTACTGATCAGCTTATCGAAAATTACTCCGATGAGATGGATGATTCTAAAAAAGATGATTTAGGGATGGCGATTGTTGCCAAATTGGTAGAAATCATGAGAGGTGAAATCTCAATCGAAAGTAAAGAAGGAAAAGGCACCCAATTTATCATAGAATTACCAATCAAGATTGTTAAACCAATTAGTCATACTCCTGGTGATGTGCCTGATTCGCCACTTAATATTTTATTAGTGGAAGATCACTTCTTAAATCAAATTGCAACCAAAAAGATTCTTACAACTTGGACTGATCAAATTTCCGTAGATATCGCTGAAAATGGTTTGATTGCTGTTGAAAAATTCCGAGAACATGGATACGATTTAGTATTGATGGATATGCAGATGCCTGTGATGAATGGGTTGGATTCTTCCAAAAAAATTAGAGAAAATAGTAATGTTCCAATCATTGCATTGACTGCAAATGCTTCGAAACAAGAGGCTGATAAATGCTATGCAATTGGAATCAATGCTTATATGACTAAACCTTTCAAACCTCATGATTTATATGCAAAAATCATGAATTTAATGGTGACAGTTGATTCATAAAATATACTAAAAATTCATAAAAAAAGGGTGTAATGATTGATCATTACACCCTTTTTTTATGTGATATATTCAAAAGGAAATGAGTTATGCCACTCCAAGACCTACTACTCCTAATCGACCATTAAACTTCACTTTATTTGTTTTTTTAACCATTTTAATTTTGAGCTTTTTGTGGAAATCTTTGAGAGATGCCTTTTTCTTATTTTCCATTTTGAAGGATTTTTAGTTCTCTATTTTGTGAAATAGAAAAGGTTAGGTAAACTGTTTTGACGGCTAAAACTATGTATTAATTTTTTAAAATCGAAAAAATAAAGAATTAAATTTTCAACATTCCTATTTTTTATGAAATTTAGCTTCCAACATGTCCATGACTATTTCCCATAAATCCTCGTAGGGAACAATCTCGATTTCAGCTGATTGTCTAGCAATTTCGAGGGGTACAGATTCTAACTTTGCTCGCAATACTTTTGATTTTCGTTCAACTGCAATTCGATGAAAATCGCATTTTGGAAGCAGGAGAAGCATTTTTATAAAACAATTAGAACGGAAGGTATCATCTTTTTTTAAGTGGCGATAACAGTATGCGTTGAGAGCTTCCACTTTATCTATGATTCTATCGTATTTCTTTTGTTGAAGGAAAAATAGAACTTGAATGATTAGGATAGGAATATTGTAACCACGCTTATCTTTTGAATAAATTGGAACTTCGTTTAGGAATTTATTGATTCGAAATTTTTTCCCAGTTTCAAGTTGATTTTGATTTGGAGTAATATTCCCATTTTCAATAAAAAAATTTAGGTATGCTTCATATACTTTCCATGTTTCAATGGTTTGATTGTACGCGGATTGAAACCCATAATTGGTGCTAATTTTCGAAAAAATATTGAAAGCTTTTTGATATTTTTTCATATGAAAACACATCCTCATATATTTTTCATTAGTACTCAACCAACTAATTTTACCTTCTGGTACTAACTTTAAAGCATTTAAAATTTCAATTTCAGCTTCCTCATAATATTTTATTTGAATTAAGCAATTTATTTTTTTTGAAATGAATACATATAAACTAATTGGTCTCAGCTTCTCTCTTTTCTCAAACTTTTCTAATGCTTCGTTACTATTATTTAATACATTTTTATAATCATGTGTCATTTCATACCTGTATGAAAAAACTAAATAGGCATACATTAAAAAACGATTTGAATCTACCTTTTTTAAATATTTCTTAAGCTGATTAGAATAATCCTTAGCTTCCTGTATTATTTCATTTGAAACAGTTGAATTATTATTGAAATGAATTGCAAGTTTAGTATGGAATTGTTCGGCTATAGTTTCGGCATTGAAAATCTCAAGATATTCATTTGTCAACGAACTATATTCATAAAATTTCTTTTTGTTGTTCTCCATCATTCCATAATGCCGACTCAATTTTTTTAAAAGATTAATTGTATTTTCAGTAAACTCAAATTTAATGGATTGACGTAAGGTTTTTTCTGCTAGTTCAATAGCCGTTTTTCGAGCTCCTCTTCCAAGCAGTATATCTATCGCTGCTACTGATTTTTTAGTTATATAATATGCTCTTTGAGTGTCGTTATAATTTGGTTTATTTACATCAATAAAAAAAACAGTATTTATTAATCTATTTTGAAGTCTATATTTCAATTTTTTATACGAATTAACTACAGCTTTTTCTTTATATAAGTCTTCCATAGCTTCCTTATCAGATCCATATTTCCCTTCCGCAATTCCATTATATAATTGCCTCATCTTTCCTGAATAACTATTGGAATTCCCCATTACTTCGATGTTTGCTATTTTCTGTTTGTTAACAAACTGTATTAACTCTTTCAAATTATCCATAATATTCTTTCAAAATTCACTAATTAGTCCAATTTAAATGATATTTTTAAAACTATAAATACATGAATATCAACCATTTACAAAAATAATATCATTTTTTTCCACTAAAAACATAGTACAAATCTAGTGACTTATGTTAAAAAACTAAACCTTTTTATAAAATATATTTGTATATGTAATTCGAAGAGAAGATTATCTTTTCTTCAATATTGTAAAATATAATTATCCTTTTAGGATGATTTTAAAGATAGTTAATTTAGGTTTTTTAATTCAAAAAGGCATTTCCTTCGCACCAATCCTACCTTAAATATGTGCACGGAAATGTCTTTTTTTTATTCTTATCAATTCAACTTTTTAATTGACATATTTTAAACTCCTACTTCATTTTTTGTCTCTTTCCTGAATTCCTTTTTTATCTGTTTATCAATTTAACAAAGATGGAATCATTGTTGATTATATTAAATTTAGCAACAAGGCTTTCCCCCCTTTCTACCCCCGTTCCCCCTTATAAAAATTTAATTATTCCATCGTCAAGATTTCTAGCAGATTTAAAACTGCTACATGAAGCCTAGATTATGATCCCTATAAAGTAATTTTTTAAATATGCTCTTCTTCCATAGTAGAGCACTAAATCTATTTAACATGAAGCAATCAAAAAAAACTTTGAAGTATTTTGCTAAATCTTCCAAAATTCAAAAACTACAAGGATTTGTAAAAATTAAAATTAAGGGTGGAACAATCGTAGATGATCTTGATACTATGATTGTTGATGATTTGGATACTATGTAATCTAATTAAATCCATCCTCTCCCACTTAGCCTAAGCACACTTACAAAACAATTTCCTTATTTTTTATTTGTCCTCTTTAACTCCCGGATGATTAACCTCATCTCAGGTTAAGACTGTAGTACAACAATCATAGATTATTCAACTAAAAGTGATAGGAGATGCTAATTCTTCCTATCACTTTTTTGTTTTCATTTCGTAAGTTTTTCCTACCTTTTCATTTATTTTCCAATCTAATAATTAAATAAATGAAAAACCTCCAATTCTTTTTTATTCTATTTTCCATAATTATATACACTTCAGGTTGTAGTGAAAAAGAATCTGCTTCCATGATTCTAATCAATGGAAAGATTGCCACAATGGACAAAAATAATCCTACAGCTGAAGCGATTGCCTTTCAAGATGATCGCATTCTTTTAGTTGGTTCTACCGCTGAAATTGAAGCACTCAAAAATGAACAAACTAAAGTTATTGATTTGAAAGGGAATTTTGCCATGCCTGGTTTTATTGAAGGTCATGGACACTTTTCTGGACTAGGAAAAAGTCTGATTAATTTGAATTTTTTAAAATCAAAAAACTGGCAAGAAATTGTTGACATGGTCGCAGAAGCTGCCAAAACAGCTAAACCAGGTGAATGGATTGAAGGACGTGGATGGCATCAAGAAAAGTGGAATGAGATTGTCGAACGCAATGTTCATGGATATCCCTATCACGATGAACTAAGTGCTGTTTCACCTGACAATCCTGTGTTACTTCGACATGCAAGTGGACATGGTGTTTTTGCCAATAAAAAAGCAATGGAGCTTGGAGGAATTACCGCTGAAACTCTTAGTCCCGTTGGAGGAGAAATCGTTAGAGATGGTAGCGGAGAGGCTATTGGAATGTTTGAAGAGCGAGCAATGAATTTGGTCTATGCAGCTTTCCAAGAATATGAAAAAACACTCTCTCAAGAAGATTTAGAAAAACGATGGTACAAGGCAATTGAATTAGCGCAAGAGGAATGTTTGAAAAAAGGTATTACAAGTTTTCAAGATGCTGGATCCAAATATTTTGAGATAGAACGATACACTAAACTAGCAGAAGAAGGGAAATTTGATTTGCGACTTTGGGTTATGTTACGGCACTCTTACGAAGAGATGAATAATAATTTAGAACAGTTTCCAATCATTGATGCTGGTAATCATTTTTTTACTTGTCGATCTATCAAAACTGAAGTGGATGGTGCACTTGGAAGCTATGGAGCCTGGTTGTTGAAATCCTATAATGACAAACAACACTTTGTTGGCCAAAATACTACAACTATTGAAGAAGTAACTAATATTGCTAGACTCGCTGCGGAAAATGATTTGCAACTTTGCGTACATGCGATTGGTGATCGAGCCAATCGAGAAGTGATTAATATTTTTGAAAAAAACATCAAAGCTAATCCTGAGAAGGATTGGCGATGGAGAATTGAACATGCTCAACATCTGCACCCTGATGATATTCCAAGATTTAAGGAGTGGGGAATCATTGCATCTATGCAAGGCATACATTGTACCTCTGATGCTCCATTTGTAGTAGATCGTTTGGGTGAAAAAAGAGCTCGAGAAGGAGCTTATCCTTGGCGATCTTTATTGGATGCAGGTGTACTCATTGCCAACGGAACAGATGCTCCTGTCGAAGATGTCGATCCAATCGAGAGCTTCTATGCCTCGGTGACTAGAAAGCGAGCGGATACTGGTTTAGAGTTTTTTACTGAGCAAAAAATGACTCGAGAAGAAGCTTTGTATTCTTATACTTTGGGCAATGCTTATGCTGGGTTTGAGGAAAATGATAAAGGATCTTTGGAAGCTGGAAAATTAGCAGATGTAACTGTTTTGACAAAGGATTTAAGAGATTGTGAAGATGGAGAAATTTTAAATACTGAAGTAGTTTATACTATTATTGGTGGAGAGGTAAAGTTTAAAAAATAATTATTTTATAAATTAGGCATCGGATTCCTTAATGGAATCCGATACCTAAATAATGATATAAAAATTTAAAATCTAAATTTTCTTACCCATTTACTTCCAACTCATCCGCATCCCCATAGCTAATCCTGTACTCCATAAATGTTCTTTAACTGAACCATCAACAATTTTATTAAGGTGATAGCGGAAGTTGGGTTGGACAACCATTTCCCATTTTTCATTGAAAGCATAACTGACTCCGAAGGAGATTTTTGTTGCAAACTGAAAATCATTTATTATACTTTCTTGTTCATTTCTAGTTGTGCGAGTTTCACCATCCAATTTGTGTTTGGTGATAGATTGTAAGTAATACATGGGTACTATTCCAAATTCTACGAATGGTTTTATTTTTTTGTCAGAAAAATCATACTGAAGCGAAAATGGAACTTCAAGAAAATGATAATTATAAATAAATTGAGATTTTTTATCATCCAAAGGATCCATAGAAATTCCTCCTGTAGCAAGCCCATCTGCAAACATTAATGTACTCCTTTTAGTTTGGTAACCTAAGCTTGCAAAACCAACACCGATTTTCAACCATAATTTTGGTTTTAATTTTTGAAAATAATTAATACCAAAATGAGTATTTAATTTCCCTTTTTCAGAAGAACGAAACGATTGAACTAAACCTGAATTAGTGAAAAGTCGATAAGAATAATCAAGGCTTCCTAATAATTCAACTTTGGCATTGGATTGTGCCAACAAGAATGATGGGAAACAAAAGCAAAGTAATAGCAATAAGTTTTTCATATTTTATTTTTTCTTAAAAATAGAAATTAAATGGGATTACACATTGATTTCTTTTTCTAAAAAAATAAAAAAGCCATCTCCAAAATGAATTGGAAATGGCTTTGAAAAGTATTTCAATTATTTATCTTTATTCTTGTATTATAAACAACTTAGCTTTTTTCGTTCCTACCTGCTGTAAACTATATGTTCCTGCTGGTAAATTTGAAATATCTAACTGTATATTATTTGTCATCTTTGATCCTACTTCAAAAGAAATTCTTTTAACTGTTCTTCCTAAAACATCAACTATTAATAATTGGATCTCTGTTTTTTCTGTAAAAATTTCAATGTTCAATAATCCTTGTCCTGATAAAATTGGATTCGGATAAATAACTAATTCTCTATTATTATCTTCACAATCTGTTTTGATATAAATCGTTTTTGAGTATTCTACCGTCCCGTCTAAATCTACCATTTTCAATCTGTAATAATTTAACTGGGAAATTTGCTTGTCTTTGAAAAAATAATCCCTCTTAGTTGTTCCACCTTTCCCTTCGATTTTCTCAATAGATCTAAAGTCATGTCCATCTCCACTCCACTCCACTTCAAAATAATCGAAATTTTCTTCTGATTGCGTTTCCCAAAATAGGTTTACCTCACAACCATCTCCCATTCCATCAAAAGAACTTAATTCTACTGGTAATGCTGAAAATGTAATACTGTAATCCTCGACTTCTCCATTAGTTGCTTCTCCAACGTAACTGAATTGAACAAAATCAGGTTCTGTTTCAAATAGTCGAACTCTTGAATAAGTTGTACTCGTTAAATCTGCACCTACTGGAATATCAAAATTAATAGTTGAGGTTCCAGTAGTAATAGCTTGACTTGCAATCATTTCTCCATCGTCTGAGATATCTCCATCTTTATTAAAATCAAACCAAGCAACTAACCAACCTGTTCCAGTAACATTTGCATCGAAGCTTCCTCCATTTGTACCTTCCACCCATCCATCAGGATTGTTAAACGTTATTCCATCGTCAGTTGCATCACCCGTGGCTGTTGCATTTTGAGTAGGCGAAGATTCTGCATCTACTACCGTTCCTAAATATAGAGTAGGTGTAGTCGGCACGATATGATATGCTCCATCATCACTTAGTTTTGTTACATCATAAGTGGTAGGTAAATCTCCAAAATCAATATCTACATTGTATTCAAAGCCAAAATCAAGACCTGTCGAATTGGTCGCCGAAGGTAATACTACTGACTGGTAAACACTTGAAGTCGTAGTCGTTGTTCCACCAGTAGTTGTACTTGTTAGACTTAATGGATTTTCATTTGTTCCAACGGCAATAGTGTAAGTATCTGCTGGTAAATTGATAAAAGAATAATTACCCGAAACATCTGTATTTGTTTCTCCTAGTAATTGCCCTGTTGAACTATATAAGAAAACGGTCGTTCCTTCCAGCTGAGTTTCACCACCTGTTACACAGTTACCATCACCATCAGTATCCATACAAATATTTCCAGCCATACTAGAAGTTCCATTTAATTTATATCCGAAGTCAGCATCTAATTCACAATTTGAACAACCATTTGTTATGCTTGTTGCTCCTCCACTAATTACTACCTCGATGGAACCATCTTCTACATTATCTGCATCAGAAGTAATTACTCGATCAGTAGGTGTAGTTACTACTACGTCATAAGTTCCGTCTGGCAAATCACTATAAGTATAAAAACCATCTAAGTCAGTTTTCACAACACTTACATATGCTCCTATGGCATATGGAACTGCATCAATTGTAACTGCTGTTGAATTGGTTAAAGTAACGGTTACATCTCCAATTCCAGGTTCACCGGCATCTTGAATTCCATCAGAATTGGCATCTAACCAGATGAAATCTCCGATCACTCCTGAAGACTGGTAACCAAAACTCGCTCCCATAAAACTAGTTGAATAACTCAATGTGATATTTGCCATTTCATCATCACAAGCTGGCATTCCGGGGTAGGTTGTACTAGCACACGTTTCACCATCTCGATCAGGATCTGCTGTTTGAACTCCTAGGCCTATAGACTCAACTGCAACAGTATAATCCCCTGGAGTAAGTCCCGTGAATAAATAATTTCCATTAGCATCAGTCACCGCTGTTTCCAAAGCATTGCCTGAATTACAAGTTCCAGCCGCTGCATCACACAAGTAAACTGTAACTCCCGTAATTCCACTTTCTGTCCAATCTTGTGATCCATTTCCATTCGCATCTGAATAGACTGTATTACCAATTGCTCCTAATTTTGCAAAACCAAAATCCAAATCGCCTGTACAATTCGAACAAGCTACACTATTAATACTAGTAACATCTCCACCTGAAATGGTCATATCATAACTAGAACCGTTAGTAGATCCTGATAGAATTCCAAAAGCATCTGTTGGAATATCTGTATCAGTTGTATCTACTTTTACTTCAAAATCACCATCAGGTAAATTTGAGAAATCATAATTACCATTAGCGTCAGTTGTAGTAGTCATCGCTAATTCAAATGTTCCATTTCCATCAGTATCAGCCCATAATTCTACCGTAATATTTGCAAGAACATCTTCTGAAACTAATAAAGAATCTCCATTTGCATCTTGCCAAACTGTACTTGAAATAGTAGCTCCACCCTGTGGTTGATATCCAAAATCAAGTGCGCTGTAAGTACTCGTCCCATCAGTTGTAACTAATCCAATTGCATCACAAGTAGTACAAGTTGCTCCTGTTTCGTCAGGATCAGCAGTCAAGCTATTAAATAGTGGTAAAGTAGTTTCGTCAACCTCAACAATATAATTTCCAGCTGGAATATTTGGAAAACTATAACCTGTTGCACTCGTAACTGTGGTCGCTACTAAAGCATCAATAGTTAAGTCAATTTCCCCATCATCATTACTGTCATTATAAAGGTTAACTGTAACTCCAGTAATATTTGTTTCACCCGCATCTTGAATTCCATCCCCATCCCAATCAGTATAAACGGACTCGCTAATTGTAGAACTTCCTGCTTCATTAAATCCAAATCCAGTATCAGATGAAACTTCTCCTGCTACTAAAGTTTTTGAAATAGAATTATCAATACTTGCATCTGATTCTGAAGTTTCACTCCAAGTCCCTCCTACTGGCAATGTTCCAGTATTTACAGAAATTGTGTAAGCAGTTGAAGGATCAAGGTTTACAAATGAATAATTTCCATCTGCATCCGTTACCACATCTGAACAAGCAGGTGTACAACCAGCTAATTGAACTGTAACTCCAACGATTCCAATTTCTCCTTCATCTTGAATTCCATTATTATTATTGTCCTCCCAAACTGTTCCTTTAAGGGCAGGATTAACAGTATAACCAAAATTGATATTTGTAAAATCTGTACCTCCTGAAATTTCTCCTAGAGCATTTGCATTATCTGTTGGATCTTTCCATAAATCATCACATGTGCTACAAAGTCCAGACTGCTCATCAGCATCGCCAGTTTGGGTTACTGTTCCTGGAACAGTTGTATTATCTACTTCTACATAATAATATCCATCTAGCAATCCAACAAAGGAATAATTTCCATTGACATCAGTTAGAGTTGTTTCTAAATTTGACCAACTTCCCCCATTTTCAGAACAAGACTTATTAGTATTTCCAACTGGATATAATAGATCTCCATTCCCATCCACACATCCATATAAATTCATTGTAACTCTTGACATAAATAAATCTGTAAAACCACTTTCGTATCCAGTTGTTCCATCCCAACCCGTAGTTGAACCAGTTGAACCTTCACTCCAAAGCGTTCCAGTCACAGAACCTGTATTTAATATATTTACATCATAAGCATCAACTGCATTATTTACAGCTGAGTCATCCAGGAAAGTTGCACCCGTTACCGTTACTGTATTCGTTGCACTTGCAGTTGGCGTCAATGGATTAAAATAAACAGTTACTACTCCTGTTTCTCCTGGCGTCAAACTCATCACATTATTCCAAGTCAAACTACCTGATGCAACAACATCTGGCTCGATGGAAGCAGAAACATATTCTAATTCTGAAGCATTATATGTATCCACCAACGGAATAGAATTAATCAAGGTTCTTTCATCATAACCATTTGAACTATTACATTCGGAAGTTGCTCCATCATTTATTTTTATACCAATAGCATCTAAATAAATAGTAGTTGCATCTCCACCATTTACCTTATCCGTTAAAAATTTCACACTAAAGCTATTTTGAAAATCACTCCATGACCATGCTCGAGCAGCAGTAATATCTACTTTTATTTCTCCAGTATTTCCAACTCCTACAAAAGCGTTCAATTCAGCAGTTGTAAAAGTATAAGAATACGTTACTCCGCCTACTGTAATTTCTGCTATTGCTTCATCATTAACTAAAGAAGCACTTAAGTATATCTGAAAAACTGCCTCTATTGATGTGATATCACAAGTGTAAGAACCAAATTCGAATCCAGTTGCATCAACATTATAATTTCCACTAGCGGTATATGATTTGGAAGCATAAGAACCATCAGGCCCAACTTCGGATAAGGCATTAGCAAAATTATCAAAATCAGAAGCACCATTATCTGTTTGTCCCCAACCAACTATCACATCAGGATTAGTGTTGTAACTATTATTAGTTAAACTAATATCATACGAGATCCGATTATCTTCGTAAACAGTTGCTCCATCATTACACACTTTTTCGATAGTCAAAGCTGGCATAAATCCGAAATCAGAATCTGTCGTTGTCACCGCAGTTCCAACTATGCTTGCTGTATCCAACTCCACCAATATATTATTTTCAGTATCTAAAATCCAACCTATACAAGATCCTCCATCGCAAGTTTTTGCAGATAGATCTGTGTTCACTACTACTTCGTAAAGTCCATCTGGCAAATTTCCAAAGGAATAATTTCCACTTCCATCAGCAGTTGTGGACATAATCAAAACATCACCACTTCCATCTTCATCTCTATCTAAATAAAGACTAACTGCAACTGCATTTACTCCTACCTCCTCTCCATCAGCGGTATCGTGTATTTGGTTTCCATTATTCCCTCCAGCTCCATCATCTTCGAAAACAGTACCTGCAATTGAATTTACTCCCTCTACTAAAACAGTATGATCATCTTCCAAAAAAGCAGCACCACCTCCCAATTTTACACTTCCGTTATTAGTCAAAGTTGGATCTGAATAACCTGAAGGAATCGTAGTTTGAAAAGTAACATCCACCACCTCTGTATCTGCAATCACATCACTCATCCACCATTGAATATTCGTAACGGTCGAAGCTGTTGCTGGTTCTGTTGTTGTCCAGGTTACACCTCCATCTGTTGAATATAAAATAGTTGCAGTAATTCCACTTGGCAAAGTATTATTCAAAGCTGCAGATCCTGCAACATATTCAGTTCCTACTGGAATGTCAGATTCCATCACTATAGGCATTCCATATTCCAAAAGCCCCAAAGCTTTTCCTGAACCATTAGTTAAGGTCACATTAAATTCAACACTCGCATTAACTGGCGAAGTCGCCACTCCGGTATCATCAAGTGTTGCATTGATTGATGCAGAAATCAAAGAAGAAATATAGGTTCCATAATCACCATTAAATTTTTCATTCTCTGCCCCTGAAGCTACTTCTTGATAGGGAGTAAGATCTGAACTACAAGGGCCATTTGTCGCCACAAATTCATAATACACTAAGCCAACCGCTCCATTATTATTTTGAGGTAAATCTTTAAAATACATTTGATCTTCAAATGGATATAAAGCTTCTGTTCCATCATTCTTTTTCACAATGATTAAACCATAAGATTTTACCAATCGAAAACAATCCGCATCATATGCCGCAGGATCTCCAATTGGTTGTATAAAAACATCATAGTCTGGAATAAAATCACCATCATCATCAAAGCCTTTATTTATTCTACCTAGGTCAAACCAAATTCCTTCTAATCGAATATTACTTCCTATCGATCCTCCAGACTCTGGTCGCCATCCCAATTCATCTTCAATTGCATCTAAATATTCATCAGGCACCTTGTTTGTTCCATTTGGATATATTTTATTTGCCATGGCTGAAATTTCACTTCTCATAGTTGCATCCTCAGTCGCACTTACTGTTCGAGCCGTTCCATTATCATCTGCAGTTGCCCAAATATCATATTCCAAAAATAGATCATCATCTGGTTTTGAACCTCCAGTTACACTATTTCCACTTCCATCTAAAGTAGGATATTCTACCAACCAATATTGCACAATACATTCTCCAGGAGGTAATGTTTTCACATATCTAGTCGCATCCGAAGTACTTCCCGAATGAGTAAATGAAAAAGTACCTCCATAAGTAGATTCTGAAACCGTTCGAGAACGATAAATTCCAGGTGATGCTGGAAATGAAGCATAATCTCCAATATTGATATACATTTCACTCATGTCATCTAATCCATTATTACATATTTCAACTCCAAAATGTACTGCCTCAGGCGCATAAGATGAAGGAGATTCTACATTGGAATCAACAATGAGATTGGGGGCAGCAATAATTGACATGCTGAGATCGCCATCTACTTTTTGGCCAAAAACACTAGTTGCAGAAATGGATAAAAATAATACAATGGATAAAGAATAGATCAATTCATGAAAAACCGATATCTTTAGAAATTTTAATAACATGTTTAGCTTATGTTTATTTGTATTTAAAAATAGAACTTTTGATGTGTACTTAGAGCAAAATGTAAGATTGAAGTTGTTTTAATTTTTTTTGCTGACTTACGTAAAAAACATTATGAATATTGAGCTTCAGCTCTTTTTTCGTCCCAACCTTCAGGGGTTGAAACATAAAAAGAGCTGAAGCTCAATATTCAAAAGCCTTTCCGCTCGGTTTCAGAAGAAATTTTAAAACAACTTCCTTAAATAAATTAGAGGTTTCAGAAAAAAACCTTTAGAAATGTGTTAGTCAAAAAAGAAATAACGCACCATTACGCACGGATAATGATAAGTAGTAAAATATTTCATTTGGAGGCTTTCATTTAAATTCTAAAATTTAAATGAGGATAAATTAGCCTGATAAAAAAGATTATTTCACTATAAATCATATTAGAAAAAAGTGCCAAATATTATCGACGGATTACCCAATTGATATGTTTTGTGACATGACAAAATCCACTATTAAAAAGCCATCTCCAAAATGAATTGGAAATGGCTTTGAAATATTTTCAAAAAAAAAAGTTACTCTTGGATCAAAATCATAGGTGAGTATTTACTTCCTACTAATTGTATCCAATATGTTCCAATTGCTAGATCAGAAATATCAAAACTCAACTTATTTTTTCCTACTTCAGTTTCTATAGATACCCTCTTCACTATTCTTCCCACCACATCAATTAGAATGATTTGTTCCATTTCTTTTTTAGATAAAAATTCGATATTCAATGGTTGATTGGGTATAATTGGGTTTGGATAAACAAGTATTTCGTCTTGTGTTGATACACAATCATTACTCCTCATGTACAAACCATATCAAATACATACTTTTTCCCAAACATTTAATTAAATTTGCCCTTCGAATTTCAGCAGGAAGTGTAACACCAATTTTACATTTCAATAAAACACAATGATTCAAAAACTTCTCATTAAGAACTACGCTATAATCGAAGAATTGGAAATCAATTTTTCTAGCGGACTCACCATTATCACAGGGGAAACAGGTGCTGGTAAATCTATTTTATTAGGTGCACTCGGTTTAATTATGGGAAATCGAGCTGATACAAAATCTCTTTACGACCAAGGAAAGAAGTGTATCATTGAGGCTTATTTCGAAGTAAAAAAATACAACGTCAAAGCCTTCTTCGAAGAACATGAAATTGATTATGATGATGAAGCGATTGTTCGAAGAGAATTATCGCCTTCTGGTAAATCACGAGCATTTATTAATGACACGCCTGTCAATTTAAAAATGTTGCAACAACTAAGTGGTTCTCTTATCGATTTACATCAACAATTTGACACACTCGATATTCATAATGTTTCTTTCCAATTGCGAATGATTGATGCCCTTGCAGGTAATAATGATTTGTTGGAGAAATACCAATCGACTTTTAAGCAATACACAGCTGCCAAAAGAAATTTAGCGAAGCTGATTGAAAAAAGTCGAGCTGCTGATAAAGAAAGTGATTTTCTAAATTTCCAATTACAAGAATTTAATGAAGCTGAATTGATGGAGGGCGAGTTGGAAAAAATGGAAACTGAAATCACAAAACTGAGCAATGCCGAGGATATCAAACGAACGCTTGGTGGCGCATTCCAAAGCTTGAGTGAAAGTGAAAGTTCTGTTATTTCTAATCTCGAAGAAATAGGAATGGCACTCGCAAGTCTACGAAAAGTTTATCCTGATTTGGAAAAAATCATGGAACGATTCGACGGAGCTGTTTTAGAAATTCAAGATGTAGCTTCCGAATTCGAAAGAATTGCAGAAGAAACAGAATACGATGGAGAAAGAATTTCGGAAATTCAAACTCGCTTGGATCTCATTTACAAATTACAAAATAAGCACCATGTCAAAACCGTAAATGAATTGTTAGAAATTCAAGCGGACTTGCAAAGTAAAGTTGGTGCTTTTGCAGATTTGTCTTCCGAAATTGAGCAAACAGAAAAAGACATTGAAAAATTTGAGCAAAAGTCGATGAAGTTAGCTGCTCAACTTTCAAAGAAAAGAAAAGCAGTCGTTGGTGGTTTTGAGAAAAAAGTTCAAAAACTTTTAGTGCTCCTCGGAATGGAACACGCACAATTAAAAATCGAGATCGGAGAATTGGAAGAATTATCTTCGACAGGATTGGATGATGTGAATTATCTTTTTGCACCAAATAAAGGAAGTCAATTTTTACCAATCAAAGGTATCGCGTCTGGAGGAGAATTATCTCGTTTGACCTTGGCTACCAAATCTTTAGTGGCCAGCGCAATTCCACTACCGACTTTAATTTTTGATGAAATCGATACTGGAATTTCAGGAGATACAGCTTTAAAAATGGGAGGTATTTTGCATGACCTTGCTGACCAACATCAAGTGGTAAGTATCACGCACTCTCCTCAAGTAGCTGTCAAAGCTGATAACCATTATTTTGTTTTCAAAAAAGTAAAAGACGACAAAACGGTAACAAGTGTTCGGTTGTTAACGCCAGACGAAAGAGTGCGAGCAATTGCCACAATGCTAAGCGGAAGTCCTCCATCAGAGTCTGCATTGAAGAATGCGAAGGAGCTTTTGGAGTTTTAATTTTAAACCACAAAAGGCACAAAAGAAACACATAAGTTTTTATTGCATTTTTCTTTTGTGCCTTTTGTGGTTCAAAAAAATAATAACATAAGGTGATTTCATACAACAATAAAAAATTCAAGTCCATCGAAAATAGCGGAGGCGGTGAAGTCTCTTCCGAAACTATTTTCGAATATTTTCAAAAGGAAAATATTTTGTGGGCAAATTACAGCGGCGGAAGTATATTGTTAGGGAATATCATCGGTACGGTTGACGAGCAAGGAAAAATTGAAATGCGATATCAACACCTCAGCGATGATGGAATTTTTAAAACTGGAAAATGTATTTCCACACCTGAAATTTTACCCAACAAAAAAATCAGGCTGTATGAAAGTTGGGAATGGACAAGCGGAAAAAATGGCAAAGGAAATTCAATCATAGAAGAAATATAAAATGAAAAAATTTAAGTTAAATACTGAAAAAACTATTGGGCTTTCTGCCATGCTAATCAGTTTATTAACATTGGTTATTTTCATTTATCAAACTAATATAATTAGAGAACAAAGTAGACTATCTGTAACTCCTAGGATAGCTTTTAATACTAGTTTAGATACTCCAGATTCTATTTCTCTATTTTCATATTATATTGTTAATAAAGGTCTCGGGCCAGCTATCATTGAAACCATTGAAATTATTCATGAGAACAATCGATACAAATTAGATTTTCAGGATTTTGTGAAAAAGACCTATCCAAATTTTAATGATTATGGAACTATCATTCAAAATATGTCTCTTGATCCAGGTGTAACTTTATCTGAAAAAGAAAATCTAAAATTCTTTACTTTTAATTTTCCATTAAAAAAAAGAGAGTCTATTTTTAAATATTTAAAAATGAAAGATGAAGGAGAACTGCCTTTTGATATCGAAGTAATTTACAGTTCTATCTACGGTGAAAAATGGAAAGTTTACGCTAATAAAAGAGGTCATCCAATAAAACTTTAATCATAATAAAAATAGTATAACCAATGTCAAACAACTTACTAGCAGGAAAAAGAGGAATCATCTTCGGAGCTTTAGACGATCAAAGTATCGCTTGGAAAGTCGCTGAAAAATGTGTCGAGCAAGGTGCAAAAATTACTTTGACCAATGCTCCTGTTGCCATGCGATTTGGAAAAATTCAAGAGCTTGGTGATAAATTAAATGCGGAAATTATTCCAGCTGATGCAACGAGCGAAGAAGATTTAGAAAATCTAATTACTAAATCCATGGAAATCCTTGGAGGAAAGTTGGACTTCGTTTTACATTCCATCGGTATGTCTTTGAATGTTCGTAAAAAACGAGAATACACTAATATCAAATATGATTGGATGCAAAAAACATTCGACATTTCTGCGATCTCTTTTCACAAAGTGATGCAAAAATGTATGGAGTTAGATGCAGTTAATGACTGGGGAAGTATTATGGCATTGACCTATATCGCTGCCCAAAGAACATTTCCAGACTATAATGAAATGGCGGAATCTAAAGCATTATTGGAGTCTTTTGCCAGAAGTTTCGGATATCATTATGGAGCAAAAAAGAAAGTAAGAGTCAACACTATTTCTCAATCTCCAACTTGGACGACAGCAGGAAGTGGTGTAAAAGGATTCAAAGAATTTTTCGATTATGCAGATAAGATGTCTCCACTTGGAAATGCGCCAGCAGAAGATTGTGCAAATTACTGCGTGACGATGTTTTCAGATTTGACGAGATATGTTACGATGCAAAACTTGTATCACGATGGTGGATTTTCTAATATGGGAATGAGTCCGGCATTGTTACCTGATGTTGAAGCAGATACTGAATAATACAATTGTATAACTGTTGAATTGTTTTCGCTTCGCTAACTGATAAACAGTTAAGAAAGAAAAGTCTCTTGCAAAAAACAAGAGGCTTTTCTTTTTTGATAAATACCTGACTTTACAATTTTAAAACATTACTTATCTTCGTTCCATTAAAAAAATCTAAATCATTTCAATATGAAAAAACTATTACTATTTATTTTTTCAATTATTTCATTAAATGCTTTCGCACAACCAACCGAAGCAAACCTTTTGGGAACTTGGAGTGACTCCGATATTCCACCAACTTCTTTTTATGATAATCCTTACAATGAAGTTTGGGGGTTAGCTGTGAACGATAGTGAAATTGCAGTAATGGGGACAACTTTAGGAACTCATTTTATAGATGTAACTGATCCAACTAATCCAGTAGAATTGACTGATGCTTTCGTGGCAGGTGCTGCTCAAGGAACAAATATTATCCACAGAGATTATCATGATTTTGGAGGATATTTATATACTGTTTGTGATGAAAGTCAAAGCAGTACATTGCAAGTAATTGATATTTCCGACTTGCCAAACTCAACCAATGTGGTTTACGATTCTAATGAATTTTTAGGAAGATCTCATAATATTTTTATTGATTCCGCTGCTGCGAGAATTTATGCTTGTGGTGTTCGAAGACCGGGTATGTCAGGTTTTATCAATGTGCAAGTTATTGATATTTCTGACCCAGCGAACCCTTCTGTTTTAAATGAATATAACAGTATTCCATATGCGCATGATATTTATGTAGAAAACAATATAGCCTATGCAAACTGTGGAAACGATGGTTTTTTCACCGTTGATTTTACAGATGCTATGAACCCAACTATTTTAGGTTCAATGACTACTTATGAGCAACAAGGTTACAATCACTCTGGTTGGTTGGATCGAGATGGAGAGCATTATTATATGGCTGACGAAACTTGGAATACAGACTTAAAAGTAGTCGATGTTTCTAATTTCGACGACATGTCTGTTATTACAACTTTTAGTGCCGAACAAACTTTAACGACCATTCCTCATAATTTGATCGTTCGTTGCGATAAATTATATGTTTCTTATTATTATGAAGGAGTTCAGATTTTTGATATTTCTGATCCAACTAATCCAGTTCGAACTCATTTTTACGATACTTCTACACGACCTAACACCAACAATTATGAAGGTGCTTGGGGAGTTTATCCTTTTCTACCTTCAGGAAATATCTTAGTTTCAGATATGCAAAATGGATTGTTCGTTTTGGAGGGAGTCAGCGATAATGAATGTGAAAATGTTGTGAGTACAACAACTCCTAAAGATATTTATAACAGTATAATTACATACCCGCAGCCAGCTTCTGACTTCATCCAAATAGAATTACAAACTACTGATAATCAAGAAGATACCCAATTCGAGTTAATTGATTTGACTGGAAAAATAGTTCAAACTTTCGCTACTCAAAATTTGATTTCAGGGAAAAACGAAATAACTTTTGACTTGAATACTTCTATTTTCAATGGAATTTATTTCCTTCGAATTTCAAATGAGAAAGGAAATCAAACACATAAATTGATTATTGGGAAATAGATTCTAGCGACGGACAAACACAGACTTAACTGACTTTCCTCAAAGTAGAAAGTTCTATTCTGGGAAAATTCAGTTAAGTCTGTTTCCCTCCGTGGCTAAATCAAAACAAGTTATCAAACTCCTAAAATTCCCACCTCTCAAAAATACATTTCCACAATTGAAGTTATATTCCTAATTTCGTCGTTAGATTGAAAAAGGTATCACATTTATGATTTTTTGGAAAAGAAAGACAGCAGCAATTTTTTGGGGAAAAGAAAAACACTTGTTTTTCTTTTTAATGATTTGTTTATTTTTTTCTACTAATATTTTTGCGCAAAGAGGTGGTCAAACAACTAACCAACCATCTCTACCAGGTCAAGGTCGAGAAAGGGCAACAGCGCTTCAAGCCTTTCGAAAAATCCCCAAAGATTCTCTTCTTATTTTTTATTACTACATAGAAAATCCAAATGAAGAACTTCCTTTTCAAGATACTTTGTTGGATAATTATTTTCATCAATTTGATCCTGCTCGAAGTCAAGTACTAGATCATGGAACCTTAGGTTATTTTGGAAGTCCAACCTTTCCGCTTTTTTATCAACCCTCTTTTCGGCAAGGCTTTGAAGTGGGGTTACATCAATATGATTTGTATAAAATAAATGTTGACGATTTACAATTCTACAATCTCAAAAGACCTTACTCTGACTTTTATTTTTCACAAGGAGGTTCGCAAGATGATATTCAATTGAAAGGAAAGTTCAGTCGAGATTTCAATAAAAATGTAAATGTATCCATTGATTATCATCGAATTAGTCAATATGGTTCTATCGCTCCTGTTCGATATTTTTATCAAAATCAGCGAGCTCGCCACACCGCACTTGCAGGAGGTTTGACATTTAAAAATGACGCTAATACCTACCAAGGATTTTTTGCTTTTGCCAATAATATTCAC
>CAZMBP010000037.1:0-43751 GCA_964564545.1 uncultured Saprospiraceae bacterium
CCTTTCAAACATTAAAATATAAAAAATGAGTTTTCATATTTACGGACAGTCAGAAAAGAAACCACTTCCTACCTTTTCAAAAAATACTCGAAAAGATGATCCCCAATTTTATCAACCTTCCAAAGGATTGATTGATGCAGTTAATGTTGCTATCGCTTTAGGGCAACCTTTGTTGCTTACAGGTGAACCTGGAACGGGGAAAACACAATTAGCAAAACATGTTGCATGGTATTTTGATTTAGGAGAACCTTTGGTTTTTAATGCACAGACCACGAGTACAGCTTCTGATTTATTTTATAGATATGATGCATTAGGGCATTTTCAATTTTCTCAAAATAATAAAAGCACGGATGGATTAAGTAGGGATGAGGTTGAGCAAAAATTTATTCGTTACGAAGGGTTAGGAAAGGCAATTCAATTGAAAGAACGAAAAGTAGTTTTGATTGATGAAATAGATAAAGCACCTCGTGATCTTCCTAATGATGTTTTAGCTGCAATTGAGGCGTTGGAATTTTCTGTTCCTCAAGTTGGGAAGCATTATAAAACGGATGATAATCATCGACCGATAATAATCATGACGAGTAACTCCGAAAAGAATTTGCCTGATGCCTTTTTGAGACGAGTGGTTTATTATCATATTGATTTTCCAGATGCGAAAACCTTGATGCGAATTTTGGATAAAAAAGTGGATGATGTTTCGCCTGAGAATTTAGGAAGTATCATCACGCATTTTGAGCACATCAGAAATCATCGTACGATAAAATTGAAAAAAAATCCTGCAACTGCTGAGCTTATTTTTTGGGCAATGCTTTTGAAAAAAATTGGATTTGATGCGAGTAAGTTGGATAAATATGCTTCTATGTCAGAAGGGGATAAGGAGCAACTTTTTTCATCCTATTCAGTTTTGGCAAAAACGAAGGAAGACCTTTCTGCCTTACGTGATTTGTTATTTGGAAAAAGGAGGAGGTAATTTTTTCAAAAATTAAATGAACCAACATACTCTAAAATATCAACTTTTAGCTGACCTCTTAGCAACTCTCGAAGCGGAAGAATTTCCGATTGGAGTGGGCAAGCATTTGGAATTACAACAATTGTATTCCATGTTGCCTGAAGATATCAAGCCAGAAGAAATGAAGACTTTGTTGGCTCCAATTTTTGCAAAAAATAAACAGGACCAAGAATTCTTTTATGATGTTTTTGATCAAAGTTTAAAACACATTGAAGCTAAAACCTGGGAACCTAAAGACCAACCTATAACTCCCATCTTACCTCCAAAAAGTAAATCGGAGATAATCACACGTCTTCTAGGTCTAACCTTGTTGTTGATAGCTGCGACACTTACCTATCTTCGAATATCAGGTAATCAACCTTTAGTCATGCCTCCTGCATGCGAGCAAGAACTTGTAGTAGAACCTAACTCTATTTATACTTTAAATTTATTGGATTCTCTAGCTAAAGAAAATAAACTCAGAGAAAGATTGATAAGTGATGAATCTCCTGAATTTGTTTCATTTTTGAATGGAGAGACAGTTGGAGAAATTCCAGAAATAGGAACTTATCAAATTGATAGTAATGGACTATTTTCCATAAAGACTATTGAAAATTTTGAAGAAAATTACGAATCTTTTAAAGTTACAGCTATTGCTAAATATGACTTGGGGACTGACACTACTAATTTTTTTATTAAACAAAAAGAGGAAATAATTGAAGATGATCCAGAAATATTACCTCCTACCAAAAAGTATTCAAGTTTAAATTTAAGACCTCATCCCTTTCCTAAAATATTACCGTTTCCTAAACAACCACCTTTATGGATTTCAAATTTCCAAAAACATAAATATTGGATCAAACCGATTTTGATCTTTCTTCTTTTCGCCATGTTTGGTGCATATCTAAATTGGTGGTCGGAGCGGCAACAAAAAATCATTGCTGACATTCAATCTAAAAACGATCCTCCTTTGCTTTGGAATATTCAAATTCCAAACATATCGAAGATTGAATTAAATGAGGATTATTTTAAAGTGTTGCAATTGATGCGGCAAAGAACGAGTGATGATCATTACGTTTTAAATATTCTAAAAACGATTAATAAGACGATAGAAAAAGGAGGAATAATAGATTTTCAATATCAGCACAAAACACGACCGCCAGAATATTTATTATTGATAGACCGTCAAAGCAGCAAAAACCATCGAGCATATTTATATAATTATATGTTTGAATCCTTTAAGGCGAACGAAGTTTATATCGAACGATTTTTCTTTGAAGGTGATATTCGATTGTGTTGGAATGAATATTATCCTAATGGAATAAAGTTGCATGATTTGCAGCAGACATTTCGAGATGCTCGATTAATTATAGTTGGTTCTGGATATCAATTATTAAATCCTGTTTCTGGTAAATTAGCCAAGTGGACTCGCGTATTTGATAGCTGGTCAGACAAGGCTATTTTGTCTCCTCGACCATCTAAAAAATGGGCTGGAAGAGAAAAGCAATTAAAGCAAAAATTTATTCTACTTCCTGCTTCTGTTCAAAGTTTGACAACAATGGTAGATAAAATGGAAGCCATTGATCCTGAAGAAATTAAAACCAAAATCAATGATGAAGTAAATGAGCCAATTGAATTTAGAGGAAGTTTAATTGAAACTTTACAACATTACTTTACAATAAAAAAATCTGGAGAAGAGCCAGATGAATCATTGATACATTGGATTGCAGCTTGCGCGATTTATCCAACATTGCATTGGGATCTGACGATGTATTTGGGACAAGAACTTTCAACGATAGATAAAAATTTATTGACCTTTGATTACATCAATCAGTTAACTCGATTGCCATGGTTTATCGAAGGAAAAATTCCAGAGCAGGCAAGATTAGAGTTATTAGAATATTTGCCTGAAGAGAAAGAATTACATTTAAGAAAAAGCCTTCAAGAACTTTTTGAGACCATTCCACCACCTGATGAAAACTCCGTAGCTTTTGCAGATTCAAGAATCAATATTTCTCTCAATAATTATTTATTGGAAAAAAATGATTTGCTCAAAACAGAATTAAATCAATATGCGAGAGCAGGAGCAGATATCGATGTGACGATGTTGAAATATTTAGAAGGGGAGAAATCTCCAAAGGATTTTGTAGTCGATCCTAATTTGAGAAGATATGCAGAAGGCAAAAAACCAAAAGTGGAGACAGATCGGTGGACTAAATTTTTATCTTTTTTAGTTTTAATGTTGACGATTGGGATTATATTTTATAATCCGAAATTTGAGGAATGTGAAGGTGAGTTAATACCATTTAATGATTTAAAATTATGCTTGACAACACCTGATGATCATTTAAAATATAGAGCTGCACAAATAAGAGATTATATCAATCATAATAATTATGAACCCGTTGATTCCTTAGAGCAAGAAGCCATAAAGAAATATTTTTTATTTAATTCAGGAAAGAGAACTGTGGCCGAAGTTGGGAAAGTACAAGAAGAAGGATATAGTATCGAATCGATTTTGCCTTTTGTCAAAAATGATTCTTCTATTTTGCATTTTTATCAAAACCTTGCGGTTGATTTTTATAATCATGGAGTTCCATCTCACAACAAATATGATAGTATAAAAGTAACAACCAATACAGAATTAGAAATGAGTGAGTTTTATAAAATTTCAGGAGACTCAATTGATTTCTGCTTGGCTTTTGAAGAAGCGACTATTTATAATAATAAAGTTAAGTTAAATGAACTAATTTTTGATTTTGGTTTGATTTTAGAAAAGAACTGCCCTTCTTTTTCTTTAGATGAAAGAAAAAAGAAGATCGCGGTTGGTAATTCTTTTGAAGGGGGAATCATTTTTTATGTGGATGAAACAGGACAAAATGGATTGATTATGTCACAAGTTGATCAAACTATTTCACCTATTGAATGGTTCGGGGAAACTAAAGGAAAGGCCGGGGCTAATGATACAGGAATTTATGGCGGAGCTAAAAATACAGAGACATTAATTAAAAAGTTTCCTGAGAAAGATCATCCTGCTCAATTGGCCGCTAGATTCGAATATGATGGATACAAAGATTGGTATTTACCTAGTCGGAAAGAGTTAGAAAAACTATTTGAGTTTAACAAAACTTTACCTATAGCTCAAAGGCTAAAAAAAGAATACTATTGGAGTTCCACAGAGATAAACAACGCGGATGTTTACTATAAAAGTTTTTTCAATGGAGATGATTTTTTACGGATAACAGGAAACAAGGCTAATGTTAGAGCCATTCGGAGATTTTCACTCAATAACCAATTTCCCGCTACTGATTCCCCAAATAAAGTATTAGCCTCTAAAATAGGAGGACGAGTTTTCGATAAGGCAACTAATAAACGATTGGAAAATGTAGAGGTTATTTTTTTAGGTAAAAAAATAAAAACGAATGGTCGAGGAAGATATGTACATAATGTACCTGTGGATGATCCAAGTAAGGATTTTGATTTAAAATATGTAAAAGAAAACTATATAGAAGTTTCTAAAAGTTACGATAGAAATGAAATAACCGTTTTGAAAAAAGATAAGGATAAAGAATTCCAATTGGATGATGTTTTTCTAGAAAAGGAATCTACTACTTCCTGCTTTAGAGAGAGAATGGAAGAATATCAAAAAGTTTATGACTCAGGCGATTTTGAAATTGCTAGAAAAATTTTGGAAGAAGCAAAGCGTTGTGAAAACCTAGGAATTACAGAGAGTATTGAAGTTAATAATGAAATCAAAAAGGTGGATAAACTTTTAGAGGATTTATTAAGATCAAGAAATGAGCAACAAAATGGGGAACAGGGGCAGCCTATTCGAACTGACGAAAAAATTACTTTAGAAATAGAATTTAAAAACTTGATAACCTCAAATCTTCAACCTGGCTATGATATTGATATTAAAGGAATTGATCCGTCAGAAATAACAACTTTAAGATCAGGTGCTCAATTTAAAGTAGAGGTGGAGCAAGGAAAAAAATACACTATTTCGGCGGTTTACAATGGTATTGAAAAAGCAAAGAAAATAATAACGGCAAAACCAATAGATGGTGAATACACACAATCAGTTATCTTAGAAGTTGGTATTCCTGCCATTTCTGCTGAGGAAAAGGCTTGGGAATCCGCAATAAGAAAAAATGATATTGAGGGTTTAGAATCGTACATTAAGAAATATCCAAATGGTAAATATATAAATACTGCCAGGGAGAAAATAACTAAAATCATCCCTAAGGATGTAGTTAGATATGGAGATGTCTATATCATAACGGATGGTTACCAAAATCTGAATTTATTAACTTGTGGGGAACCACTCGGGAGCACATCTTCTAGTCTAACCTACGGTGTCCATACAGGGCCTTCTAAAGCTTCTATAGCCCAATGGATTATAATGCCTGCTTACAACAAAAAAAATGGTGACCCTGTCATGAACGGCGATAAAATTTATCTTCAAAACCAATATCAATTTGGTAAAAATCAACGCGGATTTTTAGATATTGTTGGTCAGATGGAAGATCCTTGTTCTAATTACTTGCATCATGTAAATACCAGTAGATCAAAAGCAACTTCATGGACCATCACCGCCAATCTAGGTCAAGCGAGATATATAAGATTAGGAAAAACTATTCACTTTAAAAATGAGGTAGGTACTAAAGGATGGTTGGGAACTTGTGGTACTTCTAATTGTGAAAAAGGCAACGTTGCAGGAATTTCCTCTAAATTAGAAGATGGGAACTCTAAGACAACATATTGGAAAATTTCCAAATTATAAAACGTAATTTATTCTACCCAAAAACTGGAGAATATATTAAGCGAATCCAGCCAAATAATCACTCGACTATGATTTTGTAATAATCATCTTCTTAATTTGCTTCTCCTCTAAAATATAACCTTTGGTTTTGGTTATTTCATTATCTAGCATAGCTAAAATTCTCAAAACTTTGTCATGGATAGATTCCATGGCATAAGAAGTATTTTGGATATCCTCTTTGACAATCCAATCAGTAATTAAATTATCATAAAAGATTTCCAGGAAGTTAGTGAAGCTTTTTATGTACTGTCGATAATCTAATTTGAATTGTTTATAAATGTCTAAAATTTCAATTTCAAAATGCTCTAATAAAATATTTGCTTTTTGCGCATCGTGTTTTGCATGATAGAGAAATTTCTTTTTCGCATCAGCAGGACTTCCTCCACCATAAATCTTTATTTTCTTTTTGGCTAAAATAGAATTTCCCCAAGTTTTCACTTCAGCTAAATCTTCAATAATTTTCGTCAAGAGTTTCTCTGCTTTTTTACCTGCCCGAATGGCTTCTCTAATTTCTGTAATTCTTTCCTCATGATTTAAAATTCTCAAATCGATGGCTTTAATTTTTGCTTTAGTTTTTTTATCAAGTTGATTTGAAATAGTTTTTTCTAATTGGTTAAATAACTTATCAAAAATTATTTCTGCTTGAAATAACCCACTTAATTGTTTTTGTAAAACCTGCTTCTCAAATTTTAATGCCATCAAGTTTTTCTTAGCACCTTGAAATTTTAAAACGGCCATCAAATATTCTTGTCTTTCTTTTTCTAGTGCTTCTTTCTTATTTCCCAAAATGGTTTGAAACAAAGATTGCATTCCAAGTTTTTCCAATTGGTGAATATCTTCTTCCTCCTTAGCCATAATCCTAGATAATTGGCGAACTTCACTTTCCTGCAACTTGATGCGTTTTTCCAAATTCAAAAGGTGAATTTCGATTTTCTTTTTTCGCATCATATTTTCGTAAGCAATTTTTAATTCGGTTTTTTGCCTTCCCATTTTGAGTTGGTTAAGTTTTGTAATTATATTGTTATTGAATTTTTTAAAAGTAAGTTTATTTTTCTTTTTGTAGAAATCTAAACTCTATTTTTGCAAAAAATTAAAATCAGAATATCATGAAGATACATAAAGCAAAAAGAATTCAATTTCAAATTTCTGAAGAGATTGGTTCAACCTCAGCACTTTATATTAGACCAATAAAACCCAAGTTTTTATTAGTATTAGCACATGGTGCAGGAGCAGGAATGGAGCATCCATTTATGGAAACCCTGGCTCAGTTTTTAGCAGCAAATAAAGTGGCAACACTCCGATTTAATTTTGCTTATATGGAAAATGGAAAGAAAGTTCCAGATCGTCCTAAGAAGGCTTTGCCAGCAATCTCAGCTGCGATTAATCAAGCTGAAAAATTGGCAAAAGGGCTTCCAATATTAATTGGAGGAAAATCTTTTGGTGGAAGAATGTGTTCACAACTTGCTGCAAATGAAGAACTTACGGATGTTAGCGGAATTATATATTTTGGTTTCCCACTTCATGCAATAGGTAAGCCAAGTATTGATCGAGCAGCACATTTATCGGAGATTTCACAGCCACAACTTTTCCTTCAGGGCACAAGGGATACTTTAGCAGAAATCAACTTAATTAAGAAAGTTTGTAAAAAATTAAAAAAGGCTCAATTGGAGATATTCGAAGGGGGAGATCATTCTTTTAAGATGCTGAAAAAGACGGGAATACCACACGAAGAAGTTATAGAGAAATTGGCAAAAACAGCAGCAGAGTTTTATAACAGTTAATGTTTAACGATGAACGGTTAACATCTTGTGGGAAGTTAACCGTTCACCATTAACCGGTCATCGTTATTTACGATTATCCAAGTAGTGATTGAACTTTCATTGCTACCCCCATGTCACCTTTGATTTTCACTTTACCCATCATAACTGCCATCATTGGATTTGAGTTACCTGATAATAATTCTTTCATGGTGTCCATAGAAGTTGTGATAACACAATCTGCTTCTTTATCGTCTTGAGAAACTGCATTACCTTCACCAGTTCCATCCACATATATTATTTGTTCGTCTACTACCATCTTAAGAGTAGCACCGATTGAGTCTAAGTTGGAAGCTTTCTCTTTGATGCCTGCATAAATTGATTCTAAATTCATTTTATTTTGTTTTATGATAAAAAAGATTTTTGCGAATTTACGCTAAAAAATGAAAACTAAAACTCTATTCTATAAAAATTTTAAACAAACTGGAGTTGGTATTTCAATATTTCCTACTTCCCTTAAATCTCCAGTTTGAGTATTAATTTTAAAAATGTAAATAGAATCAGAATTTTGATTAGCCACCCATAAAAATCTTCCATTTGGATCGATTACGAAATTCCTAGGAAAATCTCCCTTAGTTGATTCTGTTTTAATAAAAGTAAGTTCTCCTGTATTTTCATTGATACTAAAAATGGCAATTGAATTATGTCCCCGATTAGAAGCATAAAGGAATTTTCCATGAGGGTGCACATGAATATCAGCACACCAGCTAGGATCTGAATAACCTTCTGGCAAAGTACTTATAGTTTGTTTTTGAGTTAATTTACCATTTGATGGATCATAATCGAAGGTATTAATGGTAGCATCTAATTCATTGACAACATAAGCAACTTTTCCAAGTGGATGAAAAGCCATATGTCTTGGTCCGGCACCTGCTTGCACTATTGTTTTAGAATCTTCAGTTGGTAAAACTTCTTCTTTTTCATAATTAATATTCAATCCCGTAATCTTATCAGTTCCCAAATCCGCAATAAATATATGTTTGTTATTCGGAGAAATCGTAGCAGAATGAGGATGAGATGCTTCTTGTCGATCGGTCTTACCCTTTCCTTTAAATTCCATATTAAGAGAAGATTCCTTAAAAGTTCCATTTTCTGCTAGTGGAAAAACGTTAACCATTCCACCGACGTAATTGGAGACAAAGGCCATTTTATTGTTGGGGTCAACAGTAACATGACACGGAGCAAATGCATCGGTTTTAACCTTATCTATTTGTTTTAAATCTTTGGTTTGAGGATCAATTTCATAGGCTTCTACAGTTCCCGAATCTCCATCATTAGGGCCTAATTCGTTAACCGCATATAAGTATTTTTTATTTCTGGAAATAGTTAAATAGGAAGGATTGACGGTAGGAAAGTATTTGCTTTTTGTAAAATCAAAATAAATAGAATCACCTTTTTCAGAATAGGCTACTCGATAAATTCCTTGTCCTTTTCCATCTACATGTCCTTCTTTTTTGGTGTAAGTTCCAATAAAAATATATTTTTCAACCATATTAGATTCAGTAGTATTTGTTTTTGGTGAAGTATTAGTGTCTACATTTTTACTTTCTTCACATGAAAAAAATAATGAAATAAAAATTAAAGGTAAAAGGTTTTTCATTTATTAGTGATATTAAAAATTATGAAATGTTATTTATAATAATTTGATAATCAGTCTATATTGTAAAATATTTTGAATCCCACTTTATAATTCTTCAAGCTCTTGAACAACAATATGAAAGTCATCAAAATAAATTGGTCTTTGATCAGGATTCCAACAATAAACATTTAGTATTTCATTCTGTACAAAATTTGGAATTTCAAATCTGAATTGGACTTTTTCCCAACCATCTTCATTGGTTTCGACTACTTCCTCACCAGCTCTCCAGAAGTTTTTGCCAATAGTTGCAACGATTCTTCCATTTCCTTTCCAATCTCCCTCAGCGTATCTCCAGACCCAAATTAATATTTCTTCATTTCCTTTCAAAAACTCATAATCAAATCCAAATCCGTAAGGATGATCAGCATTTAATTTCAGACTGTTTTTTCCATCCAGAGAAAAGTCTTGACTTTGGAAATCACCTCCTTGAAAATAATTCCCATCTTGTATAAAATAATTTAACCTACTTTTTTTCTCTACATTTTCAGCATCACAAGCAAAATGATGATTAGTATTTCCAACTACACCTAAAAGCCACATGCCTCCGAAAAGGAATAATCCTATAGAAAGAAAACTTCGGATCCCATTTTTTAGAATCATATAAAAACGTTCTCTTTGATCTTGATTTTCAAAATTTTTTAAATCAGTCATGCAAAAATTGATTCTGTTACAAATTCTATTAATTTTGAGGTTTCTAAAATTCCGTCAAATTTAAAAATAAATAAATGGTATTCAGCAGTATTATTTTTCTGCTTTATTTCTTACCTATTTTTTTACTCCTATACTTTGTTTTTCCTACTCATTGGAAAAATGAAATAGCTTTGGCTGGTAGTTGTTTTTTTTACGCGTGGGGCGCTCCAGAATTTTTCTTTGTTGTTCTGATTTCGTTGATTCTAGATTTTTATTTAGTGCATCTCTTTTCTAATTCAAAAGGAGTTTTAAGAAAGCGACTTTTTATTGCTTCCATTCTTTTGAATGTGTTAATGTTGCTTTTGGCAAAATACCTCAATTTCTTCGTTGGGAATATAAATGAGTTGCTTAATATTTTTGGTGGAAAAACTTTTTCATGGAAAAATATTCTCCTTCCTATTGGGGTGTCATTTATTACTTTTCAAAAACTAAGTTATGTCATCGATTGTTACCAACAAAAAGTAAAACCATTAGATCGCTTACGGGATTATATGTTGTACATTTTGTTATTTCCTCAACTTATCGCTGGACCAATTGTACGCTTTAAGGAGATAGCTGCTCAATTAATTAATCGTTCCGAACAAGATAATATTAATTACAAAATTTCTGGGCTTTTTCGTTTTATCATCGGACTTTCTAAAAAAGTTTTGATTGCAAATGTTTTAGGTGGAGTAGTGGATGATATATTTGCTGTTCCAGCTCATGAACTTAATACTGGCATAGCTTGGCTTGGAATCATCGCATATTCGTTCCAAATATATTTTGATTTTTCAGGCTACTCCGACATGGCTATTGGAATGGCTAAAATGATGGGATTTCGTTTTCCGGAGAACTTCAATTTTCCCTATATTTCTCAAAGTATAACTGAATTTTGGCGGCGATGGCATATCACATTGAGCAATTGGATGAGAGACTATTTATACATTCCTTTAGGAGGAAATCGAGTTTCCAAAAGAAGGTTATATTTCAATCTTTCAGCCGTATTTTTAATTTCAGGATTTTGGCATGGAGCTGCGTGGTCATTTATTTTTTGGGGAGGATTTCATGGATTGTTTTTGATTTTAGATCGTTTATTTTTATTAGATTTTTTAAAGAAAATTGGAAAAGTACCTGCCATAGTTTTGACTTATTTGATAGTGTTAATTGGTTGGGTGTTTTTTCGAAGTGAAACGATAGTTGAAGCATTTCAATATTGTCTTAAAATGTTTGCTTTTGATTTCTCTTCAGGTGGTGTTTTTATTCCAAATAAATTTTACGTGTATTTATTGTTAGGATTTTTGATTGTATTTTCTGGTGTCTTTGAAAAAGTAGAAAAGACAGCTTCAAGCTGGTATGAAAATATTGAAATCAATGCTTTTAGTTTAATTGGAAAAACCTTTGTAAGTGTATTGTTATTTTGGTGGTGTTTGATTGATATTTTTGGATCAGAATTTAATCCATTTATATATTTTAAATTTTAAAAAATTGAGGGATCGGATCCCTATAAAATGACTCAAAAAAGATTAAAATATTTCCTTTTTACTTCCATGATGGTGCTTATCTTTTTGCCCATGTGGTTTGTTCCTGCTTTGCAAAAACAATTTCCCAATTTGCAGGTCAAACCGATTGCTGGTTATTTTGGTCCAACTAAAAAACCAAATTTCTATGGAAAAAGGTGGATGTCTGGGCAGTATCAACAGGCCTATGAAGCCTACGTCAAAAACACCAATGTCCTTCAACCAACTGCAATAAGAATAAAATCTCAAATGGATTATTCATTGCATGGAGATATCATGCATGCGAATATTTTATCTGGGAAAAATAATTTTCTTTTCCAAAAGGAAGGATGTGAAGCCTATATTGGTAGAGATTTTATGGGCGAAGAATGGATAAGAGGCAAGGTAGAAAAATTAAAGTTTATAAGAACACATTTCCAAAAAGAAGGAATTCCATTTTTAGTGTTATTGCCTCCGCTCAAAGCTAGAATTTTATCTGAGCATCTTCCTAATTTTTATAGAGAAAATGCATCCGATAAAACTAACTGGGCTGCTTTCTCAAAAATCCTAAAGGAATATGATATTCCAACGTTGACATTTTCTTTTATGGAAAAAGCCAATGAGACAACGCCATATCCACTTTATCCTCCTTCAGGACAACATTGGACGAAGTACGGCGCAGCACTTGCAGCAGATACGATAAAGAACAATTTAGAAAAATTATTAGATATTGAAATGGTGGAAATGCTATGGAAGGATAGTGTAGAAATGAGTGATGCCAAAGTGGAATATGACAATGAATTAATTGCTGGTGCTAATTTCATTTGGATGCCACCACTTGATCCTTTGCCTTATCCAAATATCAGATACATTGAAAGTGATTCTACAGTTCGTCCCAACGTTTTTGCAATTGGAGATAGTTTTTATAAACTGATTTATGACTTTGAAATTATAGAAGGACTGTTTGGTCCTAGATCAACTTTCTGGTATTATAACTTTGAAGTTTATCTTTCGGGAGCGAAAAGAGGAATCCAATCTGACAATGAAGATTTAGATGTCTTAGCTGAAATTCGACAAAGGGATGTCGTAGTCATAACTGTGTTTGAAGATAATTTAGAACGTTTTCTCTTTGGGTTTGTAGATGAAGTTTATGACTTGTTACAAAATGAAAAAAATTAAATCTCCTTTAAAATTTCCCTCAATTTTAAAACAAATTCATCTACATTTTTTTTACTAAAAATCATCGGTGGTTTTACTTTCAAAGTTCGTTCACCCGGACCATCCGTACTGGTTAAAATGTATCGTTTTTTTAATTCTTCCTTGATGGTTGGAGTGATACTTTCAGTCTCATTTTTTCGTCGAAATTCAATCCCCAAAAACAATCCTTCCCCTCTGATATCATATATTATTGGAAATTCTTTTTGCATATCTAACAATATACTTTTAAAATAATTTCCCACTTCAATAGCATTTTGAACTAATTCTTCCTCTTTGATTACTTCTAAGACAGATTTTCCAATTGCGCATGAAACTGGATTCCCACCAAAGCTACTGAAGAATTCCATTCCATTATCAAATGATTCCGCAATCTCAGAGGTAGTTACTACTGCTCCAATTGGGTGACCATTTCCCATTGGTTTTCCTAAAATAACCATGTCTGGAATTACCTCGTGATGTTCCCAACCCCAAAATTTTCCTGTCCTCCCAAAACCAATTTGCACTTCATCTGCAATGCAAAATCCGCCTGCTTTTCGAACTAATTCATAAGTCATTTTTAAATAACCTTCTGGCAAAGGAACTTGTCCTGCACAACCCAAAATTGGTTCTGCAATGAATCCTGCTAAGCCATTTTTTTGAGCATTTATAATAGCTGATTCTAAATCACTTTTCCATTTAGTTTCACTAGACGTTTGATTTTGTAAATGTACTTTTGGAAGAGGAATAGTGAAAATATTTTCTCCTTCACCTTCTCCACCTTTGTGACCAAATTTATAATGACTTACTTCAATTCCTGCTGAGGTATTTCCGTGGTAACCTTCTTCCATGACTAACATTCCTTTCTTTTGAGTATGCGCTCTAGCCATTCTTAGAGCTGCGTCTGTAGCTGCACTTCCGGAATTAACAAAGAAAACTTTATTGAGTTTTTCTGGAAAATGCTCAAGTAGTTGAGTTGCGTAATCAGTTAAGTTTTGATATAGGTATCGAGTATTGGTATTCATTTTAGCAGCTTGGCGTTGGATAGCATTAACTACTCTTGGGTGGCAATGACCAACATGCTTGATATTATTATAAGCATCCAAATAAGTTTTTCCATCGGAAGCATACATATATTGCAAAGCTGCTTTTTCAAAATGAATAGGTGTTTTATAACTAACTGAAAGTGATTCGCTCATCACTTGATGTCGTTTTTCTAACAATGTATTTACATTCGTAGATGTTTTGCTAGGAAATCCACAAACTTTTCGAAATTCATTCTCGGCAAAAATTGGATTTACTGTAATCCATTTTTCTAAAAGCTCCCAAGCAGGTTTTTGACTAATGGTTATGTATTCATTATCAGGTTTCAAGCTTGCTTGGTAGGTCGAATTACAAACTGATACAACAGCACGGATGGCAATCAAATAATATAAAACTTCTAACTCCTTTTCTTCTAAAGGAAGCTGCTGATGGTAAGTTTTGATGATTTGACAAGCAGACTCAACTAAGTTTTCTTTTCCAAAAAGTGCATATGATATAGCGATGCCTAATTCATTGATTAAATAGGAGTAAGCAATATCTCCAAAGTCGATCAAGCCAGACACTTTTCCGTTTTGAGACAAAGTGTTCCATTCGTTAGCATCGCTTTGAATGATGGATTTTCTGAGTTTATATTGGTAAGGTAAAACGACTTCTTTGAATTGTTGGAAAAAATATTCTGCTAATCTTCTTCTTGAATAATCAGAAATATATTTGGTTAAATCCTCATTCATTAAAGCATGTTGGTTATCCCAATTTTGATTTCTAGCTTCGATATGTGGTGAACGATGGGATAGGAGAGATGCATTCATTTTTCCCAAAAAGGTTCCAAAAGAATTTAATAGCGTTTCATCCGTTGAAGGAAGGTCACCAAGAAAAGTACCTTCCAAATAAGTCAGTAATTGAACTAAATATTCTTTTCCATCAAATTGAATTTGAATGATTTTTTCACCAGAAATTGTAGCTATGCTTTTCGGAAATTGATCAGACAGTTTATTTAAAACTTCATCTGTTGCTTTTAAAAAATCGAAACTTTCTTCACCAGTATATATTTTTAAAACAAACTTTTTTTCTCCATCTGAAACTCTAAAGTTCAGATTGTCGTAGCCAGCCATTTTACTGACTTTGGTTGGAGTAATATTATAATGCTTTTGAAGAATTGAAATAGGGAAGTCAGTCATAAAATATATGATCAAAGAGGTACTTTAATTAAAACCTAGTGAAATTTGAATTTAAAAATATTAATTTTTTACATGAGTTTCATAAACATCAATCCAATCTTTGGGAGACATTTTAGAACATAACTCTCCGATTAATTCGTAAGGAATTTCTTCAATTTTCTTAAATCGAATACAACTTTTTCCCATGTCTAATTTACGCTTGCAATGTTTTGGATATTCTTCGACAAACCAATTGTACAAGTCAGGATTGGCATAAATCCCCATATGATATAAAGCAATAAAGTTCTTTTGAGAAGCAAAACTGATGAAAGGTAAAGGCAACTTTGGATCACAATGATAGCCATCAGGGTAGGTTTTATGAGAAACAACAAAGGCAGGCATATTATAATTTAAAGTTTCTTGAAATCCTTTTGGGAGATTTTTTTTGATGACTTTTCTCATCTTGGTCATAGCTGTTTGGCGATCTTCATCGAGTTTGCTGATGTAGTCATCTACGGAAGTTGCTTTGATGGTCATAGTGATTCTTATTTTTTTATATAAAAAAATTGATTGGTAAATTTAGGAATTGTTTGGCGGTTTGTTTTGATAAATGTGGCTTATTTTTTCCATAGCTGTACTTTCCAAGTCCAGTTTTTTGGAAAGTACAACTACTTGGAAATTTAATTTAATCCTTTCAAAATAAAATCCTATTTTTCCAAAAAAATAATAAAATGAAAAATCTACTTACCATTTTTTTACTACTTACTATTTGTAACAATGCTTTTACGCAGAGTCGAAAATTTAATATTCTTTCTGAAAAAGAACGCGCCCGAATTGTTGATGAAATTTTAGAAGACCGATTAGATAATCTTTTGCCTGAATTGATGCAGCGAGAGGGTGTCGATATGTGGATTTTGATTTCAAGAGAGTATAATGAAGATCCTGTGATGAAAACCATTTTGCCTAGTACTTGGCTTTCTGCTCGACGAAGAACGATGATGGTTTTTAATAAAAATGAAAAAACTGGAGAGCTCGATAAGATTGCTATTGCTAGATATTCGGTAGGCAAACTATTAAAAGGGGAGTGGAATGTCGATGTTTATCCAGATCAATGGGAAGCCTTGATGAATACGATCAAGGAAAAAAATCCAAAATCAATTGGATTAAATTTTTCAAAAGATTTTGCCTTGGCAGATGGTTTGGTTAGAACTGAATATGAAAGTTTTATGGAAAAATTACCCAAAGAGTTTCATTCAAGAGTAAAGTCTGCTGAACGGTTAGCGATTGCTTGGTTGGAAACTCGATCTGAGAAGGAGTTAGAAATTTATCCAATGATTTGCCATATGGGACATAAGATTTTGCAAGAAGGATTATCTGAGAAACATATTCATCCAGGAATTACTACGACAAGTGAAGTAGAATGGGCTTTGCGCCAGTTGGTGACTGATTATGGATTAAATACATGGTTTCATCCAAGCGTTTCGGTGCAAAGATCAGATGAAGGAAACAAAGAATTTTTACGTTCGTTTTCCAAGCGGCCAGACCAAGAGGTAATTCTTGCTGGTGATTTATTACATGTTGATTTTGGAATTACTTATTTGAGATTGAATACCGATCAGCAGCAACATTTTTATGTTTTAAAACCAGGGGAAAAAGATGTTCCAGAGTATCTGAAGAACGCTTTTAAAAATGGTAATCGTGTTCAAGACATTTTGGTAGAGAATTTTAAAAAGGGTAAAACTGGAAATCAAATTCTTTTAGATGCATTGGCTCAAGCTAAAAAAGAGGGATTGACTGCATCGATTTATACTCACCCAATTGGTTTGCATGGACATGCTGCTGGACCAACGATTGGAATGTGGGACTCACAAGGCGGAGTGAAAGGTCGTGGAGATTATCCGTTATTTGAAAATACGGCCTATTCAATTGAATTGTTTGCTGCAACTGAAATTAAGGAATGGGGAAAAATAGTTAGAATTATGTTGGAGGAAGATGGCGTTTTCACTAAAGATGGATTCTACTTTTTAGATGGAAGAATGGAAGAAATTTTACCTATCCCAAGAAAGAAGTAACTGATATGATTTTATTAATTCAGGTTTTTCATTTTCAAATAATAATATGAAAATTCTATCCCTCAGCGGTTCAACCAGAGCAACTTCTTCCAATACTAAATTATTAGAAGGAGTTGCTTTGTTATTTAAGAACCATGAATTTATTATTTATGATAAGCTAGATCAGCTACCGTTATTTCGAGCAGAAGAAGATGCTCACCCATGGGGAGAATCTGTATTGGAATGGCGAAAATCATTACAAGAATCAGATGCGGTAATCATCTCAATTCCAGAATACATTCACAATCTTCCTGCTTTAATAAAAAATGCTTTGGAGTGGGTTGCTACTTCTGGAGAGTTGGTAGGTAAGCCAGTTTTGCCAATTACATTTACGCCACACGTACCTCGAGGTGAAAAAGCGATGCAATCTGTGTGTTGGTCTTTACAAGCTTTGGATGCTCAAATAGTTGTTCAGTTACCTTTGTTTCAAAATGAAATTAAATTTCAAGAGGATAATTCTTTAGTAGAAAATGAAGCCGTAGAAATGTTAAAAGAAGCGGTTAAAATATTGATAGGAGAATGATCTATGAGAAAAAATAAAAATTCCAGTTTTTGTAAAATGTCAAAATGAATACTTTTTTTATCACTTTTTTGATAAAAAATTGGAATATGTAGGCTAAGTATTCACAAAATAATTACCTTTATGTAAATAATCAACTAAAAGTTTATCTGAAATGAATAACGTTGTAACCCAAAGATTTATCAAATGTCATAACAAATTAAGAGAAGACAAGCGAATTAAGAGCAGTCGCCAATTTGCTTTATCCTTAGAATACTTACCTCAAAGTTTAAGTGAAATTTTAAAAGGTCGAAGAGATGTTACTATCGAACTTCTGCGGAAAGCAGTCGAAAGGTATCAAATGAACCCTGTTTATATTTATACAGGTGATGGACCCATGTTTATGAGTGAGGAAGATCATAAATCATTTCGAGTATTAACCATAGTGACGAATGGGCAAGATGATGAGAGAATTGTTCATGTTCCTGTACCTGCTCAGGCAGGTTATGCAGGAGAATTAGCCAACCCAACTTTTATTCAAGACTTACCAAGTTTTACTTTACCAGATTATAAATATAAAGTAGGTACGCATCGAAGTTTTGATGTGTCAGGCGACAGTATGGAACCAACTCTTTTTGAAGGTGACAAAGTGATTTGTAGTTTTTTGGAACCAACACTTTGGGAGACTGCGATTAAAGATAATTTTGTTTATGTAATTGTTACTCGAGGTGATATTTTAGTTAAACGTGTATTTAATAAATTAAAAGAAGAGAAGTCTTTAGAGTTACAATCTGATAATAGTTTTTATGAACCTTATCAGATTTCAATTAGCGACATTCGAGAGATGTGGTACGTACGCGCTAAGATTAGTCCATTTTTACCTTCCCCTTCAAATATTCAAAATTTAGTTCGAGATGAAGTTAAGCAATTGCAAAACATCATCAATAAGCAAAATCATTTGATCTATAATTTGAATGAAACCATCGAAAAATTGATTGACCGAACTAAATAAGTTTTAATTTTCAGGGAACAAAAATTAAAATATCATGTCAAAAAGAATTTCAGGTAAAGTTGTCTATCAAGATTTTAGCGGTGGATTTTGGGGAATAGTTTCAGATAGTGGAAAAGAGTATAGACCCGTAAATTTCCCTAATCAACTGAAAAAAAAAGGAGCACGTGTGGATGTTGTTATTAAAAAAATGAAAGATGAAGTGAGTATGTTTATGTGGGGAGAACCTGTGAAGATTATTTCATTTTCTACTTTGCATAATTAGATGATTTTTGAACCATATAAGGCATTTAAGAACATAATAAGTACTCGTTTGTGGTCTTGTTTTATATGTTCTTAAATGCCTTATATGGTTCAAAAATCTCCATTGATAATTGCAATATGTTATTAAATCACTTTGCCTTCCTTTGAAAACTCCTTCCTGATTCCAGCTAAAATATCCCGTTTTTTAATCAAATTACTTTTTCGAGCTAATACATTCAGACAAGCATTTTGAACTACATTCATTATACTTGATCCAGAAAGTTCAAACCTTTCAGCGATAGCCATCAAGTCAACGCTTTTATCTAATTTTGCTTTTTTGGGAAATGCATTTTTCCAAATTTTAAATCGATCATGTGCATTTGGAATATTGAATAAAACAAATGATTGAAACCGACGAGTAAAAGCAGGGTCCATATTTCCTTTGAAGTTGGATGCTAAAATAATTACTCCTGGGTGATTTTCAATTCGCTGTAAAAGGTAGGAAACTTCTTGATTTGCATATCGATCATTTGAACTTTGTGTTAATGTTCTTTTTCCAAACAAGGCATCAGCTTCATCAAAAAATAAAATCCAATTTTTGTTTTCTGCTTTCTTAAAAAGAGAAGACAAGTTTTTTTCTGTTTCTCCAATATATTTTGAAATCACCATAGACAAGTCAATTCTAAAAACTTCCAATCCCGTTTCTTTGCCAAGAAGGGTTGCAGTCATTGTTTTTCCAGTTCCAGAAGGACCATGAAATAATGCTCGAAATCCAGGTTTCAACTTTTTTGACATTCCCCAATCATCCATTAAAGTGGATTTGTACATCACCCAATTTTTTATTTCTTCAATTTCATTCAGGGTGTGAGCAGGCAAAATTAAATCACTCCAATCTAATTCGGTGGTCAAATGAGTAGCAGGAAAATCAATACTCAACCGAGGTAAGTTTTCTTTTCCCATCACAAATAAATCGACGTACTCTTCGTCTAAAATTAATTGACCTGTTGTTTTAGGAGTGCCTGATTTTACTCTTTCAAGATGAAGAATTCCTTTTTTTGAAAATAGATGATCAGAAGAGAATAGGTATCGAAATTTTGATTTTTGCAAAATATCACTACCTCCCAATAAAAACAAAACAGTTTCGCCAGTAGGAAGGAAGTATCGGTTGTCTTTAGATTTGATTCCTCCAATTTCATTAAAGTCACTTGCTTGAGGTAATTTTTTAGAGATGATGTTGACTAAAAACGAAGGATCAAGATGCGGAATTAAGGCAAGCAATAAAGTGACAAATTCTTCAGATGATAATTTATTTTCTTTAATAAAATGCCAAAATTTTGAATCTTCTTTTTTGAGTTTTGGTAATGTTATGGTTTTGAAGTCTAGTTCTTTTTCAGTGTTTGAAAAGAAAGCATCAATTCTTTTGATCAATAAGTTTTGGACAAAATCCATTGATCTTTTTATATTTTCCATTTAGATTATTTTTTCATTTAATGCCAAGTTACCATTATTTTTTGTTCCATCCAGGGTAATTTAACTACATTGATAGCCCATGGTAAACTTGATAATAAAATATCAAATGGTTTTGATTCTACAATTAATGACCAATCTCCATTTTCTTTTTTCGTAAGTTTTCCATTTCGATTTATAAAAGTTTCCCTCAAAGCTTGTATAGAAGTATCTCCTAATTTTCCCCAATTATGGATGACTGCATTTAATAAACTTTCACACATCTCGATTTGATTTTGTTCTAATGATAATTCAATTGAAATTGGTTTTTCTAAAGGAATGTTGCAAAGAATTTTATTTAGTACTAGTTCATTCTCAAAAACTAAAAACCTTTCGGTGGCTAAATATTCTAAAATTAGAGGTGCCTGATTTTGTTTGTGTTCATTTTTAAAATCATCATTTTCAACCAGATCAATTCGCTCAAAAAATAGTTTTAAATAAGGCCATAAAATAATCAGGCCTGCATTTTTCATAAAAATTCCTTCTTCCATAATTTTATTAATTGAGTTAGATTTTTCGATAGGATTGGATGGGAGTGGTGGTGTTTTGATTGAAATATTTTTTTTCAGAAAACTCTTTTTTTGATATCTTTTTTGTTGAAATAAAATTTTGACAGATTTACTTAATGTAATATTGGAATCTAAAAATGCTGATTTTAACTCATTAAAAAGATAGTCTTCAATTTTTTGTCTAGCCTTAATTTTTAATTTTTTAGTAGAAAAATATTCAATAGTTGATGTTATGATATGAAGTTGAAATTTATTTTCGAAGGCTATTTTACTACTTTCTAATTTCCATAAAAGACTAAAAGCTAATTTCCAAATTTCAAGTTTTATTTTGTTTTTATCAAACCATTTTGAATAAGTGTTTTCCAAGATTTTATAAAATGGTAAGAATGAAATATTAGCTTCAGATATATTTTTCAAAATTACTTCTAACGTTGAATTTGGTAGTTGATGAATCAATCGTTCGAGAGAATTAAAATCAGACCTTATTTGACTTTCTAATTTTTGAAGTGATATTTTAGATTCAATTTCTTTTTTAACTAGATTGTCTAAAGTGCTGACTGTCAGGTTATTACTGTGCCATGGGAAGATCCCATTTTTTAGATAAAATAAGAATGATAACCATTCAGAAAATTTTAATGGAAGGGTAGAAGTAGGAGATGAAGTAGAATCTGATTTCAATTGTTTTAATTTTGATCTCAATTGTTCTGTGAATTTCATGATGAAATCTTCTTCCCAATTTTCTGCTTCAACTCCTAGTACTTCCAGTTCCAAATGTTCTATTCGAATGTTTTGTTCATTACCAAACTCATCAAAAATTGCTTCCATTTTTGGTGATAGTCTAGTTCTGATTAGTTCTGAGAATCTTTGTTGGTATTCAAAACCTTCCTCTTCAGAATAGGCCGTTAAATCCAACTTCATTGTTTTTATCAAATGGTTTGACATACCTATTTCATTCTAGTAATTATTTTACCAACCATTCCCTTGATCACAGGGTTGTTGGCATTTGCAGTTTCTAATTCTTTGGATCTTTTATTTGTCTTTTTGAATTTATCTTTTTCCTTAAATGTTTCGGTAGATTTTCCGATAAATTCTAAGGCCCGAGTTTCATCACTTGAAACATCCAAATCCTTTCCTTTTGCTCCAACGAAATTCAAAATAGATTCAGAACTGTTATCAAAATTTTCTCTTAGGAAAGTCAATTTCGCCTCCTCATCAGAAGTCCTATTTTCTTTCGCTTCAAGCGTTCGAATTCCTTCAGCAGTAGTATCCATAGCCATGATCAAGCCTCGAATATTTGCATCTTGAATATCTCCAACAAGTCCTAAATTACCACCTTGATTTCCTGTTATAAGGTTTCCAGTATTTAAAAGTTTTATTGCATTTATTTGTCCTATCAAGTCGACTTTCGTAAAATCAACTTTATAATCGACAATGGATTTTATTGGTGAAAATTTAAATAAATCTATTTTTTCAATAAACTTGATGTCGGGTAATTTTTCGACAATTGTTGGTTTTTCAATTTCCTCTTCTGGAATTTCTTTTGGTTCAATTTCAGGGTCAATTTCAATAACGCAACAATTTGGTAAACAAAAATCAGCCACGATTCTTTGCTTCGATTCATCCTCATCCGAAATATAAACTAAGACAAATGTTCCTCCAGTAGGCACTCCACCTTTATGTTCTAATCCAGGATTTTGATTGAAAAAATTATCGAAAATATATTGCCGTTGAACTTTTTCTTTTTTCTTTCTAAAGTATTTTATCAATCCATCAAACCGATTGAATTTGTAATCCAAAACAAATTTTTGCATTGGAGTTTCATATTTTGTCTGAGTATATTCGAAGACATTTTTATGAATTAAATCACCTTTAACTGCTGCTTTTTGATAGTTGGTTTTAAATAATTTATAGTTTTTATCAAAGGAAGCAATCTTAGTTTTTACATGAGATTTTGCTGCTTCCATTTCATCTTTCATACTATCGATTTCAACTTTGGAACGTTCCAAATTTTCTCGCATCACATCTTCAGGAGTGTTTTTATCAGCTACCTGAACAGCGGTTGTTCCTTTTAAATCTAAGTGAAATTTATCCACAATTTTTGAGTTTGAATTAAACTCTTCTCGATAGTGATGGAATAACATATCGATGGCAGGGAATCGTAATCTAGGCAACCGAATAGTTCTGACCTCATCTTGAATTTGCACGGAAACAATATTGAATTGTAAATTGTGTCGTTTTTTTAAACTTTCTAATTGCTTTTCAACTTTCTCTTTCGACTTGCCTAAATGGCCTTCAATTCTTAAGAAGCCTAACTTATCATGCGAAAATGACAGAGGATTCTGAGCGACTTCTGAACCATTATATTGCCTCGCACGATAACTTAATATTGAGCTAAATTGATTTCGAGTGGTTTTTTCATAACTCCAAAATCGATTAAGGGTAAAGTTTTTAGCATTGTAATAATAAGGAATTGACTTTTCTCCTAACAATACATTCCCGGATTTAGATGGAGTAATTTGAATAGCAGAGTTTTTATTGTTGGGTATTTCAAAATGTTCAATTAAGGCATTCAATCTTTGATGTAAAAATTGAGCTTTTTTTACATTCCGATTATTTTGATTTAAAATAGGGGACTCACAAAAATGATGTCGATAGACTGCTGGGATATTTTCATCCTCTAGTAGAATTTCACTTACATTAATATGTTTGGGATGTAAGTTGGAAGGCGGACAACATTCAGTCCATAATTCAAAAATGCTTTCTTTAAATTCATCATAAGCTTCCTTCAAGTCCTTCATAAAATTATAAATGTAAAGTACATCTGCTCGGTCGTTTATATTAATATTTTGGAAAATAGAATTTAAACGACTTCGCCAAACAGTAGCAGGATTTGCATAAACTCCTGTGACTAGATTTCGTAAAAAATCACCTTGTTTACTTCCACATGTTGTCATAACTGCTGCAATCAATTTTGGTGAACTTACTTGAATAGCAGTTCGAAATCGAGCTAGTAAATTCTCCTCATGAGTTATTACACTTTGATGAAAATTTACCCGTTGAATATTCACTTCAGGAAGAGAAAAATATGGATTAGCAGGTTTTTGCCCAATTAAATCTAAATCGCTTTTGGCTACCAAAAGTGGAATTAATTTCGCTCGTTGCCGCATTCCTTGATTTTCACAATCGACTTCCGTACAATCTTCAGGAGCTTGCAAAAAACTATTTAAATACAAAACCAAAACCATGTCTCCCAGATTTTTTACAGGATTGTTTTGACCTCGCATGCTATTTATTTTCTCTTCTTTTGAGTCAGCTGTAAACAACTGAAAGAGAGGAACTTGAGAACTTCCATTTTGAAATAATTCATATTGAGCTTCATCATCTTCAAAAGCTTTAATATGTGAAAAGGTGGTGTTTTGATCGATATGCAATAGGTCGCCATCAGAGGTAATTGCACTTCCTTTGGAGATTGTAATTGTCTTGTTAGATTTATTAAATTTTACGTCTAAACCACACACAATTCCAGTCCCAATTAACTTGGTTCGAGTCATTCGATCACGACGATCCAAAAAGTCAACTACCGTATTCAGGTGCGAAGCAGTCAATACTTGATTGTCTTCAAAGTAGTGAAATTCTTCTACCAGATGATTCAGTTTAATGGATATATTTTTCATAAGAATGGTTTTTTAAAATTATGGCTTCTTTAAAAACACTTAGTGGTCAGCTAAAGCAGACCGCTACATGTTATTCATCATCGTTTGATCTAATAATTTCTTCTTGATTTCCAATGTGAGTTTTCCCCAAAACAATTGGATTCTCCTCATCACCTTCTTCGCAATCATGCAAAGTACCTGAAGGATAAATAGTATACAGTTTACTCAGTACCTCCAAAAGTTCGTTCAATGATTTATTTTTCAGACGGGGTTTATTATAATGTTTCTGATTATACTCCAACCACTTACGATAACGTTTTTCTACACTTCCCATTTGACCTTCACCGATCCAACAGATGCGAGCCAAAACGTGTGCAGGTAATTCCATTCGGATTAGTTTTTCCATATATTTTCTAAAATCAAGATTGGAAAAACGTGGAGTGTATCCCGGGAAAACAATACTAACTCTAAATGAATATGGATCAAGTGGTTCGCAAATCGAACAATCTGATTCTGTACAAACTGGCATAAAGTTATCCGTCGATTTTCGAGGACGAAGAAGTGAATGTTCAATCACATAAAAACCTTCTTCACTAAATTTTTCATTTAAAAAATCAATCAAATATTCAATAGCATTGAGTCGTTCATCAACTGTTTCAAAATATTCGATTCGACGTCCGATAACTTCACCTTCTGTATTAATGATGTTAAAATAAAATCGATCATCTATAGTTTCGAGCATTTGATAATTTTGGAAAAACATGCCCATCTCTATCGATTGTCTCATCTCTTCAATTGCAGCATTTTCATTTTCATAATGCAAACTTCCACTTAATAATATTTTTTCATGATCAGTATCAATCACTCTCCAACGTAATTCACTTTCATTGTCTTCATCTTTTTCCTGATAAATATCATACTCGATATGAGAAAGATTTCGACGTTTATAATTTGAAATTCCTGCTAAACGTGCAGCTCGATGTACGATTCCTGAAGCATTGATTTGTTGGAGTGGAATATTGATATCGGCTTGATTAAACCAAAGTTTGTTTTCAATTTCTTCACCATTTTCGTTGAGGATAAACTGATTACAATAATCAAAACCACTTGCTCGATTTTTACTAATTGTTTGATACTCTTTGATAAAATCAATTTTATCTCGGATCAATTCCCGATCTGCTCGTTTCCTTTTAAATAAGCGATGCATCAAAATTACATAGTCATTAAAACTCTCCCCAAAGCGAGCCAATAAATGATCGAGTAATTTGTTTTTTCTTTCTGTAAATAAATCAGAAGTTTCAGAATCATTTCGTTCGCCAATAACCTCAGAAAGTTTTTCTTCTATATTTTCGTAATCAAAAAACAACTCTTCAACTCCTCGTACGTCTTTTATCTTTTGAGTGAAAAAAGTTTTTCGTTCTTCATTAGTTGGCGAAAGTAGGTTAGGAATATTGGCTAATTGAGAAAAATAATTCGCAAGAATTTGATCAAAAAATAAAAGGTATCCTTTCAGTTGTTTGGCTTTTATTCTTCTTTCTTCAGTAGCTTGGCTAGGTAAGCCTGCTGCTCCAATTCCATAGGTTTGTGGAAAATCATTTTGAATAGAAGTGTAACTTTCAATATTTCGAAATTTCCCCAGAGGCATCGGAAGATCTAATTCTGTTTTGGAAACTTCGATTAGTTGTTCATTTTCAGCTTCATGTAGTTTTAATAAAATTTCATCTCGTTCTTCTTTTTGAGGAACGAATGGGATATTCTCTTTGAAAAAATTGAATACGGATTTTGGTGAATTAGCTTCCGTAATTGTATTGTTATTTAAAATTGATTTTGTTAAATCTAATACTGGCTGATGTCCATCTTTTATTTTTAAACACCACTTATATCCTTGCTTTTCGATTTCTTCTTTTGAAGGACGATGAGCAGGATTGGTATAATTTAAAAATATCTTTCTAATGGCTTGAACACCTTCAATGTCCATAATTACTCGCATCACATCAGATATGAAAACTTCAGAACGAAGCTTTGAGTTTTCTAATTCATCATCATCAATAAAACCATTTTTTAATAATGTTCCTTCGAAAATTTTCTCTGGTGATTTCCCTTTTTTTAGTAAATCATTGACGGAATATCGTTTTATATTTGGAGTAAGGTATTGTTCTAAGTCAAATAGGATTTGAGCATAAACAGTCTCAATATCAGCATCATTGGTCAAATCAATATCTGCACAAATCATAATTGGTTGCTGTGGAACTATTGAAATATTTTCAAGGTCTTCGCAAAGGTTTCTGTTTTGATGATAAATTGATCTAACTTGTTTTTTGACATTTTCGATTTGTCTTTTGGTTAGATTCTCATCCAATTCTAAGCGAATATTATATAATCCATTCAGTTCAATTTCTTTCGATTGATGATCTGTGTTTTTTAATTTTCTAACAATTTTGCTTTCTTTACAATCGACAGTATAATAGACTTTTGCTTTTGATAACCAAGCATTTTTTACTTCAGGAATATCAATGAATAGTTTCCTATAATCATTTTCGGTGACAGGCTCAGAAGGCAATATTTTTGCAGCACTCAAAAATTGAGCATGCATGTTTTCTAAATTATTTTCTTCAGAGGCTAATAAATTTTCGATCGGGTAGGAGGTTCTATTTCCTAAATCTGTAATCGCATAACAAAGTATTTCCAAAATGGTAATTCCTGGATCGTGTGAGTTATAATCCGTCCAAAGGTCACTTCCAAACTGCTCAATATATTTCAAGCCCTGTTCTCGAAGGAATTCATAATCCTCGGAAGGATGCGTTGGTTTTGCTTTCGATATGGTAATTGGGTTTATCATTGACAAACTGTATTTGCATGAGATTGATTAATGGTATGGTTTTCTGTCGAAACCAAAATGGCTCTTGAAGTACTTGTTTCAAGGACGTCTAGCTTGTTCGACTTAATACCATTTTCGTCTTTGTGATACATATTAAAATTGGTAACAAAGTCGACATATTCTAATCCATCGATAAAATGAATTAAAGTACTTTTATGAATTTGTCCTCCAAAATGAATATCTCTTTCTTCATCAAATGCCCATGGTGTTAAAAATTTTTTCAGGTCTTCATTGAGTTGGTTTTGGTAAAAACCGAACTCTAATGTTTGGTGAAATGCCACATCAAATTCTAATACAATTTCTTCATAATCAGGGTTTTGTGCGACCACTTTTGTAAACATGGACGATTTTTTATTTAAAAAATTCTCAATTTCTAAAAGTGTATTTGAACTAACTTTTGGTTTAAGAAAATTTGAGGTATTTCTATTTTTTAAATTAGGAATAACAATGACATAAACATTGCCAGGAGAAAATTCATTAGAGGTAGAAGTATGATTAAGACATTTTACCTTGTAAATTTCTGGGAAGTTTTCCATTACCAAATGTTCATAATCCCAAATGGTAACCGCCCGATTTTTATGTCTTAATCGTTCACTAATTCGAGTATAATATTGAGTTGAACTTTCTTGAGAATTTCCTCCAAAAGAATCATATGGTTGAATCACTTTTTTGACACTAGGAAGTCGATTTACCATTTTGGAAATCGTCTCTGACGGCAATGCGGTTTCTAAATGAAGCGGATTATTATTGTTATTCTCAAAAACTACTTGCAATGATTGAGTATGAACATTTATAAACTTTGCAATTGCATCTGACTTTTCTTTGATGGTCAACCGTAACCAATAATGATCTTCATCAAGCAAAGTATTATCGTCGGTTGCTTCTTTAGGAAGAATTAATTTCACTATTCCTGAGGTCAATAATTGATTGGTATGATCTGCCAAAAGATGTTTTTCATCCAGAGGTTTCCAATGGTTATGAGCCAAGACACTCCATTCAATATTTTGTTTTTCTAATTCAGGGTTAGCACTTCCTTCGTCCATTTGGAAAAGCAAACTCAAGGATTGATTTGGGGCAATATTTTTTAAGCCTAAATAAAATTCTCCTTCGAAATCTCTTGTTGGAAAAATAGTTGTCGCCTGATTATTTAAGAAAGGAATTTCTTTTTTCAAATAGGGATGTTCTTCTGAATGCCCAAAGGGATGTAAATGAAAAAGTTGAACCTCTCGGTCTTCAAAATTTGTTTTATCAGCTACACTTGAATTCATTTTTACTTCATCAGTCGTGGCATGATAATCTAAGAAGATAGATTCCAAAGTAGGAGTATAAGGTTCTTTGGGTAAAACAATTTTATCATTTTTTACTTTCTTGGCAATGGCAATCGCATACAAACTTGTAAATTGAGAATGACCAAAATCTTGTCCCAAAACTAATCTGATGAATCCATCTCTTTGTTGAGTGCTTAATTTGAATTTTCTTTTTCGACGTCTTTTTGCTTTTTTATTTCGAATCCAAGAAGGCCGTCTTTTCTTTTTTCTGGTTGGTTTTTTTCGACTTACTCCATCTTCAAAAAAAGCAACAGCTTGCCTTTTTTTTATAAATTTTAGATGGCTTTGACGATACCGTTGTTTTGCTTTTTTTAATCTTGTACTTAGTCTTAATCCACCTTTTTTATCATCTACTTTTTCTTCATCGTTTTCCATGAAGTCAATGAACACAATCTTAACAGGATTGGAAAGTGAGTTATTAAACCAATCAAAATCGAAGGTTTTATTCCAATTGTTTTTACTTAATATTTGAAGTTTACCTTTGAAGTCTTTGTTCTCAATATTTTTGAGTGGTCTATTATATTGATCATAATGGCTAGCAAAATTAGAAGGTAAATTTTGCCATCGCATTTTTAATTTAAATGACTTTAATTTTTTCGTAAATGCTTCCTGTGAACCTATGTAGAAATTAGCATTTCTTTTGGGAGTAGCTCCAAATGGCATAAAAGATTTAGTAGGATCCAACTTCCCAAAATCATTTTCTAAAAGGAGCGTGTTGATTCCTTTAACTTCCGTTTCTATTTTAATGGAAGTTAAAGTGCTATTTTCTAACAAGGTGTACACGTCTGGATCATTTAATGAAATCCTCACCATAGGAGCAATCGTATTAAATTCTCCAGTTAAAATTTCTGACGCAAATGGAATAACTGCATCCTCTTCATTTGAAATAATAAATATGAGTTGCATCAAAAAATTATTGGTTGAACCACTTATCTTTTTGATCGAGGATTTATTGTCTAAGGCAAATGGCCCTAACCAATCTTCTTCGCCACTAGCAAATACTTCAAAACTATTTTTTATGTTTTTTGAAATACTTTCTAAATCCTCAAGACTTGAAAGGGTGAAATCAATAATTACTTTTCGAGTTCCTTCTTTTAATTCTAAAATTGGGGAGGCGAGCGCAAAACCTGGAGTGCTGATCGGTAAATCAGCATTTCCAAATGCATTCCAAGAATTTCCATTTTCAATAGGTTCTTCTCCTAAGCCATCTTCTGAATTAGTTACTGATGCGAAATGTATAAAATTATTTTCACGTCGAACTGAACGCATTAATTCAACTTTAGCTTGGTTGATTAAGGTATCTTCTTTTGCAACATATTCCATTGGAATTCCTGATTCATCTTTGCCAGCTTTGAATCTAGTTCCAGCCAAGATCATTTGCTCTTTGGCGTTTTTTGCTAATTCAAAGACTAAATGAACACGGTCAGGAGATTCAGGTTTCTTTTGAAGTTGAAGGACTTTTTTATAATAAAAATCAAGATGAGCTTCGGTCAAATCATTGAGCTGATTTTGAGAAAACTTGAAGAGTTTTAAGAAGCATAAAAACAAAGTAAAAAGCGGATCATTATTCGAAGAACTTTCTATTTCTTCAATTGACTGAGAATTAATTTTTTCAAAAAAAACTTCCCAAGTTGGTATTTCAGCATCTGATTCACCTTCCACATTATTTGTAGGTAAATCGAAAAATTTAAGTTGGGAAGCATACCGATATGCGAATTGCAAAAGATCCTCTGTAGATCTATTATCAAGAGGTGCGAAGCTAGGTTCCAATGCTTTTTTGAAGCGTTGAGTTTGGTTATAGCCATCTCGTTGAAGAGGATTTTTATGTTCGCAATTTTTTTTCATTTGGTTAAATTAGATTACTGTTTTATTTGATATAAAGTATTTTTAGACGCTGACTTTTTATGATTTATTATGACTTTTTATGTTTTCCCGTTTCATAAATTTTCCTTTGGAAAATTCATAACTTAATAAATCATAAAAAGTCAGCGTCTAAAAAATTTATTCCATAGATTTTTCATTTTTATAAAAAGGAAAAACAAAGTTTGATCTCGAGTTAGTTATTCTAATTTTATAATTAATAATGATTAAAAGTTTCCCTTCATTTTGATCGTTTTCAAATTCTAAGGATTCCATATCAATTCTAGGTTCATGATATAGAATAGCAGTTTTTACTAAATCAGTAATGTAGGTCTCGAAAGTGGTATTCATTGATTCAAAAATTAAATCACTTAAATCACATCCATATTTAGGTAGCATTACTCTCTCTCCAAGCTTGGTAGAAAGTAAAATTTCTAAGCTTTGGTCAATATCAGTTTTGTCAGAAACTAGTTCTACACTTTTTAGTTTTCTATCAAAACTCGGTGGGAAACTCCAACCTGTTCCTAAAAATGTTTTTTCTAAATCCATATTTATAAATATGTAAATGTATTGTTATTTTCTTATAAATTATCCAATCATAACTGTTGGTGCACCGAGAACAATTGATCCTCCATGTGCAGTTGAATCACCCATTCTAGCAGCTGGTTTGCCTCCAATCATTACTGTTGCTGAACCAACTACGATCGTATCTGGTGAGCCAACGCAAGAGCACATATCTCCAAGGACTGCAGCTGGCATTCCTGCAATTAAAACGGTTGGAACTCCTGGTCCAAGAATTGGGCCTCCTACATGAGGAACGACTCCTGTTACCATTGGACAAACATGCATATCTGTAATTCTAGCTGCTGGCGGCATATTTTTTAGTTTTTATTATTGTCGTATTAATTGATTTGAACCATTGAACCTTTGACAACTGCAATTGCGCTTGTTGATAATTCTGCTCCTGCATTTCCAGATATTTTTGCTTGAGCTAAAGCACTAATTTCAACATCCGTAGCATCTGCTTTTAAATCGCCATTAGCTTTTAATATAATATCTTTATCACTATTAATTTCAATTCCGTCAGAATTCATTATTATTTTATTTCCATTTTTATCTGATAATTCAATCGAAGAATCTGTAATCAAAACTTGATTGTCTTGGTCATTTTTAATGGTAATTGATTCTTCATCATCGTTAAAAAGAATTTTCATTTTACTTCTTGTAAAAATTCCTTTTTCGTGATTATCATCTGATGCAACAAGAGGTGCAGGTTTTACACTACTATTCATCATTCCTAAAATAATTGCATCATTTGGATCATCATTGATAAACCCAACAATAACCTCATCACTAATTTCAGGTCTAAAAAATGTTCCTCGATTTTCCCCTGCATCAAGGCAAGCGACTCTTGCCCATATACCTTGCTCCTCTGAATTTATCATCGGCAATCTAACTAAGATTCTTTCATCTCCATTTGGATCATCTTGAAGTTGAGTGACTGTTCCAACTTGCAATCCTTGAACAGCTGGGTAAAGTCCAGCGGCTTCGTTTTCACTTACCTCATAAGTTTCACTAAACCATTCTGGATTCATTCCGAACTGAATATAAGTCACCCAATTTCCATCCTCCACTTTATGCTTTATTCCAGAAACATATATTTCTCCATTGAATCTTTCGCCAAATCCAGCTAACTCAATTATGTTAGTTGGGGTAATTTCGGTAGCACCTTGGATGCTTAAAGCTCCTTGGATTTTAGCTAATCGATTTCGTAACAATTGAGCATCAGCCCAAGCTTGTAATTCTTCTTGGTCGGTTTTTCCTCCATGAGAAATTATAAATGGATCAGTTCCAATTACATCCGCTAATTCAGAAGAACTCAAATTTCCCATTCCGTTAATGTTAGGTTCTTCTGCTTCAGCTTCAATAACTTCTTGACTTCCAAAATCCCAACCTTGTGCCGTTACATTCTTTAATTGATCTCTAGAATCTATAGATGCTTCAAATGAAATAACATTAGTTCCATATTGTAAAGTATACTCTGGTGATAGATTTGGATTAGGTTCTTGAACTATAAAAATGTTATCATCCGCAAGGCAAATTTTTCCATTAGCTTCAGCTCTTGACAAAACAAAATCCCAATCAGTCGTACGATATTGAACAATTTCAGGGTGCTGAAAACTGGTATCTTCAAAACTAGTAGATAAACCATATTGCCCAACTATCTCTTCCATTACATCACTATCTTTTGACTCATAGAAATATTTACTTTTTCGTCCTACAGTCATTTTGATGGCTTTGTTTTTAGCTTCTACCATTAAAACAGAATCGCCATTTCGTCTTATTTTAATTCCAATTTTTGTAATTATTCCTTTGAAAACTAACTGAGTATTACTGTCATAACCTAATGAGATTTCTATTTCATTTCCAGGTTTATAGTCATCTCCATTGGTAACTTCAAATTCCTGAGTAGCTGGATCTCCATCTTGAATAATTAAAGTAGCTGTTGGTATTCGATTTATTTCTTTGACTACATCAAGGGATAAAACTTGATGGGTTGAAGGAATTTCGTTTCCTTCAGTTTTTATTTCAAAAGAAATTACTCCAATACTTGGGTTCAAAATGTTTTTAGCCATGTGTTTATGTCTAATTATTTATTTCTCAATTGGTGGAAAAAAAACTTTTTGTCCCACTTCTAAATTTCTAAAATTTTCTATCTCATTTACCTTTGCTACTTGCAAATAATATTTTGAGTCTCCATAAATTTTGTAAGCCATCAAAGGCAAAGTATCACCTTCTTTGACTGTCCGAATATGTGTAAGATCTGGAGAGTTTTTATTTTCTTCTTTCAGTCTTAATTCAGTTTCGCGATACTCCTCGAAATAACATCTTGCTGTTGCTCTTAAAGGAGTTCCATCTGGACGAAATAATTTATAGGTAACATTCATTTTGGTGAGGCAACATTTAAATAAAAGTTTGCCCCAGTTTAAAATCAAATACTTTGTTCTATGAATATCACCATCAAAACCCATCGTCACTTCTCTTAAATTATCAATGTCCGGTTGAACACCATCTTTATTATCACCACCCAAACTCGGAAGACCACCTAACCCCGGAATGGCAACTGAGTCTGGTATGGCGCCTGTTCTGTCGAACAGAAAATCAAAGTTTAGTCTTTGAGGTTTGATTCGATCAAATAATAACTCTTGACCGCTTGAACCTGTACTTTGAGAATTTGCAAATTGTACTTCATAGTCGAGTGAATATTTATCTGGATTGAGTTGTACCACAATATCACCTGCTTTTTGGGAAAAACTTGTATCCGAAAAAGCCATTATTTTCATTTTAGGTGTTCCTGTGAGATTAAACATTATCGCTCTTTTTTATTTTTTAATACCTTCGAAAAATGTTCTATAGACTCTTCTAATATTTCTTTTTTTATTCTTTGATGATCTATCTGATTAGTTTCATTAATTGATGAATGATTTTTTCTAGGTCGGATAGAAGTTTTGATGAGGAGTTCTTTTATTTCAATCATATTTTTTATCCTACTTTTAATAGTGTGAAATATTGATAATTTAATTCGATAGATTCAATGGCTAATTCATTTCGTTCTGCGTTCATTTCTGAAACAGACCATTTGACAGGATATGCATTAACAATATTCCAAGTCATCAATGGTAAATGATTTTCATTCAGGAGCGAAACGACTAAATTGATAGGTCTTATTTCCATATTGTTAAAGGCATCCATACACCAATTAATCAACTGAGAATGAACAAACAATCCTCTTTTTAAAGTCAAATTAGAAAACTTAGATCGTACTGGTAATTGATAGGTAAACCTGTTTTCACCACCTTCTTTGTATGGTTCAGTTTGCATTTGAACATCGAGACCTGAGACCGATTGAAACATTACATCTGGCACTAATTTTAAATCAATAAAATTGACTAAAAAGTGAAAGCTAGTTGGTGGATAATTTAAACTTTGAATTGGCATAGCATCTAATAACTGTTTTTTGGAAATAGAATAAAACGAGTGGTCAGAAAATCCTGATCCACTCGGTCAACAACTATTTATTCATTTTGAACTACTAATCCTTCGTGTGCTAACTCCATAGTTTCGATGGCAACTTCATTACCATCTGCTTTTAGATCGGTAGATTGCACTTTGATTGGAAATGCGTTTTTGATTTTCCAAACCACCACAGGTTCGTGACTCTCATTTAAAAGTGATAAGGTCAAATCTCTTCTTTCAATGGTATTCAAACTTACTGTATTGAACCAATTAAAAAATTCATTATCACCTTGGAAAGTACCTCGCTTTAGCGTGATGTTGGAATACTTTCGCATGCCAGGCATTTTGGTTTTATGGTATTCAGGACTTGCCCCATGTCGATATTCGATAACTTCAGTTTCTACATCTAAACCTGACACTTCCGTAAATCCGATTTGTGTTCCTCCCCATTCAACTTGAAAATGGAATTTTGGTAATGGATATTCTGCCATGATATTTTTAAGTTTTATTTTTTTAGAAAAAAGAAAATGTGAATAGGTGAGTGGTAGCAAATTAACCGTTCACCATTAATCATTCACCGTTAGCTCTCCTGCATTTTGTGAGAAAATTGAAGGATGATAAATTCAGCAGGACGAACCACAGCCATCCCGATTTCTACAATCATTCTTCCTTCCAAAATATCTTGAGCTGTCATCGTAGTTCCTAACCCAACATTTACATAAAACGCTTGCTCAGGTTTTGCTCCCGCCAATGCACCAGCTCTCCATTGAAGGGTCAAAAAGTTTTCAATCATTGCTCGAACTTTTACCCAAGTATTTGCATCATTTGGTTCGAATACAAATTGAGCAGTTGCTTTTTTGATAGACTCTTCTGCCATGTTGAAAAATCGCCGAACAGAAACATATCTCCATTCATTATCATTTCCAGCAAGTGTTCGTGCTCCCCAAACTAATGTTCCCTTTCCAGTAAATGAACGAATCGCATTTACGGATCTTCCTGCATTTGGGTCAACATTATAATTCATCTGATCTTCATCTGATATTTTGACCAATGGTTTTACGATTGCAGAAACACTTACATTTGCAGGTGCTTTCCATACGCCTCGAGTACTATCTACTCGAGCATAAATTCCTGCAACAAATGGGCTTGGAGGAAGGTCGATTTTTAATCTTCCAATAGTTGATTTTAAAGCATTTACAAATAGGTTATTGACAATTGCGTCACCTTCAGAATCTGCCCAAGTTGCTCCATCCAAACTTCCTGAAGCATTGGAAAAAGTTACATTTGACTTGTCATAATCAATTCCAAAATTATAAGTAAGTATAGATTTTAACCAAGGATAATAAGCAGCTCCATATTTCAGATTATCACCTAAGTTAGCATTGCTTTGAATATGAGTAACCGGCAAGTGTGGACTTGCTTGTGAAGGAGCTAATGTATTATTCATTTTTACATCAACCAAAGTGAATCGGTCTTGCAATCTTGCACATTCATTCAATGAACTTTCGTACAAAGAATAATATTCAGCTGGAGTCAATGCTGCTGCATCAGGAAAGGCATAAAGTGTAATTTCGTCCACTTTTTTAGCAGTAGTAAGCCCCCCAGTATTTGATGCGGATTCCGTGGCATCCATTCGATTTAGTGCGACAGAATCTTCATAACTTCCAACTGAAATTATGTAGCATGGTCCACCACCATTGGCAAAATAAACTTGAAGTGAATGATACATTTTAAATGGAGATGCACTCCCTAATGCTGCAGTTCGTGGAGTGGTCAAGGTGGTTCCATCACTCTGAGGAATATCAACTAATGTAACATTGATTGCTTGAGTAGGAGGGCCACCAAATAGAAATTCATACTGCCGCATGGAAGTGATTCTTACTGCTGTATTAGTCAGGTCACCTGGTGTTTCTTCTTCTGCTTTTTTAGTATAACCAATGAAAGCAGGAATTGCAGTTTCCACTTGGGCAACGGATGGTGGGAATTTAGAAACTTCCTCTACATAAACTCCTGGGGTTTTGTAAACGCTTGCCATAATTTTTATGATTTTGGTTTTTTAAAGATTTTCTGAATTAAAATATTTATTAGAAAGTTATTTGGTTATTATTAAACTTTATTCGTTTGACGTTGGACGTTTTACGACCCACTATACAATTCTATTTAGAATAAACTCTATTGAAGGTTGTTTTATATTTCAATGACCAATAACTAAATAACTATGTTTCTTCTTTAGTCACAATTACCGTTTCTCCAGATGCTTCATCCACTACATGTATTTCCTCAACTCTTGCAACAGTATCTGAGATAGTTCTAAATTCTAAATCTATTGCTCTTAATTTATACATCACAGAAGGTAATTGCTTTCCACCCATCATACTCCATAAATGATTCGATTCTTCAAATGATGGAGAATATAATTCCATCATTAATTTAAAAGTGTCAAATAGATCATTTTCATTTATTCCGGATACAATTGGAGTTGTATTTTGATCGGTGAAAACATTTTTGGATTGGAAAAATCGAATGACTCTTGATAAATAAGTCATTGCATTTTCATATAAAAAGGAATTGCAAGTAATTAAAATATAGAGGTTAACAAAAACCTTGGGATTGTGATAATCGACAGTAGTTAAAGGAGTATTTTTTGTGTAATGTGCATTGTTCTTTAAAATAGATTCCTCCTCAACTCGAACCACAGTCAATACTATCTTATCATCAGTTGTGATATCAACCGAATTAGGACGATATTTCTCTCCTTCATGAAAAGCAATATTTCCAATGACAACTCGCTTCGAATCAACTCCATCTTCCACAAAGTTGTCCAAGAAATTTTCTAATTCATTTGATAATATTTTGAGAGTCTGCAGAATCATAAGCGCATGGGATTACTGATCCAAAACAGGGGCTAACCTTTTTAGATAAATTTTGTTTTATTAAAAAAATATAGGTGGTTGGATAAAGTTAATCATCCATCACATTAATTAAAATAATAACCAGTAAAGAAGTGAAATCCGATTTAGTAGTGTAAGGGGAAAATATCACATTTCTGTGAATTTTAGTTTAGGGTTTAAATGTGAAATTGGATAAAATCTGAGTGGATCTCCATTTGGTTCTTCTTATTTGGTTTTCGGTAATGCACGTTTGAGTTGTACCAAATTTAAACATAAATTCTTAATTCAGAAAATAATGTATAGTGTTTTTTTATAATAATTTGAAAAGTAAGAAGCTTGAATTTGAAAATAGATTTCATTTTCTGCTCACCAATGCTTAATTTCAGCCAAAACTAAAATATAGAAATAAGACGTGGAAGAATTAAAAAATAAAATATCCCAGTACGTTACGCTCACTCCAGAAGAATTAGAATTTTCTGCAGGTTTTTACAAAAGAAAAACTTTAGCAAAGAATGAAATTTTAATTCAACCTGGGCAATTTGTAAAGCATTGGTATTTCGTGGAAAAAGGATGCTTATGTTTTTATTCTCTCAAAGATGGGAATGAAAAAGTGTTGGAGTTTTTCTCTGAAAATGATTTCTTTACAGATCTCTATTCTTATCTAAAAGAGAAACCAAGTAACGTTTATTTCCGAGCTACTGAGCCAACCACTATTCTATATATTTCAAAAGAAGATGTTCAAAAATCTTATGATCGTTCTCATCAAATAGAACGATGGGGAAGATTAGCCATGCAAGATATTTTCCTCCAAACTTACCGAAGAGTTGCACACCTTAATTATCTTTCTAATGAGGAGAGATACCTTCGCTTAATTGAAGAACGACCAAATCTCTTGCAAAGAGTTCCTCAATACATGATTGCATCTTATCTTGGATTAACTCCAGTTGGACTTTCAAAAATTAGGAAGCGATTAAGTTTGATGTAGTCTTATTGAAATTGATTTTTGTTGTTTGACAATCCTGCCTGAGGCATTTCTATTGGATAAAAATAAATACTTTGATCCAATCAAAAAATGAAGTCAATAAAACTAAATATCTTTCTTTCGATTACCTTTCTTTCTTTAATTTTTCAAATTACTTTTTTCCAATAAATCCTTTTATGATCATTTACTTTTTTTTAGTTTTCTACATTTATTAATGTAGGGGTATTATATTTAGATAATATCTAATTCAATTATAAAATAATTTAAATATTAGAAAGACTATGAGAATTAATTTCAAATTTTTTGCTTTTATAATTTTAAGTTGTAGTTCGCATTTTTTGTCCGCACAATATGAAGATTTACAAAAAAATAAAAACATTACATGGATTGCTGAGTTTTCAAATGATCACAATTTTTCGTTAAATACCTCACCTAAAGAAAGTCAAATTAAGTTGATAAAATTTGAAGGTGATGCTACAAATTTTTCAAATAATAATACAAGCAGTTGGGTAACTAGTTGGATATTTGACAATGCGAAAGCTGGAGAATATAATTGCTTTAATGATTCAGAATTAACTCAGCCGCTGTATAAAAATGAACTAACTGGATTAATTTCAAATACAGATACTGTAGTGACTTTTAATCCTGATACTTATGAGGAAATGATTCAAATAATAAAAGTTGAGCTTTCCCCAAAGGATATTCATGGGTTAAGAGTGAAGCAGATAATTTATTATAATCAAAAAAGTAAAAACCTAAATACCAGAGTCGTTGCAGTAGCCCCTTTGATAAAAAGTAAAGCCGCTAGGGGTTTAAACGTTAAGCAAAAAAAGAGTCAACTGTTGCCATTATTTTGGGTGAAAATGGATGGGAAACTCTCGAAGAAGTTTAAGGTGAAATCTTCAGATATAAATTGGGCTACCTTGGTGTTTCCTAAAACAAATTCGGTTGATCTTGATGCTGTCAAAACGATAAAAATTACTAATGGATTTGATATAAAAAATCAAATTTATATACAAGCTATCAATTTCGAAAAATCAATCGTAAGCAACTATGATGGCAATGTAAAATTAACTCCTCAAGAATTAAAATCAAGCTTTACAAATAGAGATACAATTGTAAAAATTAGTCCACAGACCTACCAAGAAGAAGTTAACATCATCGAAAATAAGATTACCTCAGAAGATATTTCCAACATTAGATTAGTTCAAGAATGGTATTTTGATAAAAAACGAAATCAACTTATGAACCGAGTAAAAGCCATTAACCCGATCATTAAAAAGACTAATAAAAAAGGAAAATTTAAAAATTGGAAATCATTATTTTTCATTAAATATGAATAAACTCCAACTCTTACTAGATAGAATAATTTCGAATCCAAAATTGATATTTCTCATTGATGGGTTCGGAGCTATTTTATCTGTATTTCTTCTAGGCATAGTTTTAGTCCAGCTAGAAAAATTTATTGGAATGCCATCTCAGACGCTTTATATTTTAGCTTCGATAGCTGGAGTCTTTTCCATTTATTCTTTCGCTTGTTCCTTTCGAATTACAAAACAATGGAGGACATTTTTAAAAGTAATTGCATTTGCAAATCTGTCTTATTGTTTACTAACCTTCACATTATTATTTTTTCATCAATCTCAATTAACTACATTTGGATTAGTTTATTTCTCATTAGAAATCGTGGTGATTGTAAGCTTGGCGCTGTTTGAATTGAGGGTAACCACATATAAATTGGTTTAAACAAATAAATAAAAGTTTTGAAAAATTTGATTGTAGTATTATGTGCTTTAGTTTTAATATTTGGCTGTAACAACTCATCTAAGTCAATACTCATTAATGGAATTAATTATGAAATATATAATCCTCCAGCAACAAAGGAGGTAGCATCAAATATTTATATAGATGAAGCTGAATTAACAAATATAGATTATAAGGAATATTTATTTTGGCTAAAGCGAACTTATGGAATAGATTCAAAGGAGTATAAAGAAGCTCAACCTGATTTAACTGTGTGGAGGAAAGCAATCGTGAAATTGAGAAAATATGAAAGTGAATATTTCCAAGACCCAAAATATAATTCACATCCTGTAGTTGGGATTAACTTAAGCCAAGGAAAAAAATATTCTAAATGGCGATCAGATAGGGTAGCCGAGATGATGCTTATTACTAAAGGCTATGTTGAAATATCAGCCGAACAAAAAAGAGATAATCATTTTACTATAGAAAGGTATATGTCTGGAAAATATAAGTGGACAAAAAAACAAGCAAAAAAAATGGCTTTTCCGATCTATAAAATACCAACGAAAACTGATTGGGAAAACTACCTATTAAATAATGTAGATGAACAAATAAAAAAGGATAAAGAATTTAAAGGGAATAAAAAATTAGTTAAAAAAGGATTGGATTTATACAATGTAAAAATAAATAATCCATCAGATGAAATAAAGGAAGGTCCTAAAGTTGGAAGGGGATATGCTAAGACTGAAAAAGGATTGACACATGTAATTGGAAATGTTTCTGAGATGATAGATTCAGGGAACCAATCCATGGGCGGAAATTGGACAACTGAACTAAAAGATATAAAGATGAATAAAGGTGAAAAATTTGAACAAGCTAATTATTACACCGGATTGAGAAATATATGCCAATGGGAAGAAAGAGCTTCGATAAAATAATCGCATTTTTCAAAACAAAAAAATAGCACGTATGAAAATTATTAAACTTTCAATCATCTTTATTATTTGCTGTCTGATTTCTAACCATTCTTTTTCTCAAAAAAACTTCCTAGAAGCTGGAGTAGGACCTACACATATACTGTAGGAGATGGCCCACGAACAGGTGTTGAGGTTAAGAAAAAAAATCATTATTTAATTTATGGACTTGCTCCTGTTGGAACTTCTGACCCAACAGAAATGGCAGGTGATGCTGAAAATTATGAGGTTACCATTGAACATACTTTTGTAGATGGACTTCTTAACGCAATAACTTTTGGTATCTATACACCTACCACAACAACGGTAAAAAAATAAACACTATATCTGGGGAGGATAATCTTACTCCCCAGATTTTAAAAAATAATTAAATGAAAAAAATGTTAATTGGAGTTGGAATTGTAATTACCCTTATTTCCTTATTTTCAATCCTACCATATATTTTTGATTACTCAGATTTATCAAAATATGGAAAAGGATATATAACTGGTAAAGTCCTACTATTACTTGTTGGAATCTTTTTAATTATATTTGGAAAAAAGAAAAAAACAGCCCATAATATTAAAAACTGATAACCGGTGCAACGCCCGCTGGCAAGCACTCTAGGGATGACATATAAGATGATCGTAAGTGTTATCGCTAGAACTAAGCTGGGACGGTGGACGTTAGACGTTTTACGGTTTACGGTTTACGGTTCTTCATGCTACTTCATTTAGAATAATCTTTAAGGAGCTAGTATTAAAGATTATTTTAAATGAAATTCCCTCACAGACCGTCCAACGTCCAATATCCAACATCATTCATGAATACTAGTAATCAAATTTCCCATTGGAATTATCCCCGTCATCATATCGCTCCAAGGGCTAAAACCATGAGCATTTTCCAATTGCATTTGGACATATAATGGAACCCCAGTATCAAGGTAGGGAGCAAAAAATAGTTTTAAGGGACGTACCAATTGTTTTAATGGGGCATGCCATTGTTTTAATGGGCTATGCGATGCTGCTCATGGACGTACCGATTGTTTTATTAGGGCATGCCATTGTTTTAATGGACTATGCGATGCTGCTCATGGACGTACCAATTGTTTTCGGGAAGCATGCAAAAGTTTTATTTGGCTATGCAATGCTGCTCATGGACGTACAAATTGTTTTCGGGAAGCATGCATAAGTTTTATTTGGCTATGCAAAAGTTTTATTAGGATGGTCAAGTTTTCTAACTACCTAAAATAAATTCTTAAAGATTTACATTCGAAACCGAATTTATATATTATATTTAGCATCAACATAACGATCTGTTTATAATTAACTCCTATCTTATTTTTCCTACTATTCTATTCTTGGGAAATTAATATACAACTCAAGATTTTCACTTATTATTTTTTATAAATTGATTTGAGGATAAATTTAAACAAGTGGTATAATAGAGAGATTATTAGGATTTTATGTATGTGGAAATAAATAATTCGAGATTGATTATAAGGGATATATACGCCATAGTGGTGTATATTTATAAGTTGGTGGTCATTAAAAAAAATAAAACATGGAAAAGGAATATAGAAATATTGGATTCATCTTTTTGTTATTCATTCCCCTAACCTTTTTAGGGTTTTACAAAACCTATTTTGTTTTATCTCCAGAATTTGTTGGGACAGTTGATGGTTATACACACATCCATGCATTTACAGCTTCATTATGGATTACCCTTCTTATTATTCAACCATTGTTGATAAGGTCTAAGAATTTCAGCCTCCATCGAACATTTGGCAAAATTTCATATTTAGTTTTCTTCGCTTTAATTCTTTCTTTTATTCCGCAAATGATTAAAGAATACGGAAAAGGGCTTTTTCCATTAAACGCCAGTTTTGATATTGCACTCTTGATGCTGTTTTATATTCTTGCAATAAAGTACAAAAAAGATGTTGCTATACACATGAGATATATGATAGCCGTTGCGTTAATATTTGTTGGTCCAACTTTAGGCAGAATCATCTTTTTTTTATTGGAGTTAGAACACTTAGCTCCGTTGCAAATCCCTTATTTAATAGTCATCGCTATCCTTCTGAGTTTAATTTTTTGGGACAAAAAGAATGGAAGGAATTACAAGCCATATATAGTAGCTGTTGCAGCATTCAGTATTTACTTAATTTCACTTTATACAATAGATGTTAACTTGGGATGATAAATAAAATAAAAACGAACCACCAACAATAGCTATTCGTCCATGCCAGCGAAGCTAACCCACGGCAAATTCACTGCAAGCCAACACACTTGGCGAATTTGCTGGAACGTCGTATAGCCAACCGTTGGTTGCAACAATAAATAAAATTTAGAAAGAATAAGGAAAATATTGAACATTGAATGGGACTTTTAGACAGATGGTTGTTATCTCTTCTCAGGAAGAAAGATGGAGAAACTCAAGATAGGCTAGTTAGGTCGGAACTAGCGATGGCAAACGGGCAGTTGAAACCAAGCCTTCTAAGATCTCCAACGAAACAAATAACAATCAACGAAATAAAGGAATGGTTAGAAGAATTTGAAAGGAAGAACTTGAATAAAAGAATGTTTTGTATTTCCATTGGAAAGGAAACGGCCGCAGATATACAATTAATCCATCCTGAAGTTTACTCAATAGAAGCAATAAGCCCCTTAAACAAAACTGGATATTTTATCCACTTGGCTTTTGATCAGAATGATGCCCAAATGAAAGAAAGGCATAGGAA
>CAZMBP010000038.1:0-15227 GCA_964564545.1 uncultured Saprospiraceae bacterium
TGTGTCATTTGGATTATTAATCCAATCTCGAATGGCCTCATTCGTCGCATCTTTAAGTGTTTTACTCCCACTTTTTGCAGGGACAACTTTTGCTCCTAACATTCTCATTCGAGCAACATTTGGTGCTTGTCTTTCAATGTCCACTTCTCCCATAAAAACTATACATTCTAATCCAGCTAAAGCGCAAACTGTTGCTGTTGCCACACCATGTTGACCTGCTCCAGTTTCAGCAATGATTCGATGTTTACCCAATCGTTTTGCTAATAAAATCTGACCTATGGTATTGTTGATTTTATGTGCACCTGTATGATTCAAATCTTCTCTTTTGAGATAGATTTGAGCATTGTAATGAGCAGATAATTTTTTGGCAAAATATAGAGGTGATGGTCGTCCAACGTAGTCTTTCAACAAGGCTCTAAATTCCTTTTGAAACTCTGGCTCATACATAATTTCTAAATATTGTTTTCGCAAATGCTCTACATTTGGATATAACATTTCTGGTATAAATGCGCCACCGAATTCCCCGTAAAATCCATGCTCATCAACATCGTATTTTTTCTTCTCAATATTAGTTTCTAACATCTTCTATAAATTTTTTCAATAATGAAATATCTTTTAATGCAGGTTTTATTTCAAAACCACTATTTAAATCAATTGCATGCAACTGACTGATTTCCAAACTTTTAAGTATATTTTTATGTGTATTATTAATTCCTCCGCTGAGAAAAAAAGGAGTTTCTCCTTTATAGTTTTCGAGTATTTTCCAATCGAAAGTGTAACCATTTCCTCCAGGCAATTTACCTTTTGTATCAAATAAAAAATAGTCGCAAAATGCTTCGTATGCTTTGGTTTTAGAAAAATCAAATTCATCATCGACAGAAAACGCTTTGATGATTTTGAAGTTTTTTTCTTTTAGTTCTTGACAAAATTCCGACGACTCAGAACCATGTAATTGTATTGTTACAAAATTGTATTGTTGGCTTTTTTCTAAAATAAATTCTAGCGACTCATTAACAAAAACGCCTACTTTTTCTTTGCCTTGAAAATCTAATTTTGGAAATTCTTTTTCGACAAATCTTTTTGATTTTTTGTAAAAAATTAAGCCAATATAATCTATTGGTAACTGAAGGAGTTCCTGTAAATTTTCAGGGTCTCGCATGCCACAAACTTTTATTTTCATATTTTACTATTACGTAGTGGTCTGCTTTAGCTGACCTAGATTTTTTTATCCTTTTGTAATTCTTTTTAGGTCAGCTAAAGCAGACCACCACGTGTTAGTTAGTAGCTACTAACAAAGTATTTATTTCTTCAATAAAATATTTGCAAGCCATTCCTGGGTCTTCGGTTTTCATAAAATTTTCTCCTATCAAAAATCCTTGAAATCCAGCTTCAATTAATCGAACCACCGAACGAGCATTTGAAATTCCACTTTCAGATATTTTTACAAAATCATCTGGAATTTTATCAAACAAATCTATTGAAGTTTGAATGCTTACATTAAAGGTTTCCAAGTCTCGATTATTCACACCAACAATGTCGATGCACTCATGTAATTTTTCTAACTGCTTTTCAGAGTGTATTTCCATCAAAACTTCAAGACCTAAACTTTTTGCTTTTTGAGCTAGTTGAGCCACTTTATTTTTATCTAAACATTCTGCAATTAATAGTATCACATCTGCGCCCATTGCCTTTGCTTCATACAACTGATATTCATCAATAATAAAGTCTTTTCGCAAAATCGGAACTTCTACTTTTTGTCTAGCGTGAACTAAATCTGCATTGCTTCCTCCAAAGAATTTTTCATCAGTCAAAACAGAGCAACCTGCTACTCCAGCATTTGCATATTTTGAAACGATATCTTCAACATCTGCATTTTTGTGAATCACCCCTTTTGATGGAGATTGCTTTTTGAATTCAGAAATAATTCCAAATTTTCCTTTTTGCAAATTATTCTTTAGAGAAAAAACTTCACGCGTCATGTACATACTTTCTTCTAATGCTGAGATTGGAAGTAGCTTTTTTCGTTCTTCGATGACGATACGTGTGTTGTTTGTTATTTTTCCTAATATATTCATTATCAACTATTTACGTAAGACGACTTTCCAAGTCGTAAATTAAACAATGACCTAGCACAACGACTTGGAAAGTCGTCTTACGGTTAATTTAATATTAGTTTAAATTGATCGAGTGCTTTACCTGCTAGCAATGACTCGTTTGCTTCCGCAATACAATCTTCGATACTCGTTTCTGGATTTAAGCAATGAATCGCAATTCCAGCATTAGCACTTACCACATCATTTTGGGGAGCTGTTCCATTTCCAGAAAGCACATCCATAAATATTTTTGCCGAAGAAGGAACATCACCTCCGCCATGTAAATCAGTTTGAAGCAAAGTCTTTTTTCCTATATCACTTGGCTGAATCAATCGCTCAGTATCATTTTGCCGCAACTTAAATGGTGAAGTTAAGGACACTTCATCATAACCATCCATCGAGTAAACAATCGCTGCATCTCGATCAGTTGTTTGGAAAATATATTGATACAATCTCGCTAATTCCAAATTAAAAACACCTAACAATGACTTCGAAGGTTGTGCAGGATTTACTAATGGCCCCAACATATTGAAAAAAGTTTTGACACCTAATTGTCTTCGAACTGGTGCTACTGCTTTCATCGCAGGATGAAATAAAGGTGCATGCAAAAAACAAATATTTGCAGTATCCAATTGCTTCTTTAACACATCTGTATCATTTGTAAAATTATACCCCAAATGTTCTAAAACATTTGATGAACCACATGAAGATGAAACACCATAGTTCCCATGCTTCGTTACTTTATAACCAGCTCCAGCCACCACGACTGAAGATAAAGTGGAAATATTAAAAGTATTTTTCCCATCTCCTCCTGTGCCTACAATATCGATACTTTCCATACCTTCCAAATCGAATGGTCGACACAATTCTAACAAAGCATCTCGAAATCCTAACAATTCATTTACGGAAATGGATCGCATCAAATAAACGCTGATAAATGCTGCAATTTGTGCCTCATTATATTCTCCATTTGAGATATTAACCAACACTTTTTTGGCTTCATCTCTACCGAGTTCTTTATGCTCAAAAAGTCTAGTGAGTATATGTTTCATTTTTTTAACTGTTAATGATTAACGGTGAACTACATTTTTGTAAGTACATTGTCAACCTTTTTATTCATAAGATTTTTAGAATGGTTGATAAAGTTTCGTAGCATTGTTTTTCCATCTGGAGTCATGATTGATTCTGGATGAAATTGAACTCCACGAACATTGTATTCTTTATGACTCATCGCCATCACAATTCCTTTTTTATCAATGGCAGTTACTTCCAAACAGTCAGGTAGATTTTCTTTTTTCACTACCCAAGAATGGTATCGTCCTGCTTCGAATGCAGTTGGAACCTCTTTAAAAATAGGTTCATCATCTTCGGTTTTTATTATCAAAGTTTGGACACCATGATACACTTTTTCCAAATTCGCTAACTCTCCACCAAAGCATTCTCCAATTGCTTGCATTCCAAGACAAACACCAAAAATGTTTTTTGTCGTTGCATATTTTTTAATCACATCCATCAATATCCCTGCATCTTTTGGAACACCAGGCCCAGGAGATAAAATGATCGTATCATAAGTTCCTACCTCGTCCAAACTAATTTGGTCATTTCGAAAAACATCAATTTTACCATCAATGATTTCCTCCAAATATTGAACTAAGTTGTATGTAAATGAGTCGTAATTGTCTAACATCAATATTTTCATAATTCCTTTCTTTTTGTTTTACGTTGGACGTTAAACGTTTTACGTTCCTCCGTGAAACGTCTAACGTTTAACGTTTAACGTTTAACGATTTTATAATTCTTCCGCTTTTTTCAACGCTTGCTTCAACGCTCCCAATTTATTATTCACCTCCTGCAACTCATGCTCCTCATTACTTTGAGAAACAATTCCTGCACCTGCTTGATAATAAAGTGTATTATTTTTACTTAAAAAAGAACGGATAGTAATCGCATGATTTAAGTCTCCATTGAATCCCACAAAGCCAATCATTCCACCATAAAAAGACCGGTTTTGATTTTCGTATTCGCCGATTAATTCTATGGCTTTATATTTTGGAGCACCTGATAAAGTTCCTGCGGGGAAAGTATCTCCTAGCACTTTGATCGGGTTATATCCTTCAGGTAATTTTCCTTCCACTTTTGAAACCAAATGAATCACGTGACTGAAATATTGAATTTCCATCAACTCACTCACTTTCACTTTTGTACAATGACGACTCAAATCATTTCGAGCTAAATCAACTAACATCATGTGCTCCGCATTTTCTTTTGGATCTCGTAAAAGAAGTTGTGCTTGTGCTCGATCTTCTTCATCGTTACCTGTTCGTTTGTAAGTTCCAGCGATAGGATTTACGCTGGCTGTATCTTGTTTGATAACCATTTGCGCTTCCGGAGAAGAACCAAATATTTTATAATTTCCGTAGTCAAAAAAGAAAAGGTAAGGAGAAGGATTGATGGAGCGAAGGATACGATAAACATTGAATTCATCGCCTGAAAATTTTTGTTGGAATTGTCGAGAGAGTACGATTTGAAAAACATCTCCGACTTGACAATGCTCTTTTCCTTTTGCTACCATTCCCTTAAATTCCTCATCAGTTACATTGGAAGTTTCTTCGCCTTCGGTTTTGAATTGGTATTTTCCAAAAGTCTGATAGCTAAGAAGATTTTCAATTTTTCCAATTTCTGAATTAGCTCCAGGAGGGATATTTTCCAAAATAAATAACTCATCGTTGAAGTGATTAATCGCTATGATATATCTAAACAATTTATAGTTCACTTCTGGAATATCCATTTTCCTCTTGGAATTATCGAAAGTCATCGAGTCAAAATATTGAACGGCTTCAAATGACATATATCCAAAAAACCCATTGATGCCTTTATAATTTTCAGGTGATTCGATATCAAATTGATTCATAAAATGATTTAATCGAGCAGGCACTTCATCGTCAGCTTCTATGGTTTCAGTTTCTGTTTTTCCATCGACACTAAGCGTTTGGAGTTTTTTTCCCGTCACTTCAAAACTCGCTATTGGTTCCATACAAATAAATGAATAGCAGTTTTCTGCACTTCGAAAATCAGTACTTTCTAACAGTAAAGAGCTTTCAAAATGATCACGGATTTTTAGATAAATACTTACTGGAGTGGTCGTATCAGCTAAAAATCTCTTAGCGACTGTCTCTAGTTTTATTTTTTGAACTTGTTGAGTTAACATGTAATTTGATTTAAACCCCTGCCCCCTAAAGGGGAACGAAATGGGACGTTATTTTTAAAAAAGTGATTTAAAACCGCAATAAAACAGATATAATTTTGATAGAAAATTAAATCTTATTTTATCGTTCCCTTTTAGGGGACAGGGGTAAAAAAAAAGTGTCTAACCGAGTAAACGGTTAGACACTTTTTTCGTTGCATAATAAACGTAATAGAAGCGACTTAACTTACTCAGGTTTAGAGTTAGAAAAGTGCCACCACCAAAATTTTGTATGTACGTTTAAATGAAACATCTGTTATTTTTTATGGCGTAAAGGTATGTTTCTTTTTTATAAAAAAGCAAATGGATTTAGAAATAAATATCATTTTTATTTTTTCTCAAAAAATCAAACCTAAAACATTTCCATATAAAAAACTGATTATCAATTATTTATAATGTAAAATAATCCCACCTTCGTTTTTTTAAAGTTATTTAAATATAGGATTATTGTCTTCTACAATACCAATTAAAATTTCTTCTCCATCCTAATTAGCCTTTTGCTATTAAGGTGGTTTTAATTTTTTTCCTATATTCAGACCAAAAAATTAAACCATTATGAAAAAGCAATTATTTTTCTCCCTATTCATCATTTTAATCGCATCAAGCAGCATATTTTCTCAAAAAAAGGATGCACCCATTTCTAATTCAAAATTTGAACCTATTGATGTTTTTGACTTGGAATATGTTTCTGATCCTCAAATTTCACCAAATGGTACAAGTGTAATCTTTGTTAGAAATTTTAAGGATATCATGACTGATGGAAATCGTTCCAACATTTGGATGTCAAATTTTGATGGATCAGAAATGTATCCAATTACGACAGGCAATCAAAACGATTTTTCTCCTCGCCTATCTCCTTCCGAAAAGAAACTATTATATATTTCTACAAAAGACGGAAAACCCCAAATGTATTTGAGATGGCTAGCTAATGGAATGGAATCCAAACTGACCAATCTTGCCAGCTCACCTTCTAATTTATCTTGGTCGCCAGATGGAAAATGGATTGCATTTTTGATGAATGTTCCATTTGAAGCAAAACCTTTGGTCAAATTACCTGCTAAACCAGAAGGAGCAAAATGGGAAACTCCACCAAAGTATATTGAGAAAATGAAATTCAAGGCAGATGGTGCTGGCTTTTTGAAAAATGTAAGAAAACAATTATTTGTGCTTTCTGTAGATGGTGGAACCCCGCGACAAATAACTTTTGGAGATTATAATGTAAATGGAACACCTGAATGGTCGACTAGTGGAAGTTCTATTTTATTTACTTCCAATCGAAATAAAAATCGAGAAATGGATCCTCGAAATTCCGAGATTTATGAGGTCTTTGTGAATACTGGAAAAGTTACAGCTTTGACTAAGAGGCAAGGCCCAGATGCTAGTCCTAAAATTTCTCCTGACGGAAAATCAATTGCTTACTTAGGCAATGATGAAAATTATGATGGCTATCAAGTTACTCATTTATATGTCATGACTCGTAATGGATCATCATCTAAATGCGTGACTTGTAAATTTGATCGTGATGTCGAAAGTATAAATTGGAGCAATGATGGAAAAAGCATTTTCTTTCAATATAATACTGAAGGAAATACAAGAATTGCCATGTCGGATTTGAATGGAAAAATTACTGACCTTGCAAAAGATGTTGGTGGACTTTCCATTGGACGACCATATAGTGGTGGACAATATACTGTTTCTCAAAATGGAAAATTTGCCTTTACTCATTCCACGCCTGATCATCCTGCAGACCTGGCAACAGTTGATTCAAAATCAAAAAAAGTCAACCGATTAACTCGCTTGAATGATGACCTTTTTTCCCATAAAAAATTAGGTAAAGTAGAAGAAATCTGGTACGAGTCTTCCTTTGACAAAAGAAAAATACAAGGTTGGATTTGTAAACCACCAAATTTTGATCCTTCCAAAAAGTATCCTTTGATTTTAGAAATCCATGGTGGCCCATTTGCAAATTATGGTGATCGGTTCTCTGCCGAAGTTCAACTTTTTGCAGCTGCAGGTTATGTAGTTTTATATACCAACCCACGAGGAAGTACAAGTTATGGAAAAGAGTTTGGGAATTTAATCCACCATAATTATCCTTCGCAAGATTATGATGATTTAATTTCGGGCGTCGATGCGGTAATTAAAAAAGGATATATTGATGAAGATAATTTAATGGTTACCGGTGGAAGTGGTGGTGGAGTTTTGACCAGTTGGATTGTTGGAAAGACTGATCGCTTCCGAGCTGCAGTTGTTGCTAAACCAGTTATCAATTGGTACAGCTTTGTTTTGTATGCTGATAATCCAGCATTTTTTTATAAATATTGGTTCCCAGGAAAACCTTGGGATCATGTAGATCATTATATGAAGAGATCTCCAATTTCCTTGGTTGGAAATGTAAAAACACCAACTATGCTTTTGACTGGTGAACAAGATTACCGAACGCCAATGGGTGAATCAGAACAATATTATGCCGCACTAAAATTAAATAATGTGGAAACTGCTTTGGTTAGAATTCAAGGAGCAGGTCATGGGATTGCTGCCAAGCCAAGTAATTTAATGGCGAAAGTGGTATATATTTTAGGTTGGTTTGAACGATATAAGAAGTAAGGTTTTTCGAAAAACTCAATACTTTTGTCCTTCCAGATTTTTGTAATCTGGAAGGACTTTTTTAATTTAAAGAAACTATCCATTTGTCGTGACAAAATGAATTTATTCAAATTCAAAACTCCTTCATGTGATTTAAATTAAAAATTATTTAGCTTGCCCTTTTTAAAATTTACAACCATTTAAATCCATTTTCAAGATGAAAAATTTTTTCTTTCTACTTTTTATTATCGCACCAATTTTCACCGCATGTAACTCCACAAAAAACACTAATTCAAATTCCTCTCAACTCTCCCAAGCAGATATGATTTTAAAAAAATCAATCGAAGCACATGGTGGATCAAAATATAAAAATGCTCATTTCTCATTTACCTTTAGAAAAAAAGATTTCACTTTTAAAAATGACCAAGATCAATTCACCTATACTTCAACTAGTGAAAAAGATGGAAAAAAGATCATAGACATTTTAGAAAATGGAAATTTAAAAAGAAAAGTAAACGGAGTAGAAATTCAACTTACGGAAAAAGAAAAAATTCGATATTCTGGTGGTGTTAATTCTGTCATTTACTTTGCTACTCTTCCTTATAAGTTACAAGACAAAGCAGTAAAAAAATCTTATAAAGGAACCACTACCATAAAAGGTAAAACTTACGAAATTTTAGAAATCAGTTTTGAACAAGAAGGTGGTGGCCGAGATCATGATGACGTTTTTCATTATTGGATCAATCAGGAAAATCATATCATTGACTATCTAGCCTATAATTATCAAGTGAATGGTGGTGGAGTAAGATTTCGAAGTGCATACAATTCTCGAAAAGTAGGCGGAATTATTTTTCAAGACTATGTAAATTATAAAGCGGATGTCGGTACACCTTTAGCTGATTTACCAAAATTATATGAGCAAGGAAAACTGAAGGAATTATCAAGAATTGAAACAGAGAATGTTGTGAACTTAAAATAAAAAATGAAAGTAATAATTCAGTTCTCACGCAAAGTGCGCTAAGGTCTTAATTATAAACTCTTTGCCTTCTTAGCGCACTTTGCGTGAAACTAATTCGAATGTAACCAGGAGGTTTTAGAAAAAACAATTTTACTTTCCTTAAAAACCAAAACACATTTTTTCTGAACGCTTACTTATCTCAAGAGGTGCTACACTAGCAAAAGCAAACTCCATACAAACTGATGTACCAACAGAGCCGGAACGAGTGTATTCGGTAGCATCTGGAGACAAAGTATAGTTGAGCAAAACACCATTTTTGTAGATTAAGATCCTACTTATTTTATTTTTTAATGGTTGCGAAAATTCGTCATATTTATTGTCTAGAATCATCTTTCCATTTCTGGTATTAATAAGTTGGCCATTAGAATACTCTATATCGACCAGAGATAATGCCTTAAAATTTTCATCGTCAAATATATTATTTAAATCATCGATGCTATCATACTTTTTACAGCCAAAACAAAACATGGAAATGGATAAAATTAAAATGAATAAGCTTTTCATATTTTTAGTTTAAAAAGAAAATTTTAATGAAAATCCAGTATAAGTATTCATTCCAATACTTTCTACTTCGGGTGAAATTTTTAATTCTGAAAATGGATTATTGATTTGATAAGTTGGTTTCTGCTTGGTTTGTTTTTCTTTTTTCATTCTTTTTATACTCCAATAAATTGCTCCAATAGAAGCTAATGTTAAAGGAATACCTATCGCTTTTTGTGCTACATTTTTCCGTTGAGCTTTCTCTGTTTTTTCTTTAGTAGCTATATAATCTTTTCTAGCCATAGCAACTTCGTTAACTCCAAAACTACTTTCATACTTTTCTCTTTTTACCTCAAGATCCATTTCTAATTCCTTAAAATCATTCCTAATCTTTGGGTTAAATAAATAAATTGACGAACCGCCCGCAATAATTGTTGCACCTGAAATCAATCCCCAAGAGAGCGTTTTTGCTCTATAAAAACTTTTGATTTCATTTCTATAAGCCATGAACTCAGGCTCTTTTTTCAAGACTACTTTTAAAATAATAGTAGAATCGGAAACAACTTTGACATCACGTTTTTCTAATTCCATGTAGGGCGACCAAACCTCGAAGGAATGATTCCCTTCCTCTAATTCAAAAAACTTACTCATTGAATTATTAGTAGAATCAATAAGTTGACCATCCAATTTTATTAGTGAATTTGGAGGGGAAATAACTAGCCGAACTTTTCCTGTGGATTGAGAAAAAATAGAGGTGGTAAAAAATAAGAGAGCAATTAGTTGTATAGTTTTCATAAAATAAAATTAACAAAACTTCTGGGAGAAACTATTTTTTGAAACGGTTAAAAATCATTCGCTCAAAACATTTTTTTAATGGAGATCAGCAATACAATTGAAATTAATGGAGAAAAATCGTATCTTAATAGAAGCTACTTTTAAATATTTAATTCTTACCCAGCTACATATCACCAAACCATTCAATTTCGCTTTTCATTTTCTATGAAAAGTAATCTATAATGCTTGACTTTTTTTCCTCAACTTCTAAAACTCAGCGAATATGAAAAATTACAAACAGAAGGTTTTAACTCCTGAACCATTAGCGCCAAAATTTAATGCTCCCCTTGTTACTGATTACATGGTTAGCAAATTAATCACTTTTTCACCTGACGATAATATTACAACTGTCATTGATTCTCTTTTAGAAAATCGGATTACAGGTGCTCCCGTTCTCAATAATTTTAATGAAGTAGTCGGGTTGATTGATGATAAAGATTGCTTAAAAGTTTTAGTGGAAAGTTCTTACCACAATGTGCCTATCACTAGAACTAAAGTGGAACACTACATGACAACCAATATGAGAAGTATTTCAAGTAAAGATACAATTGTAGATGCTGCAAATGTTTTCTTGACTACTTATTTCAAACGACTTCAAGTGAAAGATGAAAATGGAAGACTTTTAGGTCAGATTAGTCGGCGAGATATCTTGAGAGCAATTAAAGATATGAATGTTCGTCTTTAAAGAAAGTCCGTAGCTGGATTTTCCTAAATCCAGTAAAACCAAAACTGGATTCAGGAAAATCCAGCTAATTATTAGGAATGTAATATTTTAAAAATCATCTCTTTCATCAAATCTCCTTCGGTGGCATTGACACGATCAACACCCTTTGATTTTAAGTCGTATTCTTTAAGTATAGAAATCACATTTTGCGATTGTTGATAAGGGTAATTCCTAGCAGCGAGTTTATAATCTTTTAGAAAAAAAGCATGACGAACACCTAGCTTCTCCATCATTTCTCTTTCTGAACTATTTTTTAAAAAATGGGTCAAATACACTTTTGAAAAGAAATTAAACAAGGTTCCAACGACAACAACCAATGGATTTTTTTTCGGATTGGAAATAAAATAATTGATAATTCGATTGGACTTGACTACATTTTTAGCTCCTAATGCTTTTTGTAATTCAAAAACATTGTACTCTTTACTTATTCCTATTTGTTCTTGAATGTGCTTTTCATTGACTTCAGTTCCAGGGGCCAAATTGATCGCCAACTTGTCCAATTCATTACTTACCTTCGATAAATTCTCTCCTAAATATTCTGCCACCAAAGCAGCAGCAGAGGGCGAAATACTTAACTTCTTGTCTTTTAAATACGATTGAATCCAATCTGGAATTTGGTTATCGTATAATTTCTTTGATTCAAAAATTAAGGCTTTTTGTTTAACTAATTTTCCAAATTTAGTTCGACCGTCAAATTTTTTATGCTTAAAACAAATCACTAGGATCGTGGTGTGAACTGGTTTTTCAATGTATGGCAACAACTCTTTCAATGTCTTCATTTCCTGCGCCTCCTTCAAAATTACCACCTGATGAGAAGCCATCATAGGGTATCGACTGCAAGTATCAATCAAAGTTTTATGATCAGTATCTTTTCCATACATCACCATTTGATTGAAGGACTTCTCCCCTTCTGTCAATACATTATCTTCAATATATTTTGAAATCTTATCAATATAATACGGCTCATTACCATGCAACAAATAAATTGGTGCATACTTTTTTGCTTTGAGTTCTTTTATAATTTGTGGGTATGTCATTACAAACTTTACTAAATGCTAACTAACTTTCAAACTAATTACTTATTCCAAAATAACCTTTTTGGAATGGTCAAAAACTTTTAACTTACAATTCTTTGACCATTACTTAATCGCGAAGGTACAAGAAAAAGTATAAAAGATTTTAGAAAAACTTACTATGAATTTTCAAAACATCCTTATTGTTATTTGTCTTTTTTTTCCTTTGTCCCTCTTTGCCCAATTTCAAGTTTATGGAGATGCAATAGATGAAGGTGATAACACATATCTATTGACTTCCGATCAAAATAATGAATTAGGATATGTTTGGAATCAGACTCAAATAAATTTTAATGACCCTTTTGAATTAGAGTTTGAAATCTTCCTAGGATGCAAAGATGGATCTGGTGCGGATGGAATGAGTTTAATTTTCCAACCAGAAATTATCCTCTCTACGAGTCTAGGTGGTTCTATGGGATTTTCTGGATTGAATCCTTCATTCGCACTTGAAATTGATACTTACCAAAATGGAAATGGCGATCCAGAATTCGACCATTTAGCGATAATGAAAAATGGAAAAGCCAATCATGATTCTCCTGAAAACTTATTCGGGCCAATCCAAGCAAAATCCACCAATCCTAATATTGAGGATTGTCAATGGCATATTTTGAAAGTCATTTGGGATCCTCAATTATTTAATTTTGAAGTGTTTTTTGATTGTGAGTTGAAAGGAAATTATAGTGGAGATATAGTTAATGAAATTTTTAATGGAAATTCATTTCTGTATTGGGGCGTAGCAGGAGTAACTGGTGGTTTAAATAACTTTCAAAGAATGCGATTAATTACTCCCTCTATCTATGAAAATATTGATGAAGTTCCATTATGTGAAGGTGGAACTATTCCACTTTTAGCAGAAGGAGGATATGAATATAATTGGACTCCCTCAGAAGGGTTAAGCGCTACCAATATTCCTAATCCATTGGCCTCACCTACCGTCAACACTACCTACATTGTAGAAATTACTTATGGTTGTGATCAGACGATTTTTGATTCCATTTCTATTTTTATTGTCAATGATTCTTTGCCTGTTGACCTAGGACCTTTGGATACTTTTGTTTGTGAAAATTCAATCCTCGTTTTAGATGCGACTACAGTTGGAGCATCTGAATATATTTGGTCCAATTCAGAATCTCAACCAATTATTGAAGTTGACCAAGCAGGTATTTATAGTGTTATTGCTACCAATGGAAACTGTGTTTCTTCTGATCAAATTTTGGTCAACTATATCAATTTGCCACAAGTAGAAATTGGAAATGATACTTCTACTTGTGTTGATGTTCCAATTATTTTGCAAAATAAATTTGAGCATTCTGACTATGAATGGCAAGATGGTTCTTTGGGGAATTCATTTCTAGTGGAAGAGGAAGGCACCTATTTTTTAATTGGTGAAAATGAATGTGCAACAATTATTGATTCTGTTTATGTTGCTTTTGAAGATTGCCAGGACGTTTATATTCCAAATGCATTTTCACCTAATAATGATGGATATAATGACTATTTCACCATCTACGCTGAAAACGATGTTGTTAATATTCATTCATTTCAAATATTTGATCGGTGGGGGCAACAACTTTTTGGGGTAAAAAATGTTTCACCTAATGATAATTCACTTCGCTGGGATGGAAGATTTAAAGGAGAGCCTTTAAACCCTCAAGTTCTAGTCTGGTGGGCTAGAATTGAGTTTAGAGATGGCTCAATAAAAACATTATCTGGAGATGTAAGTTTATTGTTATAATTTTGCAAAAATAAAAGAAAAAATGTCAATCAAGTTGCATGTGAGATCGTAAAACGTCAAACGTTCAACGTTCAACTTTTAATTTAGTATGAGTAAAAAACCCACTTTCGAAGAACTCCTCAATAGCGATCAACCTGTACTAGTCGATTTCTACGCCACCTGGTGTGGTCCATGTATGGCTATGAATCCTGTATTAAAAGAAGTTGCCAAAAAAGTTTCTGGCAAAGCAAAGATCATCAAAATTGATGTGGACAAATATGCTAAAATGGGTGCCGACATGGGTGTAATGGGAGTACCTACTTTTATGATTTTTAAAAATGGAAAAAAATTATGGCATGAAGCAGGTACCAAAACTGCTGTACAACTAGAAGATATAATTTTAAAAAATGTGTAAAACTTAACTTTACTTTTTGCTGGGGAATTTCATATGAGTTTTTATATTTATCATGGTTTTACTCAATAAATGGATTTGACTTTAACTAATAAAAGAAGCGAATCCAATTTTGAGTGAATCTAATAAGCATGATTATTTTCACAAAAAACAAAAAATATGAAACTCCTACTCTCTACCTTTCTACTTTTTGCGGCCATTTATTGCCACGCTCAAACTACTCTGATCTTTCAACCCAATTCAGATTGTACCAAGGATGCCCATATCACTAATTCTCCAGTTTGGAACGGGGGACCTGGTTTTGATGTGAATAATTATGGAGATAAAGAATATTTAAGAATTGAAGCTTGGACTGCTTTTTCAAGTGGGTCACCAGAACATGATTCTAGATCTTTGATTGATTTTCCTGAATTGCATGAAATAGTAAGTTGTGATGTGATTCAAGCAACTTTGGTTTTGTACGCCAATCCAAATATTACTTTTTCCAATGGAGGTCAAGCAGAAACAAATGATGTTGACATTTTTCGAATCGTCGAACCATGGGAAGAACTTGAAGTGACTTGGGTAACTCAGCCTGACTACGATGATAACCTAAAAGCTGAAATTCCTCAAAATAATAATTATGATTCAATCCTAGTAGATGTCACCGAATTGGTAACTAACATGATTGAATTAGATAATAGTTTTGGTTTTTTATTAAAACAAAAAGATGAGGATCCCTATGGCTCTATGAATTTCGCTTCTAGTGAATATAGTGATCCCACCAAAGCACCCAAATTAATTTTGGAAGCCAATAATATAGTTCTTTCAGATCCAGTAACTGAAATTTTTCCTTCTCCTGATACGACACTTTGTTATAATCAAGATTTGATATTAAATGTGGCTGACCCAACAGCTACCTCTTATGAATGGTATGATGGATCGACTGGAAGTGCTGTTGGAATCACAGAAGAAGGAAGTTATTGGGTAAAAATCAACTATGTAAATTGTACGGAACTAATTGATACTCTAAATGTATTTTTTACAGATCAATTAATTATTCCTGGAAT
>CAZMBP010000039.1:0-7943 GCA_964564545.1 uncultured Saprospiraceae bacterium
TATTTTTTAAAATTATTAATTCGCCAATCCCACTCTTTCCACATCGAAAACAAAACAGGAACTGTAAACATCGTAATCACCTGGAACAACATTCCACCAAAAGAAGGAAGTGCCATCGGCAACATAATATCTGATCCCCGACCAGTCGAAGTCAAAATTGGAAGCAAAGCCAATATCGTCGTTGCGGTCGTCATCATCGCTGGACGAACTCGACGTTTTCCCCCTTCTATAACTGCTTCTCGGATTTCTTGAATCGTGTCTGGTTTATTTCTCTCAAAAGAATCTTTAAGAAAAGTTGCTACCAAAACACCATCGTCTGTAGCGATTCCAAAGAGTGCCAAGAAACCTACCCAAACAGCAACACTTAAATTGATAGTCTGTACTTGAAATAGGTCACGCATATTTTTTCCAAAAAATTGTACATCTAAAAACGCAGGATCTGCATACCAATCCAACAAAATAAATCCACCAGCAAAAGCAATAAATACTCCTGTGAAAACCATTATGGAAATGAAAAATGAACTGAATTGGAAATATAAAATCAAGAAGATTAAAGCCAATGCTACAGGGATAACTATGGCTAATCTTTTGTTAGCTCGAACTTGTTGTTCATAATTTCCGGCAAAGGAATAATTTATTCCGGCAGGAATTTTAAGACTACCATTTTCGATTTTTTCGGCAAAAAGTTGTTTGGCATTTTTTACAATTTCTACTTCTGAGTATCCATTTTCTTTATCGAATAAAACATAGCCAACTAAAAATCCATCTTCACTTTTTATGGATTGTGGCCCTCGAACGAAATTTATTTTCACCAAATCACCCAGCGGAATTTGAGCGCCTGACGGAGTGCCAACTAAAATGTTTTTAATGACCTCAGGATTGTCTCGCATCTCTCGAGGATATCGAAGTCGAATAGCATATCGTTCTCTACCTTCCACGGTTTCAGACATTTTCATTCCGCCAATGGCAGCTTGAATATGATTTTGAATATCCATGATAGTTAAGCCATATCGACTGATGACATCTCGTTGAATATCTAATTCCATGTATGGTTTTCCAACGATTCGTTCAGCGAAAACAGCTGCATCTTTTACACCTCTAACTTCCTTTAATTCTTTTTCTAACAATAAACCTACGGATTCAATAGTAGCTAAGTCCGTACCTTTTACTTTGATTCCCATAGGTGCTCGCATGCCTGTTTGAAGCATGATGAGTCGAGTTTCGATTGGTTGTAATTTAGGGGCAGAAGTAACTCCTGGAAGTTTTGTTGCTTTAACTATTTCGTTCCAAATATCATCTGGTGATTGAATTTCATCTCGCCATTGTCGGAAATAACGACCATTTTTATCTTCGATGAGTTCCCCATTTTCATTTCTGACGTACTCGTTTTTATTATTGATTTTAAATCGAATTCGATGACCATTTTCGTCGGTCTTATATTCTGATTTGTAATTGATAATATTTTCATACATCGAAATAGGAGCAGGATCAAGTGGCGATTCTACTCGCCCTAATTTTCCAACCACATTTTCAACTTCAGGAATGGCGGTGACTGCCATGTCAAGCAAACGTAAATTTTTCAAATTCTCTTGCATGCCAGAGTGAGGCATTGACGTAGGCATCAAAAGAAAACTTCCCTCATTTAATGCTGGCATAAATTCTTCCTCAGTTTGTAGGAATGATTGATAACCAAAAAACAAAATAAAAGCAGGAAAAATGAAGAACAAAAATTTGAATTTTAAACAAAATCGCAAGATGTCTTCATAGAAATAAACCATCATTTGAAAAAATAATAACAATACAATTACAATAATTCCAATGAAGAAAAAATTAGTGGTCAAACTCTTATTGACTCCTAATGGCATCCAAATTTCAGCTAGGAAATAAATGACAATACTTGCGTAGATGATATTTTTTAAAATATTAAACCCACGATAAAATTTTTCAGAAGTATATTTTTTTACCAAAAGACTTAATAAACCTAAGGATCCAACTGCGATAATTACATTCCCAGAAATACTATTTTTATAATAAAATAAAACAACAAGTCCTGCTCCGAGAATTAAAAGGTTAATAATCCACGTTCGCCAATCATAACCGTTTTTATTTTTTTTATTGGAAAAAATAGAGTGGGCGAGCGGTGGCAAAATGGTAATCGCAACTATAATCGAAGCGATCAATGCAAAAGTTTTAGTGTAAGCAAGTGGACGAAATAATTTCCCTTCTGCCGCCTCCATAGTAAAGACAGGTAAGAAACTAATTACTGTAGTAGACACGGCGGTCAAAACAGCTGAAGCAACTTCTATTGTTGCTTCATAAATCGAAGTCAAGGTGCTTTCTTCAGGCGGTGCTTCATCTAATCGCTTGACCATACTTTCAACTAAAACAATACCCATGTCGACCATCGTTCCAATGGCAATGGCAATTCCTGAGAGCGCTACAATATTTGCATCAACGCCAAAGTAACGCATCGCAATAAAACACATCAAGACCGAAATAGGTAAAGTCCCCGCAATCAAAAGACTACTGTGAATATTTAGTAACATCAAAATTACTACGATGATCGTAATCAAAATTTCCAAGGTCAATCCTTCTTGCAATGTTCCCAAAGTTTCTTGAATCAATTGAGTCCGATCATAAAATGGAATTATTTTTACTTGTGAAATGGTTCCATCAGCCAAGGTTTTACTTGGTAACCCCGCTTCAATTTCTTCGATTTTTCCTTTGACATTTTGAATGACTTCCATAGGATTCGAACCGTATCGAGCAACCACAACTCCTCCAACTGCCTCTGCACCAGACTTATCGATCGCTCCTCGTCGAGTAGCTGGACCAATATTTACTTTTCCAATATCTCGAATTCGAATGGGTACATTTTCATTGACAGCAACGACACTTTCTTCGAGATCAGAAATAGTTTCAACATAACCAAGACCTCTAACAAAATACTCAGCGAGATTGATTTCGATGGTTTGAGCACCTGCATCAAGGTTACTGTTTTTGAGTGCATCCATCACTTGGTTGAGATCGATACCATTTGCTTTCATGGCATCTGGATCAACATCTACTTGATATTCTTTGACGAATCCGCCGATGGACGCAACTTCTGAAACACCTTCCGCAGCATTCAAACCGAAGCGAACATAATAATCTTGTATGGATCGTAACTCATGCAAGTCCCAACCTCCTGTTGGATTATCATCTGCATCTCGACCTTCCAAAGTATACCAAAATATTTGCCCCAAACCTGTTGCATCTGGGCCCAACATTGGGCTCGCATCAGATGGTAAAGTGTTCGGAGGAAGTGAATTTAGTTTTTCCAAAATCCGAGATCGACTCCAATAAAATTCTGCATCTTCCTCAAAAATGATATAGATGCTGGAAAATCCAAACATGGAATTACTTCGCACGCTTTTTACTTTTGGAATGCCAAGCAAGGCAGTCGTCAAAGGATAAGTAACTTGATCTTCGACATTTTGAGGAGAACGACCGGGCCATTTAGTAAATACGATTTGCTGGTTTTCGCCAATATCAGGAATAGCATCGACCGCAACAGAATCTCTTGGTAATTGCGAAATTCCAAAATCAAATGGCGCAGTAACTAATCCCCAACCGACAAAAAGAACCAATAACAAAACGGCTACTAATTTATTTTCGAGAAAAAATCTTATGGTTGATTTTAACATAATTGAATATTAACGGTGAATTGTTAATCAATTGACTAAACTAAAATAGGTATGACTCATTTTTCAAAGTTGAAAAATGAGCATTCACTTTCGTTAATATCTTTAAAGAAGGAAAGTCTGCAATTCAGCGGTGTAATCGCAGACAATGAGTGGTGGTTTGTAGTTAAAATAGTCAGTTGATTTTTGATTAGCTGAAGGTAATTCAATATTTAATACTGTAAAAAGTATAGTAGATAAAATCTTGATATTCAAGGACTTAAAAGTTGTTGAAGTTGTTTGTTGGTCGAGGTCTAGTTGATAGAAATCTGAATTACTTTCACAACATCCTTTTTTGCAAGCTTTTGGTTGTTCTGATGAAGTCTTATGACAACTTTCCTTTTCTGCTTGAAGTTCACCACATGTTTTTGCTTGACAGAACAACTGCAAATCTTGCAATTGATTTTGGCAAAAATGCGTACTTATTGAAAAACCAGAGGTACTGATTAACAATAAAAATGCAAGGATAATATGTAGTGATTTTTTTATCAAAATAATTTTATTCTTCCAAAGTTAACGATTTTTTTGAAATGAAGATTGTCAATTTTGTCAGAATGAAGAACTAACTTATCGAGTAAAAACTAAATCACGTTCACTACTCAATTTTTCATTATAAGTATATCGGTCATAATCGAATCCAATCAGGTGTTCAGGCTCTGTCAGTTTATTTTTGATGATATAGTTACACATCATTCCTCTTGCCTTTTTGGCAAAAAAAGCGACGATTTTGAATTCACCATTTTTCTCTTCTTTAAAATGGATATTGTACAAGTCAGCTTTGAGTAATTTTGGTTTTACCGCTGAAAAATATTCTTTTGAGGCTAAATTGATGATGGCTTTTGATTTCGACTTTTTGACATCTTTGTTGATAGTTTGAGTGATTTTCTCACCCCAAAATTCGTATAGATTTTTTCCAAAACCATTTTGCAATTTTGTTCCCATTTCCAATCGATATGGTTGCATCAAATCTAATGGTTTTAACAATCCATAAAGTCCTGAAAGAATTCGCAAATGATCTTGGGCAAATGCTAAATCTGCTTCATCAAAACTATCGGCATCCAATCCAGTATATACATCTCCTCGAAAAGCTAAAACTGCTTGCTTTGCATTTTTTAAGGAAAAAGGAGTTTCAAAACTATGGTAGCGTTCTACATTGAGGTTAGCAATTTTATCGCTGACCTTCATTAGCTTTTTGATGTCGCTGGCTTTTTTTGTTTTTAAAACGTCGATAAGTTCCTGACTTTCTGGAAGAAAACGTGGTTTTGTTTTTTTCTTTAAATCTGTTTTTTCAAAATCCAAAGTCTTGGCAGGCGAAATTAATAATAACATCTGTTCTAATTTTTTTATTATAAACAAATGCAAAGGTGGGAAGTTTAAATTTGAATTGGGAAAAAAATAGAAATTTTTTAATTCCCAATTATAGTTTGTTGGTATTTCTTTGAAATAAATGTTTCTGACTCTAGGTTTCTTTTTTCAATAGTAAAAAAGAAAGTGGTTCCAAGCCCATAAATTGAATCCACCCAAATATTTCCACCATGCTGTTCTACTATTTTTTTGCATAAAGCAAGGCCAATTCCGGTTCCTTCAAATTCGGAAGAACCATGTAATTTTACGAAAAGGGAAAATATTTTTTCTTGATACTCAGATTTTATTCCAATGCCATTATCTTTTACAGAAAATTGAAAATGAGTTTCAGTTTCTTTACAATCAATTAGGATTCTAGGATTTTTATCCTTCTCGATAAACTTTATGGCATTCGAGATAAGATTTTGGAAAAGTTGTTTAATCCTTGTTCTGTCAGCGATAATTAAGGAAGGAATATTTGAAAAGGAGATGTTTACTTTTTTCTCTTTTATATCAGCATTAAGTTCGTTAATAATAATTTCTAATAAATTATTTCCATTAATATTTTCAAATTCTGTTTTTTGAGAGTTTACTTTTGAGTAGGTTAATAAATTTTCAATGAGTTGATTCATGTTTTTAGATGAACTAATAATAAAATTGAATAATTCTATTTCAGTTTTATCTAATTTCTGTTTTGTCTTTTTTACTAATAATTGGGAATAACCAAGTATAGATCTTAATGGAGCTTTTAGATCATGGGATGCCATGTAAGCGAAGTTTTCTAATTGATTATTACTTTCAATATATTTTTCAAGGTCTTTATTTTTCTTATTAAGTTGTTCTACAGATTGTTGAATTAATTGTTCTTGTTTTTTCTTTTCAGTAATATTGAATCCTATTACAATACCCCTCTTAGCAACGGTGTCGTAAAATAATTTTAGATCAAAGAATGCCATATCTCCATTTTTGGTTTTAATGGCCGATTCAAATGATTCAATTTTCCCAGAAAAAGATTTTTTGTGGTTTTCGATTATTTCGGGATAATCATTATAAAAATGAGAAATATTGACTCCAACTAATTCATTTTTTTCTAACCCTAAAACTTTGAGCCCAGAACCAACGCTTTTGGTAATGGTTAAGTTTTCATCAAAACAATAATAAAAAGTAGGGAAATTCTCTACTAAACCTTTAATAACTTGGCTCTTAAGAATCATTTGACTTTCCACTTCAATCTTTTCTGTAATATCTAAAATGGTAAAAGTAGAATTAATAAAATTTCCATTTTTATCATAAGTAGAGGAAGCAAAAATGGTAGTGTGTAAAGGGTAGTCATTTTTTCTTTTAAAAGTATATGAGGATGTAAAATTTGTAATTTTTCGGGCTACTAGTTTTTCAAAATTGTTTAAAAGAGAATGATTATGTTTAAGATTATTGATTAACAATCTTTCTTCAATTAATTCATCTTTCGAGTAACCAATCATTTTACAAAAACCCTTATTCACATCGATTATTTCCATTTTACTATTGAATACGATCATTCCCAAAAGGTTATTTTCGAATTGGTTTCGATATCTAGTTTCTGATACTTTTAGTTTTGATTCATTTTTAAGGTTTGTTTTAATTATGGTTTGGTAATTATAGACGAGTGATATTATTTTATAAAAAAAGAGAAAACAGAAGAATATTACTCTAACTCCAATTATCATTTTATTTTCTAAATAATTGGTATCAGGAGTGAAAAAATTATAGATTAAAATTGAAGTTATAAGGCCAAAAGCCATTATTAATGAAAAATAGAGGACTGATTTTTTTTGGAATTCCGTAAAATATATAAGGAATGACATTCCTACTGGAATTAACATTAATGGAATAAATGGAGAGGTAACAAAAACTGAAAATAAGATAATGAGGCAAAAACTTGTAATTTGAAATAAAAATACTGCTTTTAGATATAATTTTAAATGATGAAGATAAAGTATAAGCCCACTTATGCAGGAGAATAAAATCATCGCATATATAAAGTATACATGGGTATTCAGAAAGGAGTGGACGACTCCAATTGATATTGAGGAAAAAAAGAGGATGAAACAGTCTAATATGAAAAACTTTCTAGTATTTCGTACTAAAGCAGAGGATTGTTCTTCTAAACCTATCTTAAATATATTGAAATTGTTAGCCACCATATTTAATGTAAAATGGATTTTTATTAATAAATATTTTGGCGTGAGTAATATAGATAAGAGATATGAAGAATACCCTAATGATTATTGGGGCAGGAATAAGAAATGTTTTTAGTTTAATACAACCTAGATTTCTTATAGAGCAAAAAGTAATCCAAATTAGTTATAATTGAAGATTTTATTTTTCACCTTCCCATTCTTGATAAAATTGTTCTAAATAGTTTTCCATAAAGAGATGTCGCTTTTCAGCCATAGCTTTGCCAGTTAGGGTGTTCATTCGATCTTTTAACAGAAGTAATTTTTCATAAAAATGATTTATTGTAGGAGCTGTACTTTTTTTGTATTCAGCTTTGGTCATATTGAGTTTTGGTGGAATATTAGGATCGTAAATTGCTCGATTTTTAAATCCTCCATAATTGAAAGTTCGAGCAATTCCGATGGCGCCAATTGCATCTAGTCGATCAGCATCTTGAACTACAGCCAATTCTGGGGAATGGAATTTTTTTTCAAAATTACCTCCTCCAAAAGAAATATTTTGAATGATTAAAATGACATGATCAATGGTTTTTTGATCTACTCCAATGGAAGTTAAAAACTCGCTAGCTTTACGTGGCCCGATGGTCTCATCACCATTATGAAATTTAGAATCTGCAATATCGTGAAGCAATGCACCCAGTTCAACTACTTGATTATCAAC
>CAZMBP010000040.1:0-29173 GCA_964564545.1 uncultured Saprospiraceae bacterium
ATTGTAATTCATCTAACAAATAAAGTCAAGCTAATAGACTTTATTCGATGGACGTTGAACGTTAGACGTTTTACGGCTCATCATACAATTCTATTTCGAATAAACTATAATAGTTAATAACCACTAAAAAAAACTCAAGACATATTTTTTTAGGTCAGCTAAAGCAGACCACTACGTAACTACCTCTGCCTTTTTGTCATTCCAAAAAAATCAAAAAACTGACACCAATTCCCTCATTTTTCCCAAAATAATCCAAAATGACAGGTCAAAACGACCAAAATTCCAATGGTATGCCAATTGATAAGTAATAGTTGTTAATCATTTTAAATGACATTCAATCAAACTTAAACTATAATAAAAATGGGTAAAATTATTGGAATTGACTTAGGAACAACGAACTCATGCGTTGCCGTAATGGAAGGTGGTGAAGCAGTTGTAATCCCTAACGAAGAGGGTAGAAGAACAACTCCTTCGGTAGTAGCATTTATGGATAATGGCGAGCGTAAAGTTGGTGATCCTGCGAAACGTCAAGCAATCACAAATCCAACAAGAACTATTTCATCTGTAAAAAGATTTATGGGTTCACGTTATTCTGAAGTAAAAGATGAAGCGGAAAGAGCTGCATTTAAAGCTACAAAAGGAGATAACGATACAGTAAGAGTTGACATCGATGGTCGACTTTATACGCCACAAGAATTATCTGCTATGATTCTACAAAAAATGAAAAAAACAGCAGAAGATTTCTTGGGATCAGAAGTAACTGAAGCAGTTATTACGGTACCTGCATATTTCAACGATTCGCAACGTCAAGCAACTAAGGAAGCAGGACAAATTGCAGGTCTTGAAGTAAAAAGAATTATCAATGAGCCAACTGCAGCTGCATTGGCTTATGGAATGGATAAAAAAGATCAAGATGTAACTATCGCTGTTTACGATTTAGGTGGAGGTACATTTGATGTTTCTATTTTGGAATTAGGAGAAGGTGTTTTCGAAGTAAAATCTACTAATGGAGATACACACCTAGGAGGTGATGATTTTGATAGAATCATTATCGACTTCTTGGCTGACACTTTCAAAGGGCAAGAAAATATGGATTTGAGAAAAGATCCTATGGCATTGCAAAGATTGAAAGATGCTGCTGAAAAAGCAAAAATCGAATTGTCTTCTTCAACTGAAACTGAAATCAATTTGCCATACATCACAGCTGTTGATGGTGTGCCTAAACACTTGGTAGTAAAATTAAGCCGAGCTAAATTTGAGCAATTAGCGGATGATTTAGTACAACGAACTTTGAAGCCATGTGCTGAAGCATTGAAAGATGCAGGTATCGACAAAAGCGAAATTGATGAAGTAATTTTGGTAGGAGGTTCAACTCGTATTCCTCGAATTCAACAAGCGGTAGAAGAATTTTTTGGAAAAAAACCAAACCGTAGTGTGAATCCAGATGAGGTGGTTGCAGTTGGTGCATCTATCCAAGGTGGAGTATTGAGTGGAGATGTAAAAGACGTTTTATTGTTAGATGTTACACCATTATCAATGGGTATCGAAACAATGGGAAATGTGTTTGACGTAGTAATCGAATCTAACTCAACTATTCCTACAAAGAAATCAAAAATTTACTCAACTGCTGCTGACAACCAGCCATCAGTTGAAATTCATATCCTTCAGGGAGAGCGACCAATGGCTAGAGACAATCGTCCAGTCGGTCGATTTATCTTAGACGGAATTCCACCAGCACCAAGAGGTGTACCTCAAATCGAAGTTACTTTCGATATGGATGCCAACGGAATTTTGACAGTTTCTGCTAAAGATAAAGGAACTGGAAAAGAGCAAAATATTCGAATTGAAGCTTCAACTGGATTGTCGCAAGAAGAGATTGCTAAAATGAAAGCAGAAGCAGAAGCAAATGCTGACACAGATAGAGCTGCTCGTGAAACTGCGGATAAAATCAATGCTGCTGATAGTTTGATTTTCCAAACGGAGAAACAAATGAAAGAGTTTGGTGAAAAAATTCCAGCTGAGAAAAAAGGTGCTATCGAAGAAGGAGTTGCTAAGTTAAAAGAAGCACATGCTGCTCAAGACATTGCTTTGATTGATTCAGCAATGGAAACATTGAATGCTGCATGGCAAGCTGCTTCTCAAGATATGTATGCTGCTTCTCAAGAAGGTGCTGCGGGTGCTGAAGGCGCTGCTCAAGATGGCCCAACTGCTGATGCAGGTGGCGATGCTGGAGGAAGTGATGATGCTGCGGAAGATGTAGAATACGAAGAAGTAGAAGAGGATAAAGGCTAAAAATATTAAGTTTTTAGAGTGAGAAAAAATTACCGTTTCTGGAGAAATCCGGAAACGGTTTTTTTTTGAAAAACTGAATATCAATTTACAATTTTGTTTTAAAATTCTTATTTATAAAAATTAAGTCCTAGATTTATAAAAAAAAAGAAACCTTTGGGTGTAAGAATTTTACATATCAGCCTATCATTTTTATTGTTTTTTAGCACAACCGGGCTAGAAATTAACTCGCATTTTTGTTCTGGTAATTATAAATACAGCGCTGTTTTTGTTCAACCTAAAAACTGCTGCGCAAAGGTGCAAGGTCATTATCCTTCAAAGGATTCCTGCCAGGATGAAGCTAACCAAACGCCTTGCTGTCAAAACAAAGCAAGTTTCTTTAAATCCAATCTGAATCAAAATTTTACGGAAACTACCACTCAAGAAGTAACTTTTCCTATGTTTAAAATATCTCCAAGTATTACTTCAATATTTGGACAAAATTTTCAATCCCTAGATATTGATTATTTTAATTACAAACCACCGTTAATAAGGCAGGACTTTCCTTCTTTATTTCAAATTTTCCGCTGTTAGACTTCCTTTCTTAACTTTTGACTTCCTGTCAAGAGAATTTTCCTATTTACTAATTTATAAATAATAGAAGTTGATAATTCGACTTCTAGTTAATTGAATCTTAATTAAAATTTATTTTTGATATGAAAAAAATATTTCAATCATTAGGTATAACTCTATTGGTGGGAGTTAGTCTATTTCTAGTTTCGTGTGGCGGAAATGATACTTCAAAAAAATTATCTACTCCTTCTGAACCACATGGATCTACCGCAGAATATACTTCTGCATATGTATGTCCGATGCATTGTAAAGATAGTGGTAGCGATAAGGAAGGGACATGTCCTGTTTGTGGAATGGATTACGTGAAATCCGAAGAGCATACCAAAGATGGACATAAACACTAGTCTATTTATATCTAAATCTTTCAAGTAAAAAAACACTCAATTAATTATTTTCAAATTAAAAAATTATCATTATGAAAAAAATATTTACACTTCTCGCTTTATGTTTTACTATCGGGCTATTTGCTCAAAATGATGTTACCGTTAAAATCAATCACAAATTTGGAACAGATGACTTTGCTATGAATTCAGCAGTTACTTGCTATGATAATTATGACTTAAAAGTAACTCGGCTTGAATATTATTTAAACAATTTTATCATCACTCATGATGGAGGTCAGATAACAGAGACTACAGCACATTTTTTAATTAATACAAATGATGAAGCAGAACTAAACCTCGGATCCCATGATATTACTTCGGTAGAAAATATCACTTTTTCAGTAGGAGTTCATCCTGATAGAAATCATTTGGATCCTTCTTCTTATCCGATGACTCATCCTCTTGCACCAAAAAATCCTTCAATGCATTGGGGATGGACTGCTGGTTACCGTTTTATAGCTTTGGAAGGGAAGGCAGGAACAAATGTAAATACCACCTATGAAATTCATGCATTAGGTGACCAAAATTATAAAACAGTTTCGATGCCAATCGAAGGTAATTTAGATGGGACTAGTTTGACTATTAGTATGGATGCGGATTACCTAGGAATGTATAAAAATATCAATGTTGCTAATGGAGTCATTACTCATGGCGAAGTAGGTGAGTCTGTTCAACTATTAAATAATTTTGAAACTGAAGTATTTTTCCCAGAGGGCGAAGTTCCTGTTGCTACGATTGACCCAGCATTTGAAGGGAAATTTCAAATCCAACCAAATCCTTCTTTTGACAAAATGACTAACGTTGTTTTGGATTTGCCAACAGAGGGTAATTACCAATTGACTTTGACTGATGTGACTGGCCGAGTTATCCAAACTCAAACAGTATCATCATATGAGCAGACTATCCAAATGGAAAGTAATTATTCTGGTATTTTCTTCATCCATTTATGGAAAGAAGGAGCACCTGTTGCTTTCGAAAAATGGATAGTTGAATAATTTAAGGGTGTTGTTTAGGGCAGTTCGAAATCCAATTTCGGCTGCCCAAATTTTTATTTTATGAAAAAAATAATACTCGGTTTTATTTTAAGTCTTTTCTTTTTGATGGCATGTCAAAAAGAAAATAATCCTGTGCCATCAACAGAGGATAATATTTTAATTATTCCCGCAGGATTTCCACAACCAATTTTTCCGATCGACAATGAATTCACCAAAGCTCGCTGGGATTTGGGGAAAAAATTATTTTTTGATCCTGTGCTATCAAGAGATAGTTCCATTTCCTGTGCTTCTTGCCATTTTTCAGAAAACGCTTTTAGTGATACTGTTGCATTTAGTTTAGGAGTTGACCAAGCAATTGGTACTCGCAATGCACCTACCTTAGCTAATCTTGTTTACAATCCTTACTTCACTCGAGAGGGAGGAGTTCCGACATTGGAAATGCAAATTCTTGTTCCCATTCAAGAACATAATGAGTTTGATTTTAATATTGTTTTGATTGTTGAAAAATTACAAAAAGATTCCACTTATCAACAGATGAGTAGAGTCGCTTATGACCGTGGAGAAATGGATGCTTTTGTTTTGACGAGAGCGATTTCAACTTTTGAAAGAAGTTTGATAAGTGGAAATAGCCGATATGATAAGTTCTTTTTCCAAAATAAAAATAATGTATTTACTGAAGCAGAACTCCGTGGGATGGATTTGTTTTTTGGAGAAAAGACTGGATGTAGTAATTGTCACCATGATTTTAATTTCACTAATTATACCTTTGAAAATAATGGACTTTATGAAGATTATGCTGATCCTGGTAGATTTAGATTGACAGGTGATGAAAGTGATCGAGCAAAATTTAAAGTTCCAACGTTACGAAATATTGAATTAACTGCACCATATATGCATGATGGTTCAATCGAAACTTTAGAAGAAATTATATCGCATTATGAATCAGGAGGAAAAGATCATCCAAATAAAAGTGATTTGATTGAGCCTTTTACTTTGACTGAAACAGAGAGAAATGAACTTGTATTATTTTTAAAAACACTCACGGATGAGTCTTTTATCAATAATCCTTTATTCAAAAAATAAATTTGATAACAATGAAATTACATAAAATATTTTTAGTCTTTTTTACCATGGCCTTTATAATGGTCGCTTGTGAAAAAGATGATGAGCCAGTAGATAATCCAATTGTTAAAGATGAAACACCTTATGTATTAGAATATGGAAATTTTCCTCCACCAAATTTACCATCCGATAATGCTTTAACGGTGCAAGGAGTTGAATTGGGGAAAATGCTTTTTTACGATAAATTATTATCTGAAGGAGAAGCACAAGCTTGCGCTGATTGCCATCGTCAACCTGATGGATTTTCTGATACATTAAAATTTTCTCTAGGGGTAGAAGAGTTACCTGGGAAACGTCAGGCAATGCCAATCTTCAATATGGCTTGGCATACCAATCAATTTTTTTGGGACGGTCGTGCTAATTTATTACGTGACCAATCATTACTTCCTATCCAAGATGAATTGGAAATGAATGAAACTTTAGAAGACGTAATCGCCAAATTAAGTGCAGAGCAAACTTATCGAGATCAATTTACTAGAGCCTTTGGTTCAGAAGAAATTACTTCAGAGAAAATGTCATTGGCGATGGAGCAATTCATGCTTTCCATCATCTCCAATGATTCTAAGTATGATAAATATTTAGCTGGCGATTTACAATTGACTGAAAGTGAAGAGCGTGGAAGAGTATTGTTTTTCCAAGAGTATAATCCGTTTTTTCCAGATGATTCGGGGGCAGATTGTGCGCATTGTCACGGAGGTGATAATTTCGAAAATGATCTTTATATGAATAATGGATTAGATGCTGATGCTGAATTTTTAGATATGGGAAGAGAGAATGTGACGATGGATGCTGCAGATCGGGCAAAGTTCAAAGTACCGACTTTGCGAAATATTGAAGTAACTCCTCCGTACATGCACGATGGACGTTTCCAAACTTTAGAGGAAGTAGTCAACCATTATAATGAAGGAATCAAAGAATCTACTACGGCTGATCAAACAGTTCTAAATACCAAAGACACCGGTTTGTTTTTGACGGAACAAGACAAAGAAGATTTAGTGAATTTCTTAAAAACATTGACGGATGAGACTTTTTTAAATAATGAAGAATATAAGTCCCCGTTTTAATTGTAGAAAGTTACTTTAGGAACAAAAAAAAGCGTTTTTGGAAAATACCAGAAACGCTTTTTTTTTGTTCTTTTTCATTTTTTGCAACTAAAATTTAAAAGCGAAGTCCTTAAATTTGTCTTGTTATTTCCTAAACACACCTTTCCCTTTTTTCCATTAAAAAATATATCATTTATTATCTAATATTTATTAGCTTCAAAGCTGATTTTGAAACCAAAAAAAAATACAATGCGAACCAAATTAATTTTACTTTATTTATTTCATTAACCGCTTTTTCTCAAGATGCACCCAACTGGTTGCGACATTCTTCCATCTCACCTGATGGAACTCAAATTGTTTTTACCTACAAAGGTGATTTGTACAAAGTTCCTACTGCTGGAGGAGATGCTACTCAATTAACTTATCATGATGCTCACGATTACAAGGCAGTTTGGAGCAAAGACGGATCTAAAATTGCCTTCGCATCTGATCGATATGGCAACTTTGATATTTTCGTGATGGAGGCTAAAGGTGGAGCCGCTAAAAGATTAACTTTTCACTCCAATAGCGAAATACCTTATACCTTTTCTCATGATGATAAAAATGTACTTTTTGGCGCACTTCGTCAAGATGATGTAAAGCATCGACAACATCCTCATCGATCACAATCTGAATTATATTCAGTTGCTGTTGAAGGAGGAAGAGTGAATCAGATTTTGACTATTCCAGCTGAAGATGTAGAAGTTTCTAAAGATGGAGGAATGTTAATTTATATGGATAAAAAAGGAGGAGAAAATGAGTGGAGAAAACATCATACTTCTGCGATTACTCGTGACATTTGGACTTATGATGTAAAAACCAAAGCACATAAAATGATTACGACTTCAACAGCAGAAGATCGTTCTCCAATTTTTAGTGCGGATGAAAAAAGTATGTACTTTTTAAGTGAGCGAAGTGGAATTTTTAATGTGCATAAAATGTCTTTGGCAAATCCAAGTCAACAAACTCAATTGACTAATTTTAAATTACACCCAGTTCGATTTTTAAGTATGGGTAATGGAATTTTAAGTTTTGGATTTGATGGCGAATTGTACACGATGAAGGAAGGCGAAAAACCGAAAAAAGTAAACGTAAACATTATTACTCAAGACAAAAATAATAGCGATAAATTTATCTCAATAAATGGAGGGGTAAATGAAATGGCTATTTCTCCAAATGGAAAAGAAATTGCATTTATCGCCCGTGGGGAAGTATTTGTAACCTCAGTAGGAGAGTCGTTCACTAAACGATTAACTAATACTCCAACGGCTGAACGTTTTGTTTCCTGGGGCCCAGAAGGTAAATCAATTGTTTATAGTGGCGAGCGAAACGGTAAATGGAGTGTTTTCAAAACTGAAAAAACTCGAAAAGAAGAACCATTTTTCTATGCATCAACTTTGATTAAAGAATCTCCTGTTTTAGAAAATGGAAAAGATAATTACCTCGCAAAGTATTCTCCTGATGGTAAAAAAATAGCTTTCATCGAAGACCGTCGAACGCTTAAAATCATGGATGTTGAAACCAAAAAAGAGGTGGTGCTTTTAACACCGGAAGAATTATTCCACATGCGTGATGGTGATAAATATTTCACATGGAGTCCTGATTCTAAATGGTTATTAGTTGATTGGTCATTATCATTAAATAATAGCGATGTATTATTGATGGCAGCTGATGGATCAAAGCGAATTAATTTGAATGAAAGTGGTTACTATGATTCGAGTCCAAAATGGGTTAATGGAGGAAGCCAAATGCTTTGGTTTAGTAATCGTGATGGATTGAAATCATACGCAACAAGTGGTCGTTCAGAGAGTGATGTATATAGTATGTTTTTTACACAGGAAGCTTGGGATAAATTTAATCTAAGTGAAGAAGACTACAAATTAATGAAAGCGATAGAAGAGGTAGAGAAAAAAGAAAAAGAGAAAAAGGAAAAAGAAGAAAAAGAGAAGGACACGGATAAAAAGAAAGGGAAAAAGAAAAAAGGCAAGAAGAATGACAAAGACAAAAAAGACGATAAAAAGGACAAAAAAGAGAAAGACAAAGATGAAGTCAAACCATTAACTTTTGACTGGGATAATATGAAAGATCAGAAGAGTCGTTTGACGATACATTCTTCTCGATTAGGTGATGCAGTACTTTCTAAGGATGGAGACAAATTATATTATTTATCAAGATTTGAAGGTAAGATGAATTTGTGGACAACTAATCTTCGAACTCGCGAAACGAAGATGGCCTTGAAACTCGGAGCTAACTTTGGAAGTCTTCAATGGGATAAAGACATGAAAAATCTTTACCTCTTGAGCGGAGGAAAAATCTCCAAAATTGATCCTGATGCAGGGAAACAGAAAGGTGTAAAAATTAAAGGAGAAATGGAGTTCGATTCGAATGCGGAAAGAGAAGCTATGTTTAATCATGTTTGGATTAGAACAAACGCGATTTTTTATCATCCTGATTTCCATGGAATTGATTGGAATCAAATGAAAACAGAGTATAGCAAATATTTACCACACATTGGTAATTCATATGAGTTGACAGAGATGATGTCTGAAATGTTAGGGGAGTTAAATGTTTCGCATGCAGGTGCTGGTTACCGAGGAGGAAATATGTCAAATAAGGATGCGACAGCCTCACTTGGAATTTTCATGAATGGTGATCACACCGGAAATGGAATTTTAATTGATGAAATAATTAAAGGTGGCCCTTTAGATAAATCGAAAATCAATGTCAAAGCAGGAATGATTATCGAAAAAATTGATGGCGTTATGATCGAACCTGATCAAGATGTTGCAAAATATCTAAATAGAAAAGCGAACAAATTCACCTTGCTCGAAGTACTTGATCCAGCAACTAATAAAAGAGAAATGGTGACAATTAAACCAATTTCTCTGGGAGCTGAAAATCGATTACTTTACAAAAGGTGGGTAAAACAAAATGAAAAAGAAGTTCACGAAAAAAGTAATGGAACATTAGGTTACGTTCATATTCCAGGAATGGGTGACGGACCATATCGAGATATTTATCAAGAGATGATGGGGAAATATTTTGATCGAAAAGGAATGATTGTAGATACTCGATTTAATGGAGGAGGAGACTTAGTAGCTGACTTGGCAATGTTCTTTACAGGAGTTCCATTTATCAGTTACGAAACTGAAGCAAAAGTGGTTGGAGGCGAACCAACTTCTCGTTGGACTAAACCAACTTTAGCTTTGATTAATGAAGCACAATATTCTGATGGACATTGTTTTGCTTGCGGATATTCTGATTTGAAAATTGGAAAAACCGTAGGAATGCCAACTCCAGGAACTTGTAGTTTTGCAGGTTGGGAAGGATTACCTGATGGTTCCTATTGGGGAGTAGTTCCAATAAGTGCAAAAGACATCAATGGAAATTGGATGGAAAACTTACAAACAGAACCTAACGTAAAAGTGAAAAATGAACCAGGTATAATTGATAACGGAAGAGATCAACAGTTAGAAAAAGCTATCGAAGAAATGATGAATGATGTGAAAAATTAAAACGATTTTATTAAATTACAAGCAACAAAATTTATTTAGGAACGGTCAAATAAAAAGTTCCCGATTTTAGGGTGAATTATTATTTGATCGTTCCTTAACTAAAAAACCAAAATTGAATTATGGAATATCAAAAAGAACAACACATAGTCATGCCTCAAGATCAATTGATGGATGAGGCAAAAGCTGCCCTTACTGGAAAGTGGGGAATGGGAGCTGCTGCATTTCTAATTATGGCACTAGTTTCATTAATTGGAGAATTTGATGGAATAGGGGATTTAATTTCTCTGCTATTATTAGGTCCATTATCAGTTGGAATGGCCATGTTTTACCTTATGATTTCAAGGGAAGAAGAAGATGTTGAATTAGGGGTTGTATTTGATGGATTTAAATTGTTTGGGAAAGCAGTTGGTGCTTATATCTTAATGTTACTTGCAATTTTGGTTGGATTTATATTACTGGTCATTCCAGGTTTTATTGTTGCATTTGGGTTGGCGCAAACTTTTTTTATCATTGCTGATGATCCAGAAATTGGAGTTATTGATGCCCTTAAATATAGTTGGGAATTAATGGATGGGCATAAATTTGATTACTTCATTTTGATGCTCAGATTTTTAGGATGGGGATTTCTTTCAATTTTAACCATAGGAATTGGTTTCTTTTTTTTAGTACCTTATTTCCAAACTACAGCAGCCAAGTTTTATAATTCAATTCGTTATGGTGACCACAATTTAGGCCCAGGCGATTACGAAGATGATATTATTAATCACTTAGTTGACTAAAATTAAGTTTCGAAAATACAGAAGCCTGTTCCAATTGATATTGGAACAGGCTTTTTTTATGGTTTTTAAAAAAGTTCTTTTCCAATAAAAACCTTTGTATTTTTGCTATTCAAATTCATTTAAAAAAAGCTTCAGCTGAAAGAAAAAATGTCGATGTCAGAAAGTTGTTTTACTCATTTCCAATCTTCCATTTCAGGTTATACTTTACCTGTAAAATTCACCTTCCCATTTTATTACGAACCTCATCCACTTTGTTTGTTGGCAGCCAAAGAACTTCAAAATCATATCGAAACTCAAACAGAATGGGATCATGATTTTGGGTTAATTGAGGAAAAGCCAGATGTAATTATTGGAAAAATGTTTGGAGTAATGGTAGTGAAAAATAAGGAAAATGAGATCGGTTACCTTTCCGCTTTTTCTGGAAAATTGGCAGATAGTAATCACCATGCTAAATTTGTTCCCCCCGTTTTTGATGTTTGGGAAAAAGGAGGATTTTTAAAAAGTGGAATGGATGAAGTGAATTTGATCAATCAGGAAATCAAAAAATTGGAAAGTGATGCTGAATTTTTAGCCCATGTCGAAGTTTTGGAAAATGATAAAAAACTAGCAGCTATTCAGATCGAATCTCAAAAAGAAAAAATGAGAAACGATAAAAAAGCTCGAAAACTAAAACGCGAGGAAGCCAAGGAATCATTACCTCCTACGGAATTTGAAAAAATAAATCAACAACTTAGTTGGCAAAGTGTCAAAGGGAAAAATGATTTAAAGCAACTCAATAAATATTGGAAAAACAGAATTTCCGAAACTCAAAAAAATGTAGATCATTTTAAAAACCAACTTAAAGAATTAAAAGAAAAACGTAAAAATAAATCTGCCGCCCTTCAAAAAAAATTATTTGAAAAATATAAATTTTTAAATCAAGCTGGAGAAATTAAAACCCTTGCTGATATTTTTGATACAAGTATTCCAACAGGGGGAGCAGGGGAGTGTGCGGCTCCGAAATTATTACAGTACGCGTTTCAACATAAAATGAAACCTTTGGCGATAGCAGAATTTTGGTGGGGACAATCTCCAAAATCTGAAATCAGAAAGCATCGAAATTTTTATCCAGCATGTATTGGAAAATGCAAACCGATTTTGTCACATATGTTGAAAGGCATTGAAATGGATGAAAATCCTTTGCTGAAAAATCCGGCTGAAGGAAAAGAAATTGAAATTATTTTTGAAGATGAACATTTGTTATTAGTCAATAAACCTGCTGAATTTTTATCTGTTCCTGGAAGAAATATTAAAGATTCAGTTGCCAATAGAATGAAGAAAAAATATCCAGAAGCAACTGGACCTCTAATCGTTCATCGGCTCGATATGTCAACTTCCGGAATAATGTTGGTTGCCAAGTCTTTGGAAGTTCACAAACAATTGCAGTCGCAATTCATCAATAGAACGATCAAAAAAAGATATGTTGCTTTGTTGGAAGGTATTGTTTCAGCAAAGGAAGGGACAATTGATTTGCCATTGCGGACAGATTGGAATGAGCGACCAAAGCAATTAGTTTGTTATGAACATGGAAAACCTGCTCAGACTAACTGGAAAGTTATCGAGCGAAAAAACCAACAAACTAGAATTCATTTTTTTCCAATCACAGGACGAACACATCAATTACGAGTGCATGCAGCGCACTCACTTGGATTAAATTTACCGATCATTGGGGATGATTTATATGGAACGAAAAGTAATCGATTGTGTCTTCATGCAGAATGGATTGAATTCAAACATCCGATTAGTCAAGAAGTTATGAGCGTTGAGGTGGAGGCGGAATTTTAATTGGTGTATGTCCCTTTCGTGTGTGTAAAGAAAAGACATACTTTTTTTCAACGGAAACAATTTAAATAAAAAAGGAAACCTGACTTTTTATATAATCTTTGTAAAAATAAAAAAAAGTAGTCCTTTATTTTTGATCATAAGCTAGTTTGAAAAACTAAAATCATGATCAAAAAAATAAAGCAACCAACTCATCTAATTTATTTATTAATTGGATTATTTTTCTTCACCTATGTTTTCGCTAGAACAATTTTAGTAGGAATTACTTTCGATGAAGCGTGGACGATTGGTGCATTTGTTCGAGGATCTTTTTATAATATTTTTATAGGTGAGCCAGTCATTGCAAATAATCATTTGCTTAATTCTTTTTTGATAAAGTTAGTTTATTCCTCAGGTCAAGAAACTGTTTTTCTCGCAAGATTGCCGAATTTAATTTCAATGCTTGCCTATTTATTTTTTTCCTATAAAATTTGCCATACGTTTTTTAGACCTCTTCTAGGATTGAGTTTGTTTTTAATATTGATCTCCAATCCATTTCTATTGGATTTTTTTGGATTAGCTAGAGGATATGGATTAGGAATTGGATTTTTGATGAGCTCAATATTTTTTCTTTTAAAATTTAAGAAAACGGGAGCTTCCAAAAATGGAATTTTTGCACTTGCTTTGGGAAGTTTTGCTGTCCTCAGCAACTTCACATTTCTATTTTTTTGGATGGGATTACTTGCTGCAAATCAGTTGGTGTATACTACTCGAAAATATTTTTTCTGGAAAAATCACAAATCTGATTACCTTCAATTTTTAGGTATCAACTCCTTAGTTAGTATTGGATTACTAGGCTTAATATATTTTCCTATTCAAAAATTAAGAACCAAGGGGGGATTTTGGTATGGTGGCTCAGAAGGGTTTTATCAAGATACCTTAGTCTCCTTAACTTCCTATTCTTTGGGAAATTCAGTTTCTAAAGAAGCTTCAATTTTCACATTAAATCTATTCTTAGGTTTATTTTTCTTGGCAATAATTATGGTTGCTTTCAAAAAGGTTTTCACCAAAAAAATATTTGAATCTACTTCAGTAGTTTTGATGGTTTTATTGATTGTTCCTTTTTGCTTAAATATATTCTTTCACCATTTTTTAGAAACTAAATTTTTGATTGATCGAACTGCCCTTTTTTATTTTCCACTTTTTATTCTTGGACTAGGATTTTTAATTCGGGAAAATAAATGGAAATTAACCATGATTTTTATGCGAGGGTCGTTTGTGATATTTTCCTTTTTATCACTTTTGAATTTTTATAAAAACGCTAATTTTTATTGTACGATCAATTGGCCATTTGATTCTCGAACAGCAGAAGTTTTGAATTATATTAATGAGAAAGGAAAAGAACAAAATAAAATTTTCATCCTTGATTCGACGGTGATGTTTTCGAGTGCATTAAGATATTATCAATGGAAAAAGAAATATCAATATGTGGTGTATGCGAAAGAACAAACTGATAATTTAGATAAAAGTTTGGCTGATTATTTTTTGTATTATGAAAAACCAGTAGTGGAAGTAAATTATGACCCAAGCCTAGAGCAAGTCACCATGTATCCACGAGAGGTAGTTTTACATTTTGAAAAGGAGGGGATTGCTTTGTTGTCAAATTTGAGAGAATGAAGAAAAAAGTCCTTCCAGATTTTTTTAAAATCTGAAAGGACTTTAATGTAAATCTTTTACGGTTTATTGACTTGTGGTTTCCCACCTTTTTCCAAATTCTTCAAAAAATAATCAGCCATCATAGTATACAAATGACGGCGAGTATTTGCACCTTCATAAATTCCATGCGATCGATTTGGATAAGGCATCACTTGAAATAATTTATTGTGTTTAATGAGTTCATTGATGAGCACTTCTGCATTTTGATAATGTACATTGTCATCAGCTGTACCATGAACTAACAATAAATTTCCTTTCAAATTTTTAGCATAAGTTAATGGCGAACCTTCCACAAAATCTTCTTTGTTTTCCCAAGGCACTCCCATGTATCTTTCCTGATAAATGTTATCATACAATAATTGATTGGCAACAGGAGCAACTGAAATTCCAGTTTTGTAAATTTCAGGATATCGGAATAATAAATTCAATGTCATAGAGCCTCCTCCGCTCCATCCCCAAACGCCTAGACGATGAGCATCAACAAAGTCCCATTTTTGGATCTCCTTAGCAGCCATAGCTTGGTCTCTAGAATTGATTACTCCAATTTTTCGATAAATACTTTTTCGCCATTCTCGACCTCGTGGTGAAGGAGTACCTCGATTATCCAAAGTCATGACGATATAACCTTTTTGAGTTAACATTCGATGATATAAATTTCCATCCCAATTGTCTTTGGCAGTTTGTCCCCAAGGCTCCCCATAAACATAAAAAATGACAGGGTATTTTTTACTCGGATCAAAGTCGTGAGGCTTCATCATATAACCGTCCATCTCAACTCCATCTTCAGTCTTTACCCTAAAAAATTCTGTAGGGGTAGTAGCTAAAGCATCAATTACCTTTTTGTAATTTTCGTTGTCGTACAATAATTTTATGCGTCGATGATCAGGCAAACTGATCAGCTCTTTCATCGGTGGAGTATTAGCATTTGAAAAAGTATGGAAGGCATATTTTCCACCAGGCGCAATTTGGTAACTATGTGTACCAGGTTGATTATCAGGACTTAAGCGTTCCGCTTTTCCTTGTTTATTTAAAGATGTTCGATATAAATATCGTTGAGTTGGATTATCAGGAGAAGCAATAAAATAAACCCAACCACCTTTAGTATCAATCTCTTGAATAGAAATTACATCGTAGGTTCCAGGGGAAACCATAGTCTCTTTTTTACCATCTTTAGAAATAGTATAGAGATTTCTCCATCCATCTTTTTCACTTGTCCAAGTGAAGGATTTGCCTTTGTTGAGCCAAAGCCAATTGTTAGGTTCTACGGCGTCAATCCATGCTTTTTCTACTTCCGTGTGTATATTGTTAGAAATACCAGTTTTGATATTTGACCACCAAATTTTTATAGTATTTTGTTTACGATTTAATTGTTGAGAAAGAAGATGTTTGCTGTCTTCTCCCCACATCATTCGAGGCAAATAATTTTGGATTTGATCTCCAGGGATATCCATCCATTTGGTTTTTCCTCCTGAGATCGAAACAACTCCAATTTTGCATGAAGAAGGATCTTCTCCAACTTTAGGATATTGAACTGGGATAGTTTGTGAGTAAATGGAGTCAGTCGTATTTATCATCAAAAAGTTTTTGATGTCCTTTGCATCAATTTGCCAATAAGCAATGTTTTTTCCATCAGGGCTCCATCGGAATCCATCTTGGCAACCAAACTCTTCTTCGTAAGCCCAATCGAATGTTCCATTGATTAAGGTGGTCGAACCATCAAAAGTTAGTTGTTTAACTACTCCAGATGAAATCTCCTCTACATAAACATTGTGCTCGCTGACATAGGCAACTTGCTTGTCGTTGGGCGAAAATTTTGCAAACATCAAAGAGGATGATTTTAAGTCTTTACCTAATTGATGCAATCTCCCACTCTTCAAATTTAGAACCCAATAATCACCTTTGGTATGATCTCTCCAAACTCTTGTGGTGTTCGTAAAAATCATCAACTGCTTTTTGTCATGCGACCAAATATAATTGGAAATACTCAATGGTCTTTTTTCTCCAAAAGGAATTAGTTTTTCTGCTTCAACCAATACTTTTCGAGTGCCAGTTTCGGTTTCGTAAGAGACAATATCTTGACCTCTTTGGTATTTTTTTGATCTTTCTAAAGTGGTGTAGGCATCGCCATTTTCCATCCAACGAGCTTGTCCAAAGTAATCCATTTGAAAATCTCCAGATTCATAAATTCGATCAATGGTGAGCCATCTTTTATCTTCTGGTTTTTGTGAGAAAATTAAGATAGGAAGGAAAATCAGAATGGAAATAATGGTAAAGTTTTTCGTCATTTTTTTAAGTTTTATTCGAAAATATAATTGTTTGATTTGAAAAGACAAAATAGGTATTTGGAAGTTGCCAAAGGCGTATTTTAAAAAGTAAATATCGAATCTTTTACTAAAGATTCGATATTTACTTTTTTTTCTAAAAAATTAAGGTTGTGAAGAGGTTGAAGGTGGCGGCGGAGGTGTAAAAGTAGATTCAGCGAAGAACCTTCGATCTGTCTCAGGAGGCAGAAAGTGATCTCCTCTTGAAGCATTTAAACTTCCGTGGTGCAAGTAGCAAACTACTCTTTCTCGAATGACTGTTTTTACTAATTGCCCATTAGGTTGTTGGTTTTCTGTAATGCTCCAATCGAATTTATCTTCATTATTGACAACGGCTTTTACTCTATCAATTAAGGCTTGATTAGAAGGAATAGGGCCACGAGTAAATTGCATTTCATAAGGTTCTCTATTTCGTGTACCAGTAAAATCATAAGTATATGTCGTTTCCCCATTGGAGACATTACTTGATATTTCTACACTAATAGGTCTAAATCGATGACTTCTAAAACCGCTAACAAATTCCCTTCTTGCTTGAGCAAGATTTTGAGGAATAGTAAATCGGAAAGGGTCTTCATATCTATATTGTCTTTGACCTTGTTGACGGAAAACACCTTGACTATGTGCTTGTCTTCTATTTCGCCTGTCAGGCCTGATTAATCTAGTAATTAAACTTTCTTGCTGAACTTCTGATAAATGATCATATAATGAAGCTACTTGAGGCCTTAAATCATCAGCAGTAAAAAGATCAGTTCCAGGATGTTGAAACATCGGTCCTGAAAGTGCTTCGTAGGTTCCAGCTATTTGTCCAAGTCGTCGAGATTCGGGAGCAAACCTTCTTCTTTCGGCAGCCATTGCTGTTCGTCTTGCTCGTTGTGCAGCTACTCGGGCTTGCCTCGCAGCAGCAAATTCACGTCTAGCAGCAGTTCGTTCTTCCCCTCGTAAATTTCGATCGACAGGTGTAGGTACGGGTGGAATTTCTGGCAGACTCTCTTCAAAAGTTTCCATGTGTTCACTCATAGCTGCCGTTGTTCCTGCTGCGGCAGTTCTTGAATTATAACCATAAACTTGTTCGTGAGTTGGTGCGTTAACTGTTCCTTGTCCATTAAATGCTTCGTCGAATAATTCGACGATATCTTGATTTCTACCTAAGTCACATCCTTTGATTTCAATTCTTGTTTGTTCGTCTACTTGAGTGCCAACGGTTGGCAAGGATGAGACGCCAGATTGTGGATTTAAAGCATTTCTTAATTCTACTACTGACAAGCCACGAGTGGTGTCAGCTGAATTTAATCTAAAGGCTAAAGTTCCATCTTCATTCGCATGAGAAATAATAAAAATGCTTCCTAGTGGATTGGTGAAAGTTGTAGTTAAATGAGTGAGTAACCCATTCAAATTTCTTTGGTTATTTACAAAAACTGCATTTGGAAATCTTGCCCTAAAAAATCTAGTAGCAAGCCTATAAAAATTATCATTCCCCATCACATAAACAACATCTTGACGGGGAACTGGAGCAGGAGCAGGAGTAGGAGTCGCTGGTGCAGCTGCAGTAGCTTCTTGTTTCTGAATACTTTGATGGCCTCCACTTTGTTGTACTACGTGGGTTAACTCATGAGCTAACAAATGTTTCCCTTCAGAAGAATTCGGATTGTATTGACCTTTTTTAAAATAAATATCTGAACCATGGGTAAATGCTTTGGCATTCAAACTTTGGTTCATTTGATGAGCTTGCTCTCCTGTGTGAATTTTTACTTGACTAAAATCATGGCCAATTTTATTACTCATCGATTTATTTGAAGCGGATGAAAGGGGAGTGCCTTTTCCTTTGGATTTAGTTAATTGATTAGCCAAAGCAGGACTTGCTTTTGTTCCTCCCTTTTTTCCAGATTTCATGATCTGAGGTTTGGCAGAGGTATTTTTGCTTCCTTTTTTAGATGTTTGAATTACTTGGTCAGCAATGGTGTCTGCTTCTTTTTCAAATTTATCATCAGGTTGACCAATAGTTAACTTAGCTTGGATAGTTGGTGTAGAAAAAAAGGATGATGGACGAGATAACTCAGGGGAAAAGTAATTTCCTTTTTTTGTGAAAAATGGTTTTGTGGAATGAGACTTTGAAACCTCATTTTTTTTGGAAGAATGTGTTTTCATTTTTTTTGGTTTTAAAAGTTTCATTTCAAAAATAATAAAACAATTAGTCAATTCCTAAATAAAAAAAATTGGTTGAAAGAAATGGGAACACTTTTCTTTGAAACAACTTCATCCATAAAAGTTGTTTAACAAATTTGTAACATTTTTAAAAACCACTTCGTCTGCTATTTGAACTTAAAAATGTATCAACCTTAGTTTAAGTTTTTCAAAGTCAACTATTCTTAATTTTTAATTCTAGCCTGCAGAATATGGTTCTATAGGTAGCTAGGATTGCTATGTCGATTTTGAAAAAAATAAGGTTTGTTACTGTTTTATCATCATGACTAATAAAATCGAAAAATGAAAAATCTTTTTTTTACTATCACTTTAATCTTTTCTTTTTTTTCCATAAATGCTCAAAACGGAATTATCAAAGGACAACTCGCTGACGAAAAAGGAGCTGTTCTTGAGTATGCAAATGTATTGTTATTAAATCCCACAGATTCGACTTTGATCAGGGGAGCAGTTACTGATTTGGATGGGAAATTTATTTTTGAAGCAGTCGAAAAAGGAGGCTATTTGGTTTCTGCATCATCGGTAGGGTTTAACGAAATTTATTCTTCGTTGATTAATTCTAATAACGATGAGATTACCATTGAACCATTAATTTTAACTCAAGGTGTCAAACTTTCAGAGGTGACAGTCACAACTAAGAAACCTTTTATCGAAATGAAAGCAGATAAAATTGTCGTTAATGTCGAAAACAGTACGGTTAATTCTGGAAACTCTGCCATTGAGATTTTGCAAAAATCTCCAGGTGTAATTATTGACAAAGACAATCAAATTAGCTTGCGAGGAAAGCAAGGAGTTTTAGTAATGATAAATGGAAAGAACCAATATTTGACTGGTGAAGAATTAACTCGATTGTTGGAAAGTATGCCTGCTGAAAATATTCAAAATATTGAAATCATAACTAATCCCTCAGCAAAATATGATGCAGAAGGAAATGCAGGAATCATCAATATTAGGTTGAAGAAAAATAATAATGTTGGTTTTAATGGTTCAGTTAATGCTGGAGCCAGACAAGGGCAAAGGTTTACTTATAGCTCTGGATTGAATTTTAATTATAGATCAAATAAGATAAATATTTATGGTTCAGGAAGCATGTATTATTGGAAAGGATTTCAAGATTTGAAAATAAAAAGAATCATTCCTTTTAATGAAGGAGAAACAATTTTCGATCAAAAATCAGATATGAAAGATGAGGAAAAAGGATCAAATGCTAGGTTAGGAATCGACTATAATATTACTGACAAAACGACCATTGGAGTTTTATATAATTTCAATAGAGAAAAAGATTTATGGAACAATGATAATAATACTGAGATAACTGGAACAAATACTCCGGGGTTTAATTTCCTCCACGTACTTGCTCAAAACGATGGATTTTGGAATCAGAATTCTTTCAACTTTAATGCTGTGCACAACTTTGATGACAAAGGAACAAGTTTGACTTTTGATGTAGACTATTCATTTTACAAAAGAGATTATGACAATACTTACGATAATAATTATTTGGATGAAAATGATGAAATGGTTTTAGATCCATTCATGTTGAGAAATTTTGAGCAAGCCGATATTGATATTTTTGCTACTCGATTAGATTTTACAAAATCTTTTGAGGCAGGGTATAATCTTGAGGTTGGAGCAAAGTTAAGTATGGTGACGACGGATAACGATACCAGATTTGAAGCATGGGAAAATGGAAATTGGGAAAACCAAGTGAACCGAACCAATAACTTCATTTATGATGAAAATGTTATGGCTGCCTATGCGAATGTTTCAAAATCATTTGGGAAAATTAATGTCCAAGCAGGTCTTCGAATGGAACATACCAATAGCGAAGGAAATTCCGTGACACTAGATGAATCAGTTCCAAGAGAGTACACAGACTATTTTCCAAGTTTGAGTATGTCGCATATGATTGGAAAAAAACACAGTTTAAGTTATAGTTATTCCAGAAGAATTAATCGGCCAAATTATCAACTATTGAATCCATTTATCGAATATCTAGATGATTATACTTTTAGCAAAGGAAACCCATTTTTGAATCCACAATACTCTAATGCTTTCGGAGTGAATTATGGATTTGGAAATTCATTTTTTGTTTCAGCTAATTATAGTCGGACGAAAGATGCGATTACTGAGGTGATCGAACAATTTTCATCTGAGAATGTAACCTTCCAAACTACTATTAATTTAGATGATTATAATTCAGCAAATTTGACTATTTCGAAGAGTCTGCCTTGGAAGGAAATTGGAGTAACACGAATTAACTTGACTAGTTTTTATAATGATTTTCAATCAAGTATTCCTTCGGGAACTTTGGATAACCAAAATGTTGCTTATCATCTTTATGTTGGAAATGAATTTAATCTTCCAGCTAATATCGTTTTTGAATTGAGCGGAACGTATCAATCAAAAGTAGTATTTGGAATGTTCCAAATAGAACCACAATATGGCATTGACCTTGGTTTTTCGAAAGATGTTTTAAAAGGAAAAGGAAGTCTAAAAATTGGTTTGGATGATATTTTTTATACCCGAAGAAATGAAGTATCGGTGAGGCAAGATGATATCATTTTAGATGTTTTTCAAAGAAATGATACGCGCCGTGTGAAGGTTAATTTTAAATATAAATTTGGAAATAATAAATTGAAAAGTGCCCGAAAGAGATCGACTGCAACTGAAGATGAAAAGTCGAGATTAAAAGGGTAGGGTTGAATGTAAAAAAAATAGAGGACTTCCAATAATTTGGAAGTCCTCTATTTTTTTTAATTGCTATCTGGAATACTCATTTCAACAGTTATATTCCTGTCTTCAATATTTTCAATAACCGGAAAGCTTACTTGGAAAGTACTTCCTCCTCCTTCCTTAGATTGAATAATAGAAATGTCTCCCTTTAATTTTTCCATCATTTTTTTACAAATACTTAATCCTAATCCGGAACCAGAGTAGGAGCCTCTGTCATTTAGTCTTTTGAACATCCCAAAAACTCGATCTTGAAATTGGGGTGCTATTCCGATTCCATTATCTTCAAATTGGAAGTAATGAGTTTTGTTATTTTTAAAATATCGAACTTCTATTAATGGAAATAAACTTTCATTATACTTTAGTCCATTTTCAATTAGATTTTTAAAAACTATGAAAAGAAAAAATTTATGTATTTTTATGATGGGCATTTTATTGAATTTTATTTTACCCTTTTTCTCCATTAATAATATAGAAACCGAGTTTATTATATCATCCATCATAATTTGAATGTCAGCATCCTCTGCAGGTTTTTTAGCATCATTTCCAATTTTTTGAAAGGCAGAAACATCTTCAATTAATTGATGTAATTGTTTACCACTATTTCCGATAATATTTAAATATTCGCTAATTTTTGACTCACCATCAATTTTCTTTTTTGCCAATGAACTAAACCCTACGATGCTTCTTAGAGGTTCTTTTAAATCATGAGATAAAATCTTATTAAATTGATCTAATTCCTGATTAGATTTACTCAATAAAAGATTACTATGTTCAAGATCCTTAGTCCGGTTTTCTACCTCTTTTTTAAGTCTTAAATTATACTTTCTTTTTTGAAAAAATGCTCCAAATATCCCTAATAATCCGAAAAGGAATAATGTAGCGATAGCATATAAAAATCGGTTTTGGGAATTTTTTTGAGCTACCTGTGCTGCTAAAATTTCATTTTCTTTTTTCTTCTGATCAGAGTCAAATTTTATCTTTAGGAAGGCAGTTTGTTGTAACTTCTTTTCATTAGCCATACTATCTTTGATAGTATTAGCCTCATTCATATATTGATATGCTTTTTTATAATCACCAAATTTCTCTGAAGTTTTGTGGGCTTCATTAAACCATTCCAAAGTTACAAATAATGATTCCTTGGTATCATTTGCGATGAAATCTTCATAGATTTTAAGCGCTTCGTTATGCTCTCCTTGAGCATTTAAAAGTTTGGCTTTAAACTCCAAACAATATTGTAATTCTGTTAGGCTCCCTAATTCTGCAGCAATCTGGGTAGCAGAATTTAATGCTTTTTGTGCGGCTAAAATTTTCCCTTTTTTAAGAGAGACCTCTCCTTGATTTAGAATAAAAGATAGTTTAAATGATTTTTGATAATCATCAATGGCATCTAGTCCCCTTTCATTATAAAGAGCTGCTTTTTCGTAGTCATTTTTTTTGATATAAAGACTAGCTAACTCATAATAAGTATGAGTATAGTTAATTTTTTCTTTAAAAAATTCTTTCTCTACTTCATTGGTTTTTAGAAAATACTTCTCACTATTTTCATAATCTTTTTCACTTTTAAATAATTGACCTAAAGAGAAAAGAGCTTGAATAGAAAGGAACGTATCTTTTTGTTCTTTGGCATCTTCAAGTAAATTATAGTAAGTATTTTGAGCAAATTCATGATCTCCTAATTGCATTAAAACATAACCATGAATGTAGTTATATTCATTTTTTAATTTCTGCTTTACATCTTTTAAACTAACTAAATGTTTAGCATCTTTTAACAACTGATATGCTTTGATATAATGGAATTGGCTTAATTCATAGTCAATTAAATTGATGGAAAGAGATAATTCATCGTTCTTTGATATTTTTAGACCCTTTGATAGAAGTTGCTTAGTCTCCTCAATATGATAGGTTAATTTTTGATGATCTTGGTAACTAAATTTTTTAATGGAGTCCAAGTGCATCCTAAATTTAGTGGAGTCAGGAGTACTTTCCAGAAAAATAATCTGTGTATTTGTATCTTGGCAGAATAATGAAACAATAAATACTGTCTGTAATATTAGTATTAACCAAAATTTTACTTTCATTCTCTTTGATATTATTATAGGTCTAATAATAGTAGGTGGGATTGCATTAGTATTGAATCGAAAACAGTTGTTTTAACTATCTTTTGAGGATCATGGTATTAAAATATCAATTTTCGTCTCTTTGCTATAGGCAATAAGTATTCCAATTAGCTTAATTTTTTACATCATCTTTAAGGTATGAATAGACGAGACTTTAATAAAAATATTATATATTCTGTCATGAGTTATTCCTTGATGAGTTCATTATTTTCAGCCAATTCTATTGAGAATAAAGTCAAACCAATCACTCAACATTGGGCAAAAAGATTAAATGAATATTGTTCTGACCTGAAGAAAAATTCGATAACAATTGAGGAATGGCGAAACTTAATTGGACAACTTTATCAGCAAATTGAATTAAAAGATTTACTTCAATTTATAGAGTTTGAAAATTTGACCAAAGGATTTGAATATCCAGATTTAGGAGTGAATACTAAGATGGTTAAATTTCCAAAACTGGAAGGTCTTCCCAAACGAACAGCTTTTATCAAAAAGATTTTTGGAATGAAAAAAGACCGAGCGATTATTCCGCATGGTCATTCTAATATGGTTTCGGCTCATTTAATTTTACAAGGAGAAATGCATTTAAGGCATTATGACAAAATTCGAATTGAGGATGAGATGATGATCGTCAAACCAACTGTTGATAAAATTATTCAGGTCGGGGATTCATCTTCGATTTCTGATGACCGAGATAATGTGCATTGGTTTATAGCTAATTCGAATGCTGCATTTACTTTTGATGTCATCATGGTAAATCTCAATGAAAAAAAATACGATATCCATAACTTGGATATTTACGAAAAAGAAAAATTATCAGATGATAATCTTCGGGTGCCGATTTTGGATGTAAATACAGCACTTAAAAAATATGGAAAGGAAACGCATCATTAAAAAGTAGCAGAACTTTCCAAGTCCCGTTTTCTATAATAAAAGAAACTTGGAAAGTCCCACTACTTATTATTCAACAACTATTTTTCTATTGATAATTCCCTTTTCAGTTTTTACTTTTACAACATAAACTCCGCTATTGGCATATTTCAAATTAATAGAAATCAGAGATTGGTATTCCGTAATAATTTTTTGAAAAAATAATCTTCCTTGAAGGTCAAATACTTCAATTGATTCTACTTCTAAATCTTCTACTTCAATATTGAAATTCCCTTTATTCGGATTTGGAAAAATAGCAACTAAATCTTCGGATAATATATTCTCCACTCCAACATTAATAAAATCGACCACCGCAGTTATCTCAGACAAACAACCCGAAGCATCCGAAATAGTAGCTGTATAAGTTCCAGCTTGCAGATCTTCGAGGTCTTCAGTTGTAGCGCCATTACTCCATAAAATAGAGTAGGGTGGTGTTCCTCCTTGAATGGTCAAATCAATAGAACCAATTCCATCTGAGTTTACTTGAGGTTCAGAATCAATTACAATATTTAGACATTCTGCAATACTCCAAATCTCTGCTCCTCGAATTCCATCATTGGCCGAGAAATATAATTTTCCATTAAAAAGCGTCAAATCTTCTGGATCAGATTCTGGCACTCCAGGATAAATATCAGCAACGATCGAACTTGTCGTGTCATCGTATTCCCAAAGTTCTCGACCATAATTATCGGTAAAAGTTGCAAAGTAAAGCTTGTCATTAAAAGGGATAATATCTCGTGGATTACTTGCACCAGGATTCAAATCTTCTGTCAAAATTGTCGTGTCAGTAGCAGCATCATAATAAAGTAATTCCACATTTACAGAAGAAGAATAACGTCCAGCAAAAAATAATTTGTCATTATGGACAGTCAAATATTGTGGATTCAAATTACTTTGAAATGAAGTTCGCTGAGTAAGATTTCCACTTCCATAACTAAATAATTGATTGCCATCATTTTCTGAGTAGGCATTAAAATATAATTCTCCATTGTATTCAGTAAACGATTCAGGATAACTGTCATCTGAGCCAGGAACGATATCGGCAACCATAGTTGCAAATGTTTTGTACTTCCAAAGTTCGATTCCATTCACACCATCAGTAGCTTGAAAGTATAATTCATTTCCATAAATGAAAAACCGCTCCGGATGACTATCTCCAGTTGGATTGATATCTTGAGTAAGTCCCCAGGTATCGCTTATTGGGTTATAGACATATAATTCATTTCCATGATCATCAGTATCTGCTCCGAAAAATAATTTCCCATCCAAAGCAATCATGTCTGTAATATGGCCTGTAGCATTTGGAGTAATAAATGAAGTTGGAGTTATCAAACCAGTTGCATCATCATAAGACAAAATTCCATATCCCAAATTTGGATCGATGCCTGAGAAATATAATTTCCCTTCCAAGACTGTAAAATTATCTGGTTTTAAACTTCCTGGTTCGTCAGAAAGAATTTCGACATTTCCAGTTGCAGGATCATATACCCAAATTTCACGACCACTATTCACTTCGTCTGCCCCAAAATATAATCGACCATTGTATTCGGTAAAACCATAAGGATCAGAACCCACAGTCGTCTGATTAATGTCAGCAGCTAATGTAATTTCATTGGTTCCTGGAACGAATTGATATAACTCTCTTCCATATTCTAGCTGATGTCCATCAAGGAAAAGAATTCCGTTCGCCACAGTTAAAGTAGAAATTCCATAAGCAACACTATTCTCCAATGTTGCTTCCAAAACTAAACCTGGTCCAACGTCATCGTAGGAATAAAGATTGCGATCATCATCATTGGAGTTAGCGGTGAAATATAATTTTCCATCCAAAACTTTTAAATCTCCTGGACTTGAATTATCGCTTCCTGGAAAAATATCAGCAGCCACAGTAACCTCATCAGTAGCTGGATCATAAACTCTAAGTTCACGACCTACATCAGTTGTCCTTGCTGTAAAAAATAATTTTCCATCTAATTCAGTAAATCCAATCGGTGAGCTACTTCCTGCTCCTACATATATTTCTGGAAAATCGAGTAACGTGTTACTCGCCAAATCGTAAACATAAAGTTCATTTCCTTCTCCTTGCTTATAACCTTGGAAGAAAAATTTTCCGTCGAAATAAGATTGAGGAGCAATGTTAGGGAAATCTCCAGTAACACTTTGGTAGATAATATTTTCAACTGTGTTGGTGGAAGGATCGTATCGCCAAAGATTGCTTTGACTTTGACCATCAGTTGCTGCAAACCAAATCTGGCCATTTACTTCTATTAAATTATTTGGACTACTACCAGCATCAGGATTGATATTCGCAATTAATTCGAACTCATTAGTCGCAATATTATATCGCCCAAATTCAGCATCATTGTAATCAAACTCTCCAGCCATATAAATGTAGCCATTGTATTCAATCATATAGTTTGGATTTCGAAGATCATTATTCATATTGTCCACCAGTAACTGAGTTGAATTATCAGCTGGATCATGCACATACAAAAATCGATCGAGTCCACCAGTTCCATTTCGGGCATTAAAATATATTTTGCCATCAAATGCCTTGACTTGATAAGTTCCAATACCATTCTGATAAGCATGAATATTAGCGACTAATGAAGCTGTCTGAGTAGTCAGATCATATTTATACAATTCTTCTCCATTGATACCATCATCTGCTTGAAAATAAATAGCATCACCTAAATGGGCTGCATATGTTGGTGAAGAAGAAGCTGCTTCTTGATTGATATCACGCTCTAAAACTAATTGAGCATTGAGAAAAGAAGAAGAAACAATTAAAAGAAAAAATGTAGTGAGAATTCTCATAGTTATTTTTGGTTTAGGACATTTCGATAAATATCAAGATTAGTTTTGGCAAAGGTCGCTATGTAACACTCGAGCTGGATAAAAAGAACCTGCATCTCCGTCAACAAAAACAGCACGATGGAGTAATAAGTCAACAGCTTCAGCATTGATTAGCATAAGACTGTCGATGCCCTTTACATCGAATTTGATCATCTGGCCAGTAAGACGATTATTAAAATGAGCAGAAATGGTTACTTCTAGTGGAGCCGTTTGAGAAAGAGAGGGCGTGAGGGCTGAATTATTAACTGCCACCACATTTTGAATATCCGATAAACGTACGGGAGATATTTCCACTTTCATATTGTCAATTCCACCTGGGTCAGAAGCAAATATTCCTACTTCTAGAGTAGAGTTATTTAGTTGAGTAAAGTATCCATTATTAGAAGAACAATTATTTGTAACATCCATATCAGAGTCGGTTGAACGAATGATGATTGGTTTTGATTCAACATTATAAAGCCAGGCCGAAACAGTTGGAGGAGTGGTGTCGTTGGAAGTTTTAATAACTGTACAGGAAACAAATATCAGACAGAAAATGAAACTGATGAAAATTCTAGTATTAGACATATGCAGATAGTTTTGGTTAGAAATAGATGCTGAGAATGTTCAGCAAAGCAATAAAATCAAACAAGAACATAATATATCAATTGGTAAAGATAAATGATACCGAGTATTTAGAAACCACCCTTTTGGGTGATTTAGTTTTATATTTTCTAGATTTGCTTGAAAATATTTTGTTAAAAAATGAACGAAACAAAAAGATTTCCAATTATTGATACACTAGTTGATGGATGTAGAATGTTGCCTGAAACAATTCAGGGGATTTTATTTGCAATGGTTTTTGCAGGTGGAAACTTTTTAGTGATGGCTGGACTGTTTAATTTTTTATTAACCGTAATTGTGGTCGAGCTTCTATTAATTGTAATTCTAATTCAAAAGAATATTGTTTACCAAAGGATTTCTAAATTAGAAAATGCGATTGCTTCCCAAATATTATGGATAAAAACTCGACAAGATGCCGCTAAGATTATTCGATACTTTTTCTTTAGTTCAATACTTTTTTTAGGAGGTCTTTGGGTTTATGCAAAAGTAGGAAGTGAGTTATATTTTGTCGCAATAAGTTTGCTATTTGTATTGTATTTTTTGAAAGGGTTATTTTATGTACCACTTGTTCAGGTGAAAATAATTGAAGACGAGCAGATTCAATTTATCAATGATTTTAATGGGAAATGTGTTGATTTTAAATTTTATGAAATCCAAAAAATAGAAATTCAAGAAAAGAATATTCGGATTTCTACACAGGATCAAAAAAGTGATTTTAAAGTGTTTTTTCATAAAAAAGAGGGACGAATTCGTTTGAGGAAATTCTTAGAAAGGTACCTACCAAAAGCTGAAATTGTTTGAAAAAATACTTCAATTAAAACTCTCTCTAAAATAATCTTTCCTCACTCCTCGCATTTTAGTACTTTTGCCGCTCAAAAAAATTATATATGATTTTAGTAGAAAATATAGCGGTAGAATTTAGTGGACACACGCTGTTTAAAGATGTAAACTTTGTCATCAATCCTGATGATAAAATTGCTTTGATGGGAAAAAATGGGGCAGGGAAATCCACCATGATGAAGATCATTGCAGGAGTGGACAAACCCACACGAGGAAATGTTCAATCTCCAAAAGAAGCAGTTATCGCTTACCTTCCACAGCATTTATTAACTGAAGAT
>CAZMBP010000041.1:0-37084 GCA_964564545.1 uncultured Saprospiraceae bacterium
ATTTCTCCTCTTTCTATTTCATCTACTAAACGCAATTTAAACGACATCGAATAATCGCGCTGGGTCCGCTTGACATACTGATTTTCTTGACTTTTCATAATAGTGGTACTTTTTGTGTATCTCTATTTTAGGACGGGACACCATATAAAAATAAAAAAAGGTTCAAATCGAATGTTGATTTGAACCTTTTTCTATTTTAAAAAAAATATATTATCTGAGGACGGTGACGTTTCCTTTTTCTTCATACACTTCTCCATTCACACATACCGCTCTCATGTAGTATCCATAAACGTCAGAACTAACTGGCTTACCATTATGGGTTCCATCCCAAGCAGCATCTACACTATTCCCTTCAAATACTTTTTCGCCCCATCTATTGTAGATCACAAAGAAAACTTCATCAGCGACTTCACTTTCTACTTTTAATACATCATTGAGACCATCGCCATTTGGACTAAATACATTTGGAAAGAAGACAAAATCTGGTCCACATACTCCTCCAACATTAACTAAAACAGTAGATAAAGCAGTACAACCATTATCGTCAGTAACAACAACTTCATACTCAAAATCACCTTCTTCATCTGGCATCGCTTCTGGAGATTGTGACGTGGTATCACCAATAATTGTATTTTTAGCATCAGACCATAAAAAAGTATAAGGCCCCATTACGTAATCCACATCCAATTGCACCGTTTCACCTAAAAGAATGTCGTTAGGAGTTGCTGTAGCTTGAACATCAAGAGAAACATCAATGATGTCTATATTAATTTTAGCAGAATCAGTACAATAGCCATTACTTGCTTTAATAGTATACTCTCCAATTAAAGTTGGAGTAAAAATTAATTGTGGATTATTACTTACACTAAGTATGTCTCCGTTAGGATCACACCAAGTATAAACTAAATCGTCAATATTACTCACTACTCCTGGCTGCGGCATTGAACCTTCAGTATTAAAACAAAAAGTGGTGTCAGAAGGACTTAAAGCAATGAGAATTTCAGCATCACCGATCAAAACGGTATCTCTTATCGAACATCCAAATGTGTCCTCTGCTTCAAGATAAATATCTTGTAATCCATAATTCATATCTACAAAAACAGAATACATAGGTGAATTCACCAACAAGGGGTCATTATTACTATCATACCAATTGAATTGAATTGGAGAAATATTACTCGACGCCTCCAAATTTATTTGACCTTCTTCACATAACAGAACTGAATCTGGTAACTCTGAAGTAAATAGTATTTCTTCGGGTACAGTTAGTTCTACTTCTGCATCAATTGCACAAGGAAATGCACTTGAGTTATCTGTAATCGTAACAGAATAAGTACCAGATTGACTTACATTTGTTATTGTAATTATTGGCCCATCAGGCAACCATTCATAACTGTAATCAGCATTTGGGGTTGGATTTAAATTAGCCTCTGTTCCAATACAAGCAGTTACATCTTGCAGACTATCTTCCACTATGTTTATATCAAAAGGCATTGATACTGTGTCTACACAACCATTTTCTGCTATTATTTTTAATTGTAAAATATCCATTGCTGATGCAGTAAAAAGAATACTACCTTGTTGGTCAGTTGAAATGATTGTAGTAGGGTCAGACAAAAGACACCATTCCCAAGTCATAACAGGAGAGTTAAATTCATTTGTAGAAGCACCCATATACATAAGTTCGGTGCTATTTGCTGCACATGAATCATAAGTAAGTGTTATCCCAGAATCGAAAATTGGATCATCGTATACTATAATTGTATCAGAAATCATATCAGGAAGACATGCTTGAGGATCTACAAAAGTAGCTGTTACAATATATACACCTGCCACATCATAAACATGAATTGTACTTGTTGCTGTAACTTGAGGAGACATATCTCCAAAATCCCAAATCATATCTACTCCACTAGTCGTTGAATAATTTACTTCTAATCCTACACATTGAGTACTGTTAATAATGATAGGAGTCGTATCTTGAACAGAAATAGCAACTGTATCAAATTGCTCACAATTAAATTCATTAATTGAATATAGATATACCTCAAATGTACCTGTATCTGAAGTAATAAAAGTTGGAGTTGCTGTAGAATCAGTACCTGCTACAAACATATTAGCAGGAGTCCATACATAATCAACATCTTGGCTTGGATTGTTATTAGTTGCCACTAAATCTGCAACATCTCCTACACAAACCGATACACTTGGAGTTACTGAAACATCAACTGCATTCTGACTTACAATAATTGAATCTAATGCTGTACAACCATTCGCATCTTCTGCTTCTGCATAAATTATACTTATTCCAGATGGAATACTAATATATGCAAACGGAGAACCTGTCCCAATATCAAGACCAGCCTGATTAGTCCATGTAATATCTGCTCCTGTACTTGCTGTTGCACTTACCGTCAAGAAGTTTTCACAAGTAAACGCTGTATCAGGATCAGCTGAGATGGTAACTAGAGGCGGTTCGCTAATCATAAACGAATCAACTGCAGTACACATGTTTTGATCTGTAACAGTAACAGTATATACTCCTGATCCAAGTCCTACAATACTATCGACAACATCTGTTGGAGATGTACTCCATTGATATGAATAACTTGGAACACCTCCTGAAGGTGTTACTGTAATTGAAGCATTTGAATCTCCAAAACATTGTATAGGAGTAATAACCTCATTTATAGTGATTGGATCTTCTTCTTCAACCACAACTGAATCAATAGTTGAACATCCAACAGCATCAGTTACTGTAACTGTATAAGTTCCTGCAGGAAGACCAACAATGGTATCTGAATTTCCAATTGATCCACCTACACCTTCCCAACTAAAACTATATGGAGAAGTACCTCCCGATGGATTAGCAGATACTGCTCCATCCGTTAAACCATTACATGATATATTTTCAGCATCTATAGCTACATCTGGACCTCCAATATAATCTACAAAAACAGAATCATTCTTCGTTATAAGATTCGCATCTGTTATTGTAACGTAATACATACCAGTATTTAGCCCCATTATCATTGCTGTGTTTCCAACCATATTCCCAGCACTATCTTCCCATGCATAAGTTACAGGTGGTGTACAGTTAATAATAGCAGCCATTGCTGTTCCATTATTATTTAATGGACAGCTTTCTGGTGTACTCGTAACTGTCAATAGACATTGATCAATACAAGCTTCAAGTGAGTCCATACAATTATTCATATCAGTTACAGTCACAGTATAACATCCTTCCATTAATCCTGTAAGGTTTTGTGTTGTATCTCCAGTACTCCACAGATAGGTATATCCTGGAGTTCCTCCTGTTACAGTAATTGCAATTGCCCCATCATTTCCTCCTGGTGTAGTTGTGGTTGTTATAGTTGATATAATATTAATTACTGGTGGCTCGACAATAGTAACTTCAGATATAGATGTACATGTAGTATCTAATAAATCAGTAACAGTAACTGTATAAGTTCCTGCTATAAGATTTGTAATAGTCTGAGTAGTATCTCCAGTACTCCACAAATAGGTATAATTTAAACTCCCATTATATCCATATCCAGTTGCTGTTCCTGTACTATCACCATGACATAAAAGAGTATCCCCTATGGCTTCGGATGTAATTCCTGTACCTCCTGTAATTGTTCCTGACCCTGTAACGGTGTATCCATCTGAATCTGTTACTGTTACTAAATAAGTTCCATCTAATAAACCTGAAATTGTCTGAGTAGTATCAATAAAGAAACCTGTTTCTGTAGTCCAATTATATGTATAAGTTGTACTAGAACAATTAGAAGTAATTGTTGCTGTAGCAGTTCCCATCGTGTCATTTTCACATGTATTATTTGTTGTCGTTACATCTAAAATAAGCATACAATCTGGAATACAGATAGTATCTATATCTTGGCAAACTCCTATACTGTTGCTAACTGTAACCGTATAACAACCTGCAGTCAATCCAGAAATATCTTGGGTGGTTGCCCCATTACTCCAAATATAAGTATAACTAATACCTCCACTAACTTCTATATCAATTGCTCCATCAGCAGCAGTTGGTCCGCTCGGGTCAGTAGTACTTGCTACTGTAATTATATCTAAATTAGTATTCATAATTGTAGTAGAATCAACTGCAGTACATCCATTGGCATCAGTTACAGTTGCGGTGTAAGTTCCTACTGATAAACTGTCTATTGTACTAGTCGAATCTCCAGTACTCCATTCATAAGTATAATTTAGTGTTCCACCAGTCGCGGTTACTGTTGCTGTTCCGTTAGGTAATTCACATGTAGTATTTGTAGATGTCGTGGTTGCAATTAATTGAGTTGGTTGGGTAACTGTTGCTGTAAAAATACCAATACAACCATTCACATCTGTAACAGTTACTGTATAATCACCTGCTATTAAATTTGTAATAGTTGTTGTTGTATCTCCACCGTTGCTCCATGCATATGTATAAGGTGCAACACCTGTAGTTACAATTGCTGTTGCACTTCCATCATTTCCATTAAAACAGGAAACAGGAGTAATTGTAATATCTACCCAAATTCCTTCAGGAGAAAGCTCAATAGTTTCAGTTGAAGTTGCTGTACAACCAACTTCGTCTGTTACAGTAACTGTATAAGTTCCAACTGATAAATTATTTACTACAGCAGTTGTTGAATCATTACTCCATAAGAAAGTCATTAGTCCAACACCTCCAGTTGTACTTACTGCTACATGTCCATCCATACTTCCTACACAAGTTTCATTAGAGTGACTTGTTGTTGCAATAATAGTTGAACCTTCTTCCGTAACAGTTGTAGAAATAGAACTTGTTAGTCCAATTGCATCTGTAACAGTAACAGTATAATCTCCTGCATTAAGGTTTATAATTGTTTGTGTAGTGTCTCCATTACTCCATAAATAAGTATATCCAGGAGTTCCACCTGTTGCGATAACTGTTGCAGTTCCAACATTTAATCCACAAGTATCGGGAGTTGGAGTAATAGTTAAAGATGGTGGTTCAGGTATTTCAACAATTGTAGTTGTTGTACATCCATTATCATCCGTAACAGTAACAGTATAAGTTCCTGCTGTCAAAGTTGTAGCAGTTGCTGTTGTCTGTCCGTCACTCCATAAATAGGTATATGGTGGAGTTCCTCCTGAAGGAGTAACTGTTGCTGTTCCATCATTTCCTCCATTTACAGTTACGTTCGTTCCTGTTCCGGTTGCTGTTAATTCAGTTGGCTCTGTTATGGTAGTCGATGTTGTCGCAGTACATCCATTTCCATCCGTTGCAGTTACTGTATAAGTTCCTGCAGATAAACTAGAAATCGTTTCTGTCGTTTCGCCATTACTCCATAAATATGTAATCGAACCAGTTCCTCCATTAGAAGTAACAGTAATAGATCCATCACTTCCTCCATTACATGAAACATTAATTGTTGTTGTCGTTGTTACAGTTAATTCAGGTGGTCCAGGAACTGTTACAGTTGTTACCGAGGTACATCCATCTGCACCTGTAACTGTTACAGTATAATCCCCTATTGCTAAACCTGAAATTGTCGCATTAGTTCCTCCATTACTCCACGAATAAGAGAATGGCCCGTTCCCAGAATTTACTGTTACTGTTGCTGTTCCATCATTTCCTCCAAAACATGACACAGGAGTTGAAGTTCCTGAAATAACTATTTGAGGATTTGTCAAATCAACCGTTAAAGTTGCAGTAGAAGGACATCCATTAGCATCTGTTACTGTTACTACATAATCTCCTGCAGTTAAACTAGCTGCTGTTGCCGTTGTATCCCCATTACTCCATAAATAAGTATAACCTGGAGTTCCACCTGAAGCAGTAACCGAAGCCGTTCCATCTGCCGATCCAAAGCAACTTTCATTTGTAGTAGTCGAAACAAGGACTATTGCAGTTGGTTCTGTAATAGTTACAGGTCCATAATTAGAACATCCATTTGAATCTGTAACTGTAACTGTGTATTGACCTGCAGCTAAGCCTACTGGAGTTGCATTTGTAGTTCCAGCAGGGTCATTCCATATATAAGTATAAGGAGCTACCCCAGTCATAACACTTACATAAGCTGTCCCATCACTTCCTCCATTACAAGTTACAGGAGTCGAAGTAAACATTAACCAAATCCCTTCAGGATCTAATATAATTTCAGCTTCTGCTGTTCCAGTACACCCTACATCATCTGTAGCCGTTACCGTATAGGTTCCAGCTGTTAGGTTTGTAGCAATTGCTGTAGTTTGACCGTCACTCCACAAATAACTAAATGGAGCGATACCAGCTGCAGTCGCCGTAGCAGATCCATCACTACTTCCTACACAAGTCTCTGTTGTGATATCAGTAGTAACAACTTGGATCGTACATTGTGCTGACACCTGAATAGAAGCCAATATCAATGCGAATATATTTAGTAAAAAAATCTTTTTCATAATACAAAGTTTATGTATGCAAGTTGGGATTTTGATTGTTTGAAATTAAAGTATTCATCTGTTTATTCTTTATTCCTCTCCAGAAACAGAATCAGCTTTTTTGCTTTTTACCGCTCCGATGCTATCACTAATTTTTTTGAAGTTATATAACTTCACTCGTCTTTGCTTAGATGCATCTAAACTATATATAGACCTTGGATCACCATAAGCAGCGGGGATTCCTGAATTTTTCGAATTCTTTTCTCCTCGTGGATCCAGTTTTAATAGAATATTTTTACCGATTATGTCTCCTAGACTTTTCACTTTTTCTATACCATTTTCAGTATATTTATATTGATAATTTCTCAAATATTTCTCAACACTATTAATACGTCTCTTTGACAGCGTTAAGTTATAAGCATCACTTGCTCTTGGACTAGTAGTTCCCATTACATCTATTTGATAAATCGCTCCTTCATCCAGACATACTTCATTCAAAAATTGAGCATACAATTCTAATTTATCCATACCTTCTGTACCTACTGTATCTCTAAAAAATGACTCTACTGCTTGAGTTGCTTCTTGAGTACTAGCATAACCGTAAGTTGATTTCACATTTTCAGCAATAAAAGTATCAATCAATGATTGTCTAATATAACTATTATAAAGTCTTTCATACGAATAGGCAGATGTTTCCACTTCTCTTCTTTGTGCTCGAGTAAGTGTTCTTCTTCCTGGTACATCATTTTCAAAATATAGATAAATTTCTAATCCATATTCATCATAATTTAAACAACTTGGTTTTAAATAAAGAGAAGCTTCAAATGGTTTACATTTAATATCATTTGTATTAAAATAAACTTCCTCAGAGTTATCAAAACTGTTTTTTGTAGCAATCACTTTATAATCTTTTCCAGGTGATAACCTTTCATAAATATCATCATCATTAGGTTGAGTTGTAGTAAAAACGGTTTCGCCTGATTCTACCTCCATAAAAGAGAAAGTACAACCAGTTAATGTATCACCAGTTTCAATATTAAATGCACTCACAATCATTTCTGGTTTATGAGTCAGTTTTGTATAAAGTGTTTGTGATTCGCTTAAATCTTTTGTACTTACATAGCTTGTATCTCCAGTCCATTTTCCTTCTCTAGTTGAAACAACCATATAATCAGTTTCTAATTCCAATTGAAAAGTATAAGAACTTCTAGTTTCTACTTGTTTTTCCTCAATAAATCGTTCATTTCCAGTTTCCTCTACTTCGTATAATGACACTTTACAATTATTAAGACTGTCTAAATCTGTTATCTCTCTACAAAATGTAGCTACATCTAGATTAATTTTAATGATTTCTAACTTATAAATATCATCACAACAAGTTTCTAATCCTTCATCTTCATAAGTAACCCCCAATCGATTGGTAGAAAAATAAATCGTTTCCAAATTATCATCAGCAGAAAAATAATAGTCATCATAACTACTATTGATTGGTTTTTCTAAAGGTAGAGGATCAGCAAATCCGCTTCCTTTTTGTTCAGCTTGATAAATATCATATCCACCAAATCCTTGGTATCCTTTCGAACTAAAATAAAGTGTCTTATTTGCTTTATTAAAAAATGGAGTAACATCATCCTCTGCCGTGTTCACATCAATCTTACTAGGTGCACTTACTCGACCATCTGCTTCGATAATACTGCAATAAATATTCATATCACTATTTGCTCCACCTAAACTATCTGCTCGGTTAGAAACAAAAAATAAAAGTTCTTTACCTAAATTTTCATCATATCCAATATTAGGTTGAGTACTAGTTGTTCCTGTCAAGTTTACTTCCTCTGGTAATTTAATGGCGTCTCCCCACATTCCACTACTTTTATCTCTGTAGTAAATTTCACATTCAAATTCTGCCGCATTTATTCTATTACAAATAGTGAAATACATTCTATCTCCATTTCCATTAAATGCCGTATGTGCTACAAATTTTCCTTTTTCTTCTTTTGCCCAATTAATTGGACTAGTTGTTCCGCCTGTACCAGAATAATCAGAAGTGTATAAGCGAGTTACTTCAGAATTTGGATTAGGACAGAAATTCGCCTTATCATATTCCAAGGCAGAATAGTACATGCTACTATTATGCTCCAATGGTGCAAATTCAGTCGCAGCTGTATTTACGCTTCTTAATGAATCCATTTTAAAGCCTGTAAATTCTCTTTGATTTTTTGCCCATTTACAATTCTGAATTGCACTTTCAGCTACTGCTGCATATTCTTGTTTTTCATTTACAGTTGAGCCTTTAGGAGTTTGTCCAGCTTCTTTTGCAAAATTAGAATAATGCCCAATTGCTTTATCATAATTGCCTTGACTATGATAAACTCTTGCTAACCAAAATTCAACTAATGGGTGATCCGCTCTACTTTTACTAGCCATTACCATTTCATATGCATCCTTAGCAACATCATATGCCTTGAATTGTCGAGCTGCATCTCCAAGTTTGTACATTTGTTTTGCCAACTTAGTAGAATCTTTTTTTATTGACCTTTGAGTAGTAGTCATTCGATAATATTGCAATGCAGAATAGAAATCCTTATTCTCCATAGCTTTTTCAGCTGACTTTTCGATAGATCTAAGACTTGTGGATTGAGCATACGATGAACTCATTCCCAAAAAAAGAGTAAATATTAGGAGAGTATATATTTTATTCATCTTGTTGTATTTTCTTTTTTTAACCGGTTTCGAGTAATTGTTTTTTAATAAATAGGATTACAGTTTTTGAATGTACCAAGTTGGGGCTTAACAAAAATATAAGCTGCTGATAATTCGATACCTCCTCTACCATTAGTCACCTCATTAAATCCTGAAGTATTCCAATCATAACTTAATCCAAATTTCCAAGAATTGTACCCTACTTCTACATTAGGTATAAATGCATCTCCTAATCGGAAATTTACTCCAAAAAGAATGTTCAATTGAGAGGTAAGCTCATTGATTAAGTGGATTTTTCCACCAATTCCGACTACAATTTCCTCATGAGGTCCATGACTTTGGTACATTCCAACCAAAACTAAATCTAGAGGTTTTGATATTTTAAAAGTACCTAATCCATATAATGCTAGTCGCATAGGAAGATTGTCGCTCATATCATTATCATAAAAACTCTTATCTGGTTGATTGATATGAAAAAGACCAACGCCTAGATCAAGCTTAGTTCGTTTCTGGTTATCCCAATTACTTTGAGAATTCGGTTTTTGAAAATGCCAATTCAATCCAGCAGAAAAATCTCCATAGAAAGTACTTTCATCTGTAAAAGTTTCTCCAGAAGCTTGATTTGGATCAAAAGCTCTTACCCCAAATTGGCTACCCCATTTTAAATCTTCCGTACTGAAAGCTCTTTGGTAACCACTTAGTTGGACACCCAACGTCATGAAATTATTATCATTAATACGCTGAGTATATGAGGTATTTAATGCCAGTTGTGTAAGACTCAATTTTGAGTCACCAGCTTGGTCATAATTAAATATTAGTCCTCCCGCCCATTGATCATGGTTCGAACAAAACTTATCAAATTTCATGTCAGCGGCTCCCGAGAAGGTAAGATAAGACACGGAAGGATCCCATTGGCTTCTATAATTACCAACGAAACGAACATCGCCACCAAATATACCTGTTAGGGCTGGGCTGAGATTTATGGGCGCATTTCCAAATTGAGAAAAATGAATGTCCTGGGCATTCATTTGAATATTAAATATACTCAATAGTAAAAATACACCAAAGCCTTTGTATAAGGAGTAAAGTGTTTTCAATCGTGAATGTTTTTATTTATGAATTAATGACTTATATATCGATTTTTATTTCACATTGCTGCATTGCAATTTGAAATAAAAGTGCTTTAATATCGCTTGATAGGTTTTAATTGTATCAGCTCGGGGGAAATCAGTTTGAACAGTTAGAGATAGGAAACCCTAGTTTTAAAGAGTAAAGACTACGCTAAAATAACACAATAGTTTATTTTCAACGTAATTTATTACAAAGATGAACATTTTTTCTTTGCAACACAAATCAGTTCTTTTCTTAATATATACGGAGTCTCTATCTTTTTTAGTGCATTTTTTCAGTCACTTAAATCAAAAATAGGTATTTGCTTTTTAAAAAAATAATATATAAGGATATTTTTATATTTCGGTAGGTAAAAAAAGTAGCAGTATTTTTCCATATTAAATTAAAACTACATTTGTTATTTAACATGAAATTCGATATTCTTTTAATCTTAAAGGCTCATCTCTTCCATCCTTTGAAAAAATTGATCAATCTTGAACCAAGGCTTTTATTCCTGAAATTAATCGATCTAAGTCTTTCGTCGTAGAATATACATTTGGAGCTACCCGGACGCCATGAATATTTTCCCAATTAATTCCCACCGTATGTATTTGATGATCTCTGAAAAGAATATTACTTACCTCCGCAGGTGTTTTTCCTTCAACAGAAAAAAGTCCAATTGCACATCCAAACTCAGGTTTTAGTGAAGTATGAATTTTCACTTTTGGAAGATTCATCACCTTCTCCATCCAGTAATTCTTTAGATATTGAAGTCTCTTTTGCTTTCGGACAGCACCTATCCAATGATGGAAATCGATAGCTTGCCCTATTGCTTGCTCAATGGCAAATGATCGAGTGCCAAGCGATTCAAACTTTTTAATATTTTCGCCTTCTGGATTTTCGCCTGCAAATAGTGGAAATAAGTTTTTAATTTTATTTTTTTTCACATACAACATCCCACTTCCAAAAGGTGCGCACAACCATTTATGCAAACTCGTCCCAAAATAATCACAATCTAAATCTGATACTTTAAAATCAAGGTGAGCAAAAGAATGTGCTCCATCGACAAGGACTTCAATATTTCTTTTTCTAGCTTCTGCCGCGATTTCATTGACGGGAAGGATTTGTCCGACCCAATTAATCATGTGAGTGATGTTTACTACTTTGGTTTTTGAAGTAAAAGCGTCTGCGAATTTTTGAGCAATCTCTTCTTTATTCTCAATTGGAAAATCAAAAGAAATAAATTTCAAAACGATACCATCCCTCAAAGCTCGTTGCTTCCATGCATTGATCACATTGGGATAATCTTGTTTTGTCAATACAACTTCATCCCCTTTATTCAACCGCAAGCCAAAAATTACCGTTTCTAAAGCCTCCGAAGCATTCCGATTAATCGCAACTTCATCTGGTGACACATCTGCTAATTCAGCTAACTTTTTTCGTAATCCTTCTCGATTTCGATCCAAAACTCGCCACATATAATAACTTGGTGCTTCGTTACTTAATCTATTATATCTTTCTACTGCATCTTGCACTACTTTAGGTGAAGGACTAACTCCTCCATTATTTAGATTGACCATATTCGTGGAAACAGTATATGCTTGTTTGACCTGATACCAAAACTCTTCATTGCACGCCAAGTCATCGGCTGACCAATCTTTATACTCTGAAATTTTGGATTGTATTTTTTTAGAACAGGCAGTATTTAAAAACGGAGCAAAGGTAAGTGCTCCTGCCGCTCCACCTATTTTTTGGAGAAATTTTCGTCTGTTATCGTTCAAATTTATTGATTATAAATGGTGCATAATTTTTTTAACTCTCTAAATTATTTTCCTTCCCAAATTAAATCGATACTCCATGCTTGTGGCCTATCAGAAAAAAGAATTTTAGTTTTACTCCAAACATTTTTAAAAAGTTCAGAGTCACGGTAGGCGTTTAATTTGTTTTCGTTTTCCCAAAAACTATAGGTAAAGAAAACGTTGGGCTGGTACTTATCTCTCCAAAGTTCTAAATGATGGCAACCTTCAAAACTTCGGATTTTCAATTTATTTTTTTCAAAATTATTTAAAAACGTTTCTACTTCATCTTCTCTAAAGGTAAGTTTTACTACTCGTTTTATCATATCCTCAAAATATATTTTTAACAACTTTTTTTAAAAAGAACCTTTTATGAAATAAAACTACGTTCTCCTTTAGCTAACTGGTGAAAAATCAATTTGAACAGTATCTTCTATTTTCAATCCCAACATACTACTTGCTTTTCCCATATTAATTGATATTTCTAAAAAATCAGCAGAGTTAAATCGACAAAGTGTTTCGCCAATTGGGACATCATAATAATTATTATAAATCTTATCGATTGGATCATTTCTTCGAAAAGTAATTTCATAATCTCGCTTGTCCCAAACTTGTTCAAATAATTTTCGCGAGATGTTTACCACTACATTTTCATATTTATCAATGTGAATTACCGCTCCTCGAATTTGGGATGGCCCAAGTACAGGTTGAAAAGTAATTCGTTCCACAATTCCTTCAACTGGAATTCCAACTTCATTAAATGGCATTTCTTTCGAAATATGTCCAACCGCTTGTGCAAAAACAGTTTTGAGAGGAAAAGTACCTTTGTTACTGAAATCTAATTTGTAAATATCCTCAGGTATTTCATCAAATAACAATGAAAAAATCCCATTATCTGGTCCAACAAAATAGTGTTCATTATGTCTAATCGCCAAAAACTTTCGTTTTCTATCATGAAAGCTATTGACACTTAAGATATGAATGGTGCCTTTTGGAAAACTTTGATAAGAATTTTTTAAAATAAAAGCCGCCTGAACTATATCATAATTATTGATGTTGTGAGTTATGTCTACTATATTTAGATTAGGGTTTTCACATAACATTGCCCCTTTTATCAAAGCAACATAATAATCGTTTAAACCAAAATCAGAAGTAAGAGTGACAATAGGCATAATTTTGGAATGTTATTTTTTAATAAAGTGTTTCAAAATTTAAATAGTGGTAAATGAAATCATAGTTTTACTATGAAAAGCCTAAATTTACAGGAAATATATAATTTTTTAGAACAAGTATTATTTTTTTAAAAAATTGCTCCTTTCAAAATTTTGAAAATAGAAAGAACTTCAACTTAAATACTTCCATTTTCAAAATCTCCATCGGTTCAGTTTTTTAATTTTACCTTAAAAAAAAACATATTGAGCGAAATTATTCTTACCGTAGATGGCGTTGATTTGGTAGAACTTTATGGAGAAAAAAATTCCAAACTCAACCTTTTAAGAAAAGCTTACCCTGATGTAACAATTACTTCCCGAGGAAATAGTCTAAAACTTGCTGGCGAAAAAAAGGATACCCAAAATGCGAAAAGCAAATTGGAGCAAATGGTTCGTATGCTCAGAGATCACAAAGAATTGACAACTCAAACTGTCGAAGATTTGATGGCTGGAGGACGACCTTTCGAAAGCAAATTGGGAACAGGTTCATCTAATGCCACAATAGTTCACGGACGAGCTGGCAAAGTCATCAAAGCGAAAACTCGAAATCAAAAAGCTTTTATCGAGGCTTCTGAAAAAAATGATATTGTCTTCGCACTCGGCCCAGCTGGTACTGGTAAAACTTATGTAGCAGTAGCTTTGGCTGTTCGAGCTTTGAGAAATCGAATCGTTAAAAAAATTGTATTGACTCGACCTGCTGTTGAAGCGGGAGAAAGTTTAGGATTTTTACCTGGTGATTTGAAAGATAAAGTTGATCCATACTTAAGACCTCTTTATGATGCATTGGATGATATGATTCCTGCGGAAAAATTGGCTAAATTTATGGCTGATCGAACTATCGAAGTTGCTCCTTTGGCATTCATGAGAGGACGAACTTTGGATAATGCTTTTATCATTTTGGATGAAGCTCAGAATACGACTCCGATGCAATTAAAGATGTTTTTGACTCGGATCGGACCTTCTGCAAAAGCAATTATTAATGGAGATTTATCTCAAATTGATTTGCCTCGAAATCAAGTTTCTGGGCTGTATCAAGCCATTGATATCTTGACAGAATTAGATGGCATTGGTTTGGCAAAATTAGATGAAGAAGATGTTGTTCGTCACCGATTAGTAAAATCAATCATCAAGGCGTACAACAAATCTGATGAAGAAAATCAAAAACGTTGGGAAGAAAGACGTCGTCAAAAAAAGGAAGAAAGAGATGAGCGAAGAGCTAGAGACAAAGACCACGGCGCACTTCCAAAAGATGATTCTCCAAAAGAGTAATTCCTTTTTAGCATAAGATTTTATCAAATAAAAAAACCGTAGTTTCGCACTACGGTTTTTTTATTTTTTCCTAGCCAGCCAAATCGAACCACAACTTATTTATTTCATTCTTCAATTTTAATTATTTATTAAAATGGCTTATTTAATTTCCAAATCAGATAAAATCATCAAAGGAGAAATCACTTTGAATGGTTCAAAAAGTATTAGTAATCGTGCTCTTATTCTTCGAGCATTGAGTGGCCAAGATTTTTCCATCAAAAGAATTTCTACCTCTAAGGATACCATCACATTAGAAAAATTATTAGCAGAATTTGCCAATCAAGAAGAAGGTGAACAAGTAGAATTAAATACTGGTCACGCAGGAACTACTTTTCGTTTTTTAACTGGATATTTAGCTGCGCAAAAAGGAACTCAAATTCTCACAGGCTCTGATCGAATGAAACAACGACCGATTGGGATTTTGGTGGAAGCACTTCGTGAATTAGGAGCTGATATTAAATATTTGGAAAATGAAGGTTACCCACCTCTACAAATTGGAGAAACTAAAACAGATTGGAAAAGCACACTTTCAATATCTGCGAACACTAGTAGTCAATATATTTCATCTCTTTTGATGCTCGCTCCTACTCTTCCGAATGGTTTAGAATTAACTTTGGATGGAAAAATTGTATCTGTTCCATACATTCAAATGACTTTGAAATTAATGGAAGAATTTGGTGTGCAACACAATTGGAAAGGCAATACAATTTCTATCGCTCCACAAAAATATGAAGGGAAAGATTTTATAGTTGAAGCAGATTGGTCCGCTGCATCCTATCATTTTTCATTAGCAATTTTGGCAGATGAAGTTGATTTACAATTAAATGGTTTGTTTGAAAAAAGTACACAGGGTGATGCTGCTATTGTAAAAATGGCAGAGCAATTTGGAATCACTTCTACTTTTAACGATAAAGGAATTCATTTAAAAAAATCAGGAAATGCACCAACTCAAATGTTCGAATATGATTTCCTAGAATGTCCAGACATTGCTCAAACTTTGGCGGTGATTTGTGGCGGACTCGGGACGATGGGATTGTTTACTGGGCTAGATACTTTGAGTATCAAGGAGACTGATCGAATTGTTGCGCTGCAAAATGAATTGCAAAAGGTGCAAGTTTTCTTTTCCAAATTACCTCCTAAGTTTTCTAAAAACTCTGACAAAGTTTTTCACATGACAGAAGGAAAAGCTGTAGTCGAAAACCCAACTTTCGAAACCTACGAAGATCATCGAATGGCAATGGCATTTGCCCCCTTGGCTTTTTTTGGAGAAATAAAAATTGAGGAACCAATGGTTGTGGTAAAATCTTACCCTGATTTTTATAAGGACTTGGAGCAGTTAGGTTTTATGATTAAAGATGAAAAATAAGTCATATAGACTATTTTCTATTCTCCAAAGCTGAACATTGTAATCAATGTTCAGCTTTTTTTCATGAAACAAAATTTTAAAAAAACAAATAAAAACAATTCAATATTCCGCTTTTTTACTATATTGCAATACAACAAATATACAAATTCTCCCTTTCAAATACTATATTCTATTCTCCAAGAACCTTTTTTAAAAAGGTATTTATTCACTATTCCTTTTGGTCTATTCAAATAGGAATTAAAAAAAAACTACCATGAAAACTCTTTATTTCAAGGCATTAGGAATATGCCTCCTTTTAGTTTTTCTTGCTCCAAATATTTCACCTCTACAAGCTCAAGATGCAACTGTAGAAAAAGAAGATCCAATTGTGGTTTTCTCCTACATGAAAAGTAAGAATGGTGATTATGCACATATGGAAAGAGAAATTTGGAAACCTTTTATGAATCAAGAAATCAAAGATGGACGAATGCTATATTGGGCGGTTTATAGTGTTAATTTCCCTAGTGGAAAAAATACAGAATATGATTTTGTAACTATAAATGTCTTTGAAAACATTGAGCAACTTGAGAATGCCTGGGATGGATATGAAGAACGAATGAAAAAGATTCATCCTAATTTGAAGTTTGATAAACTAGATAAACGAACAGAAGATGCGAGAGATTTAGTTTGGAATGAAGCTTTTAGATTACTCGCCTCCGCCAATTCCAAAATCGGAGAAGCTGCAAAGGTAATCGTAGCCAATAGAATGCAAAGTAAACCAGACAAGTATAATGAATATATGCGAATGGAATTAAAGACTTTCCAACCAGCTCATAAGATTTCTGTAAAACAAGGTTATCGACAAAATTGGCATTTTCTAAGTAGATCGATGCCTTATGGAACAGAATATCAATATGATTTTATGACTTTCGATACATATGAGAGTATGACCCAAATGGCCAAAGCCACTCCTTCAAATGTATGGCAAGATGCTCATCCTGATAAAGATATTGAGGCGATGTGGGCTGAATTAAATCCTGAAAAATTACGTACGCTAATGCGTGGGGAAGTATGGGTAAACATAACTTATGCAAATGGTAAAGATAAAAAAATGGTAGAAAAATAATTTCACTCGCATTTGCTTGAAGTAAAAAAGAATCCAAAAACTACTCTTAAGTTTTTGGATTCTTTTACTTAACCCGACTTGTCCATTTTGACTCTTTCACCCTAAATCGCCAATCCCATAATGCACATTCTTCGGCATACCCAACTCCTACTCTAGGACTTGCAATGATATTTTTTTCTAAAATAATATCACCTCTATCTTCAATCCAAATTAGACTTTTTTCATTTGTGAGACTTGTACCATTATTTTTGGTAGAAATACCTAACGCTTTAGTTAAGGTTCCTGGCCCTGCGGTGAGATTATATTTTAGCTTCTCAAAATTTCGACGTTGTAACATTACATTTACATTTTCGATTGGTTCAATACCTCGAATTAGAATAGCATGAGCTATACCTTTTGGAGCAGTTACAACATTAAACAAATGATGAATTCCATAGCATAAATAAACATAAGAAGTTCCTCCTTCTTCAAACATGGTTTTTGTTCGATCTGTCAATTTATTTCCATAGGCATGACAAGCTTTATCATCGAGTGCTCGATAAGCTTCCGTTTCTACGATTTTTCCAACAGTAGTTTTATTATCAAATTTAGTGACGAGATATTTGCCAAGGAGGTCTTTGCTGATTTGGAGTACGTCTTCTCGGAGGTAGAAAGATTTAGGTAGTTTCATCGGAAGGATTAACCGTGACACGGTTTGGAACCGTGCCACGGATTTATAATTTTATCTTCTGCTATAATTAGGTGCTTCTTTCGTAATCACCACATCATGTGGATGACTTTCATGTACACCTGCTGCAGTTATTTTTACAAAACTTGAAGTTTGCATTTCTTTAATAGAGTTTGCTCCACAGTATCCCATTCCTGCTCGAAGTCCACCAATATACTGAACCATCACCTCTGCCAACGATCCTTTAAATGGTACTCGACCTTCAATTCCTTCAGGTACTAATTTTTTAATATCATCCTCCACATCTTGGAAATAACGATCCTTCGATCCTAATTCCATTGCTCCCAAAGATCCCATTCCTCGATATACTTTAAACTTTCTACCATCATAAATAATCGTTTCACCTGGAGCTTCTTCTACTCCTGCAAAAAGAGAACCTGCCATGATCGTATCCGCTCCAGCTGCAACTGCCTTCGCAATGTCACCTGTGAATCGAATTCCTCCATCTCCAATAATCGGAACACCTGTATGTTTGATAGCTGAAGCTGCATTAAAAATCGCAGAGAGTTGAGGAACTCCCACCCCTGCAACAACTCTTGTCGTACAAATACTTCCTGGACCAACTCCTACTTTCACTCCATCTACCCCTGCTTCCACAAGTGCTAAAGCACCTGCACCAGTTGCAACATTTCCACCAATCACCTGTAAGTCTGGATATTTTTCTTTGACCAATTTAATTGCATCTAACACACCTCTTGAGTGGCCATGAGCTGTATCTACAGTAATTGCATCTACACCTACATTAACCAATGCATCTACTCTTTCCATAATGTCATGAGTTACTCCTACTGCTGCTCCAACCACTAATCGCCCATAGGCATCTTTACATGAATTAGGGTAATCTTCCACCTTCATGATATCTTTGTATGTGATCAACCCAGCTAATTTTCCATAATCATCAACTACTGGTAATTTTTCAATTTTATGCTTTTGTAAAATCTGAGTAGCTTGTTTTAAGTCCGTTCCAATAGGTGCAACTACCAAATTCTCAGCAGTCATTAAATCTCTGACTGGTCGATTCACTCTAGTTTCAAAACGTAAATCTCGGTTAGTCAAAATTCCAGTTAGAATATTATTCTCATCTACGATTGGAATCCCACCTATTTTATACTTTTTCATTAATGCTAAAGCATCTCCTATTTTAGCATCAGCTCCCAAAGTAACGGGGTCGATGATCATTCCACTTTCTGATCGCTTTACACTTCGTACCTGTTCTGCTTGAGCTTCGATCGACATATTTTTATGAATCATTCCTATTCCTCCCTGACGTGCGATAGCAATGGCCAACTTATTGTCGGTCACAGTATCCATGGCAGCAGAAACTATAGGAATGTTTAATCGAAGATCACGCGTCAACTGAGTTGATATATCAACTTCACGAGGTAAAACTTCTGAATAGCGGGGAACGAGCAGGACATCGTCGAAGGTTAGAGACTCTTCTAAAAATTTATCCTGATAAGACTGAATCGTCTGATTGACTGTTTTTTGTATTTCCATGCGCAAAGTTAGAATTTTTTTAAAAAAAAGAAATTATCAACAAGGATTTATCCAAAAATGTTTTGTCAGCTGAAAGGTTTTTAATTTTTTTGTAAAAAAACTAGGAATTTTTCCTTAAGTCGATATTCAATATTCCTTCGATTCCTCTAAAAGAGAAAAATATGCTCAGCGTACATTCTGATATTCATTTTATGAAACAAGCCATTTTAGAAGCCAAAAAGGCTTTTGAAAAGGGAGAAATTCCTGTAGGTGCTGTGGTTGTTTGCGATAATCAAATTATTGCTCGAGCACACAATCAAACTCAATTATTGAATGATGTTACGGCTCATGCAGAAATGTTAGCAATTACCGCTGCAGCAGACCATTTAGGAAATAAGTATTTGCACGATTGCACTTTATATGTAACATTGGAACCTTGTCCGATGTGTGCAGGTGCCGCTGGTTGGGCTCAATTTGGGAAAATCGTTTATGGGGCGAGTGATGATAAAAACGGTTTTATGATTTATGGAAAAAGAATGTTACATCCAAAAACGAAAGTCGAGTTTGGGATTTCACATCAAGAATGTGGGGAACTGATGAGTTCTTTTTTTGAAAAAAAACGTCACTAGGTTTCTTTATAAAAAATTAGAAGAGCCATCTTGAATATTCAAGATGGCTCTTCTAATTTTAAAATATAATTTATTTTTCATTCCCCTTTAAGGGACAGAGGTTACAAATCTCTTCTCAATCCAATCATCACACCAGTTGAAAAATATTTTTGATTCAAAATATAATTATCTAATGCAAACGATTTCGGATAAAAACGTGCATGTGGCTCAACAATTAATTGTGTCTTTTTATTTGCATTAAATGCGCTTGTCAAATCAAAATTAAATCCAAGCCCCATGAATACACTTAATCCAATATTGTTTTTAAATATATCATAATCATCAGGATGCCCTTCTGTAAAATAAACAACTCGATCTTCAATTGGAGAAAAGAATGCTCCACTTTGTTTTGACATCAAATTCATATAAACTCCTCCATTCACATTTAAGTCAAATTTCTTCATCGGAACTTCATATCCAAAAATAACTGGAATATCAATCATTTTATACTTGTTTCTGATATTCACATCTCGAGTTCCTTCAGTCGTTCCAATCACATTTCCATTGGCATCAAGCGTAGTTACGATTTCAGTATATTGAGTTTCTAAAATTTCATTGATCTGAGTGTAAACTAATCCTGTTCGAATAGCCCAACCATATTCAGTCAAAAAATTCACTCTCACTCCTGTATTAAAAGAGTAATATGGTTTTTCAGTATTTGTTCTTTGCTGAGCATGCTCTCTGAAATCTTCTGATTTATATTCTAATATTTGATTTGCATAATCAGGAGAGAAAAATACATCAATAGATGTCGTAAATTTAACTTTAGAGCCATCTGGTTTTAATCCACAAGCAGGCTCTACAGCTAATCTATATGGTGCAGAATGTGAAATTGAGCTATTAGCCAATTGATTTAATTTTGGCAAATTGATAATTTCCTCCGTTGCTTCTTTAGTTGAAATAATATTTTCAGTTGAAACTGCATCAACAGGTTGCTCTCCTAATGATGCATTTGTCCCTGTAGTATTGTCTTGTTCAGCTGAAAGATTAGAAACCGATGATTCTGAGGAATTAACCTCTTCCAATCCTCCACCTTTTTGATTTAAAATATCATTAGGTAATGTTGTTTCGAAAGAAGTACTTGCATTCTTTCTTGTTGATGTAGCATTCGAAATATTTGCAGTTGAAGATGTTTCAGCAATTGTTTGCTCAACATTATTTTCTTCAAAAGAAGGGACTCTTGAAATATTCAAATTAGAAGAACTTAATTCAATTTCATTACTTTTAGCTTGACTATTACTTGCTGAAGAATTGCTTGTTTCATTTTTAATATCTGGGATTTCTTCTTTTGCTATGTTTGTATCTTCTAAGTTTTTAATTTTTCCTAAATCTGTTTTTACATTATTACTATTAAGACTAATAGACATTTCTGTTCCGGCTTCATTTGATGAATTATCAACTGAAGTTAAAAACCAAACTCCGCTGCCACTAATAACCAAAGCTAGTAACGCTAACATCCAATATCCTTTTTTCCAAGAACTTTTCTGTGGCGCAGGAGCAGGTGCCGCATCAGCATCCAATGCCTCAGCAATCCCTGCAAATAAATGCATAGGAGTTTCCATGGAGTATTGCTCCATTTTCTCCTTTATGATTCGATCTGTTTGTTTGTGCTTTTTCATGCTACTATTCTCATTATTTGTGATATTTTGGATTGCAACATCTTCCTTGCTTTTACTAATTGAGAGCGAGAAGTACTTTCTTGTATATCTAACTCTTTTGCAATTTCTTTATGGCTAAATCCCTCTATCACATATAAATTAAAAACGATCCGATATCCATTCGGTAATTCTTCTATCACTTTTAGTAATTCTTCTTGGTACAATGATGCGATCACATCTGGATCCATTGCACCTTCTTGGTAATCCTGTAATCCTATTTTCTCTTTTTTGAAACTGCTTTTGTTATAATTTTTCAAAGCAGTATTCACCACTATTCTACGCATCCATCCTTCAAAAGATCCCTTGCCCTCAAACTTTTCTAAGTTCTTAAATATTTTTATGAACGCATCCTGCAATACATCTTCCGCCTCCATTCGGTGACGAGTGTATCGTATGCATACGGCCAACAACTTACCAGAGTATTGTTGGAACAATGCCTTTTGACATTGTCGATCCCCGCGGATGCATCCAGTTATGAGTTCTGTTTGATTCAAGTGTGATTATTTTAGCCTACCGTTTTCACGGCAATGTGTTTGTTTAATGCAATCAAAAAAAGGTATTTGGGTGAGTTTTTTTTTAAAATTAAAAAAGGTAAATAAGTAGCTTTCTTAAAATTAAGCAAAAAATCCCAAACTGCAAGGTTCTGATTTTGATTTTATTTGATTAAAAATAGGCTAAACGCAAAATTACGTAAGTCAGAATCTGCTTAGGATTCGACTTACGCATTTTAAAATTGGGACGGTAATCAGGGTATAATTCATCGCTAAATGAATTATATTTCTTACCATTTCTTGAATTCTTGAGTGGGAGTCATTCCGAAAATTGCTGTTGTCAGAATTGGCTTCCATTTTTTTGAATAACGAATATCGAACAAGGAGTTATGATGTGCGAAGTTTTTACCAGAACTTATCTAAGTTCAGTACTTCTCAAATCCTTGTTCCTTGTTCGCAATTCGATATTCCAAAGAACTCACTAAATTGACAAAGAACTTTTTCTATACCCTAATTTTTTGTCCCGTTTTCAAAATTTGAAATAGTATTTCTACTTTTCTCCAATTAAAAACATACACTAATTTCTCCCGTTTCAGTATTAGCAAAAATTTCTAATTGCATTGGTTCACTCTGTTTTGAATTTTCCACATCGTAAGCCACTAACGTTGCTGAATTAATATCACAGGCATTAATATCGCCTTCAAAAATTCCTTCAGAAAAAGGGAAAAAATAGTTTTTAGTATTCACACTTAATATTATATATCCAGATTGGACATTGTTGTCATTACAATCTAATAGTGTCCCAGAAATATGGGAGAAATCACCACTATTATTAATTTTCACATTACTAATTTGAGAGTCAATACTCAACGCTCCAATAGTAGTACTGTAATCAATATCGTTGCACTCATCGAGTACTTTAATTTTTGATGCTAAATTTTTAGGAACATTCGCATTGAACCTTCCTTCTTCGTCTGCATATCCATATCCTAAAACGCCTCCATTTTCAATCTCAATGCTAAATGGCATATTACTTAAAACCTCATCGCTCTGTTTTTTCAAAGCTCCTTTTACGGAAACAAATTCATGAGGGATTGCAATATTCCAAAAACCTGTTTTCCCAACTTCCGCCACATATTTTCCATTTTGCAAAGTCGCTGTTCCTTCTTCAATCCAAGTATTAGCAGCCACATCAAAATACCAAAGCCCTAATGTCGAAGGCGATTGTGCTCCTACTCCATTTGAAACTGGGAACTTCATCTTTACTTTTTTACCTGGCACAATAGTTAGTTTTTGATTATCTGTATCACTCCAATCGAAAAGAAAAATTCCAAAAGATTCTAACAATTTTTCACTTCCAGAATTTGAAATTCCTTTTAAGTCAGTTGGCATTTTTTGCAAGCCTTCTAAAAATTCAGGATTTATTGAGTAGGCAGAAATTTCAACCTCATCAGAAAATCCAGTTCCATTTTGACTTAAAACTGCATCTGTTGGGATATCTAAAATAACTCCATCAGGTAATGTAATTTCTCCACCTGCCTCACCATCAAAATTGGCAACAACAGCTTTCTCTAATAATTGGATTTTGAGTGTAGCATTACTTTCTTTAGTAGGAAAAACGGCTTTACCTCCTTCAAAAAATCCATCTTTATTCACACTCAAAACAGCTCTTTTTGAATCGACTTGAACATTTTTGAAGTAGAAAAAACCATTCACATCACTTGTTCGATCCAATCCATCTAAATTTATTATAGCACCCTCCACAGGTTGATTCATTCCATCCAAAATTTGTCCTGAAATAGTTGTTGTAATTAGCCCTTCAGAGAATACCTCAAAAGGTGTAAAGATATCTTTGTCAGGATTGCACGACACCAACAAACAACTAAATAATCCTATGTAAAAAAGTTTTTTCATATCAAATCAATAAAATTTATCCAAGATGTAATTTTCCAAGAAGTACTGAGAATTGAGTGGAAAATTAACTATTCACTCAAAACTCACATACCCTTCTTAGTTTTCTGTAACTTTCCCTTTTTGTATCGGGATGTAGAGAGATTACTTTGACAAGACCTATAATTGCAATAAAATGCTGCCTGATATTATAGTATTTTCTCATTTTTTTTCAATTTTTTACTTTTGGGAAAAATATGATTTGAAAAAATTTATGAAATTCCTTCTATAACTCATCTATTTAATTGATAGTCAATGATTTAGATCGAAATATCGTTTCTTATGAAAAAATACTTTTTATATCTCCTACTCGCCTCTTTTTTATTTTTTTCATGTGAAAAAGATAATTCCGCTCAATTACCAAACACACTTCGGTCTATAATAGAAGAGCAGCCAAATTTGACTCCTTTTAATGAATTAGTAGCTTGTGCAGCAGGTGGTCAAGAAGGGTTTATGGATGATGAAGATTTTCCTTTAAGTATGTTCTTTTACCCTGAATTAAATGCTTCAGATTTTAAATATTACGAAACTGAAAGTAGTGATGATAATCCTAATAATCTGAATTTGTTTTTGGAAAAAAATGTTTCACATGAACCATTGTTCAATGGTTTTTTGCGGCGATTCATTTTGCCAAAACCTACCAAGGATGTTTGGGCTCGAGTTTCTTTTGTTGCCAATGATACCATTTGGTATTGCAAACCTGTCCGATTAAAATATTTTGAAAAGCCAACTCAATATGCTCCTGAATTATGTCAAGTAGATTTGACAAATTCGATGGAACCAATTTTCAATTGGCAAGATGGAACTGCCAATGATAACTTCATTTATTTTCAAGTGATCAGCGATGAAAATAACAATGCCCTTTCAGGTACTTATACTAATGACTTATTTTTCCAATATTATTATTTAGACAATGTGGTTTTCAATGTAACGAGACCTGGACAAGTAAAACCTTTACAAATAGGGGCAACTTATAACTTTACTTTGATGGGTGTGAGTAGTGATAATTGGGTGAACTTAATTATGGATAAAAGCTTTGAAGTGCTATAATTTCTAAAATAAAAAAACAAAAAATGAGCGAAATTCAACCAAACGAAACAAGAAAAATTTTCCCAAAATTCTCTCGAGCAGATGTGACTTCTTTCATTGCTTTAGTCGTTAGTTTGGGTGCATTATGTGTTTCAATTTACGAAGCGAACATCATGCGCGAGCAACAAATGATTATGCAATCGCAACAAAAAACTGCTGTTTTCCATATCTTATTCAAGACTTACGATATTCATTTGGAGGCGGAGGAGAATTTATTTATGAAATAGAGAATAAAGGAATTGGTCCTGCTAGAATTAATTCTGCTATCTTGACTTTAAATAAAAAACCTATCAATTCTTATCTTGAAATTAAAAATGAATTGGATAAAATTTTCCCAAAAGAGGCTGATTATGGACTCTCTTTTTCTGATCCAAACGGTTATTTCATCTCACCAAAAGAAACCATTATTGCTATTAAAATCACTTATAAAAACTTTGAAAACAGTATGAATGTGATTAGAAATTTAAACTTTGAATATGATATTTGCTATTGTTCAATCTTTGATGAATGTTGGAAAATTAATGCTGATAAAAATTCTTCGATCAAAGAATGTAATTAAGATTAATTGTTAATTTTCTCTCAATGAGTCAAAACCCTTTGAAAATCAAGCATTTAATTTTATCTTCATAGTGAATTTTCCACCTCTACGACCCCTCTCGAGACAATTTAATTGACTATGAACCAAGCAAAAACGCTTACATTTTTGATGGTTCTGATGTGTTTGAGCAATGGACTTTTTGCCCAAAAGCACATTGGAAATTTTGATCAACTCCTCGTGACTGGTACCCAAACTCCTGTGGAAAATTTCAATTCTTTTTTGACTTCTCCTGAAGTTGCCCGCGATGATATTATTCAAAATCAATTTTATCGGCTCATCCAATTTTTCGAAATACCAACTGAATTAGAAAAAAGATCTATCGAAGAAGCAGGAATCCAACTCTTCGATTATTTGCCACATCGAACTTATGTAGCAGCCATTCCTTCGGATTTTTCCAAAGAAAAATTACGTGAATTAAATATTAGGAGCATCACAAAATTGGAAGCTAATCACAAAATTACTCCTTCGATTCTTTCAGATGAAAAAGTACTGGTACAATATTATCAAAACCTAACTCCTACTTATATTCAGCAGTTTTTACAAAATAAAAACATTGAAGTTCATGAGTATTTTCATGAGGTAAACGCGGTAGTGATTTGCAATAATTCGGACTTAATGACTGTTGCAAATTTCCCAATTACACAATTTATTTCGCCAGCAGATTTAGAAAACTTGCCAGAATATATTCCTGGAAAAAACATTCATCGCTCAAATTCTCTTACACCTCAAATTACTGGTTACCCACAATTCAATGGAGAAGGAATTAATGTAGCTATTGGAGATGATGGAATGATTGAGTCACATATTGATTTTAAAAATAGAACACACCAAGATGATGTGCAAGGGGATTTCGAAGGAAGCCATGGAGAAATGGTTGCGGGTATTTTGGCAGGTGCTGGAAATTTAGATCCTCGAATGGAAGGTACTGCAAGTCATGCAGAGGTGCATATGTTTCATGAATTTGATGCAGTAAAGAGAGCTTCAACACTTTATGACAATCGAGATATTTTAATCACTTCAACTTCATATAGTGATGGTTGTAATCGAGGATATACTTACTTGGCGCAACTAGCAGATTATCAAGTAAAAAATAATACTTCACTCATGCATGTTTTTTCTGCTGGTAATACAGGTAATGAAGATTGCGGTTATGGTGCAGGTGAAGGTTGGGGAAATATTACTGGTGGAGTAAAAATGGGCAAGAATGTTTTGACTGTAGCCAATGTCGGTGCTGAAGATCAGTTGTCCTCAACAAGTAGTCGTGGTCCGGCTAATGATGGAAGAATTAAACCAGATATTTCAGCCAATGGCGATGCTCAATTTTCGACTCAACCTAACAATACTTATGCTGCTGCCAATGGAAGTTCAGCTGCAGCTCCAGGAGTAGCAGGAGTGTTAGCTCAACTCTATGACGCCTTTGAGGACCAACATCCTAATACATTTCCAAATTCAGCATTAGTTAAATCTATCGTTTTAAATACCGCTGATGATTTGGGAAATGCAGGACCAGATTTCTCCTATGGATTTGGAAGAATCAATGCGAGACGTGCATTGAATGTTTTGCAAAATGAACAATATTTTGAAGGTGTCTTGGGACATTCTAATACTCACTCTTATTTCGTTTCTGTTCCTCATGGCACACAACAATTGAAAGTAATGTTATACTGGAATGATTACGAAGGGTCGACAATTAGTTCGCCTTCATTAGTAAATGATCTAGATTTGAGAGTAGAGAATAATTCTAACCAAAGTTATTTGCCTTGGGTTTTAAATAGTACACCTGATTCTAACTTATTGAATTTACCGGCAGTTCGAGACATTGATGATTTAAATAATGTAGAACAAGTAACGATTGATTTTCCTGAAAGTGGATTATTTTCTTTCTTCGTTGAAGGGGCAATTATTGCACAAGGAACACAACCTTATTTTATTACCTATGAATTCATTCAAAATGATATCACTCTCACTTATCCTCTTGGAGGCGAAAAATTAGTCGCTGGGGAAACAGAAAAAATTCATTGGGATGCATTTGGTGATTTTGGAAATTTCGAAATTGAAGTTAGTTATAACAATGGTCTTACATGGAATCTAATTGGCTTAGTTAGCGGCGAAAAAAGAAGTACTCTTTGGCAAATTCCAGAAGTTGCTTGCAATCAAACTAAAATCAGAATAAAACGAAGTGGTGAAGAAAGTACTTGCCTTGCTCCATTTTCAATTTATGACGTTCCACAAAACGTTCATATCGCAGAGGTTTGCCCTGACATGGTTCGAATTGAGTGGGAACCTGTGGCGAATGCTAGCACTTATTTGATTTATAAGTTAGGAGATAAATTCATGGAAGTTTTCTCTAGCACAGATATGCCTTTTTTCGAAATTCCAATTAATAATCCTTCCGAAGAAAACTGGTATTCAGTTGCTGCTATTAGTGAAAATGGAATGGAAGGAAGACGATCTTTGGCAATTAGTGATGGAACAGATTTATTGAATTGTGATTTGGGAATAGATGTCAGCATCGTCAGTATTGCCTCTCCATCAAATTCAATAATGCAAAGTTGTTTTCAAAATGCAATGACAGTAAGTATTAATATTTCAAATACCGGAAGTTCGTTACAATCGAATATTCCTGTTTTTTATCAGCTTGATAATATGCCTGTCGTTTCTGAATTATACAGTAGTTCGATCCCTCCAGGAGTCACTATTAATTATACTTTTAATCAAAAAATCCCTGCAACGACAATTGGTAATCATCAATTAAAAGTATGGACTTCTCTCCTTAACGATCAAGCAACTTTTAATGATGCTATGACCTTTGAATTAGAAGTTGTTCCGAGTACTGGATCGACAGTTCCTTATTTTCAGAATTTTGACAACCTTCAAAATTGCGATCCAGAAACAGTTTGTGATGCTCCATGTATTTTAAGTTCAGGATGGTACAATGATCCAAATCATTTAAGTGACGATACTGACTGGTTAGTTCACCAAGGTGCCACCCCAACCGCAGGAACAGGACCAGACTTCGATCAAAATACGAATACGATCAATGGAAAATATCTTTACCTCGAGGGATCACGAGGATGTACTGATCAAGAAGCCTATTTATTGAGTCCTTGTTTTTATCTTTCTAATGTATCACAACCTGTTCTTAGCTTTTGGTATCACATGAAAGGAGTCAATACAGGGAGATTACATATTGATGTTTTTGATGGTTCTGATTGGTTTTATAACATTGTTCCTGCATTTACCGGCGAACAAGGAAATGATTGGCAAGAAACAGAAATTGATTTGTCTGCATTTTCTAATAAAATAATTAACATCAGACTTAGAGGCGTGACTGGAGATGATTTTTTGACAGACATCGCGATTGATAATATTGCCTTATTTGATGCTCACTCTGAACCTTATCCAAATTTCAAAGCAGATAAATTAATTACATGTCCTCAGCAAAAGGTTCAGTTCATTGATAATTCTATCAATATTCCGACAATGTGGAATTGGAGTTTTTCTCCAAACACAATTACTTATGTTGATGGAACTTCTGCTTCAAGTGCTAATCCAAGAGTCGTTTTCAATGAAGAAGGAACTTACAATGTCACTTTAATTGTCTCTAATAATTATGGATCTACTCAAATAACTAAAAATCAATATGTTCAAATTTCCAAAGGAAAACCTATTCCTTTCGGAGATGATTTTGATAATACCATTTTAGATATAGAAAAATGGATTACTCGAAATGATGACAATGATGCTACTTGGGAAAGTACTCCTACCATTGGTCGAGATGGAAAACAGACCCAAGCAATTTTCATGAATAATCATAGCTATAATGCTCCTGGTGAAAAGGATGAATTACATTCTGTTGTTATCGATCTGACAGAGGCAGAAGAACCATTTTTAAGATTCGATTGGTCTTACGCTCAGTTCAATGATAACTTTGCAGATGGATTAGAAGTGATTCTTTCAACAGACTGTGGTGAGCACTTTGAGGAAGTTATTTTTGAAAAAGATGGAGATGAATTAGCTACAGCTCCCGATCAAATTTCTGCATGGTTTCCACAAGAAAGTTATCATTGGAAAACTGCAAAAATTAATTTAAGTAATTATATCGGCAACTCCATAGCCATTCGATTTGTGAATGTAAATGGTTTTGGAAATAATTTATTCTTGGATAATTTTTTAGTTTACGAACGTTCAACTTATCCTGATGCATCTCTTATTTTTTATCCAGAAGAAAATACGAATACGTTTTGTATTGGAGAAGAAGCGATTACTTTTTTGACGAACTCCAATGTAGAAAATGAGTTCTTTTGGAATTTTGGAGTAGCTGCAAATCCTAGTACAAGTGAAGAATATGGCCCACATGTAGTTACATTTACAGAGACGGGAACCTACCATGTTTCTCTTCGAGTTCTGAATGGATTAGGTTACGATATGGCTGAAACTGAAATTCATATCATTGATGATCCTATAGCTGATTTTGATTATTCAATAACGAATAACTTAGCGACATTTACGAATCATTCTCTTTTTGGAGATGTTTATCTTTGGGACTTTGGAGATGGATCAACTAGCTCTCTTCCTAATCCAACTCATCAATATCAACCTGGAGATACCTATATTGCTAAATTAACGGTCAATAATCTTTGTGGAAAAAATACTACTCAACAAACCTTAATTATCGTTACAGATACAGAAGATTTAAAAAATAATTTCTTCATCAATGCCTACCCGAATCCTTCGGATGATTTTATTTTATTTGAAATGCCAGCGTTGAATAATTCATCGGTTCCTCTCGATATTATTGATACTCGGGGAACTACAGTTTCAAGTTTTAAACTTGAAGAAGCGAATGGATTATTTACTCAACGGTTAAATATTTCAGATTTAGCGCAAGGAATGTATTTCGCAAGAGTTCAAATTGAAGGGCATTTTTTTGTAAAACGATTTGTGAAAATTTTATAATAATTAATTTTCCGACCTAGGCATATAGAAAGAAGGCCCTGTACTAATACAAGACCTTCCTCTAAAACGAAACAAAGCTAGTTCTTCAATGAGTGGTGTTATAATCCCGAGCTATCGGGAAAGACAAAAAATCAAAATTTTAAAGTTCCATTTTCAGGTTCACTTAAGGGTAGTTTACTCATTGTCGAACCGGTAAAGTTTCAATTCATCTATAATGTTAATCAACTTTTCAGCGTAGCGTCTATCGGTAGCGTATCCTGCTTTTTTCAATCCTCTAGCCCAACCTTTGTAATCTTCGCTTCCTAACTTTTTCAAATGTCGGTACCGTTTGCCCATCAAAAGTTTACTATGTGCTCGGTAGCTCTCCCAAGAAGATTTATATTTTCGGAAAAAATCTTTATGTGAGTCATCTGTGAAATTAGCGCAATGTCCTTTTCCACATTTTTTAGAAAAACATTTCATCCCAAAATGATTATTATTTTGCTTTGCCAATCGACTGTCCCCTGCATTAGTTTCAATCAGCCCTTGTGCAAGTGTGATACTCGCAGGAATCCCATATTTCGTCATTTCCTTTTGAGCAACATCTGCAAAGCGGTTGACATAAGCTTCTTGTTTTTTTCTTTTAGAAGTTTTACTCTTCTCTGATTCATTTTTTCCAAAAGAATAAGTCATGTTAGAATAAGTGTTGGCGAGATTATGATCTTTACTTTTTGGGGAGGTAGATTTCGTTTTTTCATTTTTCCTTTTTGGAGTACTTTCAGTTGGCTTAATATCTTCTTCTACATGAGTGAAAGAAGTATTCATTGCTGTTGGCATTGGAGATTCACCAAGTGGTAATGCTGAAGCTTGATAAGTATTTGAAGTTGTTCCATTTAAATTTAATTGCAAATTTAAATCTTTATGTACAAGTACATATGCAATTAAAACTAAACCGAACATTTTAATCCAATTACGTTTTGCCCATTCTGAAGTTTGTGAAAATACCTGCTGCTTGTCAAAAGTGAGGGGGATAAATCTTTGAAGCATCGTGTTTCTTTTTTTTTGATTAAGTAATCCAAGTTTTAGAATCCTAATGATGAGTTATAAGTGATGAATAGATTTACTACTGATAACTCATAGTTTATCACTAAAATTCGAGCATGTTTAATTATGAAACCTCATCTCCGATACTTTATATTTTTAGGAAGAAGGGAGCAAAATTCATAGTGTAATGAATCCAATTTTAATTCACCTTAGTGGCTCCCTTTTCCTAAAAAATTTTAAAAACCGAGGACATGGTATGTTGTTCTTTCTAGCTGAAACAAATTTACAACAATTTGTTTCAAATAAGCAAATTTTATTTAAACAAATTGTTTTTAAAATGTTCTTTATTCTTTCAAAACCTCATAAACACCTGATTATCAATCACTTTAAGCTTTTTATTTTTTTATAAAAAAATAAGACACTCCTTTTTCTTTTTACTGTTTCTTACAAAATTCAATTTTTCCTTTCGTCTTTCTTTCAATATTTAAACAATAGAACTCGATATACTTTAAGAAAATCTTATATAACATTAAGAGTGCCTTAACGGTATTTTCCTTTAAAACTCTGCAATATTGTTTTATGCAAAGGGCGTTAACACTACTACCCTATATTTTTGAATTAAAAATCACTTACGAATATGAATGCACCAGCTTACGCTTACCAAGAAGAGGAAGAGAAAAAGAATAAGAAACGAGGTTTGTTAATCGCATTTTATTTTCATGTTGCATTAATCGTTTTAGGATTATTGCCATTTATGGGGAGTATGATGACGCCTGATAATTTACCACCAGAAGAAATGACCTTTATTACTGTTGATTTTTCTCAACAAGAAAGTTCTTCTAGTGTAAAGAGCCCAAAGAAAAAAGCAAAGAAAGTCGAGAAGCGAAAAAAGAAGGTGGAAAAACCTGTCAAGAAAGAAGTGCCTAAAGTTAAACCACAGCCTGCTAAAAAAGTAATTACTACTCCTGAACCTGAACCAGCTTTGGAAACACCAAAGGAAACTACTGAAGTTGCAGAAGAACCTGTAGTCGAAGAACCAGTTATCGAAGAAGCTCCTGCAGAAGTAGAAGAAGTGGAAGATCCAGGAACTGGCGATGGCGAAGTGGAAGAAGTAGGTACAGCTTCTAAAATTGGAAATGATACTGAAACTTCAAGTAGTGGAAATGCAGATAGTGGAACTGGTTTTGGAGAAAATGCAGGATCTGGAATTTTTAATAGAAAAGTAATTTACCGAGCGGATGTGAAAAAAATTACTCATCTCTCAGGTACTATCGTAGTCGAATTATGTATCAACCAAAGAGGCCAAGTTGTTTATGCAAAACCTGATACAGATGCATCAACCATTAAAGATTTTGCAGTAATTAGAAAGGCGGTGGACTTGACTACTAAATATAAATTTGCAAAAGACTATTCTGCCCCTAGGAAACAATGTGGAAAAATGACGTATGTTTTTGAAGGCGCAGGAAGATAATCCAAAAGATAACTGAACAACGCTTTTACAACAAGCAAAAACCGTGAGCAAATGCAGACGGCACTCGAAAATTCGAGTGCCGTTTTTTTGTTAATTCATTCATTCATCTATACAGTTCTTTTTATAATTTAGGTGCTAAATGTCATCTTCTTTTAGATTGTTTTATCACATACAATTGCGTACCTTATTAGCGATTTGAATAAACATGAAGAAAACTAAGTGAAAATACTTACAAATATATTAATTCCTGATGGGGAAAAAGCTCCTGCTTTAGACGTTATTAGATGCCTATCATCTAGAAGAAATATTAATATCCATGTTTTATCTGCTGAAAAATGGGTTCCATCTAGATTCTCTCGACATATTTCTTCCTTCACTCAAATTCCAAAAAAAATAACAGATCAAGACTTAATAGAAATTTTAAAACAAAATATTCTAGATAAGAAGATTGATATTTTGTTACCCGTTTTTGTTCAACAAATTAAATTCCTTTCCAAATATCGAGAATCCTTTCAACAGCTGACAAATTTTATTATCCCAAACATAGGAGATTTTAATACTGCAAATAATAAGTGGAAACTCAATAATTTCTTAGACGACAATAGTCTCAATAAACCAATAACCTATGATGTTACTCGCTTAAATAAAGTTAAAGATATTCTTAGTTTTCCAGTATTGCTCAAACCAGTTTATGGTGTAGGTGGGGAAGGAATTAAAAAAGCGGAAAATATTGAGGAGTTAATGGCGAAGAGTAAATATATAGATCCTAATGTTAAATATATCATCCAAAATTATATTCATGGGTACGATATAGATATGAGTGTTTTATGTGATCATGGAAAGATATTGGCATTTACTATTCAAAAAGGAATCCTCAAAAGGAAGGTCGATTCATTTGAAGCACCTATTGGTATTCAGTTCCTATTTGAAGAAAGAATATATAAACTCATCAAAAAAACAATGACCGCATTAGATTGGTCTGGCGTAGCACATATTGACCTGCGTTACGACTCTATTGAGGATGATTTTAAAATTATAGAAATAAATCCTCGTTATTGGGGATCATTAGAAGGATCAGAAAAAGTTGGGGTAAATTTTCCTTACTTACATTGCTTAACTTCATTGGGAATTGAATATGCTACACCTGAATATAAACATGAGAAATATGTCAAAAAAAGTGGGCAGCTAAGAATACTTAAATCAAAATTTTCTCTACAAAAAGATAGCTACGCATTTCCAAAAAATACCTCTTTTAGAGCTAATATTATTGACCCACTTCCAAAAATATTGATGACTCTTCTGAAAATAATTAAGATGAGTAAATAAAAATAAGCTTCCCTTAATAATCAAAGTAAATTTGCTGATTCTAAAATAAAGCGAGACTAGGTTAATTTTCCAGCTACACCTTTTTTTATACGGTCTTTTTGTTTTTTCCTCGTTATATAAACTCCGAATAAAATCATCGCCATCCCTAGGAAGTGATAAATGGTAACTTTTTCTCCATCCAAAAATCCAAACCCAATAGCTACAATTGGAATTAAAAAAGCTACTGTTGAAGCAAAAAGGGCACTCGTCATTTGAATTAATTTAAAGAAAAGAACCGACGCAGCAACTGTTCCAACTAAGGATAAAAATACAATTGCTCCCAATGACATCAATGCATCAGGATGTGTTTGAAGGATATTTATGAAATCAGAAAAAAGTAAATATAATATCCCAACAGGCGCAACTAAACAATAAGCTGCTGCACTCAAATTTATCGCTGAAACATTTTGAAAATGTTTCTGAATAGTATTTCCACTCAAAGCATAACAGTAAGTTGCCAAAATTAGGAATAACGCATACCATTCATTTTTATCTCCTGCCGAAATAACTTCTTCCACTTGAGGCGTAAAATAAGACGGGCCAACTATCAAAAGTGAGGCACCTAAAAATCCTAGAATAACTCCTAATAATTTATTTCTAGTCAAAATCAATCCATAAAAAAGCACTCCTTGAATCAAAACAAAAATCGGTGTCATCGAATTCAAAACTCCTGCTATAGAACTACTCACTTGCGTTTGAGCCAAGGAAAAAAGTAACGCTGGAATCGCACTTCCTGCAAATCCAACAATCAATAATGGTTGTATTTGAGTCCAGTTTATTTTTTTAAAATTAATTATAAGAATTGGTAGAAAAGCAAGTCCAGCAATTCCAATTCTCAAACTTGCCACTTGCATGGGAGAAAATGCCAACAACCCTTTCTTTATCAAAATAAAGGATGCTCCCCATGTGATGGAAAGAAGAATTAGTATAGCCCAACCAATCGTAGATGATCGAGATGTTTTTGCTTTTTCTGACAATGGATTTTAATTTTGGCCGCAAATGTAACTACTTTAGATGAGAATAAGTTTTAGGTATCTCCATAAAAAAAGCGGAGACTAAAAGTCTCCGCTACCTAGATTTTTGAAATAAGCTCTTTTTATTTAAGGTTTCTCCTTTCCAATATTATTGATTTAAACCAAGAGTATAAACATTTTCATTAGAAAGAAATCTTCACTATTATTCATCTTTGACTTCCTCAGACTCTGTCAATTCTTCGCCACTTTCTGTTTTTTGCCCAAGGTATTGTGGCAAATCCATTCCTGCCATATTAAACAAGTCACTCATTGGAGGGACTGATTTATACAAACCTGAAACGAATTTAGAAGTAGCATTTCCATCTCCTTCGCCGCCACTACCATTTTCCCAAACAGTAACTTTATCGATTTTGATATTCTTAATTGCTTCTACTTGGGTCGCAACTAGCTCCTCTAATTTGTCAGCAATGATCATCAATACAGCATCTTTAGAATTGCCATTAGTAGCTTTCACGATTTCACCAAACCCTTGTGCTTGACGATTCAAGACTTCCAACATACCTTTCGCTTCTGCTTCTTTTTCCATATAAACTGCATCTGCTTTACCTCTTGCAATTCGACGAATTCTTTCAGCCTCAGCCTCTGCATCAATCTCTTTTTTACGTTTTGCTATCTCTGCAGCAACGATTTCATTAGCTTGGGCAGTTGCCATTTCCTTAGCAGCCCGCGCTTCCTCTGCTTCCTTCTCAGCAAGGTAAGCTTCCTCCAATGCTTTCGCAGCTTGAATCTTCTCAGATGAAGTAGCGAGTTTTAGATATTCAGCTTCTCGTTGTCGACGTTCAGCATTTGACTCTGCAATTTTAATGGCAGCAGAGTTGGCTCCTTCAATTGCTTTTGCCTCTGCTTCAGACTCCCCCACTTGTGCTAAAGCATCCGCATTCGAAACTTGAACTCTTTGATCTTGTCGAGCATTTGCCTCCCCAATCGATCCATCTCTATTTTTTTCAGCAACGCTCATTCTTGCATCGTTGATTGCTTTGGCAGCAGCTTCCTTTCCAAGAGCTTCGATATAACCAGATTCGTCTTGTATATCCGTCACATTTACGTTGATTAATTGAAGTCCAATTTTTCTCAACTCAGCGCCCACATTGGAAGCAACATTAGTTAAGAATTTATCTCGATCAGAATTAATTTCCTCAATGTCCATTGTCGCAACTACCAAACGTAACTGACCTAAAATAATATCTTTTGCAATATCTCTCACTTGCATCGTTTCTTTTCCAAGCAAACGCTCTGCTGCATTTTGCATAATTCCTTCCTCCGTTGAAATCCCAACCGTAAATCGAGAAGGAACATCAATACGAATATTCTGCTTACTTAACGCCCCCTTCAAATCTACATCAATGGAAATAGGTGATAAATCTAAATATTCGTAATCTTGAATAACTGGCCACACGAATTCAGCTCCACCTGCGATACACTTTGCAGAACCTTGTCCAGTTTTTCCATAAATTACTAAAATTCTATCTGAAGGACATCTTCTATATCGAGATACAAAAAATAATCCCATGAGAATAATTAGGCCAAAAAAAGCAGCCCCTAAAATTATTGCGGAATCCATAAATTAAAAT
>CAZMBP010000042.1:0-76856 GCA_964564545.1 uncultured Saprospiraceae bacterium
CTCTGCAAATGCATCGACAGTCAAAAGTTAAAATGAGAACCTATAAAAAACAAAAAACTGAGTACCAAAATGATTTAGTACTCAGTTAATTTTGGAATATTATATTATTTAATCTTGTATCATTATTTCAGGACAAGACAATATGCTGTATATCAAAAATAAAAATTGAATTCTTATAATTAGCAATGGGATGCTCAAAAGCAGGTTGTAGATCTTGTTTTTTAAATAATTTTCATCATAATTCGAAGACGAGGCACTCAAACGAGGTTATTTAATTGATTTAGAAGCTCAAGGTATTTCTGCTGAAATAATGGAAATCATTGATGATGGTGTGGCTGGTTCATGTACCTATGGTTCTCACCAACCTGGGCATATTATTTTAGATGAAGCCTTTTGGAATCAATCTAGTGAGAACTGGAAAGAGATGGTAGTTTTTCATGAACTTGGTCATTGCTCTTTGCATCGTGGACATCGAGAAGATGCTAACCCTGATGGCAATTGCAAAAGTATTATGCGAGGCGGAATAGAAGATTGTCGAGACAATTATCAAATCTCGACAAGAGCGACCTACTTGGATGAGCTATTTGGAAATGAGAATTAGATCGAAAGACTTTCAAAAAAAAAATCCCCATCAAGAATTAACTTGATGGGGATTTAATATTTCGTATAAAACGATTTTTATTCTTCGATCATTTCCTCTTCTGCAAGCATTTCTTCTCTTGCTCGGAATGCATCAAAGTCCGCTTTATTAGTTACAATTAATTCATCGTACTTACGTAATCCTGTACCTGCTGGAATTCGTTTTCCTACAATTACATTCTCTTTCAATCCAGTTAAGTAATCACGTTTCGCACCGATGGCAGCTGTACTTAATACTTTCGTCGTCTCCTGGAATGATGCAGCTGAAATCCAACTGAATGTTCCTAAAGATGATTTAGTAATACCTTGAAGCAATGGACTTGACGTCGCTGGAACTGCATCTCTGTACTCAACAGGTTTTCTATCTTCACGTTTCAAGAAAGAATTCTCTTCTCTCACTTGACGTAAAGTAACTAATTGACCTGCTCGTAACTTGTTAGAGTCTCCTGCTTCCGTTACGAATTTTTTATCAAAAATCCAGTCGTTTTGCTCTAAGAAATCATATTTCTCAACTGCTTCTCCTTCCAAGAATGTTGTATCTCCAGCATCTTCGATTTGAACTCTTCTCATCATTTGGCGTACGATCACCTCGATGTGTTTGTCATTAATCGTAATACCTTGAGAACGATATACTTCTTGAACTCCATTTACTAAATAGTACTGAACAGCGAATGGTCCTTTGATATTCAAGATATCTCTAGGAGAAGTCGCTCCATCAGAAAGTTGTGTACCTGCTCTTACGAAGTCACCCTCTTGAACCAAGATGTGTTTAGATAATCCAATTAAGTATTTTCTAATTTGACCATCTTTAGCTGTAATGATAACCTCTCTATTTCCACGCTTGATTTTTCCGAAAGAAGTAATACCATCAATCTCAGCAGTAACTGCTGGGTTAGAAGGATTACGTGCCTCGAATAATTCAGTAACCCGTGGAAGACCACCCGTAATATCCTGAATCTTACCAAGGTTACGAGGAATTTTCACGATAGTTTGACCTGCTTTGATTTCCTGGCCTTCATCAATAGAAATGTAAGATCCTACTGGCAAGTTGTAGCTTCGCAACTCTTCACCATTTGGTTTTACAATCTTAATGATTGGAATCATTCGTTTCTTCTTAGACTCGATGATTACTTTTTCAGCAAATCCAGTTTGATCATCTCTCTCTACTCGGAAAGTATCTCCTTCGATAACTGCATCAAATTGAGCAATACCTGAGAATTCAGAAACGATTACTGCATTATATGGATCCCACTCACAAATTACATCTCCTTTCTTGATCTTCTTTTTATCTTTTACTGATAAAATTGCACCGTATGGAATATGTAAGTTTGAATAAGTTTTATTTACATTTTCAGGATCAACAATTCTTAATTCACCAGTTCGTGAAAGAACTATATCCACTTTTTTACCTTCTTCATCTTTCGATGTTACTGTTCTGATACCATCGAATTCAAGTAGACCGTCAAATTTGGCGATTAACTGATTCTCAGTTTTTGATACCGATGCTGTACCCCCAACGTGGAAAGTACGAAGTGTCAACTGTGTTCCCGGCTCACCAATTGATTGTGCAGCAATAATTCCTACTGCATCACCTTGCTCTGCAATTCGTCCTGTTGCTAGGTTTTTACCATAACATTTCAAACAAACTCCACGCTTAGTTTCACAAGTCAATACTGATCTAATCGTAACTGCTTCAATTCCGATCTCATCAATGTGATTACCCATTTCTTCAGTAATATATTCACCTGCTGGTAAAATAACTTCATCTGTAACTGGGTGAACAACATCATGCAAAGTATATCGACCTTTAATTCGATCTGCTAAACTTTGAATTTCTTTTTCATTATCTTTCAACGAAGTCGTTTCGATACCTCTTAAGGTATCACAATCTCTTTCGTTAATTACTACATCTTGAGAAACATCTACCAAACGACGAGTCAAGTAACCCGCATCGGCAGTTTTCAATGCTGTATCGGCCAAACCTTTACGAGCACCGTGAGTAGAGATAAAGTATTCCAATACTGACAGTCCATCTACGAAGTTTGCCAAAATCGGATTCTCGATAATCGCAGCTCCAGTATCTCCTGATTTTCTTGGTTTTGCCATCAATCCCCGAAGTCCACACAACTGCTTAATTTGTTGTTTAGATCCCCGAGCACCTGAGTGCAACATCATATATACCGAGTTAAAACCTTGCTTGTGCTCAGCTAACTCAACCATCAAGTTTTCAGTAATCGTATTATCCGCAAAAGTCCATTTATCAATAATCTGATTGTACCGCTCATTGTTGGTAATCAATCCCATATTGTAATTTTCCCAAACGTTATCTACTTCTTCTTGTGCATTTTTAAGTGTAGACTCTTTCAAAGTTGGAGTAATCAAATCTCCTAAGTTGAAAGAAAGACCACCTTTAAATGACCAACCAAATCCTAAAGTTTTAATCTTATCCAAGAAGTTAGCCGTCACATCAAATCCTGTACGGTTGATAATACCTTGAATTACTTTTTTCAAGTTTTTCTTCGTCAACAATTCATTCACATAAGGAACTGATTCTGGAACTGCCTGATTGAAAAGAATTCTACCCATCGTAGTTTTCACCCGACCTGTAGTCAATTTTCCATCTTCTCCTTCTACTCTACCTCTTACTTGAACTGCTGCGTGAAGATCAACTACTCCTTCATTGTAAGCAATAACCGCTTCTTCTGCTGAGTAGAAAGTTCTTCCTTCACCTTTAACTGGAGCTTCTTTTGTGCTCATTTTTTCTTTAGTCAAGTAGTAAAGTCCCAATACCATATCCTGAGAAGGTAATGTAATTGGAGAACCATCTTGTGGATTCAACATGTTATGTGCAGAAAGCATCAATACTTGCGCTTCCAAAATTGCTGCATGACCAAGAGGTACGTGTACCGCCATTTGGTCACCGTCAAAATCGGCGTTGAAGGCACCACAAACAAGAGGGTGCAATTGGATTGCTTTTCCTTCAATCAATTTAGGTTGGAAAGCCTGAATTGAAAGTCTGTGCAACGTAGGAGCCCGGTTCAACATGATCGGGTGTCCTCGAAGAATATTTTCCAAAATCTCCCAGATTACTTGATCTTTACGATCAACTAATTTCTTAGCAGATTTTACAGTTTTTACGATACCTCGTTCGATCAATTTTCTGATTACGAAAGGTTTGAACAACTCAGCAGCCATTCCTTTTGGAATACCACACTCGTGTAATTTCAAATCAGGTCCTACAACGATAACTGAACGACCAGAATAATCCACACGTTTTCCTAAAAGGTTTTGACGGAAACGTCCTTGCTTACCTTTAAGTACATCAGATAATGATTTCAAGGCACGTCCACCTTCTGCTTTTACTGCGTTAGATTTTCTTGAGTTATCAAATAATGAATCTACCGCCTCTTGCAACATTCTTTTTTCATTTCTCAAAATCACCTCAGGTGCTTTGATTTCTAAAAGACGTTTCAAACGGTTATTTCTAATAATAACTCTTCGGTATAAATCATTCAAATCCGAACTTGCGAAACGACCACCATCCAATGGAACTAATGGACGCAACTCAGGTGGAACAACTGGTAAGTATTGAATAACTGCCCATTCAGGACGGTTTTCGCAACGTGTTTGCCCATCTCGGAATGCTTCAACAACTCTTAATCTTTTAAGAGCTTCTGATTTTCTTTGTTGAGAAGTTTCATTAGCAGCTTGGTAACGTAAGTCATAAGACAACTGATCTAATTCTAATCTGTTCAACAAGTCTCGAACAGCATCAGCTCCCATCTTAGCGATGAATTTTTGTGGATCATCGTCCTCCAACATTTGGTTTTCTTTTGGAAGGTTTTCCAAAATATCCAAATACTCTTCTTCCGTCAACAAATCCATTTTTGCAGCTGTACCTGACTCTTCCAAAACTCCTGGCTGAATCACTACATATCTTTCATAGTAAATGATAGATTCTAACTTTTTAGAAGAAAGACCTAACATGTATCCAATCTTATTTGGTAATGATTTGAAAAACCAAATGTGAACAACAGGTACCACCAATTTGATGTGCCCCATTCGTTCTCTTCGTACTTTCTTTTCAGTTACCTCTACACCACATCTATCACATACGATACCTTTGTAACGGATACGTTTATATTTTCCACAGTAGCATTCGTAATCTTTTACTGGCCCGAAAATTCGTTCACAAAACAAACCATCTCTTTCAGGTTTGTAAGATCGATAATTAATCGTTTCAGGTTTCAACACCTCACCATAAGATCTTTCCAGAATTTGATCTGGAGAAGCCAAACTAATAGTGATGCTGTCGAAGTTAGCTCTTTGCTGCTTGTGATTTTTCTTAAATGGCATACTTTATAGTTTTATTGTTGGAATCCGTTTCACGTTTTACGTTCTATGTTGCACGAGTTCAAACCGCACAACGTTAAACGTAAAACCTATAACGTCATTCTAACAATGGTTAATCAAATTTTACATCAAGCGCTAGTCCACGTAATTCGTGAATCAATACATTAAATGACTCAGGAATGTTAGAATCTGGAAGATTGTCACCTTTGACAATTGCTTCATAAGCTTTAGCTCTACCAAGAATATCATCAGACTTGATAGTCAATAACTCTTGTAAGATATTCGCTGCTCCGAATGCTTCCAAAGCCCAAACCTCCATCTCTCCAAAACGCTGTCCACCAAACTGTGCCTTACCACCTAATGGTTGTTGAGTAATCAACGAGTAAGGTCCAATAGAACGTGCGTGCATTTTGTCGTCAACCATGTGAGATAATTTCAACATGTAAATCACACCTACTGTTGCTTGCTGGTGGAAACGATCTCCCGTTTCTCCATCTGACAAGTAAGTTTGACCTAACTGAGGTAAACCAGCTTCAACGATTTTGTTAGCAATCTCATCTGCTTTTGCTCCATCAAAAATTGGAGTTGCATATTTCACACCTAATCGTTCACCAGCCCAACCAAGTACTGTTTCGAAAATCTGTCCGAGGTTCATCCGTGAAGGTACACCAAGTGGGTTCAATACGATATCTACAGGAGTTCCATCTTCTAAGAAAGGCATGTCTTCTTGACGTACAATTCTAGATACAATTCCTTTGTTACCGTGACGTCCTGCCAACTTATCACCTACTTTCAGTTTACGTTTTTTAGCTAAATAAACTTTAGCTAATTTCAATACACCTGCTGGTAACTCATCACCAATTGAGATATTGAATTTTTCACGTTTGTATTTTCCAACCTCTTCGTTGACTTTGATTGTATAGTTGTGTAACAATCGAGCTACAAGTTTATTTAGCTTGTCATCATCTGTCCAGTTACTATAATCAATAGTTGTATAGTTGATATCTTTCAACATTCGACTATTGTACTTAGTACCTTCTGGGAAAATGTTTTCGTTGTAGATTGACTTAACACCTTTTGATGCTTTACCTTTCAATAAAACCATCAACTTATCCACTAAAATTGTTTTCAACTCATTTAATGCAATAGCGTGTTGATCATCCAACGCAGTCAATAAATCTTTTTCTTTAGACTTTTGATCTTTGTCTTTTTTCGCTCGCGCAAATAATTGCTTGTTAATGATAATACCTTTAGTTGATGGAGGTGCTTTTAATGAAGCATCTTTTACATCACCAGCTTTATCACCGAAGATTGCACGTAATAATTTTTCCTCTGGAGTAGGATCAGATTCCCCTTTCGGAGTAATTTTACCAATAATGATGTCTCCTTCTTTTACCCAAGCACCTACTCGAATAATTCCGTTTTCATCTAAATCTTTAGTTGCATCCTCACTTACGTTTGGAATATCATTGGTTAACTCTTCTTCTCCTAATTTAGTATCTCGTACATCTAATTCGAAGTGCTCTATGTGTAATGAAGTAAAAATATCTTCTCGAACTACCCGCTCTGACAATACAATCGCATCCTCAAAGTTGTACCCTTTCCAAGGCATAAATGCCACTTTCAAGTTTTGTCCAAGAGCCAACTCTCCTTTGTCAGTTGCATAACCATCACAAAGAATCATTCCTTCTTTTACTCTATCACCTTTTCTAACAATAGGTTTCAAGTTGATACAAGTTCCTTGATTTGTTCTTCGGAACTTTGTCAATTTGTATGATTTTCTATTGTCTTCGAATGAAACCATTTGGTCAGCTTCCGATCGGTCATATCGAATTACTACTTCGTTTGCATCTACATATTCAACAACTCCATTTCCTTCTGCATTAATCAACATTCGAGAATCTCGCGCAACTTTTCCTTCCAATCCTGTTCCCACAACTGGAGAACTTGGCTTAATCAAAGGAACTGCTTGACGCTGCATGTTTGATCCCATCAAGGCACGATTGGCATCATCATTCTCTAAGAAAGGGATTAATGAAGCAGAAACCCCAACAATTTGGTTAGGTGCTACATCCATGTATTCAACTTCATCAGGAGTTAATACTGGGAATTCACCGTGTTCTCTACATTTAATTCTATCAGTTTTAAATGCTCCTTTTTCTTCAATTGGAGTATTTGCCTGTGCAATTTTTTTGAAATCTTCCCCTTCTGCTGAAAGGTATTGTGCTTTCTTAATATCAACTACACCATTTTTCACTTTTCGGTATGGTGTTTCTAAGAATCCCATTTTATTCACTTTTGCGTGAACACAAAGGGTAGAAATCAATCCAATATTCGGTCCCTCCGGAGTCTCAATTGTACAAAGACGACCGTAGTGCGAATAGTGAACATCCCGAACCTCGAAACCTGCACGTTCTCTAGAAAGACCACCAGGTCCTAAAGCTGAGATACGGCGTTTGTGCGTGATTTCAGAAAGTGGATTAGTTTGATCTAAGAATTGAGATAATTGACTCGTTCCGAAAAATGAGTTAATTACTGATGAAAGCGTACGTGCATTAATCAAATCAATAGGTGTAAATACCTCATTGTCACGAACGTTCATTCTCTCCCGAATTGTTCTAGCCATACGAGCTAAACCAACTCCAAATTGAGCATATAATTGCTCACCAACTGTACGAACACGTCTATTACTCAAGTGATCGATATCATCGATCTCCGCACGTTGGTTCATTAAACTTACCAAATAAGTTACGATAGAAATGATATCTTCTTTGGTTAAAACCAAAACATCCATATCAGTTTCTAATTTAAGTTTTCGGTTGATTTTGTATCGACCTACTTCACCTAAGTTGTATCGCTTATCTGAGAAGAATAATTTATCAATAATCCCTCTGGCAGTCTCTTCATCTGGTGGATCAGTTCCACGTAATTGACGATAGATATATTGAACCGCTTCTATTTCAGAACTAGAAGGATCTTTTTGTAATGTATTGTAAATAATAGAGTAATCCTCTTCAATGTCTTCTCTTTGGAGAATGATATCTTCTACCCCACCAGTTTCGATGATGAGTTCGATATTTTCTTCATCCAAAACAATATCACGCTCAAGGATAATATCATTTCTTTCGATGGTTACTACCTCTCCAGTATCCTCATCCACGAAATCCTCTGTCCATTTTTTCAAGACACGGGCAGCTAATTTTCTACCGATTGCTTTATTTAAAGATTTTTTATCAACCGTAATTGTTTCTGCAAGGTTGAATAAATCCAAAATAGCTTTATCTGAATCGTAACCAATTGCTCTCAACAATGTAGTTACTGGGAATTTTTTCTTACGATCAATGTATGCATACATCACCGTGTTAATGTCTGTTGCAAATTCCATCCAAGCTCCCTTGAAAGGAATGATTCTAGCAGAATATAACTTAGTCCCATTCGGGTGGAAGCTTTGTCCAAAGAAAACCCCTGGTGAACGGTGCAATTGAGAAACGATAACTCGCTCAGCACCATTGATTACAAACGTACCTTTTGGAGTCATGTATGGAATATTTCCCAAAAATACATCCTGTACAATTGTTTGGAAATCAACATGCTCCTCATCGTTACAAGACAAACGAAGTTTTGCTTTCAACGGAACGCTGTAAGTCAAACCTCTCTGTTGACATTCAGGAATGTCGTAACGTGGTGGATCTACGAAATAATCTAAAAACTCAAGAACGAAGATGTTTCTAGCATCCGTTATTGGGAAATTTTCTTGGAAAACTCGGTATAATCCTTCATTGGTTCTATTCTCAGGAGTAGTTTCCAATTGGAAAAACTCTTGGAAAGACTTAAGTTGAATCTCAAGTAAATCAGGATATTCTGAGGAAAGTTGGATTTTACCAAAACTTTGTCGTAAGTATTCTGCGGAATTCTTTAGTACAGTACTTAATGCCATTTGTTGTGAGATGTTATTTGGAAACGATAAAACAAAAGTTCCAAGGCAAAGGAAGTTGTTATTTTATTGTTTCATAGTTTTTGCTAATTAATTATATATTACCTTCTGTAATTAGCAATAAAATAAATACTCGGTATTCGATATTTTGCTGTCGTCTTTGCTGGTCTGCTTTTTGTACTTTGCATTGTTGAAAAATATAGAATTAGGAGTCAACAGATGCAAAATAATAAAATCAACAATAGGCTTAACCGACAAATAAATATCGGTTAAGCCTCCTTGTTTTCTAGTAATGTATTATTAGGTCTCTCTGAATAATCATTGAGGGATTTTGGTCAATACAATAAACGTCTTATTTTAATTCAACGCTAGCACCTGCAGCTTCTAAAGCAGCTTTTAAAGATTCTGCTTCTTCTTTAGAAACACCTTCTTTAATTGCTCCTGGAGCTCCGTCTACTAATACTTTAGCATCCTTCAATCCAACACCTAATAAGTTTTTAACTTCTTTAACTACTTGAAGTTTAGTACCACCTGCTGATGTTAATATTACATCAAATTCAGTTTGAGCAGCAGCTTCTCCGCCACCACCAGCTGGACCAGCGGCAACAGCTACAGCTGCAGCAGCAGGCTCAATGCCGTACTCATCTTTCAATATAGTTGCTAACTCACTTACTTCTTTAACAGTAAGGTTTACGAGTTGTTCTGCGAATTCTTTTAAATCTGCCATGTTACAGTTCTTTTTTTAATGTTTTGCAATAATTTAATATATGCGAATGAGCTTGGAAGCCGTATTTTTGAACGGTGAATTGTTAACGATTAATGATGAACATTTTTGTTCACAGTTAACCATCAATTATTAACCGTTTTTATTCTCCTCTTTCTTCTAATGTTTTCAACAAACCTGAAATGGTAGAACCACTTGATTTAAGCGCGCTGATAACATTTTTCGCAGGAGATTGTAATAATGAGATGATTTCTCCAACCAATTCTTCTTTTGACTTTAATGCAGCCAAAGCAGCAAGTTGGTCATCACCTAGATATACTGATGAATCAATATATGCAGCTTTTAAAACAGGTTTTTCCGCTGTTTTTCTAAATTCTTCGATTACTCTTGCCGGAGCATTAGCAACTTCTGTAAAGAGTATAGCAGTAGGTCCTTTTAAAGCATCGTATAATGGTGCATAGCCTTTTTCAGCATCTGCAGCTTCAAGAGCCTTTTGAGCTAGAGTGTTTTTTACAACTCTCATTTCAATATTTTGCTCATAAAGTTTTCCTCGAAGTTCGTTGACTTGCTCAACGGTTAATGTTGAAGAATCAGTCAAGTAAAAGAATGAACTATTACTAAACTTTTCCTTCAATTCAGCGATTTGTTCGCCTTTTTCTGATCTAGTCATGATGTTAAAGTTTAATCTGTTTACTTAAGTGATTTAATATCAATCTTAATTCCTGGGCTCATTGTACTTGCAACCGTTACCGACTTCATATAAGTACCTTTTGCTGAGGAAGGTTTGATTTTAATAATCGTTGTTAATAATTCCGATGCATTTTCCGCTAGTTTTTCAGGAGTAAAAGATACTCGTCCAACTGAATTATGGATAATTCCAAATTTATCAGCACGGTATGCAATTTTACCACCTTTTACATCTGAAACTGCAGCACCTACATTAGGAGTTACTGTTCCAGTTTTAGGGTTAGGCATCAAACCTCTTGGCCCAAGAGTACGACCGATACGACCTACTTTTGCCATAACATTAGGCGTAGCAATGATCACATCTACGTCGGTCCAACCGCCAGAGATTTTTTGAATATATTCATCTAATCCAACGTAATCAGCACCGGCAGCTTTTGCTTCTTCCTCCTTGTCAGGAGTACATAAAACTAAAACAGTTTTATTTTTTCCAGTACCGTTTGGTAAGTTAACTGTTCCTCTTAATGCTTGGTCAGCTTTACGAGGATCAATTCCGAGGCGAATGTGAACATCAACAGATGCATCAAATTTCGTCGTATTGACTTCTTTAACCAAAGCCATTGCCTCTTGAAGAGAATAGAGCTTATTGCTATCGACTTTCTCGTTAGCTTTTGCTCTTTTTTTGGAAACTTTTCCCATGGTCAATATTTTAAGGTTCGAACGTTTAAACTATTTTTTTGTTAAACTCCCTTTGTTAAGTAAAATGTATTATAATTTTTCTTGGACCCTTCTGCTTAAGCCTCCCAAGGTGGAGTACCACTTACAGTTAATCCCATACTTCTTGCTGTTCCCGCAACCATCTTCATTCCTGATTCTACTTTGAATGAATTTAAATCTGGTGCTTTTTGCTCAGCAATAGCTCGAATTTGATCCCAAGTAACAGATCCAACTTTTTGACGGTTAGACTCTGGAGATCCTTTTTTGATTTTTGCAGCTTCCATCAACTGAACAGCAGCTGGTGGAGTTTTGATGATAAAATCGAAAGATTTATCAGTATAAACAGTAATCACAACTGGTAAAACTTTACCTCTTTGATCTTCTGTTTTGGCGTTGAATCGCTTACAAAATTCCATAATGTTCACACCCTTCGCACCTAATGCAGGTCCTACCGGAGGTGATGGATTTGCAGCGCCACCTTTTACTTGAAGTTTGATGAAACCACCTATTTCTTTAGCCATTATTGGTATGTATTTTAAAATCTATTTAAATGTTGGAAGGTTAAAAATGAAATGTAGGAAGCATTATTTATTTTTAACCATTCTCAGTTATTGCTGTTTTTCAACTTGCATAAAATTCAACTCCACTTCGGTACCTCTTCCAAATATCTTTACTATAACTTTCAATTTCTTTTTCTCTTCATTCACCTCTTGAATGTCTCCGACAAACTCATTGAATGGTCCGTCAATAATCTTGACAGTTTCTCCAACGATAAATGGTTCAACCATTGCTTCGCTAAGAGATTGTGATTCATCCACTTTTCCTAGCATTCGATTAGCTTCTGAAGCTTGCATCGGAATTGGATTATTTTTTCCTAAGAAATGAATAACATTAGGGACATTTGCAATCGCTTGAACCATTTCGCCTGTGAATCTTGCAGGATCAGCTTCTACTAATATGTACCCAGGTAAAATATTTCGTTCTAAAATTACCTTTTTACCATTTCTAATTTTATATACCTTCTCAGATGGAACAAGGATTTGAGTAACAAAATCACCCCATTTACTTCGGCTAATTTCTAACTCAATTCTTTCTTTAATTTTCCTCTCTTTTCCACTAATCACTCGTAGAGAATACCATCTTTTTGAGTCTTCAACTTTCTTTTTTACTGGAGCTGGGGCTTCTGCAATTACAGGCTGTTCAGCTGGAGCATTTACTTCTACTGACTCTTCAACTTCTGATTCTTCGCTCGTATCTTCAGCATCACTATCTCCAAAAACATCCTCTCCATCATCATCACCAAAAATATCTTCTGAAGAGTCATCACCTTCACTTATTTCATTTGACTCTTCAACCACGTCACCAGCATCAGCATTTATCTCTTCCGATAAATCTGAAGTTTCTTGGGAAACTTGTTCTTCTGGATTTAAATTTTCCTCAGGAGAGTTAGTATTCTCTTCTTCTGGCAAATTGTGATCTTCTGACATGAGGGTAATTTTTACACTAAGCTTTGACAATCAATAACTTAGATTAAGTTTTCAAATATTAATTGATTCCTGACTCTGGGTAAATTAATCCCAAAATTCCTTGAGCAGCCATATCCATCAAAAAGATGATAAGAGACAAAATCAAAGAAGCAACTAATACCAAACGAGAGTCTTGCAACAATTTAGACCATGTTGGCCATGTTACTTTATTTACCAACTCGTTATAGCTTTCTTTTAAATAAAGTTGAATTCTATCCATTATTTTAAAAATTTTGCACGGGCAGTAGGGATCGAACCCACGACCTACGGATTTGGAATCCGCCACTCTACCAGCTGAGCTATACCCGTGTATGCAAAAATTAAGTACCCTTTCGAATACTTAATTTTGCACGTTTATTAGAAACGATTTGATTGAAAATCAAATACGTCTTACTCGATAATTTCAGTAACCTGACCTGCACCTACAGTTCGACCACCTTCACGAATCGCAAATCGAAGACCTTTCTCCATTGCAATAGTGTTGATTAATTTCACTTCTAAAGATACATTATCACCAGGCATTACCATTTCTACACCATCTGGTAAATTCACATCACCAGTTACATCTGTAGTTCTGAAGTAAAACTGTGGTCGGTATCCGTTGAAAAATGGAGTATGACGTCCTCCTTCATCTTTTGATAATACATATACCTCAGCTTTGAAATGTTTGTGTGGTTTTACTGAACCAGGCTTACAAATAACCATTCCACGCTTGATATCAGCTTTATCGATACCTCTTAAAAGGATACCAGCGTTATCACCTGCTTCTCCTCTTGTTAAGATTTTACGGAACATCTCAACTCCTGTTACAACTGAAGTCAATGGTTTTGCATCATCTGCCATCATTCCAATGATTTCAACTGGATCAGATGTATTAATAACTCCACGCTCGATACGACCAGTAGCTACTGTTCCACGACCTGTGATAGAGAATACATCCTCAATAGGCATCAAGAAATCTTTATCAGTCAAACGAACTGGCTCAGGAATAAAAGTATCACATGCTTCCATCAATTCCATGATTTTAGCTTGAGCACCAGCATCTCCTTCTAAAGCTTTCAATGCAGATCCCATTACGATTGGAGTATCATCACCTGGGAAATCATATGAGCTCAACAACTCACGAACTTCCATTTCTACTAATTCTAACATCTCCTCATCATCAACCAAATCAACTTTATTCATAAACACTACTAATGAAGGTACACCAACCTGACGTGCCAACAAGATGTGCTCACGAGTTTGAGGCATAGGACCATCTGTAGCAGCAACAACGATAATAGCACCATCCATTTGTGCAGCTCCCGTAACCATGTTTTTCACATAATCGGCGTGACCTGGACAATCTACGTGTGCGTAGTGACGTTTTTCAGTTTCATACTCAACGTGAGCAGTATTAATAGTAATACCTCTCTCTTTTTCTTCAGGAGCAGCATCAATGTTACTATAATCTTGCTTTTCTGCCAAACCAGCTTCAGCTAATACATAAGTAATTGCAGCTGTTAAAGTAGTTTTACCGTGGTCAACGTGACCAATGGTGCCAATATTTAAGTGAGGCTTATTTCTTTCAAAGGTTTCCTTAGCCATCGTTAAAAGTTTTTAATTTTATGAATAATAAGGTTAACAAAATCTTTTCAAAATCAGTCCAGAGCCAATGAAGGGATTTGAACCCTTGACCCCTTCCTTACCATGGAAGTGCTCTACCCCTGAGCTACATCGGCTTTTCAATAAAAAAAAGTAATTAAAATAATTAATTGCTCATTTTTATTTCATCAAATGTGAGGGTGGATAGAATTTCAAACCACTCCACGGTTATTTCAAAAATAAAAAAATGAGCGGGAGACGAGGCTCGAACCCGCGACCTACAGCTTGGAAGGCTGTCGCTCTACCAACTGAGCTACTCCCGCTTTTAATGATTACTATAACTTTAAAAATCGCACGAAGATATGATTTTTATTTGTTATAATTTTCATTATTTAAATTATCAAGTGGGGGTGGTAGGAATCGAACCTACTCAGCTAGAAGCAACGGATTTACAGTCCGTCCCGGCTCTCCAACTCCGGCGCACCCCCTGAATGATATTTTATTCTTGATTTTCCTAACAGTTTTGTAGAGTTGGTATTTAGATAAACACTTAAAACCAAACATTCCTTTGAATACTTTAATTTCTTGATTTAAATAAACCACAAAAAAGTTAAAAAACATTATGTCAAATTAGAACTAAAAAGAGCCGATGGACGGATTCGAACCGCCGACCCGCTGATTACAAATCAGCTGCTCTGGCCAACTGAGCTACATCGGCTAATAAATTATGATTTCTCACAATTTGTCTTTTCAAAATAGATCCCAAAAAACTATATTTTTGGACGTTTCTCTAAAAACGAATGCAAAGATACATTTTTATAATAAATTGGCAAATTAAAAGCCTTTTTTTTGAGTCTTTTTTTACTTTTTTTTTGAAAAAAAAATGATTTAGACCTTCGGGAGGCAAAATCAACTCAAAAGACTTAAAAAAGACCCATTTTTTATTCGTTTTTAAACACATATTAGTTTCACAAAAATTCTATTTTTTTCAAACTAATTTATGAATTCTCCTTTTTCATACCTAAAAAAGAAAAACGGGCTTACTTCGAATAGAAATAAACCCGTTTTTCATTAAAAATATGAAGATTAATTATGTCTGTTATTTTCTTAAGGCAACATCTCCTTTATACAATACTTTTAAACCATCAATAAACTCAATTTCTGCCCAATAAACTAGTACTTGAGGATTCATTGGTTCTCCTTTAAATGTTCCATCCCAACCATATTGAGGATCCATTGGTCCAAAATCAGCTGCTCTGAAAATAGTTTCTCCCCAACGATCATAAATCATGAAAGTATTTACCTGCTTGATTTGACTTAAATCCCCTGCATAAATCATAAAAATATCATTCTCGCCATCACCATTTGGAGTAAATACATTTGGAATGTAGATAGCTCTTGCTTTATCGACATTGATATTAATTTTCGCGCTGATTTCACAACCATTATTATTGACAATTGTCAACGTGTAAGTTGCGGGATCAAATAGTTGCTCCACAATTGGATTCAAACAATCATCACAGGATAAATGATGAGATGGATACCAATTAATACTCGCTATTTCGCTTGTAGGAATATTTGTAAATGCTTCAATTTGATAATCCTCTCCTAAATCTATTGTTGCTTCTTCTTCCAAAAGAATTTCAACTGGAGCTAATTCAGGAATTTCAAAATTAATTTGAGTTTCACATCCAAGTGCATCTTGAGCATAAAGTGTATAATCTCCTGCCTCAATAGTAAAAATATGCCCACTATAATAATTGATGCCGTCAATTGAGTAAACATAAGGAGCGGTTCCTCCATCTACAGTTTCAATAATAATACTTCCTTGATCGCCATGACATTCAGGTTGATCAATCGTGTAATTAATTCCAGTTGGAGTATTCGTATCTTCTTCAACTATCACAAAATCTGTAGCTGTACACCCATTTTGAGTATTCGTTACTTCCAGAGTATAACTTCCAGCAAAATCTACTTCTGTAGAAATAGCATTTGTATTTCCAATAATACTACCATTACTTGTACTCCATTCGTAAATAAAATTCGGTCCTGAAGAAGAACCTGAACCATTTAATGAAACAGAAGTAGTTTGGCAATCTAAATTATCAGCAATTCCAGCTTCTGCTACCGGAGGAGTTGTATTTTCAAAAACACTAATCGAAGCTTGATTCGTACAGTTGCTTCCTAAATCAGTTATAACTAATTGGTACGTTCCTATTTGATTTATCAAAGGAGTCAATGAGTTTGCCCCTGAGACGATATTTCCATTGGTTGTTGTCCATTGGTAAGAATAGTTTCCTTGAGATGAATTCTCAGCATCTAAAGTTGTTTCAGTCAAATCACAAGTCAAAGTCAAAGGAGCAGCAATATTAACTTGCGGAACTGAGAGATCTTGATCTATAAAAATAGATTGAGTTTCAGTACATCCGTTGATTAAATTAGTTACAGTTAAAATATATTCTCCTTCATCATCTATTTCTGGATTCGCAGTATTTGCACCTGAAAGAATATTTCCACCTACTGTTGTCCATTGATAAGAAACATTTCCAATTGGTTGAGAACCTGAACCATCTAAAATGATACTTGAAATATCACAATCTAAACTAGTATTTCCTGTTTGATCAATTGCAGCTACTGGAGGTAAAATATCTTCTTCAACTGTTATCGTTGTTTCATTGCTACATCCATTATCTATATCGGTAACCAATAAGGTATACTCTCCAATTTGATCTACGATAGGAGATATACTAGTTTCACCAGAAACGATATTTCCATTTATTGTAGACCATTCGTAGGTGAAATTTGATCCAGTAGAAGAACCATTTCCGCTTATGGAAACTGTATTTTCATCACAAGTTAAAACGCCCATCGGAATAGCCGTTGCATTTGGAGCATTTGTATCTGCAATTACTTCAACAAACGCATTTGAAGTACATCCTGAAATTGTATTGGTGACGATCAATTCGTAAGTTCCAATTCCTCCAATAGTTGGTGTTGTGGTATTCTCATCACCAATTATATTTCCATTAGAAGTCATCCATTGATAGGTAATATTATTACCCGCACTTGAATTAGTTCCATCTAGTTGAGCTTCTGTAATTATACAAGTCAATTGTGCTTGAAGTCCTGCATCTGCAACTGGAGTATCTATATTTTGATCAACCGTAATTTCAGCAGTTGAAATACAATTATTTAGAGTATTTGTAACTTGAAGTTCATAAATTCCAGGTTCATTTATCATCGGATTTAGCGTATTATCTCCTGTGATAATATTTCCATTACTGGTTGTCCATAGATATTCAAAATTAGTTCCTACACTAGAATTACTTCCATCTAGCTCAAATGATTCATTGGTACAAGTCAAATCATTGGCTACACCTGCATCAGCATTTGGAGGAGTGATATTCTGAGAAATAAACACACTTTCAGTTGCTGTACATCCATTCGCTAAATCTGTAACTAAAATCTGATAATCACCTGGCATATCTATCTCAGGATTTAGTGTATTATCCCCTGTAATAATATTTCCATTTGAAGTCGTCCATTGATAAATATAATTCGTTCCAAGGCTACTTCCATTTCCATCTAAAGTCGTAAATATTTGAGTACAATTTAATTCATCCGTTGCACCAGCATCTGCTGTTGGAGCTGTAAAATTAGAGGTGATAATTACGTTGTCTGTAGCGGTACAGCCGGTAGCAGTATTAGTTATCATTAGTTGATAAGTTCCTTCACTATCTACATCAATTGTGAGATCATTATTTCCAGAAATAATATTCCCATCAGCTGTTGACCATTCATAAATAAAGTCAGTACTGACATCTGAAGTTGAACCTATAATTGACAGATTTTCATTGTTACAATTTAACTCCATTGTTGCTCCTGCTTCAACGTTTGGCGAATCATTATTTTCGACAACTGTTGCTGAAGAAATTGCGGTACATCCATTGGTAATATTGGTCAAAGTTAATTGATAAACACCAGGCGCATCAACAAAAGGTGTCAATGAGTTTGCTCCTGAAACAATGTTCCCATCTGCTGTCGTCCATTCGAATGTAATATCACTATTAATGGTAGAAGCTGAACCATCTAAACTACCATCAAAAACTTGACAAGTTATTTCAAACCCTAGTCCTGCATCAGCTACTGGCAAACTACTATCCTGAGTAATTTCAACCTCATCCGAAATTGTACATCCATTAATTAAAGAAGTAACTATTAACTCATAAGTCCCCGTAGCATTGACTTCTGGATTAAGTGTATTTTCACCTGAAACAATATTTCCATTTGAAGTCACCCATTCATAACTATAATCTACACCTGCACTCGAACCAGTTCCATCCAATGTAAGTGTACTATTTGTACAACTTAAAAATTGAGAAAGACCAGCTTCTGCAGTTGGTGGAGTATCATCAATATCTATCACTAAAGAAGAAATAGTAGAACATCCATTGACTACATTTGTAACAACTATTTGGTAATCTCCAGGAGCATTAATTTCAGGATTTAAAGTAGTTCCTCCTGAGACAATATTTCCATTAGAAGTTGACCATTCATAAGTAAATTCTAGTCCTTGTGAAGAACCACTTCCATCCAGAATCAGACTTGTAATATTACAATTTAAAAGATCATCTAAACCTGCTTCTGCAATCGGCGCATTGCTATCTTGAGATACTGTTACAACTTCAGTTGCAACACATCCATTATCTATATTAGTTACTTGAATTTGATATTCTCCTGGAGCATTAATTTCAGGAGTAAGTGTGTTTTCACCTGAAACAATATTTCCATCTAAAGTCGTCCACTCATAAATAAAATTCGAACCAAAACTACTTCCGTTTCCATTCAATTGAGCAGAAGTTGAAGCACAACTTAATGTTTGAGGAAGACCTGCAACTGCAGTCGGATCTTCTATATCTTCATCAACAAAAACCTCAGCAACTGAAGTACATCCAGTTAAGGTATTAGTAACTTCCAATTGGTAGGTTCCAGTTGCTCCAACAATTGGACTTAAACTATCTACTCCTGAAATAATATTTCCATCTGACGTTGTCCATTCATAGATGAAATTAGCTCCCGTATCAGAACCACTTCCATCTAAAGTAACCTCAGTCACACCACAAGTTACTTCCATACTTGCTCCTGCATCTGCAGTTGGTTCTTGGTTATCAATTGGCACATCAACAGAGACAGTTGAAGTACATCCGTTAGTAGTATTTGTAATTTCTAAAACATAATTTCCAGCAGCATTTACAGTTGGAGTTAAGCCATTTTCACCTGAAACAATATTGCCATCACTTGTCGTCCAGAGATAAGTGAAATTATTACCTGTTACATTATTTGTAGCACTTAAATCAACAGTAGAAACGATACATGTCAAAGAAGCTGGAGCATCCGCAGAAACATCTGGCGATTCAATATCTTCCTCTACCAAAACAGTAGAAATTGCAGTACACCCATTATCAAGATCTGATACTAATAATTGGTAGGTTCCTGTTGCATCCACAATTGGATTTAATCCATCATCACCTGAAACAATGTTTCCATCACTTGTCGTCCAGAGATAAGTAAAGTTACTTCCTGTTGATGCAGTTCCACTAAGTGTAATTTCATTAGTGACACAAGTTAAATCATCTGCCACTCCAGCATCTGCGTTTGGTAAATCTCCATCAATTATAACATCTACAGAAGCAACCTCTGTACATCCGTTGATAGTATTGGTAACCATTAGTTGGTAGGTTCCCACTAAATTTACTTCAGGAGAAAGGGAGTTCTCTCCAGAAACTATATTTCCATTTGAAGTTGTCCATTCGTAAGAGAAATCCCCCCCAGCACTTGAACCGTTTCCATCTAGCGAAACTAAGGTAGAAGTACATGTCAATGGAGTGGGAGCATTTGCAACTGCTACTGGCGTTTGATTATCTAAATCGACTATTACATTTGAAATCGCTGTACATCCATTATCAGTATTGGTTACTAGGATCTGATAAGTTCCATCTCCATCAACAATTGGATTTAAACCATTACTTCCAGAAACAATATTTCCATCACCCGTCGTCCACAGATAAGTAATATTCGTTCCCACTTCTGATCCTGTTCCATCTAAGGTTACTTCCAAAGTATTACAATCTAAAGTTTGAGTTGGCCCTGCATTTGCCGCAGGTAAATCTGCTGAACTATTTACATTGGTACTTGCAGTTGAGGTACAACCATTTGTAATATTTGTTACAGTTAAAATATAACCACCCGCAGCATCTACAGATGGATTTTGAGATGTTCCGCCTGAAACAATATTCCCATCTGTGGTTGTCCATTCATAGGTATATTCACTTCCTGAACTTGAATTACTTCCATCTAAGGAAATTACAGGTGTTCCACAATCAATTGTCATTGCCAAACCAGCATCTGCAAGTGGAGGAGTTGTATTTTCTCCAACTGTAACTGTTGAAGTAGAAGTACATCCATTTGCTGCAGTCACCAGGATTTGGTAAGTACCAGCAGAATTAACAGTTGGATTTAAAGTCGTTTCATTACTTACAATTGTTCCATCACTTGTCGTCCATAAATAAGTTTCTCCATTTCCTGAACTTGAACCTGTTCCATCAAGAGTAATTTCCACAGTAGAACATGTTAAATCATCGGCAGTTCCAGCGACTGCTATAGGTTCATCTGAATCCTCCGTCACTTCAACAGTTGCAACAGCAGTACATCCATTGGTCTGATCTGTCACTTCTATTTGATATGTTCCTGCTGCTTCTACATTTGGAAAAAGAGTAGTTTCTCCGCTCACAATTAATCCATTCGAAGTCGTCCATAAATAAGTATAATTTGGACCTGAACTTGAGGTCGCTCCAGACAAAGAAACAGAAGTCGTATTGCAATCAAGCAATTGATTCGTCCCAGCATCTGCGATTGGAGGAGTCGTATTTTCCCCAACTGTTACGATGGCTATTTGAGTACAACCATTAGTAGAATTAGTTACTTCAATTTGATAAGTTCCCGGTTGGTCAATTGTTGGATTAATTGAGGTATTTCCAGAAACAATATTCCCATCAGAAGTCGTCCACAAATAAGTGAATTCAGTTCCGGTACTCGAACCATTTCCATCAATGGAAACTTGGGTATTATTACAATCCAAACCAATTGGAGCATTTGCTGAGGCATTAGGTAAATCAGCATTTTCTGTAACAGTTACTGTCGCAATTTCTGTACAACCATTTGTAGTATTCGTTACTAGGATTTGATAAGTTCCACCTGCTCCAACTGTTGGAGTCAACCCATCTTCTCCTGAAATTATCATCCCATCAGAAGTCGTCCACAAATAAGTAAATTCGGTTCCAGTACTTGATCCGTTTCCATTAATGGATACCTGAGTATTAGTACAATTAAGTTCATCAGGAGCATTCGCAACTGCAGTTGGTGGATCAACATTATCATCTACTTCAGCAGTTGTGGTTACAAAACATCCTCCTAAATCTGTTACCGTTACAGTATAAGTTCCTGCTGCCAAACCAGTCGGATCTTCATCGCTCGAACCATTACTCCAATTTATGAAAAATGGAAATGTGCCTCCAGTTATAGTCAAATCAATACTTCCACTATTAGGGGCAGTACAATCAACTGAACTTCCAACAGTATTCAAAATAATTGGATCAGGCTCGTTTATTTCTACACTTGTTGACCCTTCACAACCGTTATCATCATAAACTGTTACTGCATAATTACCCGGTGGCAAATTGTTTGGATTACTTCCAGAAGCATTAGGACTATCCCAAACGTAAACATATGGCCCTTGTCCTCCAACTGGGAAAACATCAATCCAGCCATCATTAAATCCCCAACAGCTTACATCAAACCCAAGAGCCAATGGAGCAATTATTGTTTCTGAGACCACTCCAATTCCTGACCCAGGTCCAGGGCAACCATTTACCAATAATTGAGTGATCGTATATGTTCCAACTTGTGAAACTGGAAAGAAAAACGGATTATCAGTAATACCCATAATTGGAGCTTGAGTAACTCCGTCTATTGAATAAAAAACATCCCACGGTCCATTTCCTGTAAAATCTATTTGTAAAGTCGCAACTGAATTATTTGGAGGACAAATATCTCCTATTCCGCTAAGGAAGGCTGTTGGAGTTACTCCTACTTCTATCGTCACATCATCTTGAACTGAATTTCCACAGTCATCCATAACAGTTACAGTATAAGTAGTAGTCGAAGAAACAAATTCTGAAATAGTAGCGGTGGTTCCTCCAGTACTCCATGTATAAGTAAATGGCTGAACTCCTCCTGAAATACCTGCCGTCAAAGTTACCGTCTCCGGTCCACATAGCACTTGATCTACCATGGGGTCAACTATCAGCGGAGGCACATCTTGAATTTGTATTTCTGCCGTACTATTCACACATGAACAAGAATTATCCATTTCAATAATAATCGTTTCTATTCCTTCTGGAATTCCATCCGAAAAAATTGTCAATGGTATAGTTACTTCTGTTTGTCCCGCAGGGATGGTAACTGAAGTTGGGAGTCCGGTATAATCAACACCATTTGTAGCTGTGCTGGCTGGGTCAATTGTGTAAGTAATCACTAGAGGAATACTAATGTCTCCTGTCTGCCGTGTAAAAGTAATTAACGCATCTCCACAATCTTCATATACTAAAGTTGATCCAGTAGATGCATTGATAGCACTTACAGTAGCCTGACCACCTGCATTAAAACTACCTGCTTCTAAAAATACAGCTGAATCATAAATAGCATCTCCTCCATCTCCAATTACTAATTTAATATGGTAAGTTTCGCACGGAATTACATTTGCAGTAGCTGTCAATACAGTTGTGTAACCATCAAATTGAATATCCGCAGAATTCGTAATTCCTCCACAACCTGTACTATTAGGTACAAAATATGCGGAATTAACATTATTATTTACATCATCAATACTAATTGGCGTAGTAGTCATTGGCACTAAAGCCAAATTAGCTCCATTATTAGAAAATGGCCCCGTTATACCTGGACCACTTATAAAAAATCCAAATACATCATTCACATTTGAATTTACAAATTCACAATATTCTTCCGACCCAAAAACAAATCTAAAATCAATGGTAGATAGCGTTGGAGAAAAATCAAATTCAATCCCTGTCGCATCAAAAATACTTTGTGAATTCAATAACTGTAAATCAGGATCTGAACCTCCTCCAGTTCCTGACCCTGCACTTCCTGAATTATTTGGACCTGAAACTGTTCCTATATTTCCAGACGATATTACCACCCCTTCATCAAATCCCACCGAAGCTAATCCATTTGCAAATGAACCTATCCCACCTGAAGCTCCGAGAGTAGTCACATTCGTAACATCAAAACATCCTCCTCCTATAAAAACATCCTCAATCAATTCTGTAGCCGTTAAAGAATTATTCGTAGTAATCGGCACCATTTCCGCCCCTGTTGAAATTGTTGATCCATCTGCTCCTTGCTCAAAAACAGAAAGTATTACTGGTTTTTTAAAGTTGCATGAATTATATATACTTAAATCATGACAAGTGGCAGTTGCTGTAATTTGCAAATAGGTTTCACTTCCGACTGCATTTCCCTCGAATTCTGGAGGAATCGAGCAAGCACTCGTCACATCTACAAGATATAAATCATATGTTTTTCCAACTTCCAAATCACATAAAACCACATTGTTAATTCCTCCTTCTGGCAAAACAAACTTTATCCTTTCCACAGGTTGAGACAGATTCAGTACCACATCATCAATAGTGCAATTAATAAAATCACATTTAAAATCTGGCGCAGAGGTAAAGGCCATCGAAATAAATAGAATTAAAATCGTGGTTAAAGGGAGTAAAAATCTTTTCATTTTGAGTCGTTCAAGTTAGATAAATAGTTTTAACTAAAAATACGTCTCAATTTTACATAGCTATATTATCCTAATACTTAATTACGGTTCTAAGGGGTTGTTGATATGTGGGATTTGATGAAAATAAATAGGATGAAATTCGTTTTATAAAAAGAAATGCCAAATAAGCATTTTTACTTTCTAAACTGAGATGAATTTCATTTTTAAATATGAGTATTGATTATAATTTCCTTTAAAATATAAAGATACACATTTGACACAAAATGATGCCTCGCCTAAACAATCAAAATTCAAAACATTATCATTTTGCAGATGTATTCTTTTTTGTTTAGTTTTTGATTGATTTCAAAAAAACTAAAAACGTTTTTAGGTATAAAAAAACATCCTCTTTTTTCTAATTCTGAAACTCATTTCTGAATTTTCAAATTCTTTAATTTTAAGATGGTTTTCGGTTGTGTTTCTTGTCGGTTGGTATATAAATCTAAATGGATAGGTGAAGTTGATTTTCCAATGGATTCGGGGAGGGAAACAATTTGATTAAACCTTAAGCTAAAAATACGTATTTTTTTTAACTCTTCAATCGAATCAGGTAATTTTTCAATTCCGTTTTTCTCCAAATCTAAAATCCTAAGCGCACTCAGTTTTCCAATTTTCCGTCTCATAGTTCCAAACATGCCATTGGGCGTTTTCCAAAAAAACAATCAGCAAACACTCCAAAGATCAGAACCATACTTTTGTATTTTTTGTAGTTCAAAAAAAATCAACATGCACAATAATATCCCTTCTTCATATCTCGATGCAAATCTTCCAAATAAGCTAAAATTTCATCCACTCCTTCTACCCTATCTTGACCAAATTCCAAAAAAGGTTTTTTGATCTTTTTTCGTTCAACCAATTTATGCGACACCACCATTTCGATCATTTTCTCTTCGAGGTTTTTTATATGCTCATCAAAAACTGGATAGTATAATTTCATGATATTCTTTTAAAAAAAAGCCCAAAATAGTTAATCCTATTTCCATTTTTTAACTTCAAACAGACAATTGAAACTTCTGTTTATTTTTTTCCAAAAAATATTTGGTAATTGTCTTCCTCTAATAAAATCATTCTAAATGAATTGGTAGTAAGGTCTAAAGTCTAATGATAACTCTTCATTGTTCCTTCTTTCCTTTTTTTTTCAATAAATTAGCCGACTTTTTAATTCTTAACTAAAATCTAAAACCAAGTATAATATGAGAAACCTGTTCATTTTTCTCTTTTTTTTCCTTTCTCCTATATTCTGTTTTTCCCAAAAAATAAATGTCGAAGACCTCGAAAATCTCGAAATGCGAAATATCGGACCTGCCGGAATGAGTGGTCGTGTTACAAGTATCGACGTCGATTTGTCAAACCCTGAAATCATTTATGTTGGAACTGCTTCAGGAGGTGTTTGGAAATCTGAAAGTGGTGGAATTCGATGGGAACCAATTTTTGATGATGCACCTTTGCAATCCGTTGGAAGCATCGCCATTAATCAAAAAAATACCGATGAAATTTGGGTAGGAACTGGAGAAGGAAATCCAAGGAACTCTCAAAATAGTGGAGAAGGTATTTTTAAAACCATTGATGGAGGTAAAACTTGGAAACGAATGGGTTTAGAAAAAACTCGTGTCATTCATCGAATTTTAATCAATAAAGATAATCCAAATATCGTCTATGCAGGTGTGCAAGGTCAAGCTTGGGGAACCAATTCTGAGCGAGGTGTTTTTAAAACTACCGATGGTGGAAAGACTTGGAAGAAAATTTTATACGTCAACGAATCAACGGGAATCGCTGACCTCGTGATGGATCCTTCCAATCCAAATAAATTGGTCGCAGCCATGTGGGAGTTCGGTCGAAAGCCTTGGACGTTTAATTCAGGTGGCGAAGGTTCGGGAATGCACATCACTTACGATGGCGGTGAAACTTGGAAAAAATTAAACTCAAAAGACAACGGAATGCCGAAAGGTAACCTCGGAAGAATCGGTTTAGCATTCGCTCCAAGCAAACCAAACATTATGTATTCCTTAATTGAAGCTAAAATAAATGGTTTGTACAAATCTACTGACGGAGGGGAAAACTGGAAGTTAGTTTCAAAGAAAAATATTGGAGGTAGACCATTTTACTATGCAGATATCTTTGTGGATTCTGGCAATGAAAATCGTCTTTGGAACTTACATACTTATGTTTCCAAAAGTGAAGATGGAGGTAAAACATTTGAAACGATTTTAGATTATGGAAAAGGAGTACATCCTGATCACCACGCATTTTGGCAACACCCAACTGATCCAAGTTATATGATTGAAGGTAACGATGGCGGTGTAAATATTTCCAGAGACAATGGAGTGAATTGGAGGTTTGTGGAGAACATTCCCGTTGGGCAATTTTACCATGTTAACTATGATATGGAAATCCCTTACAACATCGGAGGAGGAATGCAAGACAATGGTTCATGGGTTGGCCCAAGTTCAATTTGGAAGCGTGGAGGAATTCGAAATGAAGACTTTCGAGAAGTAATGTTTGGTGACGGTTTTGATATGATTTTCAAAAAAGGAGATAGTCGACATTTGTGGTCAATGTCGCAAGGAGGATTCGTTGGTTTGGTGGATCGAGAAACTGGTCACACCACTTCAATCAAACCAGTTCACCCTGATGGATTGGAATTGAGATTCAACTGGAATGCTGCGATTGCGCAAAATCCATTTAACGACAATGGACTTTATTTTGGAAGTCAATTTGTTCACAAAAGCAATAATTCAGGGATGAGTTGGGAGATTATTTCTCCTGATTTAACTACGAATGATACAGCGAAAATTAATGCTGGTTTTAAAACTGGAGGATTGACACCAGACGTTACACGTGCTGAAAATCACGCAACGATTTTAGCCATTCTTCCAAGTCCTGTTGATGAAAATACTATTTGGGTAGGAACTGATGATGGTAATTTACAGCTCACTCGTGATGGTGGAAAAAACTGGACTAACCTTTCAAGTCGTCTTCCTGGCGCTCCAAAAAATGCTTGGATTCCATACATCGAAGTTTCTCAAAAAAATGCTGGGGAAGCATTTGTCATCCTAAATAATTATCGCCAAAATGATTGGGGAACTTACCTTTATCATACGACTGACTTTGGCCAAACTTTCCAAAGATTGGCAGATGGCACTACTGTAAAAGGTCACACGCTTTCTATCGTACAAGATCCTGTCGAAGAAAATTTATTGATTTTAGGAACTGATTATGGTTTATATTTTTCAATTGACAAAGGTCAAAATTGGAACAAGTGGATGAAAGATTATCCTTCCGTTTCGACGCGTGATTTAAAAATTCATCCAAGAGATCATGACTTGATTGTGGGGAGTTTTGGACGATCAGTTTGGATTTTTGATGACCTCAGAGTGTTCCGAGAATTAGCAAAAACAAAAGGTGATTTATTGAAAAAAGACTTCGATGTAATTTCTGCAACGGAAGGATACCTCGCATCATTTCGATCAGTTGATGGAGTTCGATTTACAGCTGATGCAACCTTCCTTGGAGATAATAAAGGAGCTAGTCCGATGATTTCTATCTGGGTAAAAAAAGAAGACAAGAAGAAAAAAATGGACAAAGCGAAGGATGGTAAAAAAGGAAAAAAATCCAAAAAGAAAAAAGGCAAGAAGAGTGATGATAAAAAAATGACCGACGACAAGCCAAAGAAAAAAGCTGGTGCAAAAGATGGAAAAGTAAAAATCCATGTGATGGATATGGCTGGTGACACCATCCGAACTTTCTCTCGCGAATTAGATCCAGGCATGAATCGAATTGGTTGGAGAATGAACCGTGATGGCGTTCGCTACCCTTCTTGGAGAACGGCTAAAAAAGATGCTGATCCTCCAGGCGGTGGTCCAGACGTTTTGCCTGGAACTTATAAAATGGTTTGTATCTATGGAGACTTTAAAGACTCAATTATGGTCAAAGTTAACCTTGATCCTCGACGAAAAATGACTGCTGCTCAAATGCAACAACAAGAGAAAGCAATTAATGAATTCTCAACATTAGTAACGACTGCTTATGATGGTTTTGAAAGATTAAAAGAAGCGAAAAAAACAATCAAATTAGTCAATGATCAAATGGTCAATGCTCCTGATTCTGTGAAAACCGAAATTAAAAAATTAGGAAAATCTTTAACTGATTCTCTTACTCAAATGCAACATCTTTTTACGTCACCAAGAGATGCAAAAGGAATTCAACGATCAGATGATCGAATCAATTCTCATCTTTTCAGAGCAGCTGGATACATTTATGATTCGCCAGGAGCTCCAAGTCAAATGGCACAATTCTCAACGGCCAAAGCTGAAGAAAAAGTAAAAGATGCTTTGATAAAATTAAATGCATTTTTTGAAATAGATTGGAAAGATTATCGAGCAAAAGTAGAAGCGGCGCAAACGCCAATTTTTAAAGATTATGAACAGATAAAAATAAATTAACACGTAGTGGTCTGCTTTAGCTGACCTAAAAAATGAGCGGAACGATTTTTTAACTTAACTAGATTGTTATTGACATTCGCTCCGCTCATTTTTTTAGGTCAGCTAAAGCAGACCACTACATAACTGCTACCGCTTTTTAAAAAGCTCCAAAAAAGCATACTATCATGAAACGTAGAAATTTTGTAAAAACTAGCCTCCTTGCCTCTCCTGCCTTTGCCACCGCAACCTCTGTTAACACTACATCCCAAGACATTTCCAAATATAATTATCGACTAAAATATGCACCACACTTAGGTATGTTTAAACATCATGCAGGCGATGATCCAATTGACCAGTTGAAGTTTATGGCCAATCAAGGCTTTACTGCTTTTGAAGATAATGAAATGAGAAATCGTCCAATTGAAATGCAAAATAAAATGGCAAAAACGATGACTCAACTAGGCATCAAGATGGGTGTTTTTGTAGCACATAAAATCTATTGGCAAGAACCTAATTTAGCTTCTGGAAAAGAAGAATGGCGAACGGAATTTTTACAAAGTATAAAAGACTCTGTAGATGTTGCAAAACGAGTAAATGCGAAATGGATGACGGTCGTTCCCGGACATTTAGATTTAAAATTAGACATGGGTTACCAAACTGCCAATGTCATCGAAACACTCAAAAGAGCTGGTGAAATTTTGGAACCTCATAATATTACGATGGTTTTAGAACCACTCAATTTTAGAGATCATCCAGGGCTATTTTTAACCAAAGCAGCTCAAACATACTCTATTTGCAAAAGTGTCGATAGTCCTTCTTGTAAAATACTATTTGACATTTACCACCAACAAATTCAGGAAGGAAATATTCTTCCAAATATTGAAAAGTGTTGGGACGAAATTGCTTATTTCCAAATTGGAGATAACCCCGGAAGAAAAGAACCAACAACTGGTGAAATCAATTACAAAAATATTTTTAAATATATCCACGATCGAGAATTTGATGGGATATTAGGAATGGAACATGGTAATTCTATAGAGGGTAAAAAAGGGGAAATGGCCGTAATAAAAGCATATCAAAAGTCAGATCAGTACTAAATTGGCAGAAAACCTTATTTCAACTAATTTTTTTTGGCAAAAACACATAAAAATACAATATATGGCATTAAATTTGATATATAAAAATATATAATACGCACGCGATAAAACTACCATAGATATTTTTTCATTTCTTAAAAATTGAAATTTATGATCCCATCCATCGCACTTCCATTCAAACAAATGAATGTTTCCCAACAAATTTATTTTGCAAAAAATATTGTTCAAAAAATGAGTGTAGACATTCGTTTCCGAACACTCCGACCTACCGTTTTCACCTTAAATATCAAACTTCAAGAATGGCAAACCGCCATCACCAATGCTCAAAATGGTGGTAAAATTAAAACCATCAAAAAAATCGAAAAGGGATTGACTGTCCGAGATCTTATTTTTGCACTTGCTGCTGAGGTGGAAATAATGGCTGAAAAAAATGAAGCTTTGATCACCGCTTCAGGCTTTGAAAACAAAAGAGAATTTGCTCTTTTCCAAAATGCTTTTACCACTCCTCAAATCGAAGAGTTATTAATTGCCAGCGCTTAATTTACATATTATACTTTTTCATATTATAAAATTACCCTGATAACGGTATGTTGCAATTAATATAGGCATCGTATCTTTATTTCCAGATAAGTTCTTGTTCATAATTATGAACAAGAACTTATTTTGCTATTACCCCACATCAATTTCCTTCCGTTTTATTCTTATTTTAACCAATAACTATCACCCATTATCCATGAAATTTAATCATTTACACTTCTCTTGCATTCTATTGCTATTTCTTAATATTAATTTTTCGCAAGCTCAGACTTATGTTGATGCGTATGTTAGTGGTGGTTCCCAAAATGGATCTTCATGGGCTAATGCTTATTCTGATTTAGCGGCTGCTTTGGCTAACGCTGCTGCAGGTGAAGAATTTTGGGTAGCTCAAGGAACTTATTATCCAACCTCAGGTACAGATAAAACTGCTTCATTTACTGTTTCCGTTCAAGGAACCAAAATTTACGGAGGATTTCAAAATGGACAAACTGCCTTGAACCAAAGAGACTGGGAAAATAATCCAACTATTTTGAGTGGCGATATCAATATGGATAATGATACTTTAGGCAATTCCTTTTGTATTTTTTCAATAGGACAAACTGTAACTACGGTGACTCTAGATGGGTTCACTATCGAAGGTGGAAATGCAAATGGGCAAGGTGGCGGTGGAACTATTAATGGAGCAGCTGTAAATGTAAATGCTTATTCTACACCTACAGGAAGTGCCCCTAATTTTTATAATTGCACTTTCCAATCTAACTTTTCCAAAGGTCAAGGAGGTGCAGTATATATTGAAGCCGGAAATGGAGGAATTGCTTATCCTGTATTTGATAATTGTACATTTCAAAATAATAAAGCAACTTCAAGTGGTGGAGCGGTATATCATAGTGGCTACGCCAATGGACTAATTACGACAACTTTCACTAACTGTGACTTCTTAAATAATATTGCTGGATCATCAGGAGGTGCAGTTTTTAATCACGGAGGAAATGCAGGGAATACGAGTCCAATTTTCAAGCAATGTAATTTTAATGCTAATAACTCGATAGGACAACATGGAGGTGCAATGTATAATTTAGGAACTCAAGTAGGTATTTCTAGTCCTACTATTATCAATTGTCGATTTTATAACAATAGTGGCTACGCAGCTGGAGGAATTTATAATAATGGAACATCAGGTGGAAAGAGCAATCCTACCATCACTAATTGTACTTTTGTAGGAAATTTCACAACTGATCCAGGAGGAAATGGAGGAGCAATTTATGCCAATGGAAGCATTGGCGGAGAAAGTAAACCAGTAATTACCAATTGTATTTTTTGGGATAATATGACTCAAAATTCCAACGGATCTGAAATCATTAGATCGGTGGATGGAGAACCTCTTATCAGTTATTGCTTAGTCGATGTAAATAATTGTTCAGAACTTCAAAGTGGTCCAAATATTACTTGTGGAGTGGGAATGGTTTATAATCAAGATCCACTTTTTACTAATTTAGCCAATGGTGATCTAACACTTTCCAGCGCTAGTTCACCAGCTACTGACCAAGGACTCAATAGTGTTAATTCTGAACCTTTGGATTTGATCGGAAATGATCGAATAATTAATACTACGGTTGATATTGGAGCATATGAAAATCAAACTGCACTTCCAATTGAATTAATTTCTTTTCGAGCAAATTTCCAACAGGACAAAGTGAAACTTTCTTGGGTGACTGCAAATGAAATTAACAATGAATATTTTACCGTTCAACATTCTATGGATGGAGTCAATTTTCAAGATGTCGAAGATATCAATGGCGCGGGAAATAGTACTTCTATCCTATCCTATTTTACTTTTCACAAAACACCTAAAAGAGGTATTAATTATTACCGATTAATGCAAACTGACTTTGACGGAACAAGTTCGTTCAGTAATATTGAAGCTATCGAGATTTTCAATGGAAAAATTAACGCTTACCCAAATCCAGTATTTAGTGAAATAAATATTTCGTTCGCAGATTTTGAAAAAGAAAAAATTGACTTCGCGATTTATAATATTTATGGAAAAGAAATTTTACGTCAACAAGTTAAAATTGATCATGATTTGCATATTATAAATTTAAATGAAGTAGGTTCATTTTTACCTGGAACTTATTTTATCAAAATCTTTAATTCTCCAAGAGGAACTTATATTCATAAATTTCAAAAAGTGGTGGATTAGGAGTAAATTTTGAATGATGAATTTTGCAAAAAAAATCCTTTTGACTTAAATGGTCAAAAGGATTTTTTCATTACCGTACGAAAATTTATCACTCAAAATTGACAATTACCATCACTCAATCCCATGTCGATAATACATCAAAATCCCGCCAAACATAGTTATTAAAGCAATTAAGACAGTTGCCATATTTATTGAGTTTTTCATATTTCTAACAAATAACTCAATTGCTTCTCGATGCTCAGGGTGTTTTGAGATGACTTCTTTTTCCATTTTTTCTTTATTGAAAAAATGAGAAGAATTAAATCTAACATCATTCTGAGTCAACACTTTATATGCTTTGAAAACTTTTACTCGAAAATAAATATTCAAGAAAAGCATCGCCACAAATAATGTCACTACAATAGAAACTAATAATACAAACATATTTTTCTCGCTAGTTTTTTTGTCAAAAAAATAAAGGTAATTAATAGAGTTTATTCTAAAGGATTTTATACGCCAAAAATTAGTCTATTGCTTTTATCCTTCATCACGTACTCGCCTTAATCCCTTTGGGGATTAGGCTCCGTGCGTTCTTCGGCTAAAAACAATATCCAAAATTTTCTCTCATACAAAACTCTTTAGAATAAACTCTAATTTGTTAAAAAACACTCCATCCATTTTTCTCCTCTTCTGCCCTGTCACACAAATGCAAATTTATTGTAATATTAAAAATGACTGGTTTTGTATTTTCATTACAGGAATACAATAAATACATTTTTACTCACAGTAAATCTTAAAAGCATTTTTTTTAAGGAAATCCGTAGCTCCAAGGAAATCTAAATTTAAACCGACAAAATTCTCTTTTGTCAAAAACGGTTATTATGAATACATTATCCCCCTTGATGTATACAATTCTATTTGTATGCTTATCTCTCAATTCATTTTCTATTACTGAAAATAACTTAACTAACGTTTGCTCACTTGACTGTAATGGTCAAATTAATTTATCTCTTCCTGAAACAGGTTTTGCAGTTATCACACCAAGCATGATGTCTTCAGCGTCAGGTTGCCCAGGAGTGATTGAAGTACATATCATGGATATGAATGGTGTAGATATAGGAAACACCGTAAACTGCAATTATGTTGGACAAACTTTAATGGTTTCTGTCGTTCACCCTGCTTCTGGTAATAGTTGCTGGGGGAGTGTTTTGGTAGAAGATAAACTAAAACCAATCATAAATTGTGTAGACGTTGAAGTCGATTGTAATGAAGATACTAGTCCTGCCAATACTGGCATTCCAAGTATTTCCGATAATTGTACGATTTCATCAAGTCCAACTTTTGTTGATCTAATGGAAACTTTAGATTGTAGTGATCCTCTCTTTAAAGCAGTTATCAAGAGAACATGGATAGTAACGGACGACAATGGAAATACTAATAGTTGTGAGCAAAATATTTTTATAAAAAAATTAGACATTGCTCAAGTTATGTTCCCGCCTGCTATTACAGTTGACTGTACTAACCCTAATCTTGATCCAACAAATACGGGCATACCAATGGTCAACGGGATTCCAATTGGAAATAGCTGCAATTTGATGTTTACAAAAACTGATGGCCCTCCATTCCCAACCTGTGGAGGAGGTTATAAATTTGTTCGAGAATGGATTGTGATCGAATGGTGTACCGATGAAATCATAACTGGAAATCAAACTATTGAAATTACAGACACGACACCTCCTATAATTATTTGTCCGGATGATCTAAATTTTAGTACCACGAGTAATGATTGCTTAGGAAATATCATTTTACCTCCCCCTACAGTAAGTGACGATTGTTCCAACTTTACAGTAACTGTTGATTTTAATTTCCCACAATCAGGAAATTCTTATTTCAATATACCGCTAGGAACTCATCCTGTAACTTACACAGCTACTGATGATTGTGGCAATACTGCTTCTTGTACATTCAATGTTATCATAGAAGATTTAATCGCTCCAATTGCTATTTGTGATAGTCCTACACAAGTATCAATAGGAACCGATGGTACTGCACAAGTCTGCGCAATTACTTTTGATGATGGTAGTACTGACAATTGTGGTATTGATACTTTTTTAGTTAGAAAGATGAGTGATCCTGATTTTTCTGATTGTATAAATTTTGACTGTAGTGAAGTTGGAGATACCATAATGGTAGTTTTTCGAGTCATCGATGAGTCTGGAAATTATAATGAATGTATGGTAGAAGTTATTGTCGATGATAAACTTCCTCCTTCGATTTCTTGCCCTGATGATTTAACTATAGAATGTACCCAACTAGACAATACAACTTTTACTCCTCCAACATTGATGGATAATTGTGGATTAGATTCAATGTATTTTGTCGATGATTCATCGGGATTTAACACTTGCAATCTAACAGGAATTATTATACGAGAGTGGTTTGCAATAGATCTAGGAGGTCTCATTGATAGTTGTACTCAATCCATAACTGTAGAAGATAATGCAAAACCAATTTTTACTTTTCCTGAAAATGACACTATCTCATGCACTCAAAATTACGATCCAAGTATCTCAGGACGACCAACTGTGATGGGAGGTTGTAATGATCTTATTGATGTTTTACTGGACTCAGTCAGGGTAAACATAGATGAATGCGAAGAACAACTTATTATTAAATGGGGATTTTATGATAACTGTGTTGATACTTTTTTGACGGATACTGCCTTTCAAACAATTTTTATTCTTGATCAAGAAGGCCCTATTATGCTTTGTCAAGACACCATCACTAGTATTGATATAAATGACAACTGTTTAGAATTCCTAAGTTTTCTTGCAGTAGCAATTGATAGTTGCTCTGGAGTAGATACTATTATAAACGATTATAATCCTTCATTTGCGCCAGAAGGATTTTCGGTTGCTGGAAATTTCCCTGTTGGTGAAACGACAGTTACCTTTAATGCTTTTGATAATTGTGGGAATGAATCTACTTGCGAAACTGTGGTAATTGTTGAAGATATTACTCCTCCAGATATTTTTTGTCCAGGTGTAATTCAAATCCAAATTCCTCCTATACTTGGAATGGTTACCATCGACATCAATGATTATCCTGATAGAATTTTTCCAGTAGAAAATTGCTCAAATCCAGCTCCTCTCATTTTGGATGAAAGTACACTTGACTTTGGAACGGTTGTTAACTGTACAGATTTCCCAAATGAATTTTATGATGACATGGTTAGCGTAACGGCAACTGATGCTGCTGGAAATTCTAAAGATTGTGACTTCATCTTCCGTTATATTTGTGCTTCCAATTTAGCGCTAGCAGGTAAAATTGAAACAGAACAAAATGAATCAGTAGATGATGTGATGGTAAAAATAATGTCTTCACCAGATTCTATGATGAATTATTCTCCAAATGGGTTTTACTTAAATGATGATCTAACGATGGGAAATAACTATACCATCATCCCTTCAAAAGATATTAATTCATTGAATGGAGTTACTACTTACGATTTAGTTCTGATTTCAAAACATATTCTTGGTACTGAATTATTAGATTCTCCTTATAAAATTATCGCTGCTGATGCTAACCGATCTGGAAGTGTGACGGCATTGGATTTAGCTTTATTACGATCATTGATCTTGCATACCATTGATCATTTCCCTAACAATACGTCATGGAGATTTATCGATGCACACTATGAATTCAATGATCCAACACAACCTCTTTTGGAAAACTTCCATGAAAGTATGGAGTGTTTAAATCTAACGGAAAGTGAATTAGGAATAGACTTTATCGGAGTAAAAGTAGGTGATGTAAATGGTACAGCTTCACCTAATAACTTTGCAACAACAGATACTCGAGAGAAGGAAGGTACTGTAATTTTGCATACTGATAATATTTTATTAGAAAAAAACAAGGAGACTCGAGTTCCGATTTTTGCAAAAAATCTAGCTGAAATTACTGGTTTTCAATTCACCTTTAACTTTGATCCAAACCAACTTGAACTTTTAGATATTGAAAAAAACATATTAGAAAAAGAAAATTTTGGACTTAGATTCCAAGAGGAAGGAGCGATAACTTGTAGCTGGGTTAAGGAAAATCAAAATGAAATTTCGTCCCAAACCCCTTTATTTTACTTAGTCTTCAAAGCTAACAACGATTTATTTTTAGAAAACAATTTATGGCTAAGTTCTAAATTCACCCAAGCAGAAGCATATAATGTAAAAAATAAAATATATGCAATTGATTTCTTATTTGAGAAAAATGATGTAAATTTATCGAGTAATTCGGATGAAGTTCAACTTTTTCAAAATCAACCGAATCCATTTTCAACATCCACCGAAATAAAATTTTATTTACCCCAACTCACTAGTTTAGAACTTCAGATTTTAGATATTTCGGGGAAAATCATACACACTTATCATACACAACACCCCGCAGGAATCCATCAAATTGACATAGATCAAAATATTTTTCCTACGCCCGGAGTTTACCTTTATAGGTTAATTACTCCCACATTCTCGGCTAGTAGAAAAATGATTTTAATAAATTAAGCACACAGAATTTTAATGAGAAAACGCCTGACGCACTAGCACGGCAAAAATAATTTCAATGTATATTCCAAAAACTGATCGGATGATCAATAACATGAAATTATTGCCGTGCGTTTTTTCTCAAAACAAAACCTAATAAAATGTAAAAGCGTTGTTATATGAAAATATAACAACGCTTTTACATTTTTGGGATATCATTTTTCTCTAAAAATGGAAAATAAGATATATCGAAGAAGGTAATAAACTTTGAGTAATTCGATTAACATTTATTTCTGGATCAGTATTAAATTGGGGTAATGTTTCAAAAGTAGTCTCTTGGGTTCTCTCTATATTCAAATAATAAAATGCAGCCTCTGTTCCTAACATCAACTTGGGAGTTAAAGAATATTGTACTCCTATAGCCACACCTCCACCAGTACCAATTTCATTATCCACCATCACAACTTTATCAAATCCTGAATTTGAAATTCTCTCATCAAATGTATTTTTCGCAATGAAATCCGCTCCAAAAGTACCTAGCCATTTTTTTCCAATCGGCACTCGATATTCCAACCCTACTCGCCAATCAAAATTTGATTCTTTCAATATTAATTTATCAGATGTTCCATCAATGAAACTTTCTGACTCATCTAACTTACCTCCAAGACCAGCACGCAAAGCAAAATCGTTAAACACAAATTTATACGTCAAAAAATATGGATTCTGATCAATCCCATCCTCATCTGTTTTTAAAAACTGAGTGATGATTGAAGTTCCAATTCCAATCTCATTAAAAATTTGTCTCGACTTTTTGGTTTGTTCTTCTGAATTAATCGTGATATTTACCGCCACATCAGATTGTGATTTTCCAAAAAAAGAAAATGTCATAACAATACAAATACAAATCGTTTTAAGCATAGTTTTATTTTTGTTTTTTAAAAATTGAGTGCACGAATATGTGAGCAATAAAAATCACGCGTAAAGATGACAACTTGTATTTCATCGTCTCGATAAAATAAATCTAACGTTGATGTTTCATATCCAAATTCTTTTCGTCCTACAAATTCAAAATTTGGAATTGAAAATTTATCAATATAACTCCACGAATTATCTGTTACGATGGCATACAAATAAGTTTCTTCCTTGTTGAAAAAGTAGGACGTATAATACTCTTCCTCGAGCAAATGTAAATCACTTATTCCGTTCATTGCTGAATCAAACACCTGTCCTCTTGGAGAATTGACATAATAATTCCCTAAAGGAGAAACGGTTACATTTCCTCTTGTACTTATTGGTAAAAATGGATTACTTTCATAGTCAGATTCTTCTTTAATTCCATTCTCATCCAATTTGTAATACATCGTAAAATAATTTCCAACTTCTATTAGTTCGTTATTTTCTTTATGCAAAAATGCTAACCCCCGAGATTCATTATATGAATTAAAAGATCCTAAGGTATCGACAGGAGTCAAATTTTCTCTTGCCAAAACCAGTATTGGATTACTTGGTTTTCTAACTGAAAGAGCGATCAATCCTTTATTATTTGTAGCAACTGAATAAATTTCTCCATTGGTGGCATATCTATCTTTTTCCTCTAAAGTACTAGCATTAATAACAACCAATTCATTACCATCAATTGCATAAATTTCATCTCCAAACCCATTATTCCCTGCTTGAGCGGTAGCTGTTCTAAATGAAAAATCAACTTCATTATTTTCCTTCAATTCTTTTTCTTCATAGTCATAATGATTTATGTCACGACGTCCGATATTCACTAAATAAATAGCATTCTTTTCTGGATAATGTAAAGTACTAGCAGCTTCAGCATCTATTGTTTCTGATCTAGGTGTCTCAAATGAAACCACCTCTGATCTAACATATCGATCTCCGATATCTACAAATAGCTGAAAATAAATAGGTAATCCATTATAATTAGTGACGGATAAAGACCGATTATCCGTTTCCTGTGAACTAACCACAGTTTTACGGGTATGATTAATTAATTTGGGATCATCATCTCTCCCAAGAAGAAAAGGTGAGTGAACTATATAATACTTTTTAAAAGTAGAAATATTAGAGGCATTCCATGTACATTGATAAGTTGCATTGACAACATGTTCTACCTGAAAATTAAGTAAAAGCAATGGTGGTTCTTCCTCTTTTTCACAAGAAAAAAACAATACACTTACAAAAAACAATAAGGAATAATATTGAGGAACTTTCATCGCTTTATTTTTCTAAAAACAATTTCGTTTTTTTTGTCGAAAAAAAGAAAAACGATCCTACTTTAAAACCAATTCTTTTATTTAAAAATCAGGAACATACATTTTCCTTTTGTACTTTTAAACTATTAGTCCCAATTTTTATTTTTGAAAAAATCAACTAATACCAAATATGAGAAATATCTTAACCTTCGCATTTCTAGCATTCACTTTCGTTTTTGCTTTTTCCCAAAATAAACCAATCAATTATTTTTTGCCTGATTGTGAATATGACGCTAAAATTCCAACGCCTGAATCTGTTCTCGGGTACCAAGTTGGAGAATGGCATGCAAGTCATGATCAAATAATCATGTACATGCGAGAACTAGCAAAAGCTTCGCCTAGAATCGTAATGGAAGAATATGCTCGAAGCTATGAAAATAGACCTTTGTACCATCTTTACATTACCTCGGAAGCTAATCATGCTCGCCTCGATGATATTCAAAAAGAGCATTATAAATTATCTCAACCTGACAAATCTGCTGATGTCGACATTTCAAAAATGCCCTCAGTAGTTTATCAAGGGTTTAGTATTCATGGAAATGAACCGAGTGGTGGAAATGCAAGTATGTTGGTCGCTTATCATTTAGCAGCTGGAAAATGTGCTGAGGTAAATGACATTTTAGACAATGTAATTATATTGTTAGATCCAGTTTATAATCCAGATGGATTTCATCGTTTTTCGACTTGGGCCAATTCTCATAAAAGTAAAAACATGTCTTCCGATCCAAATGATCGAGAGTACAATGAGGTTTTTCCAAGAGGTCGAACGAATCATTATTGGTTTGATTTGAATCGAGATTGGTTGCTCCTAGCGCATCCTGAAAGTCGTGGTCGAGTAGCAAAATTCCATGAGTGGAAGCCCAATGTTTTGACTGACCACCATGAAATGGCAACGAACCAAACTTTCTTTTTTATGCCTGGAATTCAAACTCGAATTCATCCTTTAACTCCTAAAAAAAATCAAGAGTTAACTGCTAAAATTGGAACCTACCACGCCAAAGCTTTGGACAAAATCGGTTCACTATATTTTACAGAAGAACGCTACGACGATTATTATTATGGCAAAGGTTCAACCTATCCCGATGCAAATGGATGTGTTGGGATTTTATTTGAACAAGCGAGTTCGAGAGGTCATGTGCAGGAGACTGATAATGGCGTAATGACTTTTCCATTTACGATTCGGAACCAAGCGACAACTGCGATGTCTACGCTCCGTGCAGCTTCAAGTATGCGCGAAGAATTGCTAGGTTACCAACGTGAATTTTATAAAACTGCCATTCAAGAAGCAAAAAAAGATTCTCGTAAAGGTTTTGTTTTTTCTGAACCAAAAGATAAAAGTCGATTGACTCACTTTGTCAATCTTTTGCAAAAACATGACATACAAATACAAACTTTGCAACAGAATATTTCTGCTGGCGGAAAACAATTTGACAAAGATCATTCTTACTACGTTCCTCTTGAACAACCTCAATATCGATTAATCAAATCTGTCTTTGATCCTATTTTCAAGTTTGATGATAGCTTGTTTTATGATGTTTCTGCCTTCACCCTTCCGATGGCATACAACATTGAATATCAAGAAGTTACAGGCAAAAAAACCTTAACTGAGGCTATGCCATATTTGGGAAAACCAGAAGGAAAAATTGTAGGTGGAAAAAGTGAATATGCTTATCTTTTTGAGTGGAATGAATATTACGCTCCGAATGCATTGAATGAATTATTGAGTGAAAATTTGATCGTAAAAGTGGGAACTCAACCATTAAAAATCGAAACTTCAGAAGGCATAAAGTTATTTGATTATGGAACAATCCTAATTCCAGTAGGCAATAATCAAAGACGAACTTCCAATGAAATTTTTGACCTGGTGAAAAAAGTAGCGAACAAAAACCAATTAAAAATTTACGCAGTCAAAACTGGTTTGACTCCAATGGGTAGTGACTTAGGAAGTCGTGATTTTGAAGTTTTAGAAAAACCAGAGGTGCTACTTTTAGTCGGCAACGGAGTGAATAGTTATGATGCTGGAGAGGTTTGGCATTTGCTCGATCAGCGATATGATATGCCAATTACAAAAATGGATGTGAGTCGATTGAGTCGAGCGGATCTAAGTCGATATAATGTTATCGTCATGGTTGATGGAAGTTATAATAGTATTTCTAATCAATCTGAAAAGTTAAAAACGTGGGTACGAAAAGGAGGAACTTTAATCCCTTTTAAGCGAGCAATTCGTTGGGCAAAATCAAAAGGCATTTCCAATGCTACTTTTAAAGATTCTAACGATGATAAGAAAGATAAAAAGCGTAGACCTTACGAAAAACAAAGTGCAGATTCTGGAGCGGAAGTAATTGGAAGAGCTATTTTTTCAACGGAATTAGATTTAACTCATCCGTTGGGTTTTGGTTATCATAGTTCTAGTTTACCGATTTTCAGACGAGGAACACTTTTCCTTGAGCCTGCAAAAAATCCATATGCAACTCCTTTGGTTTACACTTCTTCTCCCCTTTTAAGTGGATATATTTCTAAGAAAAATTTAGCAACCATTAGTAATTCTGCTTCCATAGTCGTGAGCGGAATGGGAGGTGGAAAAGTCATCAACATGGCTGACAATACTAACTTTCGAGCATTTTGGTATGGTACTAATAAATTATTTGCCAATGCTATTTTCTTTGGAAATATAATTAGTGGAAGTACTGTGGAATAAGAATTGAAAAATTTAATTCATAGGAATCACCATCCCGAGATGTCGGGATAGCGATTACCCTAAGCGTGTGTATACTATGTCTTATGTATTTTACCATAAATATGATAAAGACAAAACTACAATGTGTGTTTACTTAAAACACATTTTGAATAAAATTCTTTGATACTTAAAGTGAAAATGGTAAATATCTTCACTCAATAGATATGTATTTTTCTCTTTGACTCAAGAATGCGTTTAAATTTGACGCAAAATTAAAAAACTAATTTGATTTTTTATAATATGTCAATTAGCAATTAAGTCAAAAATTAGACATCTATCAAAAAATGAGACTATTAAACATTTTATACCACACAAAGTTCGCTAAGAACACAATGGACTGATTATCAACTCTTTGTGTCTTTAATGAACTTAGCGTGACGCATTTGTATGAGTCTCCACAAAAAATGGCTACTCTGAAATAATTCAGAATAGCCATTTAAATAAAGTAAACTACTTGTAGTTAAAGTATATTATTCACACAACTCAGAGTAAATTCTTGCCGCTTTAATCAAATCATCTTTGTTCTTTTTAAGACCGCCTTCTGCACACATATCTTTCAGGTCAGCACAATCTTCGAAGTATTTTGCCAATCCTTTTTTCCATAATAAAAATTGAGTATCCTCTAAAGACAATGGAAAATCATCTGATTTTTTTTGGAAAGCGAACTCTGATTTCTCTTCTCCTAAAGCACCAGAAGAAGGGTAATATTTATACAATTTAATTTTTTCAGAGTCATAAACTACTTCCAAAATATGCATTGCAGATTCTCCTTTTCCTTTAGCCGATGGATTAAATCTAGTTTTAACAAACTTACGCTCTCCCATAGTAAACTCAGAAACTTCTTCAGAAGTTAAATCATACTCGATCATTTTTCCATCTTCTTCCGCCATGAATTTAGTATTTCCTTTATCTCCAAAAACCATCTCATCCACTCCTTTTGCTTGCATCACAGAACCTTTTATTTCTTTGTCTCCCATCTTTAATACTGCAGCTACCGTATTATTATCAGATTCTAATTCTTCTTTGATTTCTTCAAATTCTTTTACTTTAGCAGGAGCTTTAGCACCTGAAAGATCACGAACATAAAACATAGTATTGATTCCATGGAAATCCATTTTCTTCTGAGTAGCTTCAATATCTTTCAAAAGGAGTTTTGATTTTCGATCTTTTCCTTCTGACTTCTGTACCTTTTTAGCATATTTCTCCGCACCTTCCAAGTCTCCTAAGAAATAACTTACCAATGCATAGTTATAGTTAGCTGCTCTGTAAACTCTTTTTGCTTTTTTGTCAGAAGGCTTAATTTCTCCTGTCTTTTTCCAAAAATCTAAAGCTGGTTGAAGTTTCGTTTTTACAGCTTCTGCTTTTTCAGCCGTGATTCCTTTTTTAAGTGTTCCAAAAGTTTCTTTTGTCAATTCAAAATACTTGTCGAAATTTTTCGCTGTATCATGTTTTTTCAAAAAGTAAAGGTTTCTCCAATCTTGGTAATGAGCATAATCATACTTTTGTCGAGCAGTACTACGTGCAGCATTAACTACATCATTCACGAGAGATTTTGCAAATTTTTTCCGAAGGCTATTAACTTGAGCTGTATAATTTTTACTTCGATCAGAAGATTTTGAATATTTTCTTGTCGCTAATGTTTGGCTCAAAGGTGAATTTCCTTCTGCTAAAACATTTCCGTCAGGATCAACAATTTTGTAGCTACCATTCCCTTCAAATGGAATCTCATACCAGTATTGATATGTTGTTGTTTCTTTTCCTGTTTTTTTATCTTTCTTCTTTGAAGAAGAAGATTTTGATTCCGCTCGACCTGTTCTTACATAACCTGTATAAACAGAAACTCTAAGGTGACCATAATCTTTTCCAGAACCGCTTAATCTTTTGAAGCCATCCATGTTGATAGATTTCGATAATTTTTGAGCACTCAATCCTGCTTTAGATATGGCATTTCCATAAACTTTTACAGAGTACGTTGTGAAATCATCCGCTAATTTATCAGTAGGGAGATTTACATAATGAAATTGTACTTTTTTGTCTTTGATTTTTTGTCCATTGCTTTGGAAGGCAAGTGATAAAAATAAAACTGTGATAATTAGACTTAATGTCTTCATACTATAAATATTTAGTTATTAAAATTGATTTTTATGATAAAACTATGTTCTTAATTTTTTTTTAGGCATGGGATGTCTCTGAGTAAAAAACTCATTTTAGATAGATCATATTAATTTTATAAGGTAAATAAGGTATTTAGGAAGGTATGACAGAATCTAAGGAAAGGTAAAGGTAAGAATATGGTTTTTTTTCAAAAAAATTTTAAATACATATTTCTGAAATATATTAAGTAAAAAGTGGATAGTCATTAATTTGTTGATAGAAAATCATCACTTAAGATTTCTTCTAAAATACAAAAGTCTGATAACCTATTGATTATCAGACTTTTGTATTTCACTATAGTGTACGACTTATTTTTTATTGAATTCAAAAAGTTGAATGCGACTATTATTATTTGCCACAATTACTAAAGGAGATTTACTCCCACATGAAATATAAGCCAATTTTCGAGCATCTTTATTTGCAAAAAATCCAGATTGAGGAATCGATTGAGCTGAAAATTGATTTTTATCATTGGTCAAAAGAAGTCCTGTTCCTGCATCTGCTCTTGGTGTTTCGATTTCCGAAACATGCCAATTTCCAGCCATTAAAATATCGAGATCATTATCTTTATCAAAGTCTTGAACAAGGAAATCTTGGATGGGTGCAAGCTGTGCTCGTCCTGGTAAATTCTGAATTTCAAAATCATTTTCTCCTTTGTTCCAAAGAATAATGGAAGAAAAATTATTGGCTTGGTAATGCAGAGCGTTGTTCAGCTCTTCACCATAAATGTCAAAAAGATCAGCGTTCCCAAAAGCTTTATAAGTAGTGAATTGAGTTTTTATATCTGGAATTTGTTCAGAGGAACATTGGAGTCCTCTAACTGGATATAAATTGGAGCCAGAATAATATCCCAAGACTATATCTTGTTTTCCATTCTGATCAAAATCACCACTATAGATTTCAAATGGCTCGTCATCAGTTGCTTTGTATTTATAATTTTCACCAAGGTTTCCTAATACGTAATCTTCATCTCCATCTTGATCCAAATCTACTGCTGTAATGTTATTCCACCAACCGACCATTTTGCCAACCTCTCCCATTTTTTCTAAAGTAAAACTGCTTCCTTCATTGGTAAAAAACATTGGATTAGTCCACTCTCCTGCAATAATCAAATCTAATTTTCCATCGCCATTATAATCCGACCAAACTGATGTTTTAATAATTCCTACATTTTCTAATTCAGGAATGACTTCGTTGGTTACATCTTTAAATCCATCTTTGTTATTTTGAAGTAAAACACTTTTTACAGCTTTAGGGTACTTGCCGGGCAAAGCACCTCCTCCTATAAAAAGGTCTTGGTCGCCATCTTTATCATAATCGCAAGAAGAAATTGTTCCTCCATTCGAAAAAGATTTAGGTAGTAAATTATTCGATTTTTCAAATTGACCTTTTCCATTATTCAGATAAAGTCGATCTGCTAAGAATGCTGTTTTTTTCAAAAACTCATTACTTCCACTCATTACATAAAGATCCAAATCTTGATCACCATCAGCATCAAAGAACAAAGCATCTACATCTTCATAATTGGCATCTTCAGCCAAGAGTGATTGATTACTTTTCTCAAATACTTGAGGTTTTGTTTGTAAAAATAAAGCAGCCGCTTGTTTGTGTGCTCCACCAATAAAAACATCATCCAATCCATTTCCATCTACATCTCCAACCGCTAGTGACGGTCCCATTTGAGATAATTGATGAGGTAATAAAACCTCTTCTTTGTAATCATCATAGTAAACTTCTTGGTGAGCGAAATCTAGTATTTTCTTAGCATCCAACTCTTGGAACGAAGGATTAAGATTCTCTTTATTCGCTTTTCCTTTTTTCGCATTCTTGTAATCTATGGTATGAGTTTGGTCAATTGCTAAGTCGTTGATTACCTGCTCTTTTCCATCTGGCCAAACAACTGTTAGGTTTTCTATCGTAGTTCCTGACTTCAATCCAAAATGTACCATTGGTTCGCAGGAAGATTGAAATCCTCTTGTCGTTATAAATTCTTTATACTGTATTCCCTCGCTCGTTTTAAGGGTAACTTTAGTATTGATTCCAAATCTATTTTTGGTTGGTCCATCCAATTTTAACTTGATGTATGAACCATTAGTATTATTTTGATAAAGAGATGTATTGGCATTCATGTTATTGACCACAACATCTAAATCACCATCATTATCCAAATCTCCGTAGGCCATTCCATTAGAAAATCCTTTGAAATTAAAACCCCATTTATCTGATACTTTTTTAAACTTCAAGTCTCCTTCATATTCAAAAGCATAGTTTTCGAGAGGTGTACTTTTTAAGAAAGAATCAACTTGTGCATATTTGAGTTTGTTATTAAATTTCTGAGCGTAGTCATTTGCTTTTTTTGAAAAATCCTTGTCTTGAGTGTCTTTTAGCCAACCATTAACGACTAGCAAATCATTGTCTCCATCCTGATCATAATCTCCAAAAAGAGAACTCCAACTCCAATCCGTTTTTGCAATCCCAGCATAATCAGCAATATCACTAAAATGCCCATTTCCATTATTGAGGTGAAACGAGTTACGCATATATTGATAATGCAAATCACTATCCACCAACAAATGAAACAGGTCAGCATCCATGGGAGCCATGTTCGTTTTTTGCCGTGAATTATTTTCGGAAAGCATCTCACCTACGAAAATGTCGAGGTTTTTATCATTATTAATATCCACCAAATCGATCCCCATTGCAAAATAAGAAGTGTGTGGAAAATATTCTTTGAGTGATTCTGTAAAGGTTCCATCACCATTATTAAGGTAATAATAATCGTGAGCTTGAAAATCATTAGACACATAAACATCAGTCCAACCATCATTATTCAAGTCAGCCGCCACTAAACCTAATCCCCAACCATGATTAAATATTCCTACTTTTTTTCCAGATTCAGTATAAGTTCCATCTGCATTTTTGATATAAAACTTGTCAGTATTCTCATCAGTAGGATTATTAATTTTGGCAATTACTTGTTCGGTAGATTGTCTAAATACTTTTGGATGATTTGAAAGATACATATCCAAATCTCCATCTTTATCATAATCAAAAAAGACAGATTGTATCGATCGACTTCCGTCATCAATTCCATACTTGGCTGCTGACTCTGTAAACGTATTGTCTTTATTATTTAAAAAGAGAAGATTCTTTCTGTCTTTCGGATCTTTTGCCCAGCCAGCTCGACAGACATATAAATCTGTCCAACCATCATTATTGACATCGGTAAAACTTACCCCAGTTTTGCATCCTTTGAATTTATCAATACCCGAAGTGCTACTGATATCTTTAAACTTAAAGTTTCCAAGATTCAGATATAATTTATCTGCTTTTTGCGTCGAAGTAAAATAGACATCTGGCAAATCATCATTATTAATGTCAACCAATGCAACTCCCCCTCCATTATATAAATAAGTATATCCGAAATAATTGATATTATCATTTTCGACGATACGGTTACTAAAGTACAGATTGGTTTTCTTGGGGTGCATTTCGGTAAAAACCTTTGATTCTACTTTGGGAGTTTCGACTGGTGCAGGCTCTCCGTTTGTATTATCATTTTTACAAGTAAATAGCAAACAAGAAATAATGAGTAGATGATATAAATATTTCATTCCTTTTATTTAAATATTGATATGTTTTTTTGTCTGTAACATTTTTAAAATATAGCTCAAGAATCAAACCAGATATAAATAAAATTTATATATCAGTATAAAACAAACAGAAATTTTAGATGCTTAAAACGGAAGGAGGATAAATATGGCTAGAGTGAATATATTATTAATTCGACTTTGCTAAGATATGAACTTTGTTTTAGATACTAAAACAAAATGATTGGATAAAATGGAGAGGGGCTTTGATAAAACGACAAAAGCCTGATAATCAAACGATTACCAGGCTTTCTTTGTAGCGGAGGCAGGACTTGAACCTACGACCTTCGGGTTATGAGCCCGACGAGCTACCAACTGCTCCACTCCGCGATATTACCATTCGACAACGACTGACAAGCTTTTCTATTCATTTATAGATGACCGCTTTGCGATATCGGATTGCAAAAGTAAAGTCTTTTTTGAATTAAACAAACAATTTGCTACTTATTTCTAAAGTTAATTTTAAATAAATTAATTTTGCACCACATTTAGATATTCCTACATTATTAAATCAACATTTTTCATATGAAAAAAATACCTTTTTCACCACCAAAAATGGACAAAGCAATTGTCGATGAAGTCGTAGCAACCTTGAATTCAGGTTGGATTACAACTGGTCCTCGAACAAAAGCACTCGAAAAAGAGGTGGAAAAATTAGCGCAAGTTCCTCGTGTTCTTTGTGTCAATTCTTGTACTGGTGGTTTGGAATTGATGATGAGATGGTTTGGGATTCAAGAAGGAGATGAAGTGATTGTTCCTGCGTTCACTTATTGCGCTACAGCAAATGTGGTTTTGCATTGTGGAGCAACGCCTGTTATGGTTGATGTCAAATCAGACGATTTCACAATTGATATTGAAGCGGTAAAAAATGCAATTACTCCAAAAACAAAAGCAATCGTTCCTGTAGACTTGGGAGGAATGCCGGTTGACTATGCTGAACTTTTGAGTTTGGTGAAATCTGATGAAATTAAAAATCAATTTCAACCTCGAACTGATATTCAAAAACAATTAAATCGAATCGCAGTCATCACCGATGCGGCTCATTCCATCGGAGCAAGTTACCTCGATCAACCTGCTGCAAAGCAAGCTGATATAACTGTTTTTTCTTTTCATGCGGTCAAAAATTTAACAACTGCTGAAGGTGGAGCAATTTGCTTAAACTTACCTGATAGTTTTGACTCAGATGAAATTTATAAAAAACTAAATACCAAAACCGTGCATGGTCAATCTAAAGATGCTCTAGCCAAGTTTGGAAAAAACTCTTGGGAATATGATGTGGTGGAAGCTGGTTATAAATTCAATATGCCTGATGTTTTAGCTGCTATTGGATTGGTGGAAATCAAAAGATATCAAGAAGAAACATTGATAAAACGTAAAGCCATTTTTGATCTTTACACTCAACTTTTGTCAAAATATGAATGGGCAGAATTACCTGTTTATGAAACAGAGGAAAAGGTATCTTCTTATCATTTATATTTATTGCGAATAAAAAACATTTCTTTGAAGCAGCGCAATGCCATCATTCAACGTATTTTCGATGCAGGCGTTTCGGTGAATGTTCATTATAAACCTCTGCCAGAATTAACGCTTTATAAAAACTTGGGTTATCAATCAAAAGACTATCCTGTTTCTCTTGATACTTTTCATCGAGTGATTACTTTACCTGTTTTTTATGATTTGGAAAAAGAACAAGTAGAAAGAGTCGTTGATGTAATTGTAGAGGCTGTTGAACATTTTTTATAAAAATAAACTCCTTCTAAAGTGAAGCGAATTTTTGACATATTATTTTCTGTAAGTGTATTGTTACTACTTCTTCCGATTTTATTCATCATTGGAATTTCGATTATTTTGGAATCACGTGGGGGAATGTTTTTTTCTCAAAAAAGAGTTGGAAAAAATGAACAACCATTTCAGATTTTAAAATTCAGAACCATGTTTTTGGACTCCGAAAAAAAAGGTCAAATTACCGTTGGAGAAAGAGATCCAAGAATTACGCGAGTTGGTTTTTTTTTGAGAAACTACAAACTGGATGAGTTACCTCAATTTTGGAATGTGTTGATTGGAGAAATGAGTATTGTTGGGCCCCGCCCCGAAGTACCTTATTATGTGGGTTTTTATAATGAAGAACAAAGACAAGTTTTCAAAGTAAAACCAGGAATTACAGATTACGCTTCGCTAAAATATTTTGATGAAAATGTATTATTAGGAAAAAGTGAAGATCCCGAAAAAACTTACATCCATGAAATCATGCCTCAAAAATTAGCACTTAATTTGGAGTATGTTAAAAATCAAAGTTTCTTAAATGATATAAAAATCATTGGGAAAACGGCATTAAGAATTTTAAAATAATTATAAACATAAAGTGTATAATTTTACCAAATAGGCACATAGAAAACATAGATTGTCAACTTTACATATCTATACTTTCTATGTGCCAATGTGGTAAAAAAACACTCTATGGTTTTCACTAAAAAAATAAAATGCAACAAATTTCTCGTTGGGGAATCTTAATTATTGACATTGGAATCATTGTCTTCTCGCTAGTGCTTGCACACTTGTTGCGTTTCAATTTCAATATTCCAACAACTGAAGATTATGACAATTTGCTTTATGGCGCACCTGTGATGATTGCATTTCGAGTGTTCAGCTTTTTTGTTTTTAAAACCTATGCAGGCATCATTTTTCATACTAGTATCGAAGATGCACAACGAATTTTTTGGGCAGTTTTGAGCGGGAGTATTTTTATGGCAACGTTGGGGAATTTTGGTTTTTATTATACCACCGGACATTTTGCACTTCCCTACTCTATTTTAATTATTGATTTTTTGATTTCCATTTTTTTGCTGACTGCTTATCGCGCTTTGGTGAAAATTTTATACATCGAATTTCGAAATGGAAAAAAGGATAAAAAATTCGTAGCAGTTTACGGTGCAGGAGAAACTGGAATCACTACTAAAACTGCCCTCGAAAGAGACATGGGAAATAAGTTTTCTGTCAATGCTTTTTTTGATAACAATACTAATTATCGAAAGAAAAGATTGCTCGGTGTTCCAATTTATCCAGCCAAATTTTTAGAAAGATATCTCCTAGCGAATCAACCTCAACTTTTAGTTATTGCTGATAATAAAATATCTACAGAAAAAAAACAAAGCATTATCGAACTCTGCTTAAAATATAATGTCAAAGTTCGCAATGTCCCTCCTGTCGATAGATGGATCAACGGAGAACTTAGTTTAAATCAAATCAAAGAGATCAAAATCGATGATTTATTAGAGCGTGACCCAATCCAATTAGATTTGGAAAATATAGAAAACCAACTCAAAAATAAAACAATTTTAATCACAGGTGCAGCTGGTTCTATCGGTAGTGAAATTGCGCGACAAGTACTGCGTTTTCATCCTAAACTTTTAGTGCTTTTGGATCAAGCTGAAACCCCACTTTACGAAATCGACATCGAACTTACCAATACATTTCCACATCTCAAACATGAAGTGGTCATTGCTGATATTCGCAACCGTGAACGGATGCACAATGTTTTTAAATCTTTCCGTCCTGACATCGTTTACCATGCTGCTGCTTACAAACATGTTCCGATAATGGAAGACAATCCTTCCGAAGCTATTTTCACAAACGTAAGAGGAACAAGTATTACAGCTGATTTAGCTACAAAGTTCGGAGTAGAGAAATTTGTATTTGTCAGTACTGACAAAGCAGTCAATCCAACTAACATCATGGGTGCTAGTAAACGTATGGCGGAAATATATGTACAATCACTAAATCATTCGAAATACCATAACAATGCTTCTACAAAATTTATCACTACTCGTTTTGGGAATGTTTTAGGTAGCAATGGCTCTGTTATTCCTTTGTTTAAAAAACAAATAGCTTCGGGTGGCCCAGTCACCGTGACACACCCTGAAATGACTCGTTATTTTATGACAATTCCCGAAGCGTGTCAATTAGTTTTGGAAGCTGGATGCATGGGAAAAGGAGGAGAGATTTATGTTTTCGACATGGGGAAATCTATCAAAATTTTAGACCTAGCAAAGCGAATGATTCGACTTTCAGGATTGGAACTAGGAAAGGATATCCAAATCACATTTACTGGGTTTCGACCGGGAGAAAAATTGTACGAAGAGTTACTTAACCCTTCGGAAACAAGTTTGCCAACTCATCATCAAAAAATTATGATCGCCACCGTTCGCGAATATGATTTTGAAAAAGTCAAAACTGTTGTCAACGAACTCATTCATCTTTTTGACAAACAAAATAATAATGACCTTGTCAAAATTTTAAAAAATTATATTCCTGAATATAAAAGCAATAACTCTATTTTTGAGGAATTAGATAAATAAATTAGTGTTGAGTGTTTTTGTCAACTCTTCATTAAAAAATCACTTTGTATTTTCAATTACTTCTCTAATGCTCTTTGCCACTTCCATAAATGCTTCATCTGTATTTTCCCATTGAGAAATTGCTTTCAGTTGTTGCGCCTTAGGTTCTTTTGGGATCATTTCCATATCAGAAAATGCTAATCCACTAAAATCAAATGGACGCAAATAAATTGGAATCACTCGCTTTACTCTCTCACTCGAATTATTTTTCAATTCCATCGCCAAGGGAATTTCCTTTTCCCAAATATAACTTGAAGCAATAAAGTCTGCACTCACCAAAAACAAAATAATATCTGAATTCCGAAGATTACTTTTTATGGATTCATCCCATTCATCTCCAGCTTGAATGGCTTTATCACTCCAGGTTTCGATTTTTTCCAAACGCTTTAGTGGAGCAAGATGAACAGCCAATTGATTCATGATTGCTGTGTCTTTGTGGGAGTAGGAAAAGAAAACTTTTAATGGTCGTTGAGGTTGGTCATCTAACAATAATTCAAAATCATGAATGCGTAATCTTTTTTCTGGAGCCAACTCTCCATCAAACATTATATTTGGAATAGATTTAATAAAAACCGATTCTTTTCTATTCTCATTACAGAGCTTAAGGTAATTGACAAAGTCTTCGCCATTGGTAGACACCTCCATCTTTTTCAACCAGCGAGGAGCATCCTCTTTTTCATATTTAGTTGTCCAACTATTTGCTCGATGATGTATATCTGAATAAATGATTTTGCTCTTCAAGTTTTTCTGTTCATTTAGAGAAAATTCTAATCCACTATTTTCTCTATGTATTTTAGTCAAATCTTTCTCATCTAATATTTCTGCGATGATATGAAAAACCTCTTTTTGAATATCTCTTGCCGCAGCTGAAGGTTGCGCTCCAATTAGAAAAACACCATGCTCATTGTCCATGGATTGATCATCCATAGAATCAGATTCTTGGGAAGGCATGATACCTTTAAACATCACTTTAGTTCCTTTTTTCTCAAAAAGAATTCCTTGCTTCCAATAATATTTAGCATCTACATTTTGGGACATTCCATAAAAGAAAATCATTCGCTGCAACACTTTTCTGAAAAAATACAAAGGCAATCGAACATAATATGCTTTCTGTTGCATTCCATTGGCAGCTATCGCATACAGGTCTTCCACAGGATGCGTTTCAGGCAAATATTGAGGTGCAACAAAAGTGTCTGGTTCATCTACTTTCTCAAAAACAATTTCCATTTCTTTCATCAATGCTAGAACAGTTTCCTCGTCTAAACCCTTTTTTGCATGAATATCTTTTTTGGAAAAAACGCCACTCCTAGCTCTTACGGTCTCATTTAAAATTTTATAAATTCCAGTCGTTACCCAAATCGGATCTAGATAAACCGTATCATTTAAAATCTCATCATTTCCAAAATAAATTACCAAACCAGAATTGTGCAACCACCTCGGCATCGTATATGTTTCATTTTCTGTCAACTCTGGTTCTATTTCCAAACAGGCTTTTTCGAAGTCTTTAATATTTATACTTTTCCCTACTTTTAGATGTTTGGAAAATGGGTTTTTGGAATTCTTCCTTTTCGCTTTTGAAACTTCCACCACAGCATCTCTGATTTTCAACCAAGCGATTGATCTCTTTTGCTCTGCCTTTCTTTTTAAAATTTCATCAAAACAATCTGACAAGTCGTTACAAAAAGTATCGAAGCTCCATTTATATTTTGAAGTGCCTGTTTTGGCTGCCTCATGCAAACTGATATGATGATCGCCAAAGATGTTGTATTCATCAATCCACGTGGTTGAAATTCTTTGCCTTTGGTCTTTGTCCACTTTATTTTGCACAATTAAAATAGGACTATCAGGAGCAAAATGACGAATATTATCCAACCAATATTTATAGTGATAATGTTGTAGATCTTCACTATCCTCTTCTCTCACTTCAGTTGAAATAATATCATTCCTATTGGTATCCGTTTCCCATAGCAAAATATAAACAGCATGATTACTGAGGAATAATCGGAACGTTCCATGGTAATATTCTTGTCCTCCAAAGTCCCAAATATTAGCTGCAACTTTATCTTTTAATGATTTAAAAGCTGGGGAAACTTTTCCTTTCGGCAACCAACGATTGAGTCGAATGCCATGAGTTGTTTCTCTTTTTTTATCGAGTTTTCCATTTTCAAAAAACTTACTGAGTTGGGTTTTTCCAGCACCGCTATTGCCAACGAAGATTAATTTTACATCGTCGATTTCCGGAGTCGGTTTTACTTCATCTTTCTCCTCAAAGAGGTCTTCGAAATTTTTATTCCCATCTAAAATATCCCTCGTTTGTTCATCAAAAATAGGTGGAATATTACTAGATGGGATTTCTAGGTTTGGTTGGATTTCTATTTCTTGTTGGATATTGGAAGTTATGTCTCGAGTTCTTCCTTCGAAGAAGGCTCGAATTTGTTGGATGTCATTGGTCTGCCAGACTTCTGGAGGACAGTCAGAAATATTATTTCCTTCTATAAATAACACTTTTAATTTTGGAACATTTATCAAAGGTTCAATTTCCTTAATCCAATTTGACTCAATAGTAAGAGAATGCAAATTATAGAGCATAGCAAGTGGCGTAATATCCCTAATACTATTTTGACTAAGATTTAATGATTCTAATTTTTCCAAATTTACAATCGTAGAAATATCAGAAATTTTATTGAAATCAAGATTTAAAGACTTTAAGTTTTTTAGATAACTGAGAAAAGAGATGTCTGAAATATCATTGTAACTTAAATCCAATGAATTTATTTTTTTCAGATCATGAGCAAAAGAGATATCTGAAATATCATTATTCTGAAGGATTAAAGATTGTAATTCATCTAGGTTTTCGGGAAAAGGAAGAATTGAAATACCATTACTGCTAAGGTCTAGAAATTGCAAATTCTTCAAATTTCGTAATCCCCCTATATCTGAAATCCTATTTTTGGATAGATCAATATACTCTAATCCCTTCAACTCTGTTAGCGGACTTATATCTTTTATTTCCCAAATTACTCCCTCCGTTTTATATTCACCTATTTCAGGCGTAATGATGAGTATTTTTAGATCTTTTAATCTAATTATATCTCTAGGAATTTCACTCAAAATGTTAGGCTCTCGATAAACCGCTTTCCTTTTTACAGCCTTTTTAGTTTGCTTTTTTTGTTGAGCTGCTTTCTCTTCTTCTGTTATATATCCATTCGTAATCACCAATTCCTCCAACCAATCCATCTCAAAGACCTCTCTTGGAATTTCTATCAACCCACAATCACTAAGAATTAACTTCCCAGTTCTTTCTTTCATCTCTCTTTCAATAATTTCCCTCGCCATTCGAGGCGTTTGTCTATCTACATTCATAATCCAATATTGATTTTTTGAAATTGAAATATAACGAAAAATAAAATACTAAATATAAAAGCAGTCACTCATTTTTTGAAGAGTTAGATCAATTAAAATAAGATTTCAATTAATCTATTTTTGTTCCTCATAAATTCTATACTCATTACCTTTAATCACCCAAAGGTATTTCTCATTAATCCAATGAATCCGATCAACTACATCCTCTGTTAAGAAAACCAAATTTCCTTGTAAGTCAGCTAGTCCCATTTTACCATCAGGAGTAACTAATCGAAGTAGACTGCAAATCGAACCATCATTTTTGACTTGATTATAGAAGGGAGAAATTCTTTTATAATCAATCGGTAATACTAATTTTCCCTGTTCATTAATCAATCCTTCTTTTTTATTTTTTATTACTAAAAGTAGTGAAGGCGTGTAGTAATAAACGGAATCATAATCTACAACATTCAGTAATTCAGCTTGACGATTATAGAGATGATATTTTGCTACTCCAGTTGTATCTTTTCTTTTGACACCAAGAATGGTTTGTATTCGATCATATTGTTTTTCTCCATGAATCGGACTTGTTGCCATGGTAGATTCTATTGGTGGTGCAAGTATGGTTTTTCCATTTCCATCCAACCAAGCAATTTCTCTTTCTGTTCTTCCATTGACTCGTTCGGTTTTTTCGGTAACCAAATCATCAGGTGATAAAACATATACCCGACGGCGATCTTTAGGGAGCACTACTTCTCCAGATTTATTGATAATGATACTAGTATTATTCGGATAAAACAATTGCACATAGCCGTGCGCCAAAATGTAAAACTTTTTAAATTCTGCAGGAAAAAGAGTATTAAATTCTTTGTCGCAAAGTCCGAAAAATCTTTTATCCTCTCTGTACTCTCTAAAAATATAACCTACCGCTCTTGCTGATTTAACAATCGTTTTTCCCTTGGTATCAATTGGTTTTCCATCCAAATCCCAAAAGTGCGAATCACTTCTAGTACGATGTTCATTGACAATATAATTTTCCTTAATGGAAGGAATATTCTCTCGTTCAGGAGGAACAATAATTCCAGTTTTGGAAGAAATTATCCCACTCAATCTACTCTTTGAAATATTAAAAAGGTAATCATGAAATCGATTGGGTTTGACGTAGGAAAATTTTTCTTCAAACAAGGGCTTCCCTTGAAAATCAAGAAATAAATACTCTCTTCTATTAGTCACTGCAATGATCGCATGAGAGTTTGCAATTTGCAAAGACATGTAATTTGTAGAATCTGGAAAAGGAGTCTCTTGCCCCAACGTATCAATAAAAAGCCATTGCTCATTTTTTTTTCCTAAAACTTTTCCTTCGACAAACTTCTTTCCTAAATAATCATATTCAACAGGAATGATTACATCGCCTCTTCGATTTACAAACCCAAATTTATCTTTATTCTTTGCCGGAACTCGTATGTTTTTGGAAAATTGAATCGGCTGAGTTCCTTCAATCTTGGAAGGACGAATGGCTGATCCATCAAGCGTAGAAATATGCAAATTAGAATAAGTACCTTTCTTCGTATTTCCTATGATTACAAAATCTAACCCAGGATCATTTAAAAACACTCTTTCAGCATTATCAAACTTAAAGCTATTAATGAGTTTAAAATTTTGCCCAAAAACAATTGAGGGAAAAAATAATAGTAGAAATATTTTTATTTTTTTTGACATCACTAATGAAATTAATTTGAAGTAGGTTATAATTTTTTTTAACCGAATATAATGAAGATGTTTTAAAACAACTTCAACCAAAAATACCACTCTCCTTATTTTCTATTTGACAAAACGGGAATCTATTTTGTCGCCTATTTCTCTATCGACTCTTCTCCTTCTTTTTATCCTTTCGAAAAAAATATCTTTGGTTTTTATTTTCAATCAAAAAACAACTTATGAAAAAAAATCAACTTTTCTTTTTTCTTCTCTTTTGCGTTTTCCAAGTTCAAAGTCAAACTTTAACCCAAATCGAATCCGTAGAATATGATGCTTCTCAAAACAGGTTTCTTATTTCCAACGGAAATAATATTATCGCTCGGGCAAGCAATGGCGATCTAAGTTTCTTTGGATCAGAAGGAGCTACTCATGGAATGGAAGTTTTGGGAAATCATCTTTTTGCAATTGATGGATCGACCATTCGAGGTTTCGAATTAGATACAGAAAATGAAGTGATGACTTTCAATATTTCAGGAGCTAGTTTTTTAAATGGGTTAACAAATGATGGCGTTTCCACACTTTATGCGACTGATTTTTCTGGAAAGAAAATTTATAAAATTGATGTGGCAGACTTGTCTAATCCATCTTTTGAAATCATTGTAAACAATACTGGTTCTACTCCCAACGGAATCGTTTTCGATGGAGACAATAACCGTTTGATTTTTGTCAACTGGGGAAATAATGCTCCAATCAAAGCAGTTGATCTTTCCGATAATTCCGTCAGTACGATTGTCACGACCAGCGTTGGAAATATCGATGGTATCGACGAAGACAATGATGGCAATTATTATATCGCTTATTGGAATCCGAGTAAAATTGCTAAGTATGACAATGCTTTTGCGAATCCTCCTGAAGTAATTTCTACTCCATTCTTAAATAACCCAGCTGATATCTGTTATGCTAAAGAGATTGATACTCTAGCTATTCCACATTATCCAAGTGGAATTGATCAAGTAACTTTTGTTGGTTTTGAACCAGATACCATTTCTTCCATTTATGATATTTATTCTAATGATTTTGAGTTAGAAGTTTTTCCAAATCCAGTTACAGAAAGCTCAGTTATTCGATTTTCTTTAGATAAAAAAACTTCCTTACAACTATCTATTTTGAATCAAGAAGGAAAAATAGTCAAAACACTTTTGCAAGGAGAACAAATGAAAGGTGAGCATACTATTTCATTTGCGAGCATGAAAATTCCTGCTGGAATTTATTGGCTTTCGCTCGAAGCAATTAATATTAGAAAAACAATTTCGATTCAAGTAAACTAACCTTCCATTGTCTTGTTCAAAAGATATAAACATTGCCCAAAAACTATTACTTTTGCGGCATCAAACCATTTTAACCATTTATAACTAATAAAAAACATGAAAGAAGTTTATATCGTATCAGCAGTAAGAACTCCGATGGGAAGTTTTGGAGGTGCATTATCTAGTTTTTCTGCCGTTCAATTGGGATCATTCGCCATCGAAGGCGCATTAAAAAAAGCAAAGGTTAGACCGTCAAGAGTCCAAGAAGTTTACATGGGAAATGTAGTTTCAGCAGGACTTGGTCAAGCACCTGCTAGACAAGCAGCTTTAGGTGCTGGCATCGGTCAAAATGTTCCTTGTACGACTATCAATAAAGTTTGCTCATCAGGAATGAAATCAATCATGATTGGAGCAGCAAATATTATGATCGGCCAAGCTGATATCATCGTAGCAGGAGGAATGGAAAGCATGAGTAATATTCCTTTTTATGCACCAAAAATGCGTTGGGGAAATAAATTTGGAAATGCACATTTCATCGATGGACTTGTTCAAGATGGTTTGCAAGATGCTTATGGAAAAATGCCAATGGGTGTTTGTGCAGATGCAACTGCTAAAAAATATGACTTCACTCGAGAGCAACAAGATGCTTTTGCCATTCAATCTTACGAGCGAGCAGCAGCAGCAACTGACGATGGATCTTTCGCAGATGAAATCGTACCAGTAACTGTTCCTAAAAGAAGAGGTGACGCCATCGTTGTTTCAAAAGATGAAGAATACACAAAAGTAAAATTCGAAAAAATCCCTGCACTTCGAGCAGCCTTCACTAAAGATGGAACGGTGACTGCAGCCAATGCATCTACAATTAATGATGGAGCATCAGCAGTAGTTTTGGCAAGTGCAGAAGCGGTGAAAAAATATAAATTAAAACCAGTTGCAAAAATTCTTTCATTTGCTGATGCTGCTCACGAACCAGAATGGTTCACTACAGCTCCTCCAAAGGCTGCTAAAAAAGCAATGAAATTAGCTGGCATCAAAAAATCAGATATTGATTATTACGAAGTGAATGAAGCATTCGCAGCAGTAACGATGGCCTTCAATAAAGAGATGAGATTGAAAGAAAATAAAGTGAATGTTTTTGGTGGTGCAGTTTCTTTAGGTCACCCACTTGGAGCTTCTGGAGCAAGAATTTTGACTACCTTAAATAATGTTTTACATCAGAAAGATGCAAACGTTGGTTTAGCAGCAATTTGTAATGGTGGTGGTGGTGCTTCATCAATGATTATTGAGCGAATTAAGTAATTTAATTTTGATATAACAAAGGTTAACAACCCGGATTTTCTGATAAAGAAAATTCGGGTTTTCTTTTGTTTTCATGCGTTTCATTTGGTTAAAAAAGCAGTTACAAAAACTCTATTCCTTCAAAAACATTTTCCAAAAAACCCTTAATCATAACCAACTGAATATCAAATACTTAAACTTCAATACTTAGTCAAAAAAGAATATCCATTCCAAGTTTTTTGCTTCAAAAAATCGTACCTTAGTTATCCACCAAAACAAGTGAATTATGACTAAAACAAATCACCTTAGCAAGGGACATTTAGCCTTAATTTTTGGAGTCCCACTTTTCTTGATTTTAGGAATTACTTACCTCTCTTTTCTTCCTGTTTTCGCTTCGCAAAACCTTTCTTATGCAATTACTTTAGATTTAATTTTTACGGTTCCAATTGTTTATTTTTTATTGATTCGGAAGACTAAAATTCCAAAAGGAACGGCTGTTACTTTTCTAATTTTAGGTGTAGTGATCGCTTCCTACATTATTCCAAAAGAACATCAAACGATTATCAATTTCGCTAAACAATTTTTAATCCCCGTAATTGAAATTTCCATTTTCACCTTTGTAGTTCATAGGATTCGGAAAGTGTATAAAAATTTCAAAGGAGCGAAAGAAAATGCTCCCGACTTTATGGCAACATTGCGAATTGCCGTTTCAGAAATTTTACCAAAGAAAGTTGTCGAGCCATTTGTTCTAGAAATCGCAATGATCTATTATTGCTTCTTCGCATGGAAAAAACCAATACTCCCTAACAATGCTTTTACATATCACAAAAGAAGTGATGTTACTTTAATTTTTGGAGTCTTCATCGGGTTAATTTTAGTAGAAACATTTGCATTTCACATTTTAGTTGAAAGATGGAGTCCAATTGTTGCTTGGATTGGCACAAGTTTGAGTTTGTATTCTATCATCCAAATTATGGGAATCATCAAGTCTGCTTCTCGTAGACCAATCCTCCTAAAAGATAAAAAAGTAATCTTGCGATTTGGAATGATGTCGGAAACTGAAGTTGCTTACGATGAAATTGAAAAGGTTGAATTAAGTCAACGAACGATTAGCGATAATCCTTTAGTAAAAAAATTAGGCACAGAACTCACTTCTCATAATGTTGTAATTTATTTAAAAAAAGAAAATATCTTACACGGACTTTTTGGAATAAAAAACGATTTCAAAATTCTTTCACTTTTTGTGGATGATCATAAAAAGTTTAAAGAAGAAATTGACCAAAGAATTTCACCTGAAACAAAAGAATAATAATGTCTAAAAATCCATTTCCAAAAGGAATAGCAAATTTGACTTTTATCATTTGTTATTCCTTTTTTTTAAGCATCATTTGTACCTCTTGCTCTGCTCAAACTGCTCCACAAAATTTAATCAAAATAGATGCACAAGAAATTACTTATCGCAATCAAAAATTTGATATCGTAAAAATTGACTTACGAAAAACACCTGTACAGTTTTTTTGGAAAAATAAAAACGGACAACTCATTCGCAGTCTAGAAAATTTGAAAAAAGAAATTGAGAATGATAAGAACGAACTACTTTTTGCAATGAATGCAGGCATGTACCAACTTGATCGAAATCCACAAGGACTTTATATCGAAAATGGAAAAACGATCAAAACATTAGATACTTTACCAGATGGTTACGGCAATTTTTATCTCCAACCCAATGGTGTGTTTTTTATAAAAAATGATTCAGCAGGAGTTTTACCCAGCACTCTTTTTTCTCAAAAAAATATACACCCAACTTGGGCTACTCAATCTGGCCCAATGCTTTTGATTAATAAGAAAGTGCATCCAGTTTTCAAGGAAGGTTCTACAAATTTGAATATTCGAAATGGCGTAGGTGTCATTTCCAAACATGAGATCGTATTTGTGATTTCGCATAAGGAGGTGAACTTATATGATTTTGCTATGTTGTTCAAAGAAAAATTGAATTGTAAGAATGCATTGTATCTGGATGGTTTTGTTTCGAGAGCTTATATTCCGCAGTTGAATCGGAAAGATTTGGATGGGAATTTTGGGGTGATGATTGGAGTATTTAAATGACTTTCACCCCACTTCTAGGAACAAAATATTAGGAAAAAGTTAACTATCAACCGTTCAGCATTAATCATTAAAATGCTTATTTTTGCCCCTTCAAAAAAAACTGTTCACATATTTATATAAATTTTCACAATGAAAGTAACGGAATATTTTGAGAAGTCGAATGGAGAAACACTTATTTCATTCGAGGTTTTACCGCCACTCAAAGGAGGAAGTATGAAAGCCATTTTTGATGTTTTGGATCCTTTGATGGAATTCAAACCACCATTCATTGATGTGACTTACCATCGAGAAGATTTTATTTATAAGCAACGGGAAAGTGGTTATTATGAAAAAGCTGCTATCCGAAAACGTCCAGGAACAGTTGGAATTTGTGCAGCGATTATGCATCGATACGGAGTGGATGCTGTGCCGCATTTGTTGTGCGGAGGATTTACAAAAGAAGATACTGAAAACGCATTGATTGATTTGAATTTCCTAAATATCAATAATGTGTTGGCGCTGAGAGGAGATGCTCGAAAATTTGACGGAAAATTTATTGGCGAACCTGATGGTCATCAATATGCCTTAGGTTTGATCAAACAAATTAACGATATCAACAATGGAAAATACCTCGATAAAAATATCGAGAATGGAGTTCCAACTGATTTTTGTATCGGGATAGCAGGTTATCCTGAAAAGCATTTTGAGTCTCCAAACTTGGCAACAGATTTAGCATTTACCAAAGAGAAAGTAGATGCCGGAGCAGATTATATTGTAACTCAAATGTTTTTCGATAATGAAAAATATTTTGAATATGTGGATGCTTGTCGAGCTAATGGAATAAATGTTCCTATCGTTCCTGGGTTAAAACCATTGACCAAAAAATATCAACTTAATTCTATCCCTCGACTTTTTCACATTAATATGCCTGAAGCATTATCGAAAGAAATGATGAAAGCAAAAGATGCTTATTCTAGAACTGAGGTCGGCATCGAATGGTTGATTGAACAATCCAAAGAATTAAAAGCAAAAGGAGCACCTTGCCTACATTATTATACCATGGGTGACGTGGAAACGATTCGAAGAGTCGCAGAAGCAGTTTATTAATTTTTGCAAATTATTAGGTATCGGATATCTTTTAAAGATATCCGATATCTACCTATGTTGTGCTCTGTATTTTACTTGCTGCTTTCTTGAATTACATTACTACTTTAGGAGCATTTGTCATTGCCATTTTAAGTTAAGTAAGTTATAATTACTTCCCAGATTGCAATATGAAATACGTTGTGATTCTAACTAGAGTTATTGTTATTACCCTTACCAATTTTCTTTATTACCTTTTTCAAATGAAAAATCTAGATTCCGATTTTTCTAACACTTACCCTCTACTTTTTAAGGATACTTCGATTTGAAATACTTTTTCAGCGGATACCATGCTTTCTTTATTTTTGGGAGCAATTATCTGGTTTTTTTTATTATTTGAAAAGGGTCAACAAAATTTGAATATTGAAAGAGCAAAACGTATGGATTCAATTTAGGGAAGTCTAAAATTTATTTTATTTTTAGTTCTCAATTAAACTTAAGAATATGAAAATCATTAAGCAATTAAAAAAAGCAACTATGAGTGATAATAAAAAAGACAAAAAAAGTCTTGCAAAAAAGATTGACAAAAAAATTTTAAAGGCCTTAAAGAAACGCTACAAAAAAGCGAAGAAAGAAAAGAAGGTGGCAAAGAAAGCGTATAAAATGGCAAAAGATTTTTTTGAAAAAAATAAGGCTGAAAAGAAATCAAAGAAAAAAGATAAAGCTGATAATTCAAAAGCAGCTCCTAAGGCAAAATCCGTCAAAAAACCTAAAACAAAAAAAGCGACTCCTAAAAAACCAGCAAGTAATGCTAAGGTAACAACCCTTAGTCAACTTAAGCCTACGAAAAAAACAATCAAGCGTTTGCCAAAGCCGCTTAGAATTAAAAAATCAAAAGTGGCTCCTAAAGCTAAGCCTACATCAAAAAAGAAAAAAACAACTTCACCTAAAAAAGTAGCTGTTAAAAAGACGGTTTTAAAAGTTGTTGAACCTACTCCTAAAAAAACAACTCCAACGGCTAAACCTGCGGCAAAAAAAACTACTCCTAGAAAAGTAGCAGCCACTCCCAAACCTGCAGCAAAACCTGTAGCGAAAAAACCTACTCCTAAAAAAGTAACAACAACTCCAAAACCTGTAGCAAAACCTACAGCGGAAAAACCTGCTCCAAAAAGAGTAGCAACAACTCGTAAACCTACAGCAAGAAAAACTCCTACTAAACCAACCATCACAAAAGCTCAAATGGAAAATTTGAAAATTGTAGAAGGTATCGGCCCAGCAATTGAAAGAATATTAAAATCTAAGGGAATCAATACTGTGGCAGATTTATCAAAAACAAGAATTGGAGTGCTTCGAACTATTATGGAAGAAGCAGGTAGCCGATTCCGAATTCACAAACCAGATACTTGGGCTCGCCAAGCAAGATTGGCTGCTGCCGGTAAATTTGATGAATTAAAGGCATGGCAGAAAGAATTGAATGGAGGGAAAAAGTAATCAATCGGTAATAAACAGTTAGCAGTAGGTCTACTGCTAACTGTTTACGGCCAACTATATAACCGGTTCTCCTTTTTAGTGTTTTAGTATTAAAAAATAGACAACAATCTACATATAAGGTATATCTATTTCAAAAACCTAAGACAAACATTATGCATCCCAAATATCTACTTATATTTTTCTTCTCAGCCTTTTATTTTATTACAATTCATGCCCAATGGCAACCTTCTGGCTCAGATTTACTCCCTGATACTCAACGAGTTGCTTCTATTTCTGTTTTGAATGAAAATGTCGTGTGGGGTATTTCTTTCTATGATAAAACTCCTGCTCCTGTTCCTAGTTCTAATATTCCTTGGGTTTTTCACACTAGTGATAATGGGGAAGAATGGGAGGTTTATCCAATCCTCGAAGCAGAAGGCCGAATTTGTCAAGATATTTTTGCCATCAATGATAGCACCGCTTGGATCAGTACTAATGGATTGACTTCAGATAGCTTGCGAGGTTTATTTAAAACTACCGATGGTGGAAAATCATGGACTGAAAAATTTGACGCTGCCGCAGGAGGTGGATTCATTCATTTTTTTGACGACACAAGTGGTATCGCAATTCATGACCAATTTATGGCTCACACCATTGATGGAGGAGAAAATTGGGAAAACCTCTCACCTATCGAGCTACCACTTGGAGTTTCCGAAACCTCGTTTTATACCGCTGCAAATAATGCATTGGCTACAGTTGGAGATACGATTTGGTTTGGAACCACTCGTGGTCATGTGTTACGAAGCCACAATAGAGGCATAGATTGGGAGGTACTCGATACACCTTTTGAAAATAAAGATGTAATCCTTTCCACCGCCTTTCGTAATGCCCAAGAAGGAATGATCATTTCCTACGCTACCCTTTTTCAAGATGTGATTTCTTTTACGGATAGTACAAAAATTGCGTTGACTTTTGATGGTGGTGACACTTGGGAATTAGCGGATACACTTTTTGATTTTAAAGTAAGTTGCATGACTGCTATTCCTGGTTCTGAATATAAATTTTTAGGTGCGACCAATGGCCTTTCTACGATCACAACTGATACTGCTAAAACATGGCAACATTTCAGCTATCGACCATACAATGCGGTTGAGTTTTTCAATTCAGAATTAGGTTGGGTTGGAAATAGTCAAACTTCGGAAGACTTCCCTTCCATTATGTACAAATGGGAAGGAATTGTTTCTTCTGATCATTCGATTGCTACAACAGATTTAGAAATCAATATTTTCCCAAATCCATTTTCTGAATCGTTCCAATTTGAAATGAATTTTATTGATTTTGAAAAATACCAAAAGGATAATTTGACCCTCGGAGTTTTTGATATTTTAGGTAAAAAAATCATCCACCAAAAGTTAATTACTGCTCAATCAAATATTCAATTTCCTTCCATTTCTAATGGAGCATATTTTTATATTTTAAAAACGAAAAACAAAATGCTTTCTAATGGAAGTTTGATGCTACATCGTTGATTTCACTTTAAAAAAATCTTCTTAGCGGTGTTAGTCCTGATGGATTAACACCGCTATTTTTTTGCTTATAAAACTAACTTTCGCCCCATACAAATACAGTTATCCTGTCACACTTTTGGCCGCTTCGTATGAAAAATAATCTTAATAAAAAATACCTTCCCAAAATCCATTAAACTCTCCCTTAAACAATGATTTAAATATTCCAATTTGTTAATCCTATGTTCAAGAAGATAACTACCAGTTTAATATTTTTAGCTATTCAATCTATCATTTCGTATGGGTTTAATGTGGATTTAAATACCAATCCTTCACTTGGAAATCTCAATAATTGCATAAGTTTCGTATTTATTACATCGGATCATAATGGTCAGGTTATCAGTTGTCCTGGAGGTTTAGATGGTTCACTTTCAGTTAATGTTTTCGGAGGAACTGAACCATATAATTATCAATGGGAAGATGGTACTTTTGGTTTCCAACGTAATAACTTGGGTGCTGGAACTTATAGTGTTACGGTTACCGATTTCAGCGGATGTAGTCTTAGTTCATCAATTATCTTACAAGATCCAGATCCATTAATTATCACTCAAAACATCGTTACACCAGTTAGTTGCGCCAATTCTTCGGATGGAGCTCTTGCAGCTGGAGTAATGGGAGGAGCACCTCCATATAGTTTTGAATGGGGAAATGGCGATGATGGATCAACTGCTGAAAATTTGACTTGTGGTGTTTATAATGTAACGGTTACAGATGCAAATGGATGTTCAACATCAGCCATTTTTGGATTACAATGCCCACCAGTTATGGAAGTCAACCTTACAGCTACATCAAATTTTAATGGATTCAATGTAACCTGTCCAGAGTCAGAAGATGGTGCAGCATTCGCAACTATTCAAAATGGAAATTCACCATACTCCTACGAATGGAGTTCAGGTGCTACAGATATTTCAGCCAATAACCTAAGTGCAGGAATTAATAGTTTGATCGCAACAGACAACAATGGTTGTTCAGTAACAGCATTTGTCGAATTGACAGCTCCTGCTGAGATGGAAGTAACTCCAAATGTTCTATCCAATTACGAAGGCTTTGCGGTAAGTTGTATTGATGCAACTGATGGAATAACCTCTATCGTTGTAAATAATGGGAATACTCCCTACTCTTTCCTTTGGGAAAATGGCGAAACAGGTAATGTAGCATCAACATTAAGTGCGGGAGAAAATTCTGTAACTATTACTGATGCAACTGGATGTGTAGTAAAGACTTTAGTTGATTTGAGTGTTTACGAAATCTCCATTACTGACGAAATCGTAAACGATTACAATGGAGTTGCAATAAGTTGTCATGATGCTAGCGACGGAGCCATCCAAGCAAATGTAGTAGCAGGTGCTGCTAGCCCACCAAATGTGACTTATGCATGGAATACAGGAAATGAAAATGCCTTGTTAGAAAATATTTCTGCAGGAACTTATACACTAACTGTAACGAGTACATTCGGATGTACTGCTTCTGTTGAGAGTACAATTGAAGCACCTTCGCCGGTTCAAGGATTAACCTTAGCGACGTCTGATTACAATGGCTTCAATATCAGTATCAATGGATCAGATGATGGAATAGCTGAAGTCACTCCAAGTGGAGGAATTGAGCCTTATACTGTTCTTTGGGAAAATGGGGAAACTGATTTTGAAAATGAATCTCTTAGCGCAGGAATGCAAAATGTATCTATCACAGATGCCAATGGATGTATTACTCAAGCGTCAATTGAACTAAATCAACCAACTGTCCTAGAAGGATATGCAGATGTACTTTCAGATTATAATGGTCAAGATATTACTTGTATTGGAAATGAAGATGGAAAAGCAATCGCTTTTGGTTCGGGTGCTGTTCCTCCATACACTTATGTTTGGTCTAACAATATTTACTCAGACAGTACAGATCAGCTTGCAGCAGGAACTCATCAAGTAACTGTAACTGATGCTAACGGAGCTACTTTCTCTACAGAAGTTACACTTTATGAACCAGACCCAATTGAATTAGAATTGCAAAGTACTCCTGCTGCAAACCCTGGAGATGGAACAGTTTCCATAGTTGCCAGAGGAGGTACTGCACCTTTTAATTTTGTGTGGAATGATCCTCAAGCTCGTTCAGGTGAATCACTTGATTTGTTAGAGTCAGGTTGGTATCGAGTGACTGCGACCGACGCAAATGGTTGCCAAGAAGAAGGTATAATTGAGGTTGAAAAATCTCTTGATATACTTTGTATCAAAAAAAATATAGTCATTACTCCAAATGGAGATGGACGAAATGATTTCCTCACATTGGATTGCATTCATCCATTCAACAATGAAGTTGAAATATATGATCGTTGGGGAAATTTAGTTTTTAAAGCAATCGATTACGATGGAAGCTGGGCTGGTTTAAAAAGAAATAAACAAGTTCCAGATGGAGGATATTATTACATCGTACGAGTAGGGTTGCCAACTGGCAAAAGAACTTTCAAAGGTTCCTTGACCATCATTCGATAAAACATACGTACTTAGAAAATTTAAAGTGTATTGTTTTTTTCAAAAAATAATACATCTCAAAACCGTTTAACATGAAGAAAATTTTACTCATCATATTTTGGTGTTTCTTTTTGGGTACAATAAATGCCCAACAAGAGAATGCATTTTCTCAATATCACCTCAATCCTTTTTTGCTAAATCCAGCTGCTGCAGGATCTAAGAATCTACATACTGTATTTCTCCATGGTCGTTTTCAATGGACCGGTTTACCTAATGCACCTAAAACAGGGCTCGTCAGTTACGAAGCACCTTTTGGAAAAATAGGACTAGGAGCTATGGTTTTTTCTGATCGAGTCGCTTCATTGAATCGAGTCGGAGCCAACTTTGCTTATGCTTATCGCTCAAGAATTAATCGATATACCTTGTCCATAGGAATCTCTGGGCACTACCAAAGGTTCTTTTTGGACAACAACGCAATCAATGGAGTCGAAAATCCAGATGATATAGTTTTGAATGATGCGATGAATGGATTGAATGTATATGATGCCAACTTAGGTGTTTATTTTTCTAGTTATAGAATGTATGTTGGATTTTCAGTACCCAATTTAGTACAAGCTCGATTGAATACCATCGGTACAAATATCAGTACTATTTCACAACTAACTCGGCAGTATATTTTTACAGCTGGTTATAAGTACCTCCCTGAAAAAGCCATGTTTAGTGTGGAGCCTTCCATTCTTTTGCGAAAGGTTGAAACTCTTCCTTTTCAAGCACTTTTGACGATGAAAATCGGCATGATGCAAGATAGATTTTTTACTGCTTTTACTTATGGTACAACAGATATAGTCACCATGACTCTAGGTTACCAAATCATGCCTGAAGGAAAAATTGCTTATTCCTACGACTACTCGTTGGGAGATATTTATCGATACACAGGAGGTACCCACGAAATGTCATTTGTCTGGGAATTTGGAAAAAACAACGCAAAAAGAGCCAAACCAACCAAAAGGTTTAAAGGATAAATTATGTTTAATTTTTTAAGTGAGATTTTGAAAAGCCATCCTAAGTAGCATAGGGTGGCTTTCTTTATTAATAGAAATGAAATTAGGTTTTGATTTCAATTCCAATTTCCTTTTTTTTGCAAAAAGAAAAAACATGGTTTCAATCTCCATTTCACCTGAAGTCAAATCAAAATGTCCTCAACTACAACTTGGTTGTATTCAATGCAATTTGGAAGTGACTAATAAATATCCAGCACTTTTAGAATTGATAAAAGAAGAACTGACGGAATTACAAAACCAACTTAAGGTCGAAGACATTGCAAAGATTCCATCCATCCAATCCTCTCGAATAGGATATAAATCTTTAGGAAAAGATCCTGCTCGATATCGATTATCAGCGGAGGCTTTACTTCGAAGAGTAGTCAAAGGTAAAGGATTATATCAAGTGAATAATGTAGTTGATCTGTTGAATCTGACTTCTGTAAAATCAGGTTTTTCCATCGGCGGTTATGATGTAGAAAAGATTGAAGGAGAGATTCAACTTAGTATAGGCAAGGCTAATGAACCATATAAAGCTATTGGACGAGGAGAATTAAATATCGAATTTCTACCAACTTTTCGAGATCAAAAAGGACCATTTGGAAGTCCAACAAGTGACTCTGTTCGAACGATGGTTACTCCACAGACTACGAAATTTTTAATGCCTATTTTTAATTTTGGAGGGCATGATAATTTAGAGGAAGTAATACGAGATGCGATTTCTTTATTAGAAAAATATGCTGCCGGTTCCTCTTTTGAAACTCTAATCATTAGTTAGCTTGAAACTTCAAAAAATAGTTACTTAATACTATATTCAATTAATCGCCTTTGGAGTTGGCTTTCATTCGCAGTACTAAAATAAAAGGTACTCTCTTGAACTTTTCCTACTCCTTTAGAATGATAAGTGTTGATCATTTCGGTAGACCAATCTACTTGAATAAATGGAGTAACTTCTCCTTGATAATTCAAACAATCAAATATTCCTGCAGGGGTTTCTATGGGTTCATTCGGGGTTTCCATTTTATAAATAATCTTGAAGTTATTGTTATTGACAATTCGAAGTGTATCAGTAAAATTAGAGGAAGAAAAATAAATATTATTATTTGGATCAACCAAAAAACCGAGAGAGTCTCTTCGATATTTTATCACAGTTGGAGAAAATATCTGTGAATTACTCTCTTTAATTTTTTTATAAATAGAAGCTCCTATCAAGGTATCTTTGACAATTGTTATGGTATCAATCTTACCTACCATCAATTCTTCCATCCCTGACGAATCAACCTCATACCATTGATAAATCCAATATGAACCAACACTCATTGGGATGTAAGATTCTGTCACGAGTGGTTCACAAGTCGGAACCGACGCTTCTTTTTTACATGAAAAAATAAAAAGGAGAAGGATGGAAATAGTTAATAATTTTAGTTTCATTTTTCGTTTGTTTTTATTTTCAAAATGTAAAACGAAAAAGGTATTCACGTATTTTATTTTTCCAAAATGTTAAATAACTCTAATTGGTAAGGTCAAACTGCTTGATTATCTTTGCAAAAAAAATATTATGAAAAAAATTCTACTCCCTACTCTTTTATTACTCTTTTCTATTTTTTCTAATGCACAAACGATTGCTGAAATCCAAGGAACTGGCGATGCTTCTCCTTACGATGGACAAAGCGTAACGACCACAGGAATTGTCACAGCTGTTGCTCCTCAAGGTTATTTTATTCAAGATGGAACTGACCTTCGAAGTGGTATTTATGTTTATGAGCAAACTAATTCTCCCGCTATTGGAGATGAAGTTACTTTAACTGGTACAGTTGACGAATTTTTTGAATTGACTGAAATTGTTGATGTAACTAGTTTTACCATCAATTCTTCTAACAATACTCTTCCGGATCCATTTTTAGTTTCGACAGGTGATGCAAGTAATGAAGATTACGAAGGCATGTTGGTTAGAGTTGAAAATGCAACTTGTACCAATACTGATATTGGATTTGGAGAATGGCAGGTGAATGATGGAAGTGGAGCACTAGCGATAGATGATTTGATGTACCTTTTTTCTCCTGACTTAGATATTGATTATGGAGTAACTGGAATTTTGACTTATACTTTTAGCAATTACAAAATTGAACCGCGTTCAATGGATGATGTGCAGATTCAAATTCCACTTTATTTTACAGCTCCTCCTAAAGAAACTGATATTTCAACAACTAGTTTGACTGTAAGTTGGGAAACTAATATCCCTGCGAACACTAAACTTTCTTACGGATTAACTGATGCATTAGAGTTAGGCACTTTAGAAAATTTAACAACAAACACAACTCACGAAGTAGTTCTCGAGAACCTTTCTCCAGCAACTATTTATTATGTCAAACCATTTTCAGAAGATGGTGCTGATGTCACACCTTCACAAACTTTAGTCATGGCAACTGCTTCGAATAGTTCCGGAAAAATGAATGTTTATTTCAATCATGTTGTAGATCATTCCGTGGCAACTGATGAGTTGGCAATTTATACCCCTCACATTATTGATACAATTATTAGCTACATTGATGCTGCGCAAACGACTTTGGATATCACCATGTATGAAGCAGAAAATCAAGAAATTGTGGATGCCATTAATGCAGCTTATGATCGTGGTGTGACTGTTCGAGTTATCTCTGATGACATGGGAAATAATGAAACATTTGACAATTTGAATGCTAATATTTCGTACCTCGAAGGAAACGCCGATGGAATTATGCATGATAAATTTTTCATCATAGATCGGGAAGATGTCGACAATGCTTGGGTGTTAACTGGCTCGATGAATCATACTGTAAACAATTTAGGTTGGGATTATAACAATATAATTACAATTCAAGATCAAACTCTAGCGAAAGCATATACTTTGGAATTTAATGAAATGTGGGGAAGCGATGGAGCGCAATTCGATATGACCAATGCTAAATTTGGAAGTGAAAAATCAGATAATACGCCACACCGTTTTTCTATTAATGATATTCCCGTAGAGTTATACTTCTCTCCTACTGATGGAACTGCTCAACGAATTGTGGAGGCTATCGATGAAGCAGAAAGTGAATTGGCTTTTGCCGTTTTGGTTTTTACTGAAAACTCTTTGGGTAATGCGGTGAAAGATGCTTACGATCGTGGTATAACAACTCAAGGAATTATTGATTATGTAGAATTCAATGGGAGTGAATATGATTATTTATTAGATAATAATATCGACGTTCAAGACTATCAAAATGATGATGGTTCACAATGGCCTGATGGTCCAACTTTGCATCACAAATATGCGATTGTTGATTATGCGCAAGGAAGTGCGACGCCACTTTTAATTACGGGTTCGCATAACTGGAGTGCTTCGGCGAATTCAATTCATGATGAAAATACTTTGTTGATTTACGATCATACTTTGGCGAATATTTATTATCAAGAATTTTCTGCCCGCTTCCAAGGTTTTACAGATGCAACGAATAATGTGAGAATTGACCCTTTGGAAATTTCTCCTAATCCATTTGCGGAGCAGCTTAATTTTGAAGTTCCTGAGAATGGAAATCTGATTGTGAGTGATCTGGCAGGTCGAATTCTTTTTCAAGAAAAAATTACGGAAGGTTCTAATAAGTTGGACACTAAGAGCTGGGAAAGCGGGATTTATTTTGTAAAATTTGTTGGAGAAAAAACTCAACGAATTGGGAAAGTAGTGAAGCAGTAATTTTTCGCCGCAGATTACGCTGATCTTTATGATTTTTTATGATTCTCTTGTTGAGTGTTATTTTTCTCAAATACAACATTGGGAGAAATCAGAATAATCATAAAGATCAGCGTAATCTGTGGCAAAAAATCACCTCCCTCGATTAACCTTAAAGTCAAAAACATCCCTCCGATTATAATGCCCCGAAGTATCCAACGACATCCGCTCCTCGTAAATCTTATCCATATTTTCAATCGTAAAAAAGATCATCTCCTCCACTCCTACTTGAGGTTCTAGCAAAAATTTCCCATCTGGCCCAATCACACAACTCGATCCATCCAAAACCATTTGATTAGGATTCTCAATCAAATAATCAGGCAATTTTAACTCCTTCGGAAAATCACTTCCCCGCATCACCTGCCCAACTGCAACCACAAAACATCTCCCTTCAAAAGCATATTGTCGACAAGTCACCTGATGCATTTCATGAACCATCGGAAACAAAGAAAAATGTATATGCTCATTACTCTCATGCATCGCCATTCTCGAAAGCGGCATCCAATGTTCCCAACAAATCAATCCTCCAATTCGCCCAGCCGAAGTATCCACCGCATTTAAATCTTTTCCATCTCCCAAACCATGCACTAATTTTTCTGTAAAAGTCGGCATCAACTTCCGCCGATGACAAACTATCTCACCGGTTGAATCGATAATAATAAATGAATTGTAAATCGTCCCATTCCCCACTCCTTTTCGAACAATTTCGTTCATGCCCATGATGATGACGATTTTATTTTCTTTTGCCATTTGACAAAGTTGTTGAGTTTCTCCACCTCCGACCTCGACACTATTTTGATACATTTTGGCAAAAACCTTTTTCGTTGGTTCGTGATTCCATCGAGCAACATCTGGACAATGATCTAACCAAACTGGATATCCACTCAACCATGTTTCTCCGAAGACAATAAGTTCTGCATTTTGCGCAGCAGCTTGTTGAATGAGTTGGGTAGCTTTTCCCATACTCTTTTTTAAATCGAGATGGATAGCTGATTCTTGGACAATTGCGAGGTGGGTTGATTTTTTCATGATATAATTTTAGCCACAGACGAACACAGACTTAACTGACTTTCCCTACGTGTTTTGTTTGTCAATAAAACTCTAACCTAGTATTTTTTTTGAAAAAAAAAGAAATCATAAAACGAGAGAAGTCAGTTAAGTCTGTGTTCGTCTGTGGCTAAACAAAAAATAGGCGCAGTCCCCTCGAACTGCACCCACTCAAAGAATAGCTATGGATTACTAAAAAGAAACTTTTGTTGTTAAGCCCAAATTAAGCGACGTTCGCTAATTGATTTTTGCTTGATAATTTTACGAATTCATTCACTACGATTTCTGTCACGTATCGAGTGATTCCATCTTTATCTTCATATGATCGATGGGTCAATTTTCCTTGAATCGCTACCTCATCACCTTTGTTTAAAATCTTTTGAAAGTTCTCCGCATTTTTTCCCCATGCCACTAAATTATGCCATTGTGTTTCGATTACTTTTTCGCCTTTCGCATTTTTATAAATGTCATTGGTCGCGATAGAAACGTTTGCGACAAATCTGCCACTTTCTAATTGTTTCACCTCTGGGCTTTTTCCTAATCGTCCGATGAGTTGGACATTATTTCTTAGATTACTCATATTATTAATTTTTTTAGATTTGTTAAATGAAATAAAATTCTCCTTCTTGGAAATGTTGTTTGCTGTAATTTTCAGATCGCGATTTTTTCCGTTTTGGAAAAATTGTTTTGCTTCTTTCGTGTAAACTTTAAAATCGATTGCTAAGTATTTAATAAATTCGTCGGCTCTTTTGATGAAGCCTTTTGTTGAAAAAATATTTGTACTTTCCATGGTATGTATATTTTTTTGCCACAGACTTTTATTGACTCAACTGACTTTCCCATTGTGTATATTAAACTGCCATCTTGGGGAAGTCAGTTGAGTCAGCGGAAGTCTGTGGCTAATTTTTTCAAAAAGAGCGCGACACTTTCGCCGCGCCTAAAACGTGTAACACAATATTTTAAATGATTGATAATACAAAGATAGGGTGAGGTGCAAGCGATAGTCGTTTTTTAAATGAGTAGTGTCGATTGTAGCCGTTTGTAAACGAATAATATTCAAGCCCTAGCTCTCAATTAATTGATTATCAATACCTTATGGTAAAAAAGAAATACCACATAAATGAAAATCCAATACCTCTCCGACCTCCACTTTGAGTTCCCACAAAACCGAAAATGGCTTAAAGAAAACCCAATCATTCCAAAAGGAGATATTCTACTCGTCGCAGGGGATACTTATCATCTAGGAAATCAATTTACGAATCCATGGATTTTTGATGAACTGTCTGAGAAGTTTGAACAAGTCTTTTTGATTCCAGGCAATCATGAATATTATGGAAAATTTGACATCGCCCAATCCCAGAATCAACTCCAAATCGAAATTCGCCCAAACGTCACTTTATTTCATAATCATTCGATTGAATATAAAGGAGTGCAATTTATTTTTTCAACCCTTTGGTCAAAAGTGGAAAAAAATATCGAAGCAGTTTACAAAGGAATGTATGATTTTAGAATGATCCATTTTGAGGGAAAACCTTTTTCCATCGAAAATTATAATGAATTACATCAAGCAAGTGTAGCGTTTTTGACCAACGCCATCGCACAAAAAACCGTTGACAAATGTGTGGTCATGACTCATCACCTTCCTAGCGAAAAATGCAATGCCGCAGAATTTAAAGGAAGTGCAATGAATGAAGGATTTTGTACAGATCTAACAGAGTGGATAAAGGAATTACCAATTGACTTTTGGATTTACGGACATAGTCATCGAAACATGAAAGATATCGAAATTGGAGGAACTCAATTGTTGACAAATCAGTTAGGATATGTTGGATTCGGAGAACACGGAAGTTTCCGCAGGGATGCGATCTTCATTCCGTAAAACGACTTTCCAAGTCGTTCCCACAAACGAGTCCAAAAAAAATATAATTACTCAATAATAAACGACTCAGAGAGTCGTCCTATGGAAAAATGAAAAATATAATTCAAGAAAGATTACTCGACATCCAAAAAGAAAAAAACATCAAAATCCTTTTCTCCAGCGAAAGCGGAAGTCGAGGTTGGGGATTTCCTTCACCTGATAGCGATTATGATGTTCGCTTTTTTTACGTTCGACCAAAGAATGAATACTTGTCGATCAGCGAAGGAAAAGATCAATATGATTTTCCAATTAATGACTTATTGGATATCAATGGTTGGGATATTCGCAAGGCACTTCGCTTAATGATGAAGTCGAATGCCTCACCTTTGGAATGGTTACAATCGCCAATCGTTTACATGGAAGAACCAGGTTTTCGAGATGAGATTTTCAAAATGGCGAAGCAATATTTTATTCCTCGTCATACGGCACATCACTATTTAGGCATTTCCAAAAATCTATTGGAACAAGGTATCGTAGGGGAAGAATTTAAAATCAAAAAATACTTTTACGTTTTGCGTTCCTTGCTTTCAGCAAAATGGATTATTGATAAAAATGAAGTTACACCAATGGAGTTTCATATTTTGATGGAACAAATTCAAGATCGAACTGAATTAGTTGAAGCGATTAATGTGTTGTGGGAAGAGAAAAAAATTGCCATGGAAGGAGCATTGACAACTGTCCAACCTATCATCCATGAATTTGTAAAAACAGAATTTGCCAGATGTGATGAGGCTGTCAAAAATATCGCACGACGCGATAATGATAAAACAGCGTTAG
>CAZMBP010000043.1:0-62237 GCA_964564545.1 uncultured Saprospiraceae bacterium
TGATCAGTCATCCAACCATCTAGTGGATTCATAGGGTCAATATTATCAGCCAATCGTCGCAATTCACCTGTGACGATATTCAATCGATATGGCTCAAAAAGTTGAGGGTTTCGATTGTTTAATCCGATAATAATATAATCATCTTCTTCCTTCAAATCATCAATAACCGAAATTCTAATATTTTCGAATGGAGTAAGGTCTTTTGGATTACCACCATCTTTATCAACGGCCAAAAGAGTGAAGTTTTCATCACCTCCATTGTCTTTGATAAAAATAAGTCGATTGCTATTGACCCAACCAAAACCACCGATGTCTCGACTAGTTTCAGAAGTGATCCGAACCGCTTCTGTCTCTCCGATTTTTTGAACATAGATATTTTTACGTCGCTCCCACGGACTCATAAATGCGAAGTGAGTGCCGTCGGGTGACAATTGATAATTCGATTTCTCTGGTGTTCGAAAAAAGTCTTCGACTGAATATTTGTGGTCGCCTTTATTGGCGTCGATTAATTTTTGTAATTCTTCTGGAGTGGAAGGCAAAGTTGTGTCTCCAGGTAATTCTACGGTTTTTAATTCATTCATTTTTAACAATTGTTTTATATAGCAGGGCTTTCTGAGTCCTGTTCAAATTTTTCACAAAAATAAAATAATGGATGAAATAAGTGGCGGAAATGGAAAAATTAAAATGTAAGCTAGGAGGTTAACTGTTTTGTTTGATGCCTTGACGGATTACTTTCGCAACTTCATTTACATCATCAAGTAATTCTAAAGTAGGGAGGTGTCGTTTTTCATTATTTTGTAAATTGACTGTGTCAAACTTAATTGCTTGAGGGTTGTGAGGTACGATAAAAATAGTCCCTATTTTATCCAATCCTTCTTTTTGATAAAACCCTGGGATAGGTTGAGCAGCTTCTTGATATTCTGCTTTGATTCTTTTTAAGTCATAAGTCATGACCAAGAGAATGTCCTTAATTTCAGAAAGAGGAATAGAGTGAATTTCTTGTTTACCAATTATGTTTTTTTTGAATTCGATGAAAACCTGTTTTTGAGTAATCGCATATTTGAAGTTTCGTTTATTAGATAACATTAAGCTAGGTAATATTTTGAAAATAATTATAGCAACTATGGAACATGCTATGATTAAAGTAGAAGTCCCATTTAAGATCATCGCAGCGATTACAATGATAACAATACTCCAAAATGTAAACTGCATATAATTTCCATATTCATCTGGAGTAGCATCATATTGATATCCTGATTTCCAACTCGGTTGACCTTCCCAAACAATCGTTTCTCCTTTTTCTAAAAAATCAGAAAAGGAATCACAGAAGGGTGTATCGAGAATTAGTTTTTTCATATCGCTTTGTTCTTGTAGTTATATTTTTCTGTATCGGACTTTTCAATTTCAGTCAATGATACTGGAATTGAAAAGTCTCGCTTAGAGTTATAATTTATTTTCGATGCCTAGTTTGATGTATTCGCCGACTTCTTTTACGTTGTCAATCATTTCTAGCGTTGGTCGATTATCTTCTTCAATACTAGTTTTTGTATCTTTTAAAATAAGAGAAGTTGATGAAGATTTTTTGATATTTAGAAATATAGTCCCATTTTTTCGACTTAGCATATTAGGGTAAACACTTGGGTAAGTGATATCCTCAAAAGGAATGGATTGAAACTGTAAGGCTTTATTTTTTCTAGTTTGAAAAATGATTCTTCGATTGGTGATTAAATATTTATGGTATTTTCTAGCGAGGAATTTTTGAAATTCACCTGTTCTGATGGACCAAAAAATTGAAAAAATACTTGTAGCCAATAAAAATATTAACCCCTTGGTCGTGTCTTCCATCATTGCTTCGATGACAAAAAAAAGTGGAAATAAAATTAACAGAAAAGTATATCGATGTTTATAAGGTTTTCCTTCCCAAATAACTTTTTCTCCTTCATGGAGTTGATTTCGGAGTTCGCTATTGAAGTTATTATCGAGGATTTCTTTTTTCATAAAAATGATATTTAGGACAAAGACTCGGAGAGTCTAACTACGATAATAGTTTTTTTTGCATTTCTAGTTCAATGTATTCAGCGACTTCTTCTACGTTTTCGATCATTTCCAAACTTACGTGAGGTCGCTCAGTATTGCTTTTTAAATTGTGAGTCTTAAAAGGTTTTCTTTTTCCATTTTTCATTTGGAGGAGAATGGTTCCATTCTTCTTGTCTTCATCTGTGATTAATATTTTTTTGATTTCATCGAGTTGAATAGTGTGGATTTCTTTTTTTCTTTTTTTCCAAAGTTGAAAAATGATTCGTTGGTCGGTAATTAAATATCGGATTTTTCTACTTTGAAATAATCCCCAAAGTGCCATCCCTCCGCCAAATAAAGGATAGATGATTGCGCTAAAATCCATATCTCGAAAATATACATTAAGAAAGAAAAGGATGATTGCGATTCCACCCAAAATAATACTCAATTTGGTGTAAAACGTAATCGTAGGTCTTCCGTCCCAAATTACTTTTTCGTTGGGTTCGAGTTGATTCCGTAAGTCATCGGAGAAAATATCGTCGAGGATATCATTTTTCATTTAAACTTCATTTGTTTTTGATGCCTTGAATAATATAATTTTTTACTTCTTCCACATTTTCAATTAATTCTAAAGTAGGATTTTTCCTACGGGAACTACTTCTAATATCAATGGTTTTTATTTTAGTTGTGTAAGGCTTTTTTAAAAGTAATTCAATTGTTCCATTTTTATTGTCTTTTTCTTTTACAACTACTTCACCTAGTTGATTTAGAGGTAAAGAATGAACTTCGGTTTTTCTCCATTTTGGAAGTTGGAAAATTACCCTTAGATTAGTGATAAGATACCGAGTCTTCTTTTGTCGAAAAAAAAAGTTCAACTATACTTAAAATAATCAGAGCAGACCAAAAAGAAATTAGCCAGTAATCCTCATCTGGGATTGAAAGTAAAAGGTTAATACCTAAAAGAAAAAAAATAGAACCTGTCGAAATTAAACTAGAGTATTTAGTGAATCGAGGTTTTCCATCCCAAACCACAACTTCTCCTTCTTCAAGATTATCTCGAAGTTTGTCATGGAAGATGTCATCTAGAATATTGTTTTTCATAAAGATACTTTTTGAGTGAAACGACTCAGGGAATCGTTCTACTCTAATTCATCATTTTCTTGAATCCCTTGTCGAATGAATGAAGCCACCTGCTCTACATTTTCAATCATTTCTAAAGTTGGGTGATGCCTACGTTCGCCGCTACTCAAATTAAAAGTATCGAATTTGAGGCGATGTGGATTTTTTACGGCTAAGTGAATCACACCATCTTTTTCAGTTTCCCTTGCTACAACGACTCCTTTCATTTCCGAAAATGGAATAGAATAAATATTCGATCCTCCATTTTTCCAAAGTTTAAAAATAATTCTTTGATTTGAAATTATATATTTCGTCTTCTTTCTTTGAAGAATTTTTAGAATCTCAGGGATAAAAGCAATGACTATAAAAATTGAAATAAATACCTTAGGTTGAATTTCCAACTCTAAAGCTAAATAGATCGAAATTAAAAATGGGAATAAAAAAAGTCCTATCATAAGAAGGTTAGTTATCCGTTGGATCCAAGCATTAACTGCTGCATCTCCTCTTGACAAACTAAAGTCGAATGACCGTTGAGGTTTGCCTTCCCAAATAATTCTTTCTCCCTTGTTTAATTGGTTGTGGAGTTCGTCCACTATGTTTTCGTCTAGAATTTCGTATTTCATTTCTTTCTACTTTCTCTTATTGTTTGTTGTAAAATATCGGTTACGTTATGAATATCTTTAATCATTTCTAAAGTTGGTTGATGTCTTCTTTCATTGGAAGCAAAATCATGAGTGGTAAAATCCAATTGACTTGCATCTTTTACCAAAATTAAAATAACTCCAGTATCATTATAAGATTTTTCAGAAATTCTCACATTCGCAATATTGGAAAGTGGAATGGAGTGAGTACTTTTTTTGTTCCACCACCAAAGTTGAAAAATCAATTGTTTTGAAGTCAAGATATAATGAGTGTTCATTTTTCTTTTCATCAAAAAATATTCAGGAGTTATAATTGCTAGGATTGCGATTACCCCTGAAATGGTCCACGCAAGAGGAGTGACTTCGATATAAATGGAATAAAGAACAAAAGCTAAAATAAACCAACTGAAGAAAGCACCTCGCTTAACCAATGCTAAAATAAAACTAAAATCAAATCCAATATCAAAAATACTCAGACTTCGACTTGGCGCTCCTTTCCAGATGATAGTCTCGTCTTGACTAATCCTTGGTAGATTATCTGTTTCAAAAGGTGCATCTAGAATTAGGTTTTTCATGTTATTCGTTTTTGTAAATACCTTGTTTAAAAGGACATTTAAAAGATGCTTAAAATATTTCAATATTGGAAAAAAACTCTTTAAACCAAGAGGGGAACTCGACGAAGGGATTTGGCGCAATTTTTTTTTAAAAATCAGGTGAATTAATTTTTTAATTTTTTTTTGAAAAAAGTCAAATCGCTCTATCCCTTGTTCTCACTCGCTTTGTGTATGTTTTTCTAAAAAAAATGTTTTAAAACAAAAGGGTTTAATACAAAACGATTTGTTTTTTGCAAGATTTTGTTTTAAATTGCAGTCGAAACACTATTTTTGTTTTAAAAACTCAATATTTTAAAAGATGATACGAGAAGACAGAATACAACTAAATAACAGATTTATCGAAGTTTTCAAATTACTCCAAGAGCGTGGAGAAATTGTACTCAACGATCGTGGCGGTAAAGGAATGGGAGACTTTGCCAAAAAGATTTTGGGAAAAAGAGCTTACGGGCATATTATTCGAGCATATTTGAATACAGAGGATAAACGGGTTATCGATTATCATCAAGCTCGTGCTATTTGTAGAGAGTATGGAGTAAATGAGAGTTATTTAATAGATGGAGAGGGAACTCCTTTTGGATTTGATTTGCCAAAGAATAATAGGCAAGGTAATATTTCGCCTAATAGAGGCAACATCCTTTTTACTACCGTTCAAGCGTTTGCAGGTTCTGGAGCAGGAATGGAAAGTGCAAGTCCATCAAGTGATGAAGATAATGAGTTTTTTGCCATTCCAGGCATGAGTGGGAACGGTTTAGTAGCTTTTTCTATTGAAGGGAATAGTATGGAGCCGGTGATAAATGATGGAGATATCATTATTTGTAGAGAGATTCAAAGTCTTCATGAGATAAAAGATAATGAAATTTATTCTGTAAAAAGCAATGGTTCGCTTTGGGTGAAATATGTAAAGCGAATTTTTAATAGTCGAGGGAGAATTGTTGCGTTGAAATTAATTTCAGCGAATAGTTTAGAATTTGATCCATTTGAGGAAGAAGTGAATGAATATACTAGATTGTATAAGGTGGAGAGTCGGATTAGTTCACTTTAAACCCCTAGCCCCTAAAGGGTGCCTTTTCTAATTATGCCTTTGGCAATTGGAAAAGTTAAACTTAGCTTGTTTGCAATTGCTGTTTTGATGTGAACAATGTTTTGTTTAGTAAGCATTTCAGAGAAAATTACACTTAGAAGTTTTTCAAAAAAAGTCCAAACAAATTTGTTTGGACTTTTTGTTTTTACAACAATTTGTTTTATTTTTGTTGTGCAACAGAAATGAAACAATTCTATGGAAAAAGTGAATCGGCAAGAATTAAATAGACGATTTAAAGAAGTGTATCACCAGTTGGTGCAACGGAAATATATCGTTAAAAATGACCGATCAAAAAGCCAAATGGCTTTTGCAATTAAGCTAGGTACAAAAGGACATATTATCAATGCGTACCTAGAAGATAAACGAAAAATCACTTACGAACAGGTAAAAAATCTCTGCACCCACTATTCGGTGAATGAAGCATTTATGTTTCAAGGTATTGGAGATCCTTTTGAAAAAACAAAATTACCTGACCCGGAACAAAGACTAGCTATGGCTTTAGGGATTAATTTTTCCCCCAACATCCTGTTTACAAATGTGGAAGCATTTGCGAGTAATACTGTTGGCGTGGATTTACTGGAAGAGAATGAATGGTTTCGCATACCTGGTGTGAATGGCGAACTCGTTGCTTTCAACATTAATGGAAATAGTATGATGCCAAGTATTGCCTCTGGCGATATGGTGATTTGTTCACCATTGTCGAGTACTACAGAAATGATTGATAATGAAATTTATGCAGTTGTGACGAACCAATCTGTTTGGGTAAAACGAGTGCAACGATGTTATGATCGACATAATCGATGGACACATTTGAGATTGATTTCTGATAATCATGAGGAATATGATCCTTTTATTATCGAAATAGGAGAGGTGAGAAGATTGCTAAAAGTAAAAAGAAGATTAACTGGACTTATGTAACAGTCCGACCAAGATATCCTGCTGTTTTTTTGAAATGAACTCCTGTGCTAAACGTAGCATGGGAGTTTTTTTTGGCTTTTTTTGAATATCGATTTAAGAACAAGGATTTGAGATTTGAGAAGTTTGACGATGCTTTACATAGAAAATACAAAACTAATATCGTCAAACTTCTCAAATCATAAATCCTTGTTCGAAATTCGTTATTCCCAGTCAGCCTCGTTGCCGCATTACCTCATATAAAATAATTCCTGTTGCTACAGAAACATTAAATGAATCAGTAGTTCCAACTTGAGGAATGATAAATTGATTTTCAATCCGTCTTAAAAGTTCTCGACTAACTCCTTTTCCTTCCGACCCCATGACAATGGCAGTCGGTAGCGTAAAATCAGTTTCATAAACCATTTTTTTTGCTCCTAAGTTACTGGCGAAAGGAGTTATCCCAGACATTTCCAACATATCCAAAGCACTATCCAAACTTTGTTCTCGGCAAATTGGAATTTTAGTTAAAGCGCCTGCGGAAGATTTAATCGCTTCATCATTAATTTGAGCAGAACCTTTTTTGGGAATGACAATGGCATGAACGCCACTAATTTCAGCCGATCGAGCAATCGCTCCAATATTTCGAATATCAGTAATTCCATCCAAAATCAAAATCAAAGGAGTTTCTGATTTTTCATAAATCATCGGAAGTAAATCTTCCAATTTATAATAAGGAATCAACGAAATAAGTCCAATCACACCTTGATGATTGCCAGAAGTCATTCGATTCAGTTTTTCCTTTGGGACAAATTGAACAGGAATATTGTATTGTTTGGAAAGGTGTCGAAGCTCTTTTTCGAATTCTCCACGAGTTCCTTGTTGGAGAAAAATTTTATCAAAATTAGTTCCTGTTTGGATGGCATCAATAATGGGATGTTTGCCAATTATGGTTGATTTCTTCTTGAATTGCATAGAGTGGCAAGGTCGTTATTTTTTTCAAAAAATAAATCAAAAACCAAAACAAGATCAATGAAATGCGGAGGAATCCTTTTTTTAGAAAGAAAATAAAACGACAAATCGAATTTAAACATGGATATTTTTTTAATAATTGTCGTACAGCAAACGTGTAAATGATTTTTGGATAATTTAAAAGCTATTATTTTTTTTATTTTTACCCAATATTCATTATTCCTAATTAAAAAAAAATACATGATGAGATTTAACTCTACAAAAAGCAAAGCTTTTAGTGTAATGATGCTTTTGATGTTTTTAAACATCAGCGCATGGTCGCAACTGCAGAATCCAGTAGATCTGGCAACTCGACATTTGCAAGAAAATAAAGATCAATGGAACCTTACCGATGCGGATATCCAAGACTTGGTGGTAACAGATCAACATGTTAGTTCACTTTCAGGTGCAACAATGGTCTATTTGATGCAAAGGTATCAAGGCATTAAAGTTTACAATGCAATTTATAATGTAGGTATTTCCAAAGAAGGAAAAGTGGTTCATGCAGCGAGTAGAATCATTCCTAATATTGTAAATAAAGTAGGTGCATCAACTTCTCCATCGTTAACTCCAGAAGCAGCTATTGCTTCAGCATTGGATCACCTGAATGTAGAAATGAATGATGCATTAGTTCAAAAAGAAAGAAAAAATGATCAATCATTTGTATTTGAAAAAGGAGCTTACTCCAATACAGATATCAAAGTAAATCTACAGTTATATCCAACTAATGAAAATGAAGTTGAGTTAGCTTGGGCAATTGAGATTGATATGGTTTCAAATTCAGACTACTGGAATGTAAAAGTAGATGCTAAAACAGGAAATGTTTTAGGAAAACATAACTATACGGTTTACTGTACTTTTGCACATGACGCTTACCATAATCATGATGCTTCTTGCCGAAGTCTAGATAATATGAAAATTGTTACCTCTCCTAAGAAAGCAACTTTTGCACCTCCAGTACTATTAGGAGGTAGTTATGCAGTTTTTGCTGAACAAACTGTAGATGGAAATCTTCATACTCATGAGAGCCCAAGTCATGGATCAAGAAATCTATTGACTGGAATCGAAGATTTGACTGCTTCTCCTTACGGATGGCATGATACTAATGGACAAAACGGTCCAGAATACACCATTACGAGAGGTAATAATGTACATGCCTATTTAGATGTTGATGGATCGGATATTTCTCAAGGTGATGAACCAGATGGAGGAGCAGAATTATTATTTGACTTTCCAATTGATTTAGATGCCGAGCCAGAAACATTTCAGGCAGCATCAGTAACTAATGGATTTTTTATGTCAAATATGATTCATGATTTTTCATATGTATATGGATTTAATGAAGCAGCTGGTAATTTCCAAGCAAATAATTACGGCAATGGAGGTAATGGAGGAGACTATGTCAACATGCATATAGACGATGGAAGTGGACTTAATAATGCCAATTTTGCAACTCCTCCAGATGGTTCAAATGGAACTATGCAAATGTACCTTTGGAATTCAGTTGCAGCATCAGGGTTGTTAACAGTTAATGAACCAGCATCAGTTGCAGGCATTTATGAAGTAGCTCATCCAGGTGACTGGGGTGGAGAGATTACGATGGATCCTTTGACAGCAGAGGTAGCGATAGTAGATGATGGGACTGGTTTTGATGGAAGTAAAGGATGTAATGACATCGTAAATGTAGCAGAGGTAACAGGAAAGATTGCGATTATAGATAGAGGTTTATGTCAATTCAGCACAAAAGCATTGAATGCTCAAAATGCAGGAGCTGTAGGTGTAATCATTTGTAATTTTGAGGATGAAAATCCGCCGCTAGGAGCAGGTGACGTAGCTGCCCAAGTAACTATTCCAGTAATAGGTATTCCATTAGGATTATGTACTGATATCAGAGCTTTTGCAGGAAATGGATTAAGCTTAACGTTTGTAGAGCAACCTATGGGTTCTGGTCCAGATGAAGTTTCAGGTTCGTTAGATAATGGAATTATTGCTCATGAATATGGGCATGGTATTTCTAACCGATTAGTCGGAGGAGGAAATAATACAGGATGTCTTGGAAATGAAGAACAAATGGGAGAAGGAATTAGTGATTATTTTTCATTAGTAACTACCGTTAAGCCAGGTGATACTGGAGAAATGAGTAGAGGAATCGGAACTTTCGCACAAAGAGAAGATCCAGATGGATTAGGAATTAGACGATACCCATATTCAACAGATATGAGTATCAATCCATTAACATACAAAGATATTGCTGGTCAAGGAGTACACGCAACTGGAGAAATTTGGACTTTATGCCTTTGGGAATTGTATTGGTTGTTAGTGGATGAATATGGATTTGATGAGGATTTATATAATGGAACAGGAGGGAATAATATTGCTGTATCATTGGCTATAGAAGGATTGAAGTTAACATCTTGTAGTCCAGGTTTTGAGGATGCACGAAATGGAGTTTTGGCTGCGGATGAATTACTCTACGGGGGAGCCAATCAATGTTTGATCTGGCAAGCATTTGCTAAAAGAGGATTAGGAGAAAATGCGGATCAAGTATCAGAATTTAATGGAAGTGATGGAGTAGAAAATTTTGAACGACCTATCGAATGTTTGGATGAACTTCAAATTGATAAAACGGTCAATGAATTAATTAATCCAGGAGAAGATATTGATGTAGTAATTGATATTAGAAATTACAAACAAACAGTTTCAACTAATGTAGTTGTAACTGATGAAATTCCTGATGGAGCAACTGTTTTACCATCTTCTATCAATGGACCAGGAACAGTAAGTGGAAACACTATTACATTTGATATTGGTGAAATGGGAATAGAAGAAGTAACACAAGTAAGTTATACTTTAGAAACTGATCCATTGATCAAATCAATTGCAAGTTTCAATGATGACCAAGAAGGTGATCCGGATGATAATTGGGATATTGAATTTTTGAATGGAACTTCAATTTTCGATGTTCGTGATGACTCATTAGCGTTTAGTGGTGAAAATGCATGGTTTATTCGAGATGAAGCAGTAGAAAATGATCAAACATTATTTATTAAAGAACCTATTACTATATCAGGTGATCAACCAGTTTTAAGATTCTATCATTGGTATGATACAGAAGCGAGCGCAGACGGTGGATTGTTAGAAGTTTCTACAGATGGAGGAACAGTTTGGGAACAAGTTGGAGATAAAATGTTTAGACAGGAATACCCTAGAAGTTTACAATATGGAACTCTTGTTATTCCATTCCTTTCTGCTTTCTCTGGACAGAGTAGCGAAGGAACTGAAGATTTCGTAGCAACTTATGTTGATATGAGTGATTACTTAGGAGAATCTATTTACTTCCGTTTCCGATTTGCATCAGATGATAATACAAGTGGAATAGGCTGGTTTATTGATGATGTAACCTTCATGGATATGAAAAATTACCAAGGTGTGGCTTGTGTAACTAGTGATGCAGGTGATAATATTTGTACAAGTGTTGAGGAGCGAGGAACAGCGGTAAATCCAGAAGAAACTGTATCTAACAAAGATTTATTTAAAACGAATATGGAAGTAAATGTTTTCCCTAATCCGGCGCAAGACATTTTGAATATTCAAGTAGTAAATGATAAGTATGCAGAAGCATCAGTTAGAATTCTTACAGTTGACGGAAAAGAGATGTTGGAAAGATCTATCAAAACTGTGGATGGTTTACAAACTGCACAAGTAAATGTTGCAGGACTTTCTGCAGGGATGTACTTCGTGAAAGTAAGTACTAACGAAGGAATCGTTGTAGAAAAAGTAATGATTAAGTAATCAAAACTTATCTCGAATTGTTTTTTCAAAAAAAATAATTTGGTGAAAATATTTAAGGTGGATAACGAGAGTTGTCCACCTTTTTTTGTGAGACGTTTTTGGAAAACCGTTCTACTTTAAAAAACTACTCGCTGAGCATGCGAGTAAATATTAAACTTATCATTTTTTACAAAACCTAAAACAGTCATTCCAAACTCTTCTGCCAATTCAATCGCCAAACTACTCGGCGCTCCAACTGCTGCCAAGATTGGAATTCCTCCCATAATTGATTTTTGTACTAACTCAAAACTTACCCGACCACTTACCATAATTAAAAAATCAGTCATTGGAAAAAGACCTGACGAAAGTGATGCGCCTATTAATTTATCCACCGCATTATGCCTACCGACATCTTCTCGAAGTAAAACTAAATTGCCATCGGTATCAAATAATGCAGCAGCATGAAGACCACCTGTTTTTGCAAAAACAGTTTGTTGATTTTTTAATAGAGTAGGGAAGGAGTGAATTTTAGAAATTTGAAAAGGGGGAGAATCTTCTGGAAGCGAAGGGAAATTATTCATTTTGACTGCTTCGATACTCGATTTTCCACAAACACCACAACTAGAAGAAGTATAGAAATGGCGCTCTAATTTTTTCAAATCAACTTCCACATCAAAATCTAAAACAACTAAAATTGCATTGATATTTACATTTCCATCGTCATCCAAATTTGGCCCAACACTTTTGATATCAGCATAAGAAAAAATAATTCCTTCGGTAAATAAAAAGCCAATTGCCAAGTCTGCATCATGCTGTGGAGTGCGCATGGTGACCGAAATACTTTTACGAGTTCGGTTGTCTTTAGCACCAAATTCAATTTGAATTTCGAGTGGTTCTTCTACAGCAAGGCTATCTGAGACGACATCGAATTTCCCATTCGAGAATTTTTTGATTGTCAGACTTTGAGTTCGTCGATTTGCCATAAAGATTTATTTCCTAATTCCTAGAATAAACTGTTGCAATTGGTCTGCAATTTTTCGATCGTTTGAAAGTCTAGGAACTTTATTTTGACCTCCCAATTTCCCTTGAGACTTCATATAGTTTCTAAAACTATCACGTTTCATTATTCGAATTTTGAGAGGTTGCAAAACACTTCCACTTATCAAATCTTCATAATAAATATTTTGCTGAATCATCGCTTTATCTACTTCTGCAGAAAATGTAGATATATTGTTAGGGACTTCGTCAAATTCGATAAACCACTCATGATAAGGTAGTCCTCCTTCATCCGGATTAACTTGTGGGGCAACTGTAAACTCAACAATTCGCACACCTTCTTTGTTCGCTACACTCATTAAAGACTCCTCCACTTCTTTTCCTATCACATGTTCTCCAAAGGCAGAAATAAAATGTTTGATTCTACCTGAGACAATAATTCGATAAGGATCTTTAGAAACAAACTGAACCGTATCTCCAATATTATATCCCCAAAGTCCAGCATTTGTATTTAAAATTATGGCATAATTTACCCCAATTTTAACATCTTTCAAGGACAACCGAGTTGGATTATCATTGTGAATTTCACTTGCAGGAACGAACTCGTAAAATATTCCAGAATTTACATTTAGTAAAAGTCCTTCGTGTGGTTGCGCATCTTGAAAAGCGATAAAACCTTCGGAGGCTGGATAGGTTTCGACGCTATCAATTTTTTTTCCAACTAACTCTTCTAATTTCGATCGGTAGGGCTCAAAATTTACTCCACCATAAACGAAGGTATTATAGTTTGGAAATAAATCTTTGACATATTTCTTCCCACTCACTTCCAATAATCGTTCATAATACATTTGCACCCACGGTGGAATTCCACTAATCATTCGCATGTCTTGTCCGAGGGTTTCGGCTACGATTTTATCCAGTTTTTCTTCCCACTCCTCAATACAATTAGTAGGGTAGGAAGGCAATTGATCTCGACGCAACCAAGCAGGAACCATGTGATTGACGATACCTGAAAGTCGCCCAGTTTTGATTCCGCTGATTTCAGTCAATTCAGGACTGCCTGAAAGGAAAATCATTTTCCCATCCAAAAACTGCCCTTTGCCTGTTTTTGCATAATAGTTAAATAATGCATTTCGAGCAGTTCCAAAATGGTTAGGAATACTTTCTTTGGTGAGTGGAATATATTTTACGCCCGAAGTCGTTCCAGAGGTTTTGGCAAAATACTTAGGAATACCTTTCCAAAGCACATCAGATTTTCCCTCTTTGATTTGCTCGATATAACTTTTTAAACCTTCGTAATCTCTAATCGGTACTTCGGCTTTGAATGCTTCGTAAGAATTTATTTTATCGAAATTATGATCTTTTCCAAATGAGGTATGCTTTGCACTTTGAATCAAGTTTCGAAAAACTTTGTCTTGAGCTGCTACTGCTTCTTTCGACCACTTTTGAATATCACGTGCAATTTTTTTTGCAAAAGGCTTAACTAGAAATGATTTATAACCCATTGAAGTACATTTATTTTTTTAGCAAAAATAGAAAATAGTTCCGTAAAACGACTAGGAGAATCAAAATACAAAACCCCAGTTTGGAAACCAAACTGGGGTTTTTATTATCTAAAAAAGTAGTTGACTAAAACCTCAAATCTTCTACATGTACATTTGGGAATTTCGATTCGTTAAAAGTGAAATCTGCTTTTGTAAATTTTTTATTCGCTTTGAAATTTTCGATTTCCAAAGTAAATCTAGAGCCATCTTTTGAGAAAACTTTAATTCGTTTTACGGCTGAAGTTTTTTTCTCAATAGTCATTCTAATTTTTGAATATTCAGAATCACCTTCTAATGGTTTAAATTCAATTTGCAAAAGAGGAACTCTATTTTCTACAATTGCATTTGTCAGAGCGTACAGGTATTTTCCTTTTTTATAAAAATTATAAAAATCCTGAGGCGCCATCATCTCATCGTCATCTTCCTCTGGCGGATCGTTAAGTTGTACTTCTTGATTGTTCTTATTATGTACCCAAAAATTTTCGCCATCACAAATCATAGAATAACTGTCTAAGTCTACATTATATTTGTCTCCTTGCTGTTTTAATTTTCCAGTTTGCTTTTCAACAGGTTCTTCTGGAATTTCGATATTCAAAGAAAATGTAGCTTCAATAGATTTATAAGCTTCATACTTTTTGCTCACTTTATCTAGTACTTTTTGAGCTTCTGGATCAACATCTTGAGCTTTGGTAAAGTCTTTTTTCTGAGCAAATCCAGTTGCTAGAAAAAAAGTACTCATCATTATTGCAATTATATATTTCATATCAATTTGTGTTTTCTTTTTTCGAAAAATAAAATTCCCAAAGGAATATAATTCTATGACGTAAAATTAATGCAATAATAACGCTTTTAGCAACGGGTAGTTTATTAAAATTAAGTTAAAGTTTTAAAACAGTTTTTAGAGGGTTTGAAATAGACTAATTTTTGGTACATAAAATCTTTTAGAATAAACTCTAATAAATGAGAATTAGTAAAAGCATCCAAAGTTTTTTTAGTTCTTGGTAGGTTTCTTGAGTTATATACTGTCTTTAATTCAAGCTAATTCTGTTGACTGATTTTATTACTTGGTTTTGAGTTGTTATTTCTTAAGTTTTCATAGGAGGAAAATTATTACGAAAAAATGCTAAATACTTTACAACCAAGGAATAAAAAGAAGTACCAACTAGGGGAAGTTACTAGGTTTTGTATCTTGTAAATGTAAAATACATTTTAATAAAAGGTTACTTTAATATTAAATCACAGATAAAGGAATTGTATATTTGACGTTTAAAAATAACAATCCAAATTAAAAAAAAGACTTGATGGTTGATTTTTTCAGCATTCAGAACAGTACCGAAAATCCGACATTACTGCTCATTGTATATACCGTTTTATTTTCTTTTCTATTATCCTCTTTGATAGCATTTACGTATGAAAAAACTTCGCGGGAGGTTGTCAAGCCAGTATATTTTATTCAAGCGTTAGTCTTGTTGGCTATTGTTACAGCAACCGTGATGCAAGCGATTGGAGATAGTGTGGCTAGAGGATTAGGAATGTTAGGTGCTTTGGCGGTGATTCGATTTCGAACCACTATAAGGAACCCGAGAAACATAGTTTTTATGTTTTCATCTTTGGCAGTTGGAATTGCCTGTGGAGTTTATGGATTTGTGATTGCAATTGTTGGAACGGTTGGATTTTGTTTTACGGCCTTTGCTTTGAGGTTTACTCCTTTTAGTCAAAAAAATAATTTAGTGGGAACCCTAAGGTTTGATATGCCGGAAGATGATGGGAGATTAAATGAAATCAAAAATATTTTAAAGAAATATTCTGAGCGATTTACCCTAAAAAGATATAAAACGTTTAGTAATCCTGAAAAAGAAAACTTGATCGAATATGAGTATAGATTGAAATTAAAGCAAGAGGAGGAAGGACTTAAATTAGCAAAAATTCTTAGACAGATACCAGAGGTGAATTCAGTTCGTTTGGCTTTTGATGATGCTGCGGAGATTATTTAAATTAATTAAGTAAAATGAAAAAGTTTAATATAGTTTATCTTCTGTTTTTTGTGGTGATTGGTTTAATCTGGCAACTTAATAATCGTTATGGAAAACATACGGTAATGTTTTACGGATTTGCTGAAACGAAAGAAACCGAAATTAATTTGGATCACCCCGTTGAAGTGAATCGCTTGTTGGTAACTCCTGGACAAAGAGTAAAAAAAGGAGAATTACTTGCTGAGGTGACCCATTCAACTTTTGGTTTGAAGTTGAATAATATTTCTCATTCCATGGATGAGTTACGATTGGAAGAACAAATTTGGAAAGCAGATATTCGTTCATCGATTAGTCGATTGGAAGCACAAAAAGTAGCAAAAGAAAGTGAGATTTATTCTCAAATCCGACAGTTGGAAACTGAGATGCAAGTGAACCGTTCTTTGTTGGAAGGATTAAAAAGTATTGACGTTACTGAACCAACAGTTAATCCTACTGAGACAAAAATTGCCAGTTTGAAAGAAGAATTGGAAATGGTCGTAAAACCATTGGAAGTTCAAATTGCAAGAATGAATGAAGAACTTAATTCTCCAAATAGCCCAAAACGAATTCAAATTCGAAAATTAGAAGAAGATCAAAAATTCTACACCGCCGAAAAAGATGGCCTTTCTATTTATGCTCCTAAGGATGGTTTGATTGGAAATATTTATTGTAAGGAGAAAGAAAACATATCGTCCTTCAATACTTTGATTTCTTTTTATGAAGAAAATCCGACGATGGTCAAAGGTTTTGTTCATGAAAATTTAATTCTCGAGGTAGAAGTCGGAGATACACTCGAAGCAATTTCTACTCAACATCCAGAACATAAATGTCAAGGTGTGATTACTGGTCTAGGTTCTCGTATTGTAGAAATTCCAGAACGTCTTCGTAAAAATCCAGATTTAAAAACATATGGTCGAGAGGTTTTAATTGCCATTCCTCCAAGCAATCTTTTTTTACAAAAAGAAAAAGTGATTTTAAACTTATTGAAAAAAACATCTCGACCAGGGAGTATTTTTGATTCATTATTGGATTCGAGTGAAGAGAAGACGAACAAAATAATTACGGGGAAAGAATGATGGTGGATTTTAAAAAATTAAAGTTGAAATTTCGATATAACTTGCTTACGCCCTTTCAGGGCTTGGTAATTTTTTTCGATGGTCACAGAGCGTTGCCCTGTGTTGGTGCTTCCGCCCTTTCAGGGCTGAGAGGAGATGAATTGTATATAGAGAAGAGGGGAATGGTTAAACTTAAAGGCACTAATAATAGTGACATTTACCACAGCAGTAATCGTAATGCCGAAAATTACAAATCAAGAAAAAGCCTGAAAGGTTTAACGCAACAACATAGGGCAACGCCCTATGAAAGATCGAATATCATGAAAAGCCCTGGAAGGGCGAAAGCTACACTCCAATTTATATTTCTATTCTATTTATTGCTTGGAAATGTATTAGTGCCAACGTTATCAAATGCACAAAATACTCTTTCCACTTCTGATGTTTTAGCTTCCGCAAAACAACAATATGTTCTTGACCTCCAACAACAACGAGTTGATTTTTTAAAAAACTCAAAGTTTAAATTACCAGTTGTAGATGAAATGGAATTCCGAACGGAAACCAATGATTTTAAATTAGAGGAACAGCAATATGTACTTCGAGGACGATTTCACACCAAGGCACAGCAGCAAGCGCATGCAGATTTTCAACAAGCGAAAATTGAATTAAATACTATAGAGGAGCAACTTTTGATGCAAGATTTATTGCGAGACAGATATGATGCAATAGTGGAAGTATCTTATTTTGAAAAATTACTGAATGCGAAAAAAGAACAAAAAATATTGCTCGAAGATCGAATGACTGTTTTGAAAAAAAGCATCAACTTACCTAAGTTCAATATTCTAGATTTGATTGATGCAGAAGATGATTTACACGAGGCGGATCGTAATATTTTAAGATTAAAAAATGCATTGACTTTAGCCCAACAAAAGATATTTCGTTATTCAAATCAAAAAGGTTTTTTGAAAACAGATGATTTGAAATTAATTGATATTAATGAAGTGATGAAAGTTGCTCGTTCGCTTTCAACAGAGCCGTCTGCTGCTCATGCGACTTTGGTGAAAAGAAATTTGAATGTAAATCTTGCCGCGAAGGAACAAGACATTCGAAGAACTCAAGAACAGAATACTTTTGATTTTTTTCAAGCTCAAATTGGAGGAACGGATGATAATGGTTTTCGACAAAATTTTTCCTTAGGAATGGGGATTAGAATTCCAGTTAGAAATCGGCAACGAGAAAATATAGATGAGTTAGAATTTGAGAAAATTGATGAAGGATTAAAATATCAAGAACTTAGAATTCAGCTTAGAGAACGCATGGCTAAAATCCGAATGGAGATGGAAAGCCAATATGAATTGTACCAATTACTAGGTCAACAATTGGAAAATAGCCAAGCTGATGAAGTGCTCGAACAATATCAAAAAATTGCTGGTGCCTCACCAATTGCAATGTTAAAATTAAGAGGTAGCCAATTCACAAAAGAGTTGGAACAGTTTAGTGTTCAGCAAGAAATTTATTTTTTATATGTGGAGTTATTGGATGCTTCTGGGAAGATGATGGAGATGCCGTTGCGTAATTATTTGATGGGAGACTTAGAACAATTTTAGGCTAAAGTCATTAAAAACAAAAGCCCTTTTGGATAATGTCCAAAAGGGCTTTTGTTTTAATGAGAGAAAAAAGGGTTATCCTTTGATTTCCTTTTTTAAATATTTATCCAAAAACTGAAGTACTTTACTGTACCCTTCAATTTGATTTTCCTTTTTCACAAAGCCATGACCTTCATCTTCAAAAAGGACATATTCCACAGGAACATTATTCTTTTTGATCGCATCAACCATTTCATCAGATTCCACTTGAAGTACTCTCGGATCGGTTGCACCTTGTAAAACCATAACTGGATTTTTAACTTTATCTCCATGGAAAACCGGAGAGATGTCATAAAGACGAGTGCTGTCTGCTGTATTAGGATCTCCCATTTCTAGGTATAGAGCTTCTTTAAAAGATTCCCACCAAGGCGGAATGCTTTTAAGTGTTCGTAACCAATTCGTTACTCCAAAAAGATTGACACCTACTTCGAATTCTTCAGGGGTGTGAGTCATTGCTCGCATTGTCATAAAGCCTCCATACGAACCTCCGATAATTCCAATTTTTTCACCATCGATATAAGGTTGTTGAGCCAGCCATCTTTTCCCTTCGATACAATCTTGTAAATCTTTTTCACCATGATTTTGATCATCCATCTTGAAAAAAGTTTTTCCATAACCACTACTTCCTCGATTGTTGACAGCCAAAACTGCATAACCATGATTTACCAAGTACTGAATAAAGGATGAATAATTTGCACGCGACTGTCCTCCTGGACCACCATGAACCCATACTAAAGCAGGAACTTGATTGTCTTTAGTTGCTCCTTTTGGTTTGTAATAAATAGCAGGTATTTGAAGGTCATCAAATGATTTATATCGAACGATTTCAGCTTCAACTAAATCATCAGGATTGATTTCAGGGTTAAGCGTTTTGGTTAATTGTTTATGTTTCTTTGTTTCAAAATCATAAAGGTAAAGATTGTTGGTAGACTTGGAACTTCCGGCAGAAAAGATCATTTTATTTTCGCTTCTGGAAATTCTAACGGAAGAAACATCACCATTTGGAATATCAGGGAAAGTGACATTTTGACCAGTTGAATTATCCAAAATTTTGACAACAGTTTTTGCATCTTGATTAATTCCAACGACACGGTATTTTCCATTTTTCGAAAAATAAGCATAGGAAATATCCCATTCATCTTCCATCACTTTTTCTCTATTTCCAGACTCAATATCGTAACGCATCAAATATCGAAATTCACTTCCATCATTACTTAAATAATATAATGACTTGCTATCTACGCTAAAATCTGCGGCAGAATTTCCTGATAAATTTTCATTAATTTTTGTCTTTTCATTGGTCTTAGTATTTAATAAAAATAAATCAACATCATTCGTGTTGATTACTTTTGAGACTACCATGTATTTTTTATCATTTGAAATTCCATTGAAATCATAACCTTCTGTATTTTCATAAATAAGTTTTGATTCAAAGTTCTCAATGTCCATTTCGTAAACGTCCATATATCTTTTATCTCTTTTATTAAAACCATAAAAGAAACTCTTCAAGTCATCGCTCCATCCATAAAAGCCAGCTTTTGCTCCTTCATCTGGAGTCAAATCTTTAGTTGATCCATCTTCATTTCGAATAAAAATATGATCTATTTCGTCCCCTCCATTATCAGAAGTATAGAGCATTCGATTATCATTTGGGAAAAGAGAAGAGACCCAAACTGATTCATCTTTTGATTCGGTTAAAGGTTTTCGTTCGCCTGATTCAAGATTAAGTAAATATGCATTGTAAATTCCAGTTTCATTGCTTCCCACAAGTATTTCTTTTTCATCATGCGTAAAAGACCTTGCGTAAATATTATTATTGGTTAAAAATTGATCGATGGAATATTGCTTGGGAGCTGTGGCAACTGAATCTGTAGAATCGCTTTTAGTATCAGCTTGTTGACAAGTAAAAAATAAAACAGAACAGATTAATAAACAGAATAGATTTTTCATGATTAGGAGGTTTTGGTTAAAAAATTTGGAGTCTTAAATATCTAAAAGTAGTAAAAAACTTTTGAATATAAAGACAAATAAAAAACACGACTGATGCATGAAGCATTAGTCGTGTTAAATTTTTTATGTTAAAAATAGGCATAAAAAAACCCAGCAAATCATTGATTTGCCGGGTTGTGGCTTCGTAATATTATTACGAAGTTGCCTCCTATTTCCTAGTTCTAATATCTTCCAAATACCGTTCCAATTCTATCTCGTCATATATTAAAACTTCTCTGGCTTTGCTCCCTACACTTGGCCCTACGATCCCCAAAGCCTCCAATTGGTCCATGATTCGACCAGCTCGATTATATCCTAATTTTAGTCTTCGTTGTATCATTGAAGTTGAGCCATGTTGATTTTGAACAATCAATCTTGCAGCATCTTCAAAGTTGTCATCTAAGTCTTTTGTGTTGACTGCACCTGGTTTGCCACTATCATCATCGTCGCCATGAAATTCAGGTAAGAAAAATGGTTCTACATAACCTCTTTGTGAACCAATAAAGTCAATTACTTTCTCTACTTCAGGTGTATCAACAAATGCACATTGTAATCGAACTAAATCACTTCCATACGATAATAACATATCTCCACGCCCAATCAATCTGTCTGCTCCACCTGTATCTAAAATAGTTCGTGAATCTACTCTTGCCGTTACTTTGAAGGCAATCCGTGCTGGGAAATTCGCTTTGATTACCCCTGTGATAATATTTACGGAAGGACGCTGAGTTGCAATAATTAAGTGAATTCCAACTGCTCGAGATAACTGTGCTAAACGTCCAATTGGCAGCTCCACTTCTTTCCCCGCAGTCATAATTAAATCCGCAAACTCATCTACTACAAGGATAATGAAAGGCATAAATTTATGTCCTTTGTTTGGATTTAATCTTCGCGAAATAAATTTCTCATTATACTCTCGAATATTTCTCGCATGTGCTTTTTTCAACAAATCATACCGCGTGTCCATCTCAATCATCAAGGAGTTCAACGTGTGAACTACTTTCGTCACATCCGTAACAATAGGTTCGTCCAATCCAGGCAAGTAAGCCAAGAAATGATTTTCAATTTTGCTATATGGGAAAAGCTCCACTTTCTTTGGATCAATCAAAACTAATTTGATTTGCGAAGGGTGCTTTTTATATAGCAATGACATCAAAATAACATTAATACCAACAGACTTTCCTTGACCAGTTGCACCCGCAATCAAAAGGTGAGGCATCTTCGCCAAGTCGGCAACGAATACTTCATTTTGAATTGTTTTTCCTAAGGCAATCGGCAAGTCCATTTTAGCTCGCTTGTATTTATCTGATTGCAATAATTCTTTAAGAGAAACGATCTGAGTATTTTTATTGGCCACCTCGATACCGATAGTTCCTTTTCCTGGAATTGGAGCAATAATCCGAATACCCATGGCTGACAAACTCAAGGCAATATCGTCTTCCAAGTTTTTAATTTTGGAAATACGAACACCCGGTGCAGGAACAATTTCATAAAGTGTAACAGTCGGTCCGATAGTTGCTTTGATCTTTACAATCTCGATTTTGTAGTTCAACAAAGTCTCGATAATCTGATCTTTATTTTGTTCTAACTCTTGTCGATCTATTTCAAAATTTTGGGAGTTATAATCTTCTAACAATGAAGTTACAGGATGTTCGTACGAGGACAAATCCAATGTTGGATCGTAAGGTTCCGTGTGAATTTTATTATCTGTTTGAATGTCCAATGTGGTTTCCGCATAGTTCGAAGTTAACGTCGTTGGTTTTTCACTTGGAGTTTCATCATCATCCTTAGGAACGAATGGAGTAGGAGCATTGATTTCCATTTCGGCATCTCCTGAACGAAGTGTTTGTGGTTTTTCTCTTTTTCTTTTTTCCAAATCAAAAGCGAGTTGGCCTTTTTTAATTTCTGGAGTTGCAGGTGTTGCATCTGTAGGAGCAGCACTTCCTGTTTCCCCAGTTGAGACTTCCATGTTAGTTGATACATCAGCAGGTTTAGCTGTTGATGCACTTGAATTCCTTGGAAGTAATCCGCCAGAGGAAGAAGTGTCTCTTTTAGCAGTAACTCGTGGACGACGCTTTTTCTTTTTGCCTAAAAAATTACCGCTGAGTAAATCTTCAAAAAAGAATCGAATATCAGCAATTACTTTTTCAACTGTTAACTCATTAAAGTTTGGATTATTGGCCCAAATAAAAGCAGTAAAACCTGTAAAAATAAGTAGCGCAATCAGACCAATGGTTCCAATAAATTTCAATAACCAAGTAGTTGTAGCCTTACCGAAAGCACCTCCGTATGGAAATCCAGAAGTTTGAAAAATAAAATGAAAAAGAATAGATAAAAACAATAACAATATAAATCCATTCCAAAACATTGGAACATTTTCGCTAAATGATCTCTCTCGAATAGTGTTGAGTCCTAGTCTTCCAATAACATAAACGAAAATAAATGATGGCAATCCAAAACCCCAATAGAAAAACATATTGGATACAATTGCTCCCAATCGACCGAGCCAATTCGCTGCACCAATTTCCCCTTCGTAGAGAAAACCCCACGAATGTTCCAAAACTAATGATTGATCAGTTTGCCAAGTAAATAAATACGAAGTGAATGCAATAAAAAGATATAATGCAATGAAAATACAAAACAGGCCGAGTAGCTTGTATATTCGTTCATCTTTAAATTTAGGAAAAGAAATATTGAGTTGTCCCTTACTTTTTTTTCTGGCCATTGCTTATATAATATTAGTGTTTCTCTTTTTTCTGTAAGTAAATAAAATTTGTACTTGTGTATATATTCAAGTTAAAACAGATACAACAGTATGAAGTATTGATTTTAATTGGGCTTGATTAAAAGCACAAAATTTCTTTACGAACTATTTTTAATGGTTTGACCTCAGATTCTATTAGTCTGCAAAAATATGGATAAAAATGTGGAATACCGAATGAAAAGGAATGGATTATCGACGATTTAGTTGAAGGTTTTAGACGAACTTCTTCATTCCTTTTTTTACTTTTGAAAAAACGATAGGAGGTTTTATTAATATTTTGACGTTGACTTTATTATGAATTTTTATGTTCTCTCGTCAGGAAGAAATTTTCCAAAGGAAAATTAAAACATAATAAGTCATAAAGATTCATGAAAAGTCAGTGTCAAAAAAACAATTCTTAAGTCAAAAAAACATGAAAATATCAGTAGAAATCAGCATGTACCCTTTGGATGAAAACTTTGGGGAACACATTTTAAAATTTATAAAAAGGATAAAGTCACACCCAAATATCTCTTCGAAAACCAATAGTATGAGTACTCAGATTTTTGGAGAATATGATGATGTGATGGCTCTGTTGCAGAAAGAAATGAAGCCCGTTTTCGCAGATAAAATCAAAACGGTTATGGTCATGAAATTTATTAACGCAGACTTGGATTATAATTTTGAATAATGAAAACATTGAATATTATTTTTGGAATTCTCTTTTTAGGAACAGTTTATTATGCTACTTATTTGGGGAATCTTCAAACTGTTTTGGCTGAAAAAACCACTCCTGAATTTAATTATTTGACTTTTGAAATGGCTCCTGATCGAGAATTTTCAAAATCACTTTTTGCCTCAATTCATGAAAATGGAATGGCTGCAACTGCTCAAGAGACTTTGGACGAGGATGTTTGGTTTATTCTTTTTTATGTGAGTACGACTGTCTTAGGTTGGATTCTTTTGTTGAAGAAATTTGATGTAAATAAAAATTGGCTTTTCATTTTGATTGCAATTTTAGGAATTATAGCTGGAGTTTGTGATACGATTGAAAATGGGCATTTGGCAAATTTGTTGGCGGATTGGGAAAGTGCAGCTAGGAATGGTTCAGTCGAGAAGGCTTCCTTTTTTGCAAAAATAAAATTTGCTATAATTACGCCCTTGGCGCTAGGAGGATTGTTGGGATGGATTTATTTTTTTGGAAAAAAGGGAATGGAACTTTTAAAAAAATAATTCAATAATATTAAAATCTACTTTGATGGAATTATATGGGCTCGTAAAACGTCTAACGTTCAACCTCAAACGAATGAAGTCAATTAAGTATTCTGATTTCTCATTTCCCATAAAATTCCTTCTTTCATCGCGTAGGCAGAAACTAGAATCTTTTCGATGTCAGCTTTAGCGATGATGAAATCGATTAAGATTAAAGCTACCACAATCATGTCTGCACGAGTTAGAGGAATGCTTTCATCAGCTCGTCTTTCTTCCATATTCATGGTCAGTATTTTTTGATAAATAGGATGAAAGTTTTCGACTTGGATCGTTGCACTTAATTTTGTTTTCTGAGCATTGGGTAGTACATTTTCCAAAACATCAAAAGTTCCTGATGCGCCAATAAGACAAGTAGTTTTATGATTTTTTAAAACTTCAAAAAGTGGCTGCAACATCTCATTAAGGTGGTGGTGAAGTCCTTCAATTTCTTCTAGACTAATTGGTTCTGCTTGATGAAAATTATTATGCAAAACTGCTACTCCAATTGGGAAACTTTCTGCCCAAAAGACTTCATTTTTATCAGCAATAATAAATTCTACACTTCCTCCTCCAATGTCCATAATCAGACCTTTTTCATCTCCAAATTCAACAGCTTGAGTCACACCGACATGAATCAACCTCGCTTCTTCAGAACCAGGGATTAATTGAATAGAAATACCACTTTCATTTTTAGCATCTGCGATAAATTTATTTCCATTACTAGCCGTTCGAAGTGCTGCAGTTCCGAAAGCATTGACATTTTTGACATGATAGTCAAGAAGCGTTTTTTGAAAATGCGAAAGTGCTTGAAGTCCACGGGTATAAGCTTCTGTTCCAATTTTTCCAATACCATCTTCAGCTAGTTTTACGAAAACTCGTTCTCGAAAAAGCTCAATAGCTTCGCCATGTTCATTAATCTCAATGATGAGTAAATGAAAGGTATTAGTTCCTAAATCAATAACACCGTATCGGTTCATGAAAAATTGTTTAGAGAGTTATTATTGAGGTGTTTGCTTTAATTGTGATAGTAAACCATTAAAAAATTGAACACCAGAAGGAGTCATGAAATTAGCATACTTTGGTTGATTGTTTTCTAAAAAAACAAAGTAATTACATCCTTGTGAAAAATAAATTAAACCTTCCAATGCGACTTCACCATCTTTATAATAAACCATACGACCAAAAGGAGGACAGTTTGCATCGACTAAGGCAACTTCTTGAGCAATCTGAGCAAGTGAGTGACGAAGATCATTAGGTTCCTGACGACTAATTGTAAATGGTAAATTATCAAAACTATAATCTACATAATCGCATTTTTCATATAATGCTTTAATCGTTTCGAAAGGAATACTTGGGTACAAAGCTTTGCCATTAGATTTAACTTTTGTTTCAATCGGAGGAGCTTTAGTAGTAGGTTGCGGTTTGGCTTTAGGCTTTTCAGTATTGTTACAGGAAAAAGCAAAAAGACCAATGCATACAATTGTAATAATTCGAAGTATCATATCATTAAGAGTTAGGTTTTTAAAAAAAGATTAAAACATATAAATAGCTCTAAAAGTCAAAGTTCTGCCTGCAAGAGATTGTTCTTCTTTTTCCTTTCTTACATCAAGGGCAGCATAAGAATATTGAGCATTGATTCCGATATGAGTATTAATAAAATAGGTTGCTCCTACAATTAAGTCGACTGCAGTATTGTTAAAATCTTGGAGATCAGTAACATCTTGGCCAAAAGAATCAATCACTTTGAAACCAACTAATTGCCCAACAGATACTCCAGCAGTAAAATGCAATTTATAATATTCAGTTCCATCTGCCTCGTCCAACCAATCCAAGAAAGAAACCATGATCGGTACTTCAGCATAATTCAATCGATACTTATCAAAAGGAATAGAAAGTGGATCATCTTTCCCTTTATTGCTTCCTTTTTGACTGAATAAAATATCGATATTCCACTTCCATCGATCACTTGTCTGAACGGCAACTCGACCACCGACATTTAACCCGATTTGATTAAATCCAGCTAAACCATCTCCATGAAGTTGAGATAGATTTACTCCTCCGATCAATCCTGCTTCAAAAGTTTGTGCCTGAGTATTATTTGAAAAAATAAAAACACAAAAAAGAAGGGCGATTATTTTAATTAAATTCAACATATTTTTTTTTTTGGTGTAAAACTATAAAATGTACAATTTAAAACGAGTATTTTAATTTTACATTTTAAATTTGTTTTACCTTTAGAATTTTGAAATATAATAATCAAAAATCCAATATGTTTAAATATACAAAAACTACTTTGCAGAAAATAGAAACTATTTTTGAAGAGTTAGAGTACAAAGTGAGATATGAAAGAGGCAGTTTTAAATCAGGTTATTGTTTGGTTGAAAATAAAAACATTGCAGTAGTCAATAGATTTTTTGATACAGAGGGACGAATTAATGTTTTATTAGAAATTCTTTCATCGTTTGAAGACATAGATGAAACTATTTTTACAGAAAAGACTTTAGATTTTTATAAAAAGATAATGAAGACTTTAGACAAAAATGAAGAGGAGAAAGTTGAAGTCGAAAATACTGAGGCAACTAAGTCAGAATAATTAGATTAAAAATGAGTTCCAAGAGTATTGTTTTTGGAGCTAAAAAATTCTCACCATAAAACTAAAAGTAACTATTCTCGGAACAGGAACCTCTCAAGGTGTTCCTATAATCGGATGTGATTGTCAAGTTTGCCAATCAACAGATCCGAAGGATAAACGATTACGGGTATCTATTTTAATTCAAGCTGCGGGTAAAAATATAGTTATTGATGCAGGACCTGACTTTCGACAACAAATGTTGAGGACGGGAGTGAGTCATTTAGATGCTGTTATTTTAACGCATGAGCATAATGACCATATGATAGGTGTTGATGATGTTCGTCCTTTTAATTTTAGACAAAAAGAAGATATTCCAGTTTATGCAGCAGAACGAGTTCAAAAAGATTTGAAGTTACGATTCGAATATGTTTTTTCTGACAATAAATATCCAGGCGCTCCATCTTTGGCTTTACGTACAATTTCTAAAAATGAGTCTTTTGAAATAAAGGGACTTGAATTTCAGCCAATAGAGGTGATTCATGGAAAATTACCTGTCTTGGGATTTCGAATAGGAAATTTCACCTATATCACAGATGCTCGGACAATTGCACCTGAGGAGATGGCCAAAATTGAGGGGACTAAGATTCTGATTTTAAATGCGCTACATTATTATGATCATTATTCGCATTTTAATGTGCCTCAAGCTTTGGAAGTCATTGAAAAATTAAAACCTGAACAAGCTTTTTTGACCCACGTTAGTCATCATATGGGATTATCTTCTGAAATTAATAAAATTCTACCAGCCAATGTCAATTTAGCTTATGATCAGCAGATAATAGCAATATAAGAATTGGAATATTGTTACCAACTAAATGGCAAGGAAGATGCGTCGTTTACAAAAAGGATAAATGATCTAATGATTTTTCATATCTAAATATTAGTAAAATATAAAAGATAGAGAATTAGAGGATTATAAATAAAGAAAAATGGACAATGGTTCGGATTTTGCAATAAAAAGTAGAAGTGTCAATTTGAATTCAATTAGATTATTAAATCTAAATAATAATAATGTTTAAGAATTTTAATGTTTGCATTTTTAAACAAAAAGATTAAAAGATCTTTTAATAAAAGTATTAAGTGTTATTTGTCGTGAAAAATCTTAATTATCCTTTGCAGGAAAATAAAATACCCAATAAAGACACTTATATTTATGACTAGAGTTATTTCCTAAAATAATTAGAAGCTTAAATTGGTTTTTAATTAGAATTCAAAAACTCCGATTATGAAGTATTTTTTTACATTTCTTATTATATGCATTGGATTTTCAGTACAAAGTCAACAGGCTGGACAGTATTCCATGTATATGTTGAATAAGTATCAAAATAATTCAGCTTATGCAGGTTTAGATAATTCATTAAGTATTACAGGTGTTTATCGAACCCAATGGGAGGGACTTAATGGACATCCAGTTATGCAAAATATAAATGTACATATGCCTGTGTATTTCATAAAAGGTGGGATAGGTCTGAATGTAGATAATATTGAACTTGGGGCAGAGCAAAATACATCAATGACAGTTTCTTATGCATATCATAAGCCAGTTGGGAATATAGGAATACTTTCTATGGGAGCAGGAGGAGGTTTTTATCAAAAGACTTTGGATGGTACAATTCTCAGAACTCCTGATGGAGACTATGAAGAGAATAATCCAATTAATCATAATGATTTAATTTTATCAGAAGGAAGAGAAACTGCGATTGTTCCAATATTTAATGCAGGGTTATTTTTTCAAACAGAGCAATTTGAAATAGGAGCCTCTGCTATAAATTTGATAGAACCTAAAGTAAATTTGAACACAAATGTTAATTTTCAATTGAAAAGGCATTATTTTCTAACAATGGCATACAATTGGGATATCAACAATTCTTTTAGTGTTCAGCCATCAATAATGGCAAAATCAGATTTTATCGAAACACAAATAGAAATTTCAACAATAATTAAATACAACGACAATATATTTGGAGGACTTGCGTTTAGAGGATATAATAAAAATACAATTGACGCAACAGCATTTTTGGTGGGCATGAAATTGAGTGAGAAAATTACCCTAGCCTACTCCTACGACCTAACTTTGTCCTCCTACAATTCGGTAAGCAACGGTTCCCATGAAATTTTAATCAATTACAATTTGAATAAAATCATTGGAGCAGGAGTGCCTCCCCGAATTATACACAATCCAAGATTTTTATAAAATATTATTATTTATACGTTTTTTTTTAAAAAAATAGGTAACGTATTGAATTAGTTTGATTTAAAGCTATTGATAGAAAAACTAAATGTGGAGAGAAATATTCTTTTTCGCAAAATTCTCCATTTTTTGTTTGGCTATTTATATCTTTGCCAGCTATTAAGCAAAAAACAAAATATAAATTTTTGTTTTAGCTATTAATCAGACTATATTTACGTTCATTTTTTTTAAGCTTTACTTAATCTGAAGGAAAACTCGGGTGTTAAAATGAAAAAATTATCAAAAACAGTACTGGTACTATTCGCATTTGCTTTAATTGTAAGCTCTTGTGGCACAAAACAAAATGGTCAACTAATTGGTGTATCCGATAGACCGTCATGGAGTGGAATCAATCCTTATGGAATGGTTTACATCCCTTCTGGAACTTTACATATTGGTCCAAGTGATCAAGATGTAAGTCAAACCTACATTCAAAGACCTAAATCTATTTCTATCCAAGGCTTTTATATGGATGACACCGAGATCACTAATAATGAGTGGCGTCAATTTGTATATTGGGTTCGTGATTCATTAGCTCATACTGCCTTAGGTAATGTGATGGATGATGAAGAAACAGGAGAAGAAAGGATCGATTGGGAAATGGAAATCGATTGGGAATCAGAAGAGTTAGAAGATCTCTATTATTCTGGTGATGACCGATTTGCAGGTAGAAAGGAATTCGATACTCGAAATTTCGTATATAATTACGAATGGTATAATTGGCAAGCTGCTGCTCACAATAAAGATCCAGATGCATCGAGAAGTAGCTTCATATTGAGAGATGAGGCAAATATTTACCCAGATACATTAGTTTGGGTTAGAGATTTCGCTTATTCTTATAATGAACCATTTACGCGTAACTATTTCTGGCATCCAGCTTTTGATGATTATCCAGCAGTAGGAATCGATTGGAAAATGGCAAATGCATTCTGTTACTGGAGAACCAAACTTTGGAGTATTGCTGATGAGGTTAATTCTGAAGATTTCAGATTACCAACAGAGCATGAGTGGGAATATGCAGCTAGAGGTGGACACGAACACGCTCCTTACCCATGGGGTGGATATTATGTAAGAAATGCAAAAGGTTGTTTATTAGCTAACTTTAAACCAGGAAGAGGTAATTATCCAGAAGATGGAGGTTTCTATACGGTAAAAGCTGATGCATACTTCCCGAATGATTATGGATTATATAACATGGCAGGAAATGTATCAGAATGGACTTCTTCTGCTTTTCATGAAAATTCATATTCATTTATTCATGATTTGAACCCAGATTTCAGATACGATGCTGATGAAGACGATCCAGAAGCTCAAAAGAGAAAAGTGATTAGAGGTGGATCATGGAAAGATATTGCATTCTTCATGCAAACTGGAACACGTCATTGGGAATTCCAGGATACGACTAAATCATATATCGGATTTAGATGTGCATTGACATTCTTAGGTCGTTCAATCAATGACTTCTAATTAGAAAAATAAAAATAATAAGGAACAGCAATTAACAGAAAAGCTGTTCCTTATTATTTTATAAATTAATTTTAATTGAACCGAATCCTACCTATTTATATTTACGTTAAATTAAACTGTTACTTTTTTGAAACTTAGCATTATGCTTAAGGTTTTTCTTATTAAAAAGTAATAAAACCATTATTGAAATAAATTACTAACCTACTTAAAAAGATTAAAATGAGTTTTTTAAAGTCAAAAACGTTCAAGTACATCAAAAATTTAATTATTGGACTTGGAGCATCTGTAGTATTATTAGGAGCATTATTTAAATTGGAAAGCTGGGAATATGCTAGTGAAATGTTGATCGCTGGATTATGTATTGAGGCATTTATTTTTGCTTTCTTAGGTATTATTGGACCTGATAAAGATTACTACTGGGAAAAATTGTACCCAGGACTTTCTGATTATGATTCTAAAATTTCTCCATTAATGGCTGGGCCAATTGATGATGAAGTTCCAGGATTGAATGGAGAAGTAGTAGAGCAACAATTAGGTGGAATGTTAAATGAGTTACAAGGAATGTCTAAATCTCTTGGATCATTGAAAGCATTGCAAGAAGTTGATTTCTCAGGGACAGGTGAACAAATGAAAACAATGAGTAATTTCTATACTAGAATGAATGAAGCAATGGCTGATCTTAATGATTCTTTAGAAGATACAAAAGCATATAAGCAACAATTAACTGCTTTAAATCAAAATCTCGGTTCTCTTAATTCTGTTTATGGAAATGTATTGACTGCTATGTCAAACATTGGAAATAAATAATTAAGAAGGTTCTAAACTTTATTGTTTAATTAAAAAAAACAAAGGATATGTCAATACCTAAGGAACCCCGGCAGCTGATGATTAACTTGATGTACTTAGTACTGACGGCATTGTTGGCTTTGAATGTATCAGCCGAGGTAATGAATGCTTTTTTATCGATTAATAAATCTTTAGATACAACGAATACTAATACGGTAAAAGCATTAGATGCAACTCAAAAAAACTTGGATGCCTTGTTAAAAGATGATTCAAAGGCAAAATACAGACCTCTTCAACCTGCTATTCAAAGCATTAGAGATGAGGTAGCTTCTTTTTCTTCTTATGTTGAAGATCTTAAAGTTAAACTTATAGATCAATCAGGTGATAAGGATGGTACCATTAATGATGGAGATTATATCATGAAAGAAGGTAAAAGATATAAATTAAAAGGTCTCAAAAATAAAGACGTGCCTACTAAGATGATGGTAAATGATGGTGTAGGAGAGGAATTAGAGGCAAAAATTGTTGAGGCAAGAGGAAATATTATTGCTGCTTATAAAACAGTTTTAGAAGAACATGGAAAGACTTTTGGATTAAGAGCAGAAGAAATTCCAGTTCGAATTACAAATTTTGAAAATAACTTGACTCTTGGAGTTACTGAAGATTGGAAAGAATCAAAAGATAAAACTAGTTGGTCGGATTACAAATTCCGTCAAATGCCAGTTGCAGCTGTTCTTCCTACTTTAACTCAAATGATTACTGACGCAAGAAATGCTGAGTCTGCTGGTGTAAATCAATTAGCGGAACTTTCAGGTGGACGTGTTGTTGAGTTTAATCAATTCTTCCCTGTTGTAAGTGCGAAGAAAGGATATGTTTTAGAAGGAGATAAATTCGAAGCAGAAATTTCTGTAGGAACTTACTCTGATCAAATCAATCCTAATGATGTAACTATTACCATCAATGGTGCTCCAAAGAAACCAGACGCAAATGGTAAAGTGAAATTTGTAGAAACTGCAAGTAGACTAGGAACTCGAAAATTATCATTAAAAGCGGCGGTACGAAATCCTTTAACTGGGGAAACAAGTACAGGTGATGCAGAATTTTCTTACGAAGTAGGAAAAGGTTCTGTAACAGTTTCCGCTACAAAAATGAATGTATTTTACATTGGGGTACCTAATCCTATTAAAGTATCTGCAGCAGGGGTAAATAGTAATGATGTAAAAGTTTCCCTTGGTGGAGGCGGTGCAGGAACTCTTAAAAGAGGTTCTGGAACTGGAGAATACACAGTTACTGTAACTAAACCAGCTAAACTTGGAAACGAATGTCAAGTTCGGGTAGATGCTCCTGGTTTAAAAGGCGAAAAAGCACTTTTCCGTGTTAAACGTATTCCTGATCCAACTGCAAAACTTTCAGGTAATGTTGGAGGTGCTATTGGTAATGGAGAATTCAAAGCTCAAGGTGGTGTATCTGCTATTTTGGATGGCTTCGACTTTGATGCGAAGTGTGCTATTCAAGGATTCATTGTTACTCGTCAGGCAAAACGTGCTGATCCAGTTGATGTTAATAACAGAGGACCTAGATGGTCTCCTGAAGCTAGAAACTTGATCAATAAAGCTAAACCAGGTGATGTTTATTACTTTGATAATGTAAAAGCTAAATGTCCAGGTGACCCTGCAGGTCGAAAAATTAATTCAATGGTCTTTAAAATCAAATAAAGATCTCAAAACTTCGTTTGAAATTTAGGAGTTTTGATTTTTCAAAAAGCCTAGATTTCAAACTTAGAAATAATTAGTATTAAGAAAATTACATAAATCATTAAGTCATGAAGATTTCGTTTAAAATTTTTAGCTTATGCCTTTTAGGATTGTTGATTTTTTCAAATCCAACAATGGCACAAGATCCAAATCCTGTCAAAACTGAGGCAGAAGTTACCAATGACGATTTACCTTTAGATGACATCGTAGAAAAAAGATTGGTAGATGATCGCATGGTATTACCATATGCTCCAATCCGAGAAGCTGATGTTTTTTGGGAAAAAAGAATTTGGAGAGTAATTGATATACGGGAAAAAATGAATTTACCATTTGCATTTCCTGAAAAACCTTTCTTTACGATTCTTATGGAAGCAGCCGTTAATGGTGAAATTGCAGCTTATAATGTCAATGAATATGACAAATTTGAAATGAGATTGCAAGCTGATGAAATTGCTTCAATGGGAAGTAACATTGATACAGTAATTACTTTCGATCCTGAAACTTATGAAGAGCAAGTTCAGATTGTAAGAAATGACTTGAATCCTGAAGATGTTAAACAATTCAGATTGAAAGAAGTGTGGTTCTTTGATGAGAATACATCAACTTTACAAGTTAGAATTTTAGGTATTGCACCACTTATTGATGTAAAAGATGATAACGGTAATTACCGTTTTACAAAACCTATGTTCTGGATTTATTATCCTGATTGTAGAGAGTTATTTGCACGTCATAAAGTTTTCAATCCTGGAAATGATGGTGACTTAGGAACTTGGGAAGACCTTTTCGAAAGGAGATTTTTCTCTAGTTACATTTACAAAGAATCTAACGTTTATAACAGACGTATTCAAGATTACCTTCAAGGTGTAGATATTTTACTTGAAGCTGATAAGATCAAGCAAGAAATCTTCAATTACGAACATGATTTATGGTCATATTAATATGATAAAATATATAAAAGCCCATTTCGAATTTTCGGAATGGGCTTTTTCATTTTATTTACTTCTTGTTTTAAAAACAAAAACAATATCCTTTCGTATTTTTGTCATAGATAAAATGATAATATGCAAGTAAGACATAAAGACCGTCAAGTTTATTTTAAAGAACAAATATTCACGACTAATAAGTATGTTATTCCTTTTTTGGAAAAACATATGACTGTCGATTCCAATACTAGAATCCTAGAGATTGGTTGTGGAGAAGGTGGAAATTTAGAACCTTTTTTGGACTTAGGATGTCAAGTAGTAGGAGTTGATTTAAGTGAAGGAAAAATTGAGAAAGGAAAAGTTTATTTTGAAACTCATGAAAAGAAAGATAATATTCAATTCCTTTATAGAGATATTTATGAGGTAGAAGTTAATGAAATAGGGACATTTGACTTGATTATTATGCGAGATGTTATCGAACATATTCATGATCAAGAGAAGTTTATGGGCTATCTTAAAAAGTTTGTATCTAAAAATGGAAAAATATTTTTTGGATTCCCACCTTGGCAAATGCCTTTTGGCGGGCATCAACAGATTTGCCAAAATAAAATAGCTTCAAAACTGCCTTATTATCATTTACTTCCTCGACCAATTTATTCTGGAATGTTAAAGATATTTGGAGAACCAACCAACCGTATTGAAGCTCTTCTTGAAATAAAAGATACAGGAATTAGTATTGAACGATTTGAAAAAATTTTAAAAAAGGAGAATTATAAGGTGGATGAGAAAATATCATTTTTAATTAATCCTAATTACGAAGCTAAATTTAATTTAACCCCTCGAAAGCAAATCTCTTTAATTTCAGCTATTCCTTATTTCAGAAATTTCTTTACAACTTGTTGTTATTATTTGATTTCGATTCCTGAAAAACAATAATTATAAACTGAGATAAATTTACAAAAGAGGTGTTAGTACATAGTATTAACACCTCTTTTACATTATTTGAAATCTTTTTTGAGATAAATTTGTTTACTCATGTCGGACACTTGCTTAATCTTAAATTGAACAAAGAGAAATATGACCAAAAAGAAAGATAAGAACTCACTTCAAACTCAATTTTCAGCACTTAAAAATTTACCCGAATTTTTCCAGTTAATCTGGGAAACCAATAAATATATGACCATTGGAAATGTCTTGTTACGAATAGTAAAAGCATCAATTCCATTGTTGATTTTATATGTTGGAAAAGAAATAATAGATGAGATTATTCGATTAGTTGATGCAACAGATAAAAGTTGGTCTTACCTTTGGATTTTGATTGGAATAGAATTAGGATTAGCTGTATTTTCAGATTTGATTAATCGTGTGATAATTCTATTGGATAGTTTATTGGGTGATTTATTTTCTAATAAAACTTCAGTTCAATTGATAAGGCATGCTGCAAAACTTGATTTATATCAATTTGAAAATCCTGATTTCTATGATAAATTGGAGCGAGCCCGAAGGCAAACTACTGGAAGAACAGTTTTGATGACTCAGGTTCTAGCTCAATTTCAAGATATAATTACGATAGTTTTTTTAGGAATTGGATTGATTGCATTTAATCCTTGGTTGATTTTGATATTGTTCGTTGCAGTTCTTCCTTCCTTCTTAGGAGAGACACATTTCAATCAAAGAACATATTCGCTTACAAGAGGTTGGACACCCGAAAGAAGAGAATTAGATTATTTAAGATATATAGGTGCAAGCGATGAGACGGCGAAAGAGGTGAAAATTTTTGGGCTTGCGGATTTCTTAGCACAACGATTCAAAGAACTTTCTGATAAATATTATTTTGCCAATCGAAAAATATCAGTCAAACGAGCTCTTTGGGGAAGCGCACTTTCCTCCGTTGGAACTATTTCATATTATGGTGCTTATATTTTTATTATTTCTCAAACAGTAAGTGGCTTAATCACAATAGGAACACTTACTTTCTTAGCAGGTTCTTTTCAAAGAATGAGAAACATGCTCCAAGCAATCATGAATCGATTTTCCAAAATCGCTGAAGGCTCTTTGTACTTACAAGACATGTTCGATTTTTTTGCTATCAAACCCACGATAGTTTCTGGAGATAAAAATCTAATGATTCCGCAACCAATTCAAGAAGGTTTTACTTTTGAAAATGTTGGATTTAAATATCCAAATAGTGAGATGTGGGCAATTCGTAATTTAAGCTTTCATTTGAAAAAAGGAGAGAAGTTAGCTTTAGTAGGGGAGAATGGAGCTGGCAAAACTACTTTGGTAAAGTTGCTTGCTCGATTATACAAACCGACTGAAGGAAGAATTTTATTAGATGGAAAAGATTTAGAATCCTATAATTTGGGAGATCTTCGGCAAAATATTGGAATTATTTTTCAAGATTACATTCGTTTTCAAATGAAGGCTTCTGATAACATTGCCATTGGTAATATCGAAAATAGAATCGAATTAGATGTAATCAAAGATGCTGCAAAGAAAAGTTTGGCAGATACTGTAATCGATAATTTACCAGACGAATACAATCAAGTTTTGGGAAAACGATTTGCGGAAGGTGTAGAACTTTCAGGTGGGCAATGGCAAAAAATTGCGTTGGGTAGAGCCTACATGCGAGATGCTCAACTTCTGATTTTGGATGAACCAACTTCAGCATTAGATGCAAGAGCCGAGCATGAAGTGTTTCTTCGATTTGCAGAATTGATTGCAGGGAAAAGTGCTGTACTTATTTCACATCGTTTTTCGACGGTGAGAATGGCTGATCGGATTTTATTTTTGGAAAATGGACAACTCAAAGAGTTAGGAAGTCACGAAGAGTTAGTTGCTCAAAATGGAAAATATGCTGAGTTATTCCACCTGCAAGCTCAAGGTTATTTGGATTGATTTATTAATGCATTAATTGAATATGTTTTTGTTAATTCATAAATTAGGAATGAAAAGACCAAAACATATTCAATTCCAACCATCCACAGATTTTCAAAATATTCATCATAGCTATAATTTATATAGGTCAAAAAAATCAATCCTGACCAAAGTATTGGAAATCGAAACCGAGTAAATAAACATAGAACAATAGGCAAACTTACATACCAAGGATGAACTATTGTTGCAAATGCGAGATACAAACAGATGGCGAATAACATTTTCCCAAAAAGATTTTTCCAATTAAAATTCTTTTCTAAAAAAGTTACAGTCAATATTCCTAACAATACAATTACGGCAAGTGCTGGCCCTGCACTTTGAATCCAATTATAACCAACTACTTGATAACCTACCCATCGAATTGCATAATAAATACTTGCATTGAATTCGAATTTTTGGAAATACAAATCTAGACTCGCTCCAAAATTATTGAAGAAAGCACCACTCAAAAGTGGAACAAATAACAATACAATTACACTTCCAACTATTGCGAAATATTGAATGCTTTTTTTCCAGCCTAACCTTTTAATTAAAAAAGGAAGAAACATTAATGGTAATAATTTAGAGGCAACAGAAAGTGCAATTGAAAAAGCAGAAAGCGTCATTTTGTTTTTTATCAAAAAAAATACTCCAGCAAGCAAAAAGAAAATCATAGCCGCTTCAAAGTGGAGGTTGCCACATAATTCTATGATTATCAATGGATTGAGTGCGTAAAGTAGTATGTTCTTCGCTGGAAGGTGAAAGTGGTCAAGTAGTTTTTTTATAAAAAATAAGGAACCAACTTCGCATAAGAAAAGAAATACTTTCATCGTTAACGCACTTCCAATAATACTATTTGGAAATAGCCAACAAGCAAATGCAAAAATTCCTTGAGCGACAGGTGGATAAATTGTAAAGTATTCAGGTGAGTTTAATTCATTAAAAAGAACTTCATTTATTCCTGGAACGGAAACGTTATTTTCAATATAATAACTGGGTAAATAATCAAAAGGATTGTGCCCATTTACCAACAATCGACCATCCCAAATAAATCGATAAACATCATCAGATAAGTTTGGTAATGCAAAAATCAAAATAAAACGTAACAATATACTTACACCAATGAAAAAAGCAATTTTCCTTTTTTCATTGGTGAAATTGAAAATCAAAATGTAGAGGAAAAAGAAAATTCCAAACTGAGAAATGATTGGAATAAAATCAGTTTGTTGGACGGAGAACCCTAGACCAATTGTTAAAGCAATTAAAGGAATTGCCAATAAACGTAGGTCTATCGTTTTTTCTTTCATCCTATTTTAAACTTACAGCTCTAAGTGAATAAAAGAAAATCCCACCAAATCCAAACATCAACAACAAGTGGAAAAGCATAAATGAATTATCTTCTAAATAAAAACCACCAATCAACCCTCCTAAAAAATAAATCGAAAGTAAGCCTTCGAAGATCGTAGTCATCGGTAATTTTTTAGCCAAATATTTATGTGATTTGAAGGAGTCTTTGATGTCAACAATGTTGAATTTTGGCGTACGAATGAAAGGAGATTGTTTTCCAATATACCCTTGAATTACTGCAATGGTATTATGTAAAGAAAGTCCCATGGAGAGTGCTAAGAAAATAGGGAAAAGGAAAATAAATTTGAAAAGCATTTTTCCGTAAGATTCTTTTTTTAATTCAGCTTGAACATTTGCGACATAATAAACAGATAACACAGAGGCAGTTCCAACTAGAAAAATCGCAAAAGGAGTTGTACTAAATTCTAAAAATTCCATTGCAAAAAGCATAGGTACGCTGAAAACTCCTGCGAGAAATACAAAAAGGAAAACGCCACTATTCATCAAGTGACCAGTTGCATGCATTTTTTGTTTGAATCCTAAATCAGATTTCCAAATCGTTGGTAACAACTTTCGAGCATTTTCTGCACCACCTTTCATCCAACGAAATTGTTGAGATTTTAACCCATTCATTTCTGCAGGTAATTCTGCAGGTGAGCCGAATTTTTCTAAATATTTTATTTCCCAACCTTTTAATTGTGCTCGATAACTTAAGTCTAAATCTTCGGTCAAAGTATCAGCTTCCCAACCTCCTGCATCATCAATACATTCTCGACGCCAAACTCCAGCTGTCCCATTAAATTGTAACAATAGATTTCCGGATCTACGCCCTTGCTGTTCAACTGTAAAATGAACATTCAATTGCATCGCTTGAAGCCTAGTTAACATGGAATAATCTTGATTGATGTGCTCCCAACGAGTTTGAACAACGCCAATTTTTTCATTTTTAAAATGAGGAATTGTTGCTCTCAAAAATTCAGGTCGAGGTAAAAAATCTGCATCAAAAATGGCAATGAAATTTCCTTTGGCATGAACCATCGCTTCCTTGAGTGCACCTGCTTTGTAACCAGTTCGATCTGTTCGATGATATAATTCGATGTTGAAACCTTTAGCTTTGTACTCATCAACTTTGCGTTGAGAAATTGAAACTGTTTCGTCAGTAGAGTCATCAAGAACATGAATTTCGTATTTGTCTTTTGGATAATCGAAGAGAACAATATTGTCAATTAATCTTTCGACTACATACATTTCATTAAAAATCGGCAACTGAATGGTAACGAAGGGAAGCTCATCATCCTTTGGATTTTCTAACTTTTCTTGCACATGATTCCAATGGTATTTTTTATAATAAAAAAGTAAATGTAATTGTACCAAGCAATAAAAAGTGATGTATACTAATGCAATAGTATAAACTGAAATAATGAAGTAAGCTAAAATTTCCATTTTATTATTTTATAACTGCTGACAGAATCAGCAATATTGTTTCTTCTAAAAAAATAAAACTGTTTTTTCACAACCGACTAAAGTCAGTTGCTACAGTAATTTAAAAATTGTCCAAAGGATCTTGTGTCCTGCGAGGATTGTTCCTTTGATTGTCCCCGAAACTTTTGAAATTCCAATTCTACGCCGATAGGTAACTGGAACTTCAGTACACTTTAATTTATGTTTTGCAGCTTTGACTTGCATTTCGACTGTCCAACCAAAGTCCCGATCTTTCATATCGATTTCAATTAGTTTATCATATCGAATGGCTCTAAATGGTCCCAGGTCTGTAAATTGATAATTGTAAAAAAGACTGATTAGACTCGTTGCCAACCAATTCCCAAAAACCTGCTGTGGCATCATTGCGCCCGATTCCATATTACCCAAAGCTCTTGATCCAATAACCAGATCATTTCCATCTAACACTTCTTTTACAAGTTTAGTCATTTCCTCAGGATGATCAGAATAATCTCCATCAAGAAAAACTACGATATCAGGCTTTTCGTTTTCAGGTCTATTTTTTAAATATTCAATTCCTTTCAAACAAGCATTGCCGTACCCTTTGAGGGGTTGGTCTAGAACGATTGCACCGCCTGCTGTTGCCACAGATTTAGTATTATCTGTACTTGCATTATTGCAAACCAAAATATCGCGAACTAATTCTTTAGGAATATCCGCAACCACCTTTCCAATGGATTCCTCCTCATTGTAAGCTGGAATTATAACATCAATAATGGGTTGTGGCATGTTTGTCTTTTATTATAAAAACACAAATGTAGGCTTTTTCCATAGATTTGCGATGTTGGGAAAAGGACATTCTTAAAGGAATTATACAGCTATGTTGTGATATCCAACATATGGTTTATTTTTGCGTAAAAATTAGACTTAACCCGTTTGATATTGAACGTTAGACGTTTTAAGGTCGCCCAAAATTCTATTGAGTGATTAGTTGTTTTCAAAAACAATAAAAGCCTCTTTTTTACTTTTAATAAAAAGAAATAACGACTTCAAAATATGAAATATTTACTACCCATTTTTGCTTTGATTTTAATGTTAAATTATTCTTGTAAACCGACTGATGATTTCAACACGGGATCTGATGTGATGTTAGGCTTTTCGGTAGATACATTGCGCTTTGATACAGTTTTTACTGAATTAGGCTCTGCTACTAGGATTTTGAAAATATATAATCAGGAGAAAAAGGATATAAAAATCAGCAAAATTAGTATTCAAAATGAGTCTACTAATTTTTATAAAATCAATGTAGATGGGATTCCAGGAAATGTAGCAACTGATATTGAAATAGCAGGAAACGATAGTTTATACATTTTTGCAGAGGTGACAATTGATCCTGACCAACCACTCTCGAATAGTCCATTCGTAATTGAGGATTATTTGGTTTTTGAAATAAATGGAAATACCCAAAAGGTATTATTAGAAGCTTGGGGACAGAATGCAAATTATTACCCAAGTCGTTTTAATGGAGGATCTGCTGTGCAAACAGGATGTGGAGGTGGAGAGTTTTTAATCACGAACGAGAAACCTTGGGTTTTTTATGGATCTGTAATTTTTGATAATTGTAAAGTTGTAGTGGAGGAAGGTGCAAGAATTCATGTGCATGGTGGAATTGTTCCAACTTTCGATGCTGATAGCATGAGGACATTTTATAATGACGGACGACTTATTTTTGCTAATCAAAGTACTCTGACAGTAAATGGGACACAAGATAACCCAGTCATTATGGAAGGAGATCGATTAGAAGAATCGTTTGATGATATCGCAGGTCAATGGTTTGGAGTTCTTTTGATTGATGAAACTAAAAATCATGATATCAATCACTTGGAGTTGAAAAATTCTATAGTTGGGATTTATGCTGACTCGTCGGTAGATGTTTCGATTGAAAGTTCTAAAATATATAATACTGCGAATGCTGGGGTAATTGGGATTCATGCGAGAATAGATGCGACGAATTGCCTTTTTTATAATAATGGTTCTAATGCTGTTCGATTTTTGTATGGAGGAGATTATAATTTCACTTATTGTACGTTGGCAAGTTATGGAGTTGATGCACCAGCATTGAGCATGACTAATTTGTTATGTGGATCGGATGATCCATTGGGTTGTAGTCCTTGTTTTGAATATCGATTGAATGCTAATTTTAAAAACTCGATAATTTTTGGTTCTCGACGAGATGAAATTTCAATGGTAGACGGAGATGCTTGTGTGGAAGGATTACCAAATGGGATGAATTATTTCTTTGAAGATTGCATTGTTAGAGTGGATGAATTATTGGAGCAGGAAGAATTTGATGATTTTTTAGACCGTTGTAATCCTTGCCAAAATGCGGATAATAATGACGCTATTTTTGAGGATCCTAATGAAGATATTTATTACCTAGATACTTTGTCTATAGCGGAAATGAAAGCTAATAGTATTAATCCCGTTGCTATTCCTCTTGACTTAGATGGAAATTTAAGAGATAATACCAATCCTGATTTGGGATGTTATGAATATCAGTATTAAATACAAGCCACAGACAAACACAGACTAAACTGACTTCCCCATATTTTGCAGTTATATCCTAGGGGAAGTCAGTTTAGTCTGTGTTTGTGGCCAATTTTAATGTTGTATTTCCTCCGGCGTCTTCACTTCCACAGTCAACAAAATACTAATCCCAATCACGAAGTAAAGAATTAAGAACAAAACACTATATCTCAAACCAAAACTCTCACCTATAAAACCAAAAATAAAAGTACCTAAGACTATTCCTGTTTTTTCCAACACATCAAAAAAGCTGAAAAAAGAGGCAGTATCAGTTGTGTTCTTTGGTAATAATTTAGAATAAGTCGATCTCGAAAGAGACTGAATACCTCCCATCACTAATCCAACCACACCAGCTAAAACAAAAAATTGGTTTTCTTCAGTAGTTACATATGCAGCTAAACAGATTCCTATCCAAATAAATAACATGGAAAGTATTGAAAATCTATTGCCTTTCCAACTTGATAATTTTGCAAAAAGATGCGCACCAACAATGGCCACTAATTGAATCAAAAGTACGGTGATAATTAATTTATTGGTTTCCATTTTTAATTCATCTTCTGCAAAAATGGTTGCCAACATCATTACCGTCATTACGCCAGAGATATAAAAAAAGTAAGCGATTAAAAATCGTTTAGTATTTGGAAGTGTTTTTAAAATATTAAACACTTTTTGTATTTCCTGATATCCTTTTTTCATCACACCTTGCGTGACAGGTTTAGGTCTATCTTTAGGCAAACGATTAAATGAGATTTGAGCAAAACCTAGCCACCAAAATCCTACTGAAAGAAAAGCTAGTTGGGTGGCAAATTGTTTTTCCAAACCTAATTTAGCATGAAAAGTAATTACCAATAAATTAATTACTAATAAAATGACACTACCAATATATCCTCGAGAAAATCCCTTGGCACTTACATGATCCAAATTTTTCTCAGAAGCAATCACCGGTAAATAGGAATTATAAAAAACCTGCCCTCCTGCAAAACCAATCAAAGCTAAAATGAAACCTAAAACACCTAACCATAAATTTTCAGGCCCAGTAAAAAAGAATAACGAGGTACAAGCCAGAGAACCTAGTACAGTAAATCGCTTCATAAAATACATCTTGCGACCTGCATAATCAGCAATCCCTGTCAACAAAGGAAGTGCAGATGCAATCATCAAATACCCAAAAGAAACAGAATAAGAAAAAAGAGTAGAGTTCTTTAATGTCATTCCTAGAAATGAAACATTTTTAGAAATAAGATCACCTGTTTCTGGATCATAAGTATTTGTCACGCCATTAAAATAGGCTGGGAAAATCGCAGCAGTAATAACTAAGGCATAGGCTGAGTTAGCCCAGTCAAACATTGCCCATCCATTGATGATTTTTTTATCATCTAAAGGAATGTTTGAAACGTCTCTTTTAGGTTGGTCTAGAGGGTCATCGAGAATTTCGTTTGTGTTGCTCATTGATTTTGTTTTTTACTAAAACTCAAGATAGAGAAATATCTCAAATAACTGGAAATAAATATTTATCTTGATTTTTAGAAATGGTCAAATGATAATTTCTCGATTTAGACGAGGATATTTTGCTTTCAGTTTTTATTTTAAAGAAGGATAATTGTTAATACTTTGACTGATTTGAAATGAAAACTGAGCGGAAAAGATTCCGTACAAATTGAGAAATTATTATTTGATCGTTGCTAAGTAACGATTGCTAGGAAGCTACGTCTAAAAAGCGCAAATCCAACATTCGATATTTTTATTTAAAATAATTACGTAAAATGAATATTGCTATTCTTTCACGAGGACCAGGCCTTTACTCTACCCAAAATTTATTGCGTACTGGTTTGAGCCGAGGACATCATGTTCGAGTTTTAGATCACATGCGATGCAATATTGTGATCGAAAAAGATTGCCCGATCATTTATTATGGCAATGAAGTCTTAACTAATGTCGATGCAATAATTCCTCGAATTGGAGCTTCGGTAACTTTTTATGGCGCTGCGATTGTTCGCCAATTTGAATTAATGGGAGTTCATTCTGCTACAAGTTCAGATGGACTCTTGCGCTCTAGAGATAAATTGCGATGTTTGCAATTATTGTCAACAGCAGGTTTGGGAATGCCTAAAACAGTCTTTTCGGATTATACAGGAAGCGCAGAAGATTTAGTTCGAGCAGTTGGAGGATGCCCAGTTGTAATCAAATTACTTTCGGGAACTCATGGAATGGGAGTTGTTTTGGCAGGAACAAAGCAAGAAGCGGTTTCGATGATTGATGCATTTAATAGTTTGAAAGAGAGGGTGCTTGTTCAAGAATTTATCAATGAAGCAAGTGGTACTGACATTCGAGCATTTGTGGTAGATGGGAAAGTGGTAGCTGCGATGAAGCGTCGAGCTCAACCTGGAGAATTTAGATCAAATCTTCATCAAGGTGGAACTGCGATTGCCATAAAATTAACTGAAGCAGAAGAAAAAACGGCTCTTGATGCAGCAAGGATTTTAGGCTTAAAAGTCGCAGGTGTTGACATGTTACCTTCAGATCGAGGGCCCTTAATTCTGGAAGTTAATCCTTCACCAGGTTTGGAAGGAATTACCAAAACCACAGGTGTCAATGTCGCAGCAAGAATTATTGAATCTATAGAAAGAGAACTCGATCTAAAAAAATCTGAAAATTCAAGACAAAGTCTTTTTGATTAAAATAACAACTAGTCGTGTCACGGCTTTTATAAAAATAAATTTTTCTAAAAAAAACTAGATTCCACCTTCAATGAACGACCAACCATTTATTTTAAATAAGAAAAAAATCGAACTCGGACAAAATGAAAATATTCAACTCCACGTTGCTCGACTTCCTTCAGGAACCGTGATCAATTTAAGGATACATGTTTTTCGTAGTAAAAATCCAGGTCCAACTTTGTTAGTCATGGGAGGTGTTCATGGTGATGAAATTAATGGAGTGGAAACTGTTCGTCGCATGGTTGAAGCTAAAATGTTTGATAAATTGAAGAAAGGAAGTGTAATCGCAATCCCATTATTGAATGTGTATGGTTTTATCAATTTCTCCCGAGACGCTTCTGATGGAAAAGATGTCAATCGAAGTTTTCCAGGTAACTTAAGAGGTTCATTAGCATCAAGAGTAGCAGCAGCATTGACTAGAAATATTTTGCCTTTGGTTGATTTCGGAATCGATTTTCATACGGGAGGAAGTGCGCGATATAATTTTCCACAAATACGATATACTAATAGACACCCCGAAAGTTTTGAATTAGCAAAAGTATTTGGAGCACCATATATTGTTGCTAAACCTGCTATTGAAAAATCACTTAGAAAAGTAATGATTACTCAGAATAAACCTCATCTAGTTTTTGAAGGTGGAGAGTCTTTGCGCTATGATGGATTTTCTATCGACAATGGTATCGCAGGAACTCTACGGGTAATGAAACATTTGGGGATGATAAAAAAAGCGCCTGCAAAAAAGCGAAAAGTAATCGTTTTTGAAAAATCAAGTTGGGTGCGAGCAGATCGTTCCGGACTTTTTCGGTGGACGCAACAGTCAGGTGCAAAAGTAAGTAAAGGAGAGCCACTTGGTTTTATCAATGATCCTTATGGAGAAAATAAAAATACTGTTTTAGCTCACCATGATGGATTTATCATTGGACACAATAATGCTCCTGTGGTGAGTGCTGGAGATGCACTTTTTCATATTGGGTACAAGAGTAAAGATTTGAAATAATTTCAAGAAAAATTGTTTTATCAGGTATCGGATCCCTTTAAGGGATCCAATACCTCGGTTACAAAGTAAAGCGAAGAGAACAATATTACTTCCCTTTTTTATTCCACTCCTTCACAATTTTTTCCCAAAAAAATCATCTTAAAAAGGCACTTAATTTTTATTTTTTAGAAAAAATAAAAACTCAGGCAACCATTCTTTACGTTTTTACACCAAAGATATAAACCTAATAATTTTCAACTTGGAGCAATCGGATAATATATTATTAAAAGGCTGTTTAAAAGGAGATCGAAACGCTCAAAAAGCACTTTATGAAAAATTTAAAGTGCCTATGTTTCGGATCTGCTTACGTTATGCGAATGACAGGGCAGAGGCTGAAGATATGCTACAAGAAGGTTTTGTAAAAGTATTTTCTGACTTACATCAATTTCGAGCAGAGGGACCCTTGGGAGGGTGGATTCGAAGAGTGATGGTTAATGTGGCGTTGATGCAAATTAGAAAAAGGAAGAAATTATTCTCAGATGTAGAAATTGAAAATCTTTCAGATAGTGTGACGACGGATGAAGATGTATTTGCAGAAATGAATGCGAAAGCGTTGACTCGGATAATTCAAAAATTACCAACAGGTTATCGAGTCGTTTTTAATATGTATGTGATTGAAGGGTATTCTCACAAAGAAATTGCCCAGAAATTAGAAGTCTCAGTCAATACCTCCAAATCACAACTGTCGAAAGCAAAAGCAACTCTACGAAGAATGTTAGAAAAGAGTATTATGGAATAACATTTTACGTTTTACGATGGACGTTTGACGTTGAACGATTCTGTTCAATTTAAAACGTGCAACGTCAAACGTCAAACGTTTAACGTTAGAAAAATATGGATAAAAATTTACCAAAAGATCCCCTCGAAGAATTTTTCAAAAAATCTTTAGAAGGGCAAAATGAACTTCCTTCCGATGATGGTTGGGATGTTCCTTCCTCGAATGTGTGGGATAGGGTAGAGGCAGATATTCAACCAACTGCAATCGTTCGACCAATTAATTATTGGAAATGGGCGACGGCTGCTGCGTCGGTGGTATTATTATTTTTTGTATATCAATGGACTTCTCAAAATCAACAGATCGATGAATTAGTAACAGAATTAAATGAAAATACAGAACAATTAGAAAATGTAAAAGAATTGTTACAAGACAAGGAAAAAGAACTCGAATCAACTATAGCGGAACAAAACACAAACATACTAGATAATCATCAAAGCCTTGGAAATGGAGAAGTTGTGCAAAGAGATGATGAAGGGAATTCTTCTCGCATAACTTATTTCTCTGGTGAAAATAAAAATGGAATTGGCGGTAGAAACAATAATGATTCTCCAAAAATTTCAACTCGAAATACTGAAAATATTGCTAATCAAAATTCAGGAAATACTTCGATTGAAAAAACGAATAATTCAGAAAATAGAATCGTAGAAAATAACATTACACCTAATTTAGATAAAACCAATTCTGACAACAGCATGCCAGAATTGATTGAAAATAAATCTGTTGTAGAAATTAGTGAATTGCCGATTCGAAATTTCGTCGTTGAGTCAGTTTCCGAAAATGAAGCATTAAGTGCTAATTGGGAAAAAACTATAAAGTATATTTCTCCAAAAGAAAAGTTGGGGAGTAAATTTTATACAGGAATTTTTGGAAGTCGAAATTTAGGAAAACGTACTATCCTCGCTGACGATTCAAATATTTCCCAAACTCGAATAAATAAGATTAGAAATATTAGGGAAAGAGAATCTTGGACGACTGGAGGAGGTTTCAAATTAGGTTTTCAAATTAATAAAAACTGGAGTATTGAATCAGGTCTTCAATACACAAAATCAGAAATTATAGCAAGACATCTGATTCAAAAACAATACAGTTCTGCCAATGAAACACAAAACATCTCTGGGGATTTTGAGAATGACTTTGCCTTACTATTAGTTACTCCGATGGGTGATATTGAGTCAGATGTTACGTTAACTCGTTCTGCTATGAGTAGTGCTATCCCAGATCAACAGGTATTCATTCCAGTAGAAAGTAAACAGAAAATTAGCTTTTTAGGAGTACCAATTTTAGCAAAATATAGATTTGGCAACGAAAGGTTTAGACTTGGGGTGAAAGGTGGATTTTTGACTAATTTTATTTTAGATGCAGATGTTGAAATTGGTACAGTCGATGCACCAATTCCAAATCTTCGTCACCGAAGACATCAAATCAGTAATAAGACAGAATTAAGAAATTTAAAATCAACTACTGTAAATTGGTTAGCAGGAGTTGAGGCGGAAGTAAAGTTAAATGATGCAATGTACTTTTCCTTTGAGCCTTCTTTCTCAAAAAGTATTTCACCAATCTTTGAAAAAAGTAAAGTCAAAACGTATCCGATGATGGCGAATGTGAAAGTGGGGGTGAATTATTTGTTTTAAGGAAACACCATAAGTTTTTATAAAATGTAAATTTCCCAAATCGTCAAAATGATGGTTTGGGATTTTTTAAATTGTAACGTGGTGGTCTACTTTAGGTGACCTAAAAAAAGGAGCAAAGCGACCTTGAAAAACTTGTTCTTAAAAATATAGCATCCATTATTTTTTAATAGAGAAAAACTCGCTCCGCTCTTTTTTAGGTCAGCTAAAGCAGACCGCTACGTTACAATCTACCTCCCATTATTTTAATTTTCAAAAAAAAATAAAAACTCAGGCAACCTTTTTTTTATTCCACACACCAATAAATTGTATTTAGTTTTTTACTTTAAAATTTTTAAATTAAACTGTTATTGAAAAGACCTAGTACATTTTTTTAAACCAATTTTCCATCATTAAAAATCAGTTGACAAATGAAAAATTTATTATTCCTATTAACAGCAATCGTTGGACTTAGTCTACTTACCACATCATGTAATAAAGATGCAAATGTATCTGAAGACATGGAATTAATCCAGCAGATTGTAGAATCTGAAAATAGAACAACTATTGAACTAAGTGAATTGCCGACAACCGTAGCTACTAATGTGGACGAAACTTATTTTGAAACGTATATTGAAAATGCAGTTGCTGCTAGAGGATTAGGTTACGAAGTAGAATTAGGAAACGGAGAGACAATTTATTATAACGAACGAGGAGAAGGATTAGTAAGTAGAAGAGGATTTCGTCATGGACATGGCCCATGTGGAATGGGGCACCGTGGAACTCGAGTGGCGTTAGCAGATTTACCAACTAGCATCACAGATTACATCGCTGCAAATTACCCAGATGCAGAAACCAAAAGAGCGAAGACAAACAACAATAACGGAAATTATTTTGTGTTGATATTAACAGATGACGGAAGAGTAGTTTTGAAATTTGACGCTGGCGGAAATTTCATCGAAGAAGTATCATGCATTCACCATGGCTGTGGAGGTATTACACAAATAGAAATAGCTGACTTGCCTACGACAATTACAGATTATATTACTGCGAATTATCCTGATGCGGACATTCAAAGAGCCGGACAAAAAACAAATTCTGGAAATTACGGCGTTGTATTAAATGTAGATGGCAATCGAGTGATTGTAATTTTTGATGAAGATGGAAATTTCTTATTCGAAAGATCATAGAAAAAATCGAGTGAAATAATTAACCATTAACAGTTAATCATTCACCGTTAAAAATAATACATTAGGTTTTTTCATAGCATAGGTAGGAGTGTTTGAGCGTGCTCCTACCTTTTTTTATTTTCAGAAATCATCTAACTATTTTAAAATCGACAAATGACTTTTCTTCAAGAGCTAAAATTATAACATTATCCACACGTGAGTGGTCAGAACCTTGATGACACCATTCTATAAAATCCCCCAAAGCATTTTCTTCCCCCGTTGCTTCGATATAAACATTTCCATTAGGTAAATTTTTCACAATGCCTTTTATGTTTAATTCATTTGCCTTTCGTTGCGTACTTGCTCGAAACCAAACTCCTTGGACTTTACCACTTACTTGAATTTGCACACATTTCATGTTTTATTTTTTATGCAAAAATAAAAAAACGCTACTCAAAATTGAATAGCGTTTTTAGCAAAATTGATTTGATATTTAAAATATTTATTGTTGATTATAATTTGTATCCTTGAATATGATAGCAAGATGAGGCGATCTTAACAGGGAAAAAGAGAGGTGTTACCGCTCTAAGCGGTAACACCTCTCTTTTTTTTAACTAATTTATCAAACCTCTTTCCTCAAAACCTCCAACGGTGGCTTATTCAAAACCTCCCGACTATTCAATAATCCAATCAAAACAGTCAAACCAGTAATACTTAAAAACAACCAAAGCGGCGGCAAAAGATTAGGCGTAAACGGAATTTGAAAAAGAAAGACCGCCAACAAATAACTTCCTAAAAATGCTAAACCAATTCCTGTCAAAGTTGCTAACCCTCCTAAAATAAAATATTCCAATGCATTGATCATCAAAATCTGTTTACTCTTTGCACCCAAGGTTCGAAGCAAAACACTTTCTTGAATTCGTTGATATTTACTCAAAACAACCGAACTGATCAGAACCAACAATCCAGTCAAAATACTGAATAATGCCATAAATCGAATCACAAAAGACACCTTTCCAATAATTTCATCCACCGCTTTTAAGACTTGTGAAAAATCTCCAGCCAGAACACTTGGATACCTTTGGACTAACTCTTTTTGAAAATCAGCAGACTGCTGAGGATTCTCTGCTCGAGAAAGCAAGAAGTAAAATTGAGGTGCTCTTTCCAAAACTCCATTTGGAAATAAAACAAAAAATCGAGCTTGAGTATTTGCCAATTCCATTCGTTTTCTAATACTTCCTACATAAGTTTCTATCAACGCACCTTGTACATTCCAAACTATTTTAGTTCCTATTTTTGCATTTGATCCTTCGGCTAATCGTTCAGAGATAGAAATGAAAATAGAATCATTCTTAGGTTGATCGCCATGCCAAGTTCCTTCTATGACTTCTTCATTTTCGTTTAGAGTATCTCGATAACTGACTCGATATTCACGACGAAATACCCAACGACTGATGTCGCTCGTGGTATCTTTCATACGTTCGGCTTTACTGAGGTCATCAATAGATTCTAATCGCATCGTAACGATTGGAATATTTTGTAGCACAGGAAGATCAAAATCTTTTACTAGGCTGGCAACATCATCTTTATCTTTACTTTGAATATTATAAACCAACATATTAGGTTGATCATTTCCGCTAGTGATGTCTAATCGTTGCAACAAAAGATCTTGCGTGAAAAACAAAATAGAAATAAAAGTAGTCCCCAAACCAATCGAAACAATCAAAGTTAGTGTCTGATTATTTGGGCGATATAAATTGGCAATACTTTGTCGCCAAACAAAACTCCATTGAGTCGGGAAAAACTTCCTAACTGTCCAAACTGCTAATTGTGCAATTCCGGCTAACAATAAAAATCCAAATCCAATTCCGATGGGAAAGAAAATAGCTTCTTGTCCACCACCTGTTTGGAAGTAGGTAAATCCTGTAATGAAAATAAAAATCAAGGCGTAAACCATCCATCGCAAAGGATCAATTCCCGCTGTGTCATCTTCATAAGAGGCTCGTAAACTTCGCAATGGAGAAATTCTTCGGATGCTCAATAACGGTAACAAGGCAAACAAAACTGCAATACTCAACCCGGTAAAAACGCCTTGTCCAATTGCAGTTATAGATATATTGGCACTAATGCTTTCTAAGGGTAAAAAGTCTTTTAAAATAGCTGGCAACAATACTTGGATTCCACTTCCAATCAATGCTCCAATCAATGATCCAATAAATCCCATCGCTACGATTTGCAACAAATAAATCAAAAATGCCTGTCGACCACTTGCCCCTAAACATCGCAATATAGAAACTGTTGAAATTTTATCTTTGATATAAATATGCACCGCACTTGCCACTCCAATACATCCTAAAAGCAAAGCAATAAATCCAACTAAATTCAAAAATACATTTACAGTATCAAATGCTTCGCTGATATTTTCTTTTCTACTCGCAACTGATTCAGACCTTGCACTTGCTAATCGAAGGCGAGGACTTAGATCTTCTCTGAAAGCTTCAATGTCAAAGTTTTTATCAAATAAAAAATAAGTTTGATAGTCAACTCTACTTCCAATTTGGATTAACTGAGTGGCTTCAATGTAGTCCATTGGGATGAAAATTGAAGGCGTAACTGACGAGGTAATTCCAGCTGAACCTGGGGCGCTATTTAATTGACCTGCAATTTCAAAAGTGACTTCACCTACTTTGATCGAATCACCAACTGCCATTTTGAATTGCAAAAGCATTGCTTTGTCCACCAATGCTTTTTTTCCATTTTTAAAATCTTGAGCTGCTTCGACAGGTGAGGTATTTAATTTTCCATAAAAAGGAAAATCACCTTCCAAACCATTTATCATGGACAATCGAGTGTCTCCTGTTTTTGGAAAAGAAGCCATCGAAACAAATTGAAGCATTGTGGATTGCTCAATACTTTTTTCTTCTAATTCGATAGAAAGAGAATCAGGAAGTTTTTGATTACTTTCTATTTTCAAATCTGCTCCTAGCAAAGTTTGGGCTTGAGCATCAATATCTGCTTGGAGATTTTCACTAAAAGAATTGATCGCAACCAAAGCTGCAATTCCAATCACAATGGAAGAAATAAATAATAATAATCGAGAAAGATTACGACGACTATCTCGCCACGCCATTTTGACTAACCATGAAAAAGAAGGTTTGGACATATTTTTTTATTGAATGAATTTTCGATTGAATATGGTTATTTTTGTTTTTTTTTGCCGCAGAGTTGACTATTTATTATGATTTCTAGGACTCTCTTTTTAAGTGTTTAACTTTTAGAAATCCCAATTGCGGACAATCATAAAAATCATAATAGATCAGCCCAATCTGCGGCAAAAATTACACTCCATTTTAAACACCAAAAATATGAATCGGTTTTCGTTTACCCTCATTTTGTTAGTTCTTTTTCTACCAAACGTTTTTTCTCAGAGATTAAATGATGCAATCAGGTCGTTTGCCAATGATAATGATTTCAAATACGGAGGAATTAGTGTAAGTGTCATCGATGTGAAGAGTGGAAAATTAGTGGCAGGACATAATTCTAATTTAGGATTGACACCAGCTTCTTCGCTAAAAGTGATTACTACCGCAGCAGCACTTCATTATTTAGGAGACGACTTTCGTTTCAAAACTGAATTGCAATATGATGGCGAAATTGATGGGAATGGAACTTTGAATGGGAACCTTTTTATCAAAGGATTTGGCGATCCAACTTTAGGTTCACATCAATTTGATAAGGCAGAAGAGTTGGATGTAGTCATGCAAAAATTCGTCAAAGCAATTCAGGAAGCTGGGATCAAAAAAATCAATGGACATATTATAGGTGATGCTTCCTTTTTTGAATCTGAAGTAGTTGGCGGAAGATGGTTGTGGGAAGATTTGGGGAATTATTATGGAGCTGGAATGCATGGATTGAATATTCAGGAGAATTTATATTTTATAGATTTTCAGCAAGTGGCAAAAGTAGGGGAGACCCCACCGATTGTTGCTACTCGACCGTTGGTTCCAAATTTATTATTGCTCAATGAAATAAGATCGGATGTCAAAGGAAGTGGTGATAACGCCTATATTTTTGGAGGGCCTTATGCCTACACTCGATATGTGCGAGGAACGATTCCAGTAGGCAATGAAAAATTCACCATCAAAGGATCGATTCCTGATCCGCCTTTTTTTGCTGCGCATTATTTGGCTGATTATTTGGAAAAGAACAAAATAGAAACGTCCAAATTGACAGCTTCTTATTTTGATTTAAAAAGAGATAATCAAATCTTAGATTCGAAGAGAAATGTTTTTTACACTTACCAATCTCCAAGACTTCGGGACATTGTGGAAAAGGCCAATATGAAAAGTGTCAATTTATATTGCGAAGCGATGCTTAGAATGATTGGTAAAAAAGTGAATGGGAACGGAACACCCGAGGCAGGCTTAAAAGCAGTTTATGACTTTTTAGAAAAAAAAGGAATGAACACGGAAGGTTTCTTTTTGTTAGATGGAAGTGGATTGTCTCCTATGAACTCTGCCACAACTTTTCAGATGGCGAATGCGATTCGGATATTTATAAATGATGATAAAATATCAGATTCCTTCAAAAATTCATTACCCATTTCAGCTAAGTCAGGCTCAATGAGGTATATGTTAAAGGGAACTTCTGCGGCAGGAAAGGTGTTTGCAAAAAGTGGCGGTATGGAACGCGTGAGATCATACACCGGTTTTATGAAAACTAAAAAAGGCAAGTTGGTTAGTTTCTCAATGATCGCAAATAATTTTACATGTAAAAGTTCTCAGGTCAGGAAGAAGATGGAAAAGGTGATGTTAGCTATTTACAATAATTAATTTATGAAAACTGAATTGTTACTACTTGTATTTTTTTATACTCTTTTAAGCAGTTGTGAGTCCAATAATCCAATGGATATCTCTAATGAAATTTGTAATTGTTTAAAAGAGCAATATGTTGGGGCAAAAGATATAATCCAAGCAGAGCGAATAAAAATAGGAGAAAATTGTTTGTTAGATAATTTGAATCAACAAGCGCATGAATTAAAATTAAGTCAGGATGCACTTGAAAATAATGATAGAATAAAAAAATCTGACCTTTTAGTTAAGATAAGTAATGAAACAATGAAGTCATTAAAAAGTAAGTGCATGTATTTTAGAACTTTTACAAATGATAAATTGAATCATTTAAAGAAAGAAATTAGAAATTAGATTTTAACAAAAAAATAATTCTTGAACCCCTGCAACAACACATAACGTTTTTTACCTTTACGAAAACAAAATTTGAATGAAATTAATTTATACTTTTCTGTTGATTTTTATTTTGGGTTTCACCGCTTGTAATGGTGAAGGATTCAATAGTGGTGGAGGTACTCAGCTTCCGATTCCTCATAAATATGATTCCAACCCTGATAGTTATTCAGAACTGAATGATGCGATTAAAAAGAATGAAAACCCTGATCGTAACAATTGGCAAAAACCAAGAAGGGTAATTGAAAGGTTGGGTGATTTGACAGATAAGGTTGTTGCCGATATTGGAGCAGGTTCTGGATATTTTTCATTTCAAATATTACCCAATGCAGGGAAAGTTATTGCGATTGATATTGATCCAAGTGCGTTGGCTCAGATTGATACCTTAGTTAAACTTCGTCCTGATTTACAACCGAAACTAGAAACACGTTTAGTTGGATTTAATGATCCAAAACTAGCAACCGAAGAAGTCGATATTGTCTTTTTATCAAATACCTATTCTTACATTGAGAACAAAGTTGATTACCTGAAGACAGTATATAAAGGTGTAAAACCTAAAGGTCGAATTTACATTGTCGATTTTAAGATGAAAATTTTACCACAAATTTTTCCAAAAGCTGAAGAACGAGTACCTCTTTTTGAAGTCGAACGACATTTGCAGGAAGCAGGTTTTAAGCATATTTTTTCTGATGATAAAACGCTTGATTATCAATACATTGTAATTGCAGAAAAGGAATAACTTAGGGTAACACTAATCACGTAGTGGTCTGCTTTAGCTGACCTAAAGGAATGTACCGTGGGTTTTATGATATAAACATTTTGAGTTTTAATTAGGAAAAAGTCGCTTAGTTCTTTTTTCAGGTCAGCTAAAGCAGACCACCACGTAAAACAAAAGGCAAATTACTCAAGAGAGCAATTCACCTTTTATTTGTGTGTAGTCTAATATGTTAAAAATGATTGATTATCCAATCATTTCTTTTACATTTTTTAAAATCAACTTCTTCCGTTCTGGACCAGTTGATACCATCGTCACCGGAACTCCCAAGTCTTTTTCCAAACTGTAAATATAATCTTTCGCAGTTGCTGGCAAATCTTCAAACTCAGTAATTCCATCCAATGATTGTTGCCATCCTGGGTGGCTTTTGTAAAGAGGCACCACTTGGATATTATTTATATCATAAGGTAATTGATCATGAACACCACCATTATATTGGTATTGATGACAAGCCTGAAGTGATTCGAAATTATTCAAGACATCAATTTTGGTAACTACTAATTGAGTCACACCATTGAGCATGATAGTGTATTTCAATTGAGGTAAATCAATCCAACCACATCGTCTAGGACGACCAGTTGTTGCACCAAATTCACCACCTTCAGATCGAAGGAATTCTCCAATTTTATTATTTAACTCCGTTGGAAATGGACCACTTCCTACACGAGTACAATATGCTTTAGTAATTCCAATCACCTCTCCAATTTTGGAAGGCGCAATTCCTAGGCCATTACAAACACCTGCAGAAATTGTATTTGAAGAAGTTACAAATGGATAAGTTCCAAAATCTATATCCAACATAGAACCTTGAGCACCTTCTGCCAGAATTTTCTTCCCATCTTTCAATGCTTGATTGATATAGTATTCGCCATCCACATGCTTAAGTGATTTCAAAGTTTCTAAGCACTCAAACCATTTTGCCTCTTCCGCTTCTAAATCAAAATCAACATCTGGATACATTTGAACTAATTTCAAATGTTTTTTTCGCAATGCTTTATATCGCTCTTTGAAGTTGTCCAAATGAATATCACCTACTCGAATTCCATTTCGACCAGTTTTATCCATATAAGTTGGGCCGATACCTTTTAAAGTAGAACCAATTTTTGCTTTTCCTTTGGCAGCTTCAGAAGCTGCATCCATCAAGCGGTGAGTTGGTAAAATCAAATGCGCTTTACGAGCAACGAGCAATCGATCTTGGTAATCCACATTTGCATCTATCAAATTTTGGATTTCTTTTTTCAAAGTAATTGGATCGATTACCACTCCATTGCCAATAACATTGAGCAAGTTGTCTCTGAAAATTCCAGAAGGAACGGTATGTAAGACGAATTTTTTTCCATCAAATTTCAAAGTGTGCCCCGCATTTGGACCACCTTGGAATCGAGCAACGATATCATAATTATTAGCTAGGTAATCTACAATTTTACCTTTGCCTTCGTCACCCCATTGGAGACCTAAAAGTACATCAACTTTCATAATTGAGTTATTTAACCAAAAACCAAAAACCTAACAAACTTTGTCGCCTGTTAGGTTTTTAATTATTGAGGAATAATTAAAATCAAAGATACAAACTTTCTTATTTAGGAGGAATCTTTTGCAAGGATTTGATGAGAATGTGGAAAAGTTTTTTGTAACACGAAAAAAGGTGAATTTCCTATAGAAAATTCACCTTTTTATAAAATATATAATTTCAATTTTACCCTTCCAAATTCTTTGTAGCTTCATCTACAGAAGGAGATAAATGGAAGAATGCTTTAAGTTTAGTTACTTCGAGTAATTTGATAATATTATCTGAAGCGTTAGCTACTGCTAAATTTCCTCCTGAATTTTGGGATTTTTTCATCATAAAAATCAAAAAATTCAACCCTACACTATTCATAATATCCATTAATGAAAGGTCGAGTACAAATTTATTCCATCCTTCGCCAATTCGATTTTCTACTTCTTTCATGATGGACTTATTGTCATATTCATTGAGAAGACTCTGTACTTGGAGTACTTGGATTTGATCGTTGTGTTGAGAAAATGAGTGTGTCATGGGCGATTTATTTTTTGGTTAAACTACTTTTTATTTAAAAAGTTGTAAGTCCTATTCTGACTTTTGTGTTTTAGGACAAGCTCCATCACAGTTTCCATATAAATTCAAAGAATGATCAACGACTTTAAATTTTAGAATGTCGCCCATCATATTTTTGATTTGTTGAATTCTAGGATCACAAAACTCTAAGACCTTTCCACAATCAACGCAGATTAAATGGTCGTGTTGTTTGTAGCCATGTGATTTTTCGTATTGTGCTAAGTTTTTACCAAATTGATGTTTCTTTACCAGATCGCAACTCACCAAAAGTTCTAAAGTATTATAAACGGTTGCTCGACTCACCCGATAATTTTGATTTTTCATGTGAATATATAATGCTTCTGCATCGAAGTGATCATTACGTTTGTAAATCTCTTCGAGGATAGCAAATCGCTCGGGTGTTTTCCTAAAATTATTTTCTTCAAGGTGTTTTGAAAAAATATTCAGTACCTCTTGAATTACCGCATCGTCTACTTTTGGCGTATCCATTTTATTGAGTTTTTATTAATGTAAAGGTACTTAATAAACAACAAATAGTGGGAAGAAGTTTATTTTATTACGTAGTGGTCTGCTTTAGCTGACCCCAAAAAAGAGCGTAGCGTGTTTTTTAAAATCAAATAAAATGGTCATAAGTTTCTTTTGACTATTTAAATCTTAAATCATTTGAAAAATATCGCTTTGCTCTTTTTTTTAGGTCAGCTAAAGCTGACCACTACGTGCTAACCAAAGTACTTTATATCCGAATAGCTCTTCCAAACCAATTTTCCTAAACTCGCACCCACAAACATAAATAACCACAGCGCTGGAAAACCTCCCAAATTCGACAACATTCTTACACCATCAATACCTGTCGAAGAAACCATTACAAACGAAATTCCTCCAATCAGAACTCCCCAAATAATTTTAGTACCCAAAGGCGATTCAGGATTTTCAGGCGAAATTCCATGATTGGAAATATTACTCATCGCAGTTGTATTCGAATCTGCTGCGGTCACAAATGATAAAAATGTAACAAAGAGAAAAATAATACTTACAAAACTTTCCCAAGGCAAATATTTTAGTAAACCAAAAATAACACCTTGCACTCCTTGTTCTGCCATGATTTGATTAAGTGGAAAAACAGATCCTTCTCCCAGATCAACTGACATCGTCGTCCCACTCAAAATCATCATCCAAACCATGCTAAATAAAGAAGGGAATATTAAATTGAAATGAATAAATGTTCGCACCCGATAACCAACAGATAGAAACCCTAAAAACAACGTACTGATCGGAGCCCATGCCATCCAATTCGCAAAATAAAAAGCAGTCCAACTATTTCTCCAAGTATCGTCTAATTCATTTCCCAAACTCAAACTTCTTGGAATAAAATTAATAACATAATCTTGAAGTCCATTCCATCCAAAAGTCAACATCTTTAACGTTGGTCCAGTTAAAAAAACAAAAATTGCGAGCCCGAAAAATATTTTAATATTGATGTCAGATAAAATTTTGATTCCTTTTTGCAAACCTGAAACTGAAGAGAAGACAAATGAAACAACAATCAATAATCCAATAAGTCCTAGCAGAAGTGTTGTTTGTGTCAGTCCAAAAATTGCATTCATTCCTCCCGAAATCGTCAACATTCCAGTTCCCAAACTTGCTGCCATTCCTGCTACTAAACTATACAAACATATTGCATCAATTCCATGTGCTAAATTTCCTTCCACGGATTCTTCTCTCAAAGGATAGAACAAGGAGCCCAAACTAAATCGTTGTTTGAAATTATAAAAACACAAAGCGAACAGTAATCCTCCAACCGTATAAATTCCATAAGGCGAAAACGTCCAATGCATAAACATAGTGGACATCGCAAAATTCTGGGAACCTTCCGATGTAGCTTCTACTCCTAAACCTGTGGGCGGATTATGCATATGCGTAAGTGGTTCCGCTGCACCCCAAAATAAAATTCCAGTTGCAATGGTCGTACAAATTGTAATTGAAAACCATTTCCATTTACTTAAAATAGGTTGAGCATTTTCGCCACCAATTTTTACATTTCCCAAAGGAGAAAAATATACAACTATGAGTAAAATAAGAAAAGCAAAAGTGCTCCAGGAAAACAGGATTCCAAAATTTTTGAGAATCCAATTATTGGCAGCTGTTGTTTTTTCGAGAAATAAATTTTGATCTAAAGCACTAAAAAGTAAGGAGAGTAAAACTAGAAAGAAGGGAATCCAAAAGACTTTATGATTGAGGTTTTTCATGAAGCTAAAGTAAGAAAAAAAGATAGGAACACGGATTAAGCGGATTTGGGCGGATTCACACGGGTTTTTATTTGAGTGAAATTCTTAATTCTGTAAATCCGTTCAAATCCGCTTAATCCGTGTTCCTATCCAATTAATGGGGATCAATTCCAACAGAAGGTTCTTCTTTTTTCATTGCATCTTGAATATAAAATAAAATCAAAAATCCCATTCCAACCATTATCGAAACATCTGCCATATTAAAAACTCCCGTCCTAAAAATCCCTCCTAAATCGATAAATAGAAAATCAGTCACCGAACCAAATTTGATCCGATCATACATATTCCCAATTCCTCCACCGATGACAAAACTCCAACCAATCAAGGCAATCTTAGGTAAATTCGTTTGTGTGAAAAGATAAAATAAGACTCCAATTAGCATCATTAGAGGTAACACAAGCAGTATAATCTTTTTAAGTATCGGCGAAAAATTACTTCCCAAACTCAAAAATGCGCCATCGTTTTCGACATTCATCAAAAGGAAATTTTGATTGATAATTTCGATTCGACTACCAGGTTCGACAGATTCTCGAACTACTTTTTTGGAAATTTGATCGCAACTGATATTTGCGATGACGATAAGTAAAATGAGTATATTTCGAGCTAATTTATTTTTAAACATAAAACCTTTTTTTGCAAATTTAAGAATGATTTTGATACCATTGGTCTCTGATTTCAATTAACATTTTTTCAATCAATTCAATATTGGGAAGTTCTGGCAAATTACTTATTGCATGTGCTTCCTCAATTCTTTGAATCATTTGATTCGACTTTTCAATAAGTTCATTGTAGGAGAATTTTCCAAATCGAATGGCTAATAATTCATCTCGATTTTCACGATGCACATTTACTTTTCCATCTTTTAATATTTCTTCAGCCATGTGCAATAAACGAAACGTATGCATCATGTTTTTGGTATCATAATTTTTGCCATGTTCGACAGTATTTTCGTAGCGAGCTTCATTTCGCAATTTCACCCAACTCCAATATTCTTTGTAATCTTTGCAATATTTAGCATAGCCATCGAGATTAAATGAAAGATGAGAAATTGGTTTTGTTCCTTTCGGAACGCTGCTCAATAAAACATCGTTGGCATTTTCTTTTTTCATCACACCATTAAAATTCATGTCTCCATTTTTATCATAAAACAGCGCATATAAGTTTTTCATGTGCGAAATATTTACCAAACCACATTTCTCTTGCTGGAAATTATTTTTCTCTAACCACTTCAAAAAAGGAATAGAACCTTGCTCATGTATCACATAGCAAAAATGTAAAATGTTCTTTTTCTCTTTAGAAATAGGATTGACAATTTTTTTATTTAATCCACGAGCTTTTTTGATTTGAGCCATCGCGTAACCAGCAAAAGAATGCTTACATTTTTTTGATAAAAAAATAGAAGGATCTAATTTTTCTAAAAGTGGATGTTTGAAAATGACTTTATCCTCTGGTGTGTTGAGCAACTCCAAAATGTTCGGATTGTTTTTAGCTAACAATTCAAAAAATCTTTTTAACTCATAAAAAACTTCATCGTTAGTTTCATTCGCGACTTGAGGAATATAATCCAATCCATAATATTTTTCTTTGGGTAAAATAAAAACACCTTTAAGATCAGTATCAGAAGTAGGCAAGTCGAGCCCGTAAGCTCGACTGCCTGAAATGCATTCTAGTAATATTAAATTGTTATCTCTTAAATCTTGGATTGTCATAAAAAAAAATCTTAAGAGTGATCGTAAAACGTCTACCGAATTATATTCATCACTAACCGTATAGTTCAATTATTTTTCTAAAAAAAATATCTAACGCTGTTTTATCATTATCGCGTCGTGCGATATTTTTGACAGCCTCATCACATCTGGCAAATTCTGTTTTTACAAATCCATGAATGATTGGTTGGACAGATGTCAATGCTCCTTCCAAGGCCACTTTTTTCTCTTCCCACAAAATATTAATCGCTTCAACTAATTCAGTTCGATCTTGAATTTGTTCCATCAAAATATGAAACTCCATTGGCGCAACTTCATTTTTATCAATAATCCATTTTGCTGAAAGCAAGGAACGCAAAACGTAAAAGTATTTTTTGATTTTAAAT
>CAZMBP010000044.1:0-79583 GCA_964564545.1 uncultured Saprospiraceae bacterium
AGTCAATATGGTTCTATCGCTCCTGTTCGATATTTTTATCAAAATCAGCGAGCTCGCCACACCGCACTTGCAGGAGGTTTGACATTTAAAAATGACGCTAATACCTACCAAGGATTTTTTGCTTTTGCCAATAATATTCACCAGCAAGAAGATAATGGTGGGATTCAGTCTGATACTTTTTTCCTACAAGATGATAGTGGTTTTGCCAGTACTTTGTCTATTCCTGTTTGGTTGGATGATGCAGAAACTCGACATTCTGAGCAAGAGATTAGCTACACTCATTATTATAATTATAACCCGATTGCATTTAAAGAAAATAAAAAAAGAAAGGCTGAAGAAAAGGCACGAGCAAAAGCCGCCGCAGAAGCTGCTGCTGCTAGAGCTGCTGCTTTAGATTCTTTATCCAAAATTCCAGTTGACTCTACTTCGATTGGAAAATCAGATAGTTTAAATACAGTAAGCCCAACTATAGATACTTTAACCAAAGATACCCTAGGCTTAGATACTTTAAATAATATTCAAACAGATACAATTAAAAATCCGCCAATCGATACTTTACAAAAAACGAACGTGGATTCCATTTCAAATAAACGCCCTACCCCAGCCTTTGGACCACCTCCCAATTTTAGGAATAATCCTCCTCCAACGGCTACCCCCAAAGGTCGAACATACACTATGATGCATCGAATTGCATACAAAAAAGGAACTTATAAATTTTCAGATGTTTCTGCTTTTGCCGATTCTAGTTATTGGAAAAATTTATTGCTCGACAATCGAAGTTTGCGACATTATGTGGAAACTCGAAAGATCGAAAACACCTTTGCCATCAGTACTTTTAAACCTCGAAAACCAAGTGGTGATAAGGTGAAACGACAAAGTGATTTTTTCGAAATCGGTATTCGGCATTCTTTTAATTGGATTGATGAAGAAGCGGCAGATTCAACTGCCAACAACTTGTTTTTGACAGGTAAATGGAACTTCGCTCCGAACGAACGATTAAAAGTAAAAACCTATGCTCACCTTGGCTTGTGGGACAATGCAGGTGATTATCGAGTTAGTGGAGAATTCTTTTTTGACTTAAAAAAATTAGGTCAATTAAAGTTGAGTGGAATCAATCAATTGAATCGTCCTGAACTTTTGCAACAACGCTTTTACATTTCTAGTAGGAATGCTTGGACGAATGATTTCAAACCTACTTTAGAGACTAACTTGAGTGCAACCTATGCTTTACCTAAATGGGGCTTTCAGGCAAGTGGACAATATCATTTATTAAATAATTTCATCTATTTTGATACGCTTGCTACTGCTCAACAAACAGGTACTCCTCTCAGTATATTTCAATTAATTCTGCAACAAGATTTTACATTTGGGAAATTTCACCTAGACAATGTCATCATCCTTCAACAGACCACTAACGATGCACTCAATTTACCTAATATCTTTTCCAAACATAGTTTGTATTATGATGGGAAATGGTTCAAACGAAAACTTCAAATAAGGCTGGGAGTAGATGTGAGAATGAATAATAGTTATTTTGCAAATACCTACAATCCACTTGTAGGTCAGTTTATTTTACAAAATAAACAAAAGATAAAATTCTTCCCTGCGGTTGATGGTTCGGCAAGTATAAAAGTCCAACAGTTTAGGTTTTTTGTAAAAGCAGAAAATCTGACTCGATTCTTAGCCGATGCAGTAGGTTCAATTTCAGCGGACGAGCAATATTATCAAGCAGCTTTATATCCAATTCAGAATACTAGATTTAGATTGGGTTTGGGATGGACGTTTAGAAATTAACTGATAACGGTCGATTAACCGTTATCAGTTAACCGTTAATTACAGCTCGTAATTAGGAGTCAATTCTTCCTCGTGACCTGCGTAAAAATCATTGATGATTTTAATTACTTCTTCTGGATCATCAGTAATTGGAAGTAAATTCATATCGTCTGGACTAATATTTCCTTCTTGGTGCAGCATAACATTTTCAATCCACTCATTCATTCCTGTCCAAAATTTTGTACCTACTAGTATTACAGGCACTTTGGTGATTTTTTTAGTCTGAATTAAAGTCAACACTTCAAATAACTCATCCATAGTTCCAAAACCTCCAGGCATGGCAATAAATGCTTGAGCATATTTTACAAACATTACTTTTCTCACAAAGAAATATCTATAATTCAAATTCAACTCATTATCTATAAATGGGTTATGGCTTTGCTCAAATGGCAAATCAATATTCAGTCCTACCGAGACTCCACCTGCTTCTTTTGCACCTTTGTTTCCTGCTTCCATAATTCCTGGCCCACCACCTGTGATAACACCAAAACCTTCTTTCACAAGTCTTGCAGCAATTGTATCTGCCAATTCATAGTAAAAAGTACCTGGTTTAGTTCGAGCTGAACCAAAAATTGAAATACATGGATCGACATGGTTCATGGTTTCAAATCCTTCCACAAATTCTGAAATCACCTTGAACATTGTCCAAGCGTTTTCTCCTTTTAATTTACTCCATTGCTTCATTCCCTTTGTTGGGACATTGTTTTCTTTGTTATTTTCCATAATTTTTCTTTAGAGCTTTAAAATCTATTTAAAAAAAATCAAATCGATTATTACTCGATTTGCATAAAAAAGCCTACCAATTAACTTGGTAGGCTTCGCTATTTATATAAATTATTACAAATTTCAAATTATTACGTCTTGTTCTTGTCTCTTCAAACCTTTTCTGTCATAAAACTATCGTACTCTTGTTTCACAAACTTAACCACTTCATCTACATTTTTATATTGTGAAAAAAGATCTTGAAGAATTTGACTTTTTGAAGTTACACTTGATGGAGTTACAAAATTGGCTACATCCTTCGATGTAATTACTTCACCACTCAAGATGATTAATCGCTCGATTACATTACGAAGTTCTCGGATATTTCCAGTCCAGTTAACTTCTTGAAGTGCTTTCAATGCAGCATCTTCAATTTTTTTCGGAGCGACTCCATACTCTGTACAAATTGCTTCAATAAAATAATTTGCCAACAATGGAATATCACTTCTTCGATCATTAAGTGTAGGAACTTTAATAATGATAACTGCTAGCCGATGATATAAATCCTCTCTAAAATTCTTTGCATTTATTTCATCTCTCAAGTCTTTGTTCGTAGCGGCAACTACTCGAACATCAACAGATATTTCTTTATCTCCACCAACTCTTACGATTTTACTTTCTTGCAATGCTCTCAAAACCTTAGCTTGAGCAGAAAGACTCATATCCCCAATTTCATCAAGGAAAATAGTTCCTCCATTTGCTTGCTCAAATTTTCCGATCTTTTGTTTGTAAGCACCTGTAAATGATCCTTTCTCATGACCAAACAATTCACTTTCAATCAATTCAGAAGGAATTGCTGCACAATTCACTTCAATGATAGGGCCATTAGATCGAGCACTTTTAGCATGTAACCATCTGGCTACTAATTCTTTTCCTGTTCCGTTAGATCCATTAATCAAAACTCTAGCATCTGTTGGAGCAACTCGATCAATAGTATCTTTGATTTTCAAAATTGGTTCTGATTCACCAATAATTGCCTGACTTTTTACTTTGTTAACTCTTCGCTTCAATACTTTATTATCAGTAATCAAGCTTGATTTATCCATGGCATTCCGAACAGTAATCAATAATCGATTCAAATCTGGTGGTTTTGAAATAAAATCAAATGCCCCTTTTTTCACCGCATCAACTGCTGTGTCAATATTTGCATGACCAGAAATCATAATAACTGGAGTATCACTAGAAATTGTTTGCACTCGCTCAAGTGCTTCCATTCCATCCATCTTTGGCATCTTAATATCCATGATAACCACATCATATTTGGATTTTTTTAATTTGCCTAAACATTGGATGCCATCCATTGCTTCATCCACATCATACTTCTCAAATTCAAGAATTTCTCTTAGAGTATTTCGGATGCTTGCCTCATCATCTACAATCAGAATTTTTGCCATTGGATCTTTTTTATCAGGTTGGTAATAAATCTTTGAAAATCGTATTAAATTTTATCATTAATTATAACGGTAAGCCTCACAGAATAGTTACCTTTTTTAAAGATAAATATTATTTTTTTTTCTTATTCATTTAAGAGGAGATTTTTAGCTCCTTTTTCTTAAAATAAGGTACATCAATGACTTTTATTCCCCAAAAAACAACTTATATTTTTATAAAAAATGGTTTTCAAAAAATAGTAATTTTTTGAATCCTATTATCCTATTATTTCTCCCTCAAAATGCTTACTTTTGCGGGTCATTTTAAAAAAGAGAAATATTCATGAGGACAAAACTGTCGCAATTTAACTTCGATTTACCAGAAAAACTGGTTGCAAAATATCCAACTGAAAACCGAGATGAATCTCGATTAATGGTTGTTCACAAAAAAACAGGATTGATTGAACATAAAATGTTCAAAGAAGTTTTGGAATATTTTGATGATGGAGATACCTTCATTCACAATGATACCAAGGTCTTTCCTGCCAGACTTTATGGATGTAAAGAAAAAACAGGAGCTAAAATTGAGGTCTTTCTTTTGAGAGAACTTAATCATGAAGCTCGACTTTGGGATGTATTAGTCGATCCAGCTCGTAAAATTCGTGTTGGTAACAAACTATATTTCAATGATAAGGATGATGAACAAGAAGTGTTAATTGCTGAAGTAGTAGATAATACTACCTCTAGAGGTCGAACGATTAGATTTTTGTTTGAAGGGACGGATGAGGAGTTTCAAGAAAAATTGGAAGAATTAGGAAATACTCCACTTCCAAAATACTTGGATCGGCCAGTTGAAGATTTAGATAGAGAGAGATACCAAACAGTTTATGCAAAAAATATGGGCGCCGTTGCAGCTCCTACTGCTGGATTACACTTCAGCGAAGAATTGTTGAAAAGATTGGAATTAAAAGGAGTTGATTCTGCATTCGTAACACTTCATGTTGGTTTAGGAACTTTTAGAAGTATCGATGTAGAAGATCTTTCTAAGCATAAAATGGACGCTGAATATTTCAGAATTCCGCAAGAAACAGCAGAAATGGTTAATAATGCTGCTGCTGCTAAGAAGCGAATTTGTTCGATAGGAACTACTTCTATGCGAACTATCGAATCAGCTGTGTCTGCTGATTCAACATTAAAAGCTGCAGAAGGATGGACTAATAAATTCATTTATCCTCCTTATCAATTTAGCATTGCGGATAGTATGATTACCAATTTTCATTTACCAAAATCTAGTTTATTGATTATGGTTTCTGCTTTTGGTGGTCAAGATTTGATCAAAGAAGCTTATGCTCAAGCAGTCAAAAAGAAATATCGCTTCTTTAGTTACGGAGATGCGATGTTGATTATTTAAAAAAATAACTTTACGACATATTAAAAAGTGTTAGTGCGATAAGTACTAGCACTTTTTTTTTAATATCTTATTATTCAAAAGATGACTTCGAATCTAATGTTGTCAACTTAAGAAAAGTAGTAGATTGATTTTTTGGAAAAAATAAACCAATAATTCACAATGAATTATTTCATTGTCATTACTCTAATGGTGAAGATCAATCTGCTCTATTTTACTACTAATTAGATAAATTACTTCAACTATCAATGTCTTTGGTTTCCTAGGATAATCACCTAATAATTGCTTTAGCTAAATCAAAATCTATTGTGAGACCAATCCATTTTAAGACTAAAATTATTATATATGTGCCCCAACTGGGTCAAATAATTCAAAAGAAATTGGAAATGCTTCGATTGGTTGTAGAAACCGATCATTTGAGATTTTGACAACTCATTAAGTATATTCTTATAACTTATTAACAATCAGATAATTATACATAAAAAATCATTCCCTTCACTTGTTTTTTATATTTTATGATGGTCTGATTTTTGAAATGTCAAAACATAAACCAAAAGTATTGCACGAATAATTTTTGTTTATTACATTTGTGGCAAATTCAAGGATTAATTTCTTTTATTTTAAGAAAACATTTTTAGATTTGAATCGTTTTCATTTAACATTTTTTCATCATTATATTTCATTATCGTAATATGTATTGGACATTAGAATTAGCACATCATCTCGAAGAAGGCCCTTGGCCAGCAACACGTGATGAATTAATCGATTACGCTATCCGTTCGGGAGCACCTCTTGAAGTAATTGAAAATCTTCAAGCAATGGAAGACGAAGGAGAGATTTACGAAAATATGGAGGACATTTGGCCTGACTATCCACGAAAAGATGATTTTCTTTTCAACGAAGACGAATATTAATCTCCTATTTTTACAACGCTTTATCAAATTATTATTCAGCCAATTAATCTTGGTTAAAGATTGGTGGGCTTCTGCATAATAGATCAAAAAAGTTTTACACTCAATAAGTGTAAAACTTTTTTTTTGATCCCAACCCTAAATTTTCTGATTTTTTAAATTAAAATTATTCTTAATTTATTCGTAACCTATTCAATTAATATCGGTTAAATATATAACACTATTTTTTCTCTCAGAATGCTCAAAATCACACACAAATTTGAATATCTTTTTTTGAGAAAAATAAAAAAGATACGTCACATATTATTCAATATTTTCAGTATCACCCTTATCTATTTTAGCCCAAATTCTTAACTCAATACTTATAGCAACTGATTGGTATTTTCAAATTAAAGATAAAACACACCTGTATCTCGCTTATTATCAAGGTAATAATGGCTATTTTTAATTTTTAAAACCCAGCATATATTTTTATTTATTTAATCCTACATAAATAGGTATTAAAAAAAAGGCATAAATTTTGAGCATCTGTGACATAAAAGTTAGTACTTTTACAAAAAACCACATTAATTTTAGGGATATCATAAATAAGTATACTTTACATGAAAAATCTGATAGAAATCTCCAAGATCGTTACGAAGAAGAAGGTTAGAAAAATAGAAATTTTTGATGACCATTCCCTAAAACATAAAAACAGTAAGTTCAACGAATTTTATGAAGCCTTGATGGCCAATAAATTTAAGAACGATCGTGATGCTGCTTCTTTTCTCTACGACTGTAGCCCTACCGATGATAAATACCGGCAACTTAAATCTCGATTTAAAAAAAGATTATTGAATACACTTTTCTTCTTAGATATAAATTTACCTTCCACCTCTACCTATGACCGTGCATATTATTCCTGTAATAAAGATTGGACTTTAGTAAAAATCTTAATTTCGAATGGGGCTAATCATACTGCTTCAGCCTTGGCTCGGCAAATATTGACTACTGGATTGAAATTTAAATTTGCAGATGTAATTGTGAATTGTGCTCGTATTCTTCGTCGATATGCTGCTCAAACTGGTGATGAAAAAAACTATGATATTTATGACCAACATAGCAAGCAATTTCAAAATGTTTTAGATGCAGAAATTCGTTCAGAGGAATTGTATCAACGGGTGATCATGAATTATCACAAACCATTAGGTAAAGCTTCTGACTTAGAGGAAAGAATTGGAATTTATTGTGATGCATTGGTTGGTCTATCGGAAATCTATGACTCACCGATTGTAATTTATAATATGTATTTGGTTTGGGCATATAGGTATGAAATGTTGAAAGATTTTGATGCGATGTTAGAAGTTTGTAACAAAGCCGAAAAATATATTGAAGACAATCCAACTTATTATCAAGATGATAAATTAGCCACTTTCCAAATGAAAAAGATGTCAGCATATCTTCATTTGAGGGATTGGAAAAATGGAAAAATCAATGCAGAAAAATGTTTGCAGTCTTTTCCAAAAGGAAGTTCTACTTGGTTTAATTTCATGGAATACTACCTTCTTTTGGCCATTCATACTGAAAATTATATCAATGCATTGGCAGTTTTTAATGAAGCATCGAGTCTTTCTAAGTTTAAAAAACTACCAACACGTACTCGAGAAAAATGGAAGATTTATGATATTTTCTTAAATTATATTATCGAAAGTCAAGGAGATTCAAATCCAGTACTACTAACTCAAAGACGTAAAGCCTTCCGAGTTTCTCGATTCATCAATGATCCTGTTTTGTATCCAAAAGATCAACGGATATTTACAGTATTAATGGTGATTGCACAGATGTTATTTTTAATTGAAAAGAAAAGTTATAATAATGCTGCAGAACGAATTGACAGATTGAAAAGTTATGCTAATCGTCAATTGAAAAAAGAAGAATATTTTAGAACGATTCAATTTATCCGTTTGCTTCAACAACTAGTGAAAGCTGATTTCCAAATTGAAAACTTAAGCAACGTCGATAAATATTATAATCGCTTAATTGAGTTCCCGTTTTTCTATCGAGGTTTAATCTCAGAATTGGAGGTTGTACCTTATGAAAAATTATGGAATATGATTTTGACAAGACTCTAATCTAATTTTTTCCTACATGAAGAAAAAAGACTTACTCCAATTGACAAACGGGTAAGTCTTTTTTTTGAAAAAAAATAAGTAATAATATTAAATTTGCATGATGAAATTATATCTCATCCCCTAGCAATTTGTAGAATATCGATTTTTTAAAATAGTCAGCTTGGGGAAATGAGTTATACGAAGCACTAAAAAAATAAAATCAACCTCCCATTGAAAAAGATAATAATCACTATAGACGGGCATTCTGCCTGCGGAAAATCTACCCTTGCAAAAGCATTGGCTACCGAATTGAATTATGGATACATTGACACAGGAGCGATGTACCGAGCAGTTACATATTATTTTTTGGAAAACAGAGTTAACATCCAAAGGACTGCCGAAATGGAAAAAGCATTAAAAAGAATAAATATCACTTTTAAAAGTACAGTCGGAGGAAATCGTACCTATTTAAATGGGAAAGATGTAGAGGATGTAATCCGCAAAATGTTTGTTTCCAAAAATGTAAGCCATGTTGCAGCCATTAGTACCGTTCGAAAAATGGTCGTCAAACAACAAGTAGAAATGGGGAAACTCAAAGGCATCGTGATGGAAGGTCGAGATATTGGTACTGTCGTTTTTCCAAATGCCGAATTAAAAATATTTCTGACAGCAGATGAAAATGTTCGCACCAAACGTCGATATGATGAATTGGTCAAAAAAGGACAAAAGGTAAGTTTAAAATCAATTAAAGATAATTTACTTGAACGGGATCATATCGACTCTACTCGAAAAGATAGTCCGCTAAAAAAAGCTGAAGAAGCTGTTTTAATTGACAACTCTAATATCACTCCAAAAGAGCAGTTGGCTATGGTTTATGCATTGTCAAAAGAACGAATCAAAAGACTCACAGCTGCTGACAAAAAAAGGGATATTGCTAAATCGAAAGCAACACCTCAAAAAAGAACGAGTCAACCTGCTTCTAAAAATCAAAGAACAGAACAAAAAAATACTCGACAAAATCAACCGGCTAAAAAAGTAGCCACTCAAAAAACAAAAGCTGCTCCTCAAAAAAGAGCGAGTCAACCTGCTTCTAGAAATCAAAGAACAGAACAAAAAAATACTCGACAAAATCAACCAGCTAAAAAAGTAGTCACTCAAAAAACAAAAACTACTTCTCAAAAAAGGACGAGTCAACCTGCTTCTAAAAATCAAAAAACAGATCCAAAAAACACTCGACAAAATCAACCAGCTAAAAAAGTAGCTACTCAAAAAACAAAAACTACTCCTCAAAAAAGAGCGAGTCAACCTACTTCTAGAAATCAAAAAACAGATCAAAAAAATACCCGACAAAATCAACCTGAAGAAAAATCTCCTGAAAGGAAAACGAAACCAACTCCTAAAAGAAGAGCCAAACAGCCTGCTAATAAAGTAGTCCAAAAGAAATCTGCATTAACTCCATCTGCCAAAAATCAATCAAAAAAAACTGCTCCAAAAGCAAAAAACATAGATCAGAAAACTGTTCAACAAACAACAACAACTGATTCTTCAACTCAACTTAAAAAGAAAAAAGTTAGAAATAAAAAATCATAGATTTTACTCAAGATTACACCCTATAACTAATTTTATTTAAACGCTCTTTTCATTTGTTAATAAGTGAAGTCAAAAACCATTTCACTATTACTATGTTTTAGAACTAACCAAATCAAATTCATTATGGAATCTAGTGAGATCAAAGAGGTACTCCAGAATTGGCAAAAAATCGTCAAAAAATATCAAGTACCAAATACAAAAAAAGCAGTTCTACAAATCTTTACTTCTTTTTTGCCCTTCTTCGCCTTATGGGCTTTAATGTATTTGAGTTTAGGAATTTCTTATTGGCTCACTATAGGATTAGGAGTTTTAAATGCATTTTTTCTAGTTAGAATATTTATCATCCAACATGATTGTGGCCATCAATCTTTTTTAAAATCTCGTAAATGGAATAATGCCATCGGGTTTGTTTGTAGTTTTTTCTCCCTCATTCCTTACAAATATTGGTCGCGATCTCATAGTTTTCATCATGCACATAATGGAACGTTGGAGTTTCGAGATATTGGCGATGTCGATTTGTTGACCGTCAATGAATATAAAGCATTGCCGAAGTGGAGACAGATAAAATATCGAATCTATCGTACTCCTATCGTGATGTTTCTGATAGGTCCATTGTACTATTTATTGATTCATAATCGATTTCCATTTATCAATTTGAAAGGTTGGAAAAAAGTAAGGCAGTCATTGATCTGGAGTAATTTGTTTTTGGTTTTGTTTTACATTTCCCTTGGGTTTATTTTTGGTTGGAAAAATTTCTTATTGGTTCAAGCACCGATAATTATCTTTTTTGCCATCATTGCAATTTGGTTTTTTTATGTTCAACATCAGCATGAAGAATCTTATAAACAATGGAAAGAAAATTGGGAATATTTACTGTCCGCTATTCGAGGAAGTACGTATTATAAATTGCCAAAGCCTATGATGTGGTTGACTGGAAATATTGGTTTTCATCATATTCATCATTTGAGTTCTTTGATCCCAAGTTATAATTTGGAAAAATGTAATAGTGATCATCCTATTTTTCAAAAATATGTCACCATACTTTCTTTTAGAAAAAGCTTGGAATGTATTTTTCATAAATTATGGGATGAGGAAACTCAACGGATGATTTCTTTTTCAGAATACAATAAACGATATGCAAAACTTGCTTAGAAACAGATCCTTAAGTTATTTCAAAAAAAAATCCTCAACCGAAAATTCGGTTGAGGATTTTTTTGAATATAACTCTGACTCTAGTATAATTTCTTGTACGAAAAATAAGATACTAAAACTAAAATCATTGCCACAAGTGCTCCAGGAAATTCCCCATCACCTATCATATAGTGTGCAAAAAATGCTAGTACTATATTAAAGAAAAAACCTGCATAAGCCCATTCAGTTAATGATTTAGATAACTTTGTCCAGATAGCTACTAAGCCTAATAATTTTGCTGCAGCTAAAGGGTAAATGATATAAGTTGGATAACCTAATGTTTCAAATGCTTTCATAATTTCTGCATTATTAAAAATATACATTCCTGATGACATCAACATCATAGCAGTAAATAATCCTGTACTTGCCCAATAAATAATTTTTTGACTCTTCATTTATTTTATTTTATTTTTTTGAAAAAGTTATTTGATCGAGATCGTTTATTCAATTCTCTCAATCATAGTGTAAAGTTAGGAAGGTAAAAAAAGGTAAACATTAATCTAGATTAAGAGTTTTGCATTTTTTGTTTTCGCTCTCGTTTCACTTTACTTAATGCTTCTGGAGTGATTCCTAAATAAGAAGCAATCATTCTTTGAGGAACCCTTTGGACAATCTGAGGGTAAGTTTTAATGAAGTGTTCATAACGTTCAATAGCCGTTGAACTCATTAGCATAATTACTCTATTTTGAAGCACCCCCACTCTTTTAAAGATTTTGGCAACATCTACATTGACCGTTCCCTCAATTTTTTTTTCCAATACTTCAACAACTGAATCTTCCAATGCATCAATAAATAAAACGCTAGGTTCAACTATACCAAGATAATCAGAAATTATCCAGCCTTCTGGCCCGAACATAAAAATATGTTCTTTCCCTTTTTCATCAATATAGTACGAACGTAATAAACCTTTTTTAACCACATAAGCTTTGCTATTCAGTTCCCCATCTCGTTGTAAGATTTGACCTTTTTTGACAATTATTTCTTTCAAAATAGATATTTTAAATATTGACGATGTTCTTTCAACTTTCAAAGTAAAAAAAAAATCCCTCAAACGAAGACTCGCTTGAGGGATTTTAATTTTATAAAAAAGAAATTCTACTTTATCTAATCAAAGTAACTTCTCCTGATTTGGTTATTCTTTCATTTAAGTCACCAACTTCACAACCAATGGTCATCACCCAAACATAGACATCCATTGGAGCTGGTTTATCTCCATCCATTCCATCCCAAGGTTCACCTGTTTCTGAAGAGTAAACTGGATTTCCCCATCTATTGTAAATCTTTATTTCAAGAACTTCTTCTATTCGTTCCTCGGTGACCGCACTAAAGGTATCATTCAATCCATCTCCATCAGGCGTAAATGCATTTGGAATTTCAACCGTTTCTGGATCACATGGTAAATTTACTGTAAGGGTAAAACTTAACGAAACATCACAACCTTCTTCATCGGTTACTGTAAATGTATAAGTAGTCGAAGTTTGAAGCGGTAATGCCATTGGGCTTTCACAATTAATGCAGCTTAATCCATTCAATCCAGTTGCCGTTGGGGCAGACCAAACTATACTTGCAATTGGATTGGTAGAAACAATTAATAAATCTGGAACTTGGAAAGAATCTGGGTAATCAATCGTTGCATCGCCAGGGAAGTTAGCGATTTGTATTCCAAATGGATTTTCTACCACACCTGATAAGTCGTCATAAGTACAATCTCCAATCTGAACAGCGATAGGATATTCTCCAGCTGAAAGACCTGTAAATATAGAACTCGCTTGGAATGGACCTCCATCTAAACTATAACTCCAATCTTGTTGTCCATTAAGAATTTCTAATACGCCATCGTCACCTCCGATACAAGTAGGAGCTATAAAATCTGTATTTATGGTAAATGAATTATCTTCAATAACTTCTACACTTCCTTCGGTAGTACAATCATTAGTATCAGTTACAGTTACGGTATAAACTCCTGCTGGCAAACCATCTACAGTAGGAACATTTCCTGCTCCAGCTACACTCCATTCATAATTAGTCGCGACACCTGGACTAATTGAAACGGTAACCGAACCTTCACTACCATTTGGACAGGTTGGAACTGATTGGAAACTTAAGGTAGATGTTGGATAATTATTTAAGGTTATTGAACTCGTAGAATCACATCCTAATATTGACGTGAATGTTTCGGTGTAAGTAGTAGCTACTGTTTCTAAATTTCCATGAATCAAAACAGATTCTCCAGCACATACTAAAGTATCTCCAGAAGTAGAAATTGAGGTAAAAGTTAAGGATACTGTATCCACACTATAACATCCCGTCATTGAATTACTTGCAGTAACAACATACATCACTTCAGCATCTGGATTAATAACATTTACCGTTTGGCAAGTAGTACAATCTAAAAAGTCATCGCCACCCTCTATCGTTTGCCATTGGAAGGTATCAAAATCTCCAACTACGGTAAATGATGTATCTTGAGTTGGACACACAACCGCATTTTCAGGCATTGTCATATTTATGGTATTTGGATCAACGATCACATCAATCATATCTGTCTGAACTCCACCACACGAATCAATTACTGTTACTGTATAAGTTCCTCCATCCCAAACGGTAAAAGTAGAATCAGTTGTTCCATCCTGCCATTCGTAACTAACAAAGTGAGAACTTGCATTTAACTCAAGAGATGAATTATCACATATCGTTACTGAACCTCCTAGATCTAATTCGTAAGGCTCAGGTACTTCTGTAAATTGAATAATATTATTTGAATAATCACACTCGCCAATGTTGGTAACTGGAAAATCTGAATTCAAATCATAAGGTAAAGTAATCGAATTATCATCATTCACTACTACGAAAACGGGATCATCATATTGTGCAGGAATAGTATACTCCACAAATGTACAACTGTCAATAGGGACAATCACTCCTAGATTTTCTGTAGCCAGACCACTTGTTGGACCAGTTGTTGGATTACTTGTATAAAATGTAATTGGTGTTGTATGAGATAAAACATTATCACCTGTGTTACAGACTTCCAATGTAACTACCAATTCATTTAAAGCACATTGAACATCGACACTATTGATAGAAGCATCCGCTCCTAATTGTTCTCCATGTTGAGTTAAGAAATTATTTAAAACGACATTGTCTCCAACAAGATGATGTTGTTGTTGGGAAATAGGAAGCGTCAAATCTTCTTGAATATTTACATTGAAGTATGCATTTTGATTCCAAACTTGTCGAGTCGTTTGCCAAGGGAAAGTACTTGAAGTGTATGCACGAAGGAACCCAATTTGATTGCCTACATCAGCTTGTGAAGCAGCTCCAGTTACTAACAACTCAGTTAAGCCATCTCCATCCACATCAACAATTACTGGAGATTCTACTACAGAAATTGAAAAGATAGGAGTTGAGTACATAATATTACCATTAGTCCCATCCAGTATCACCATCTCCTCTCTTCCTTTTGATACTATCTCAAAATCACCATCTCCATCAAAATCAAAACACACAGGACTTGTATTATTATTTTCTACTGAAGGAATTGTCCACTTCAAAGTAAAGTCATTCTCCAATGCGACAACTTCTGTCCCAGTTTTGAAAACAATTTCCAGCTGATCATCTCCATCAATATCAGCAATAGCTGATGGAAAAGCACGATCACTAGGTACATATTGACCAATAACTAAATTAGTTTGCAAATCCCAAGCATAAATCATAGAAGGCAAAACCACAGAACCGTCATAAACAGATACTACCCCATCCAGATCTCCATCACCATCAATATCAGCAATCGAGACAATACCATTATCCATATTAGCCTCCATTACTTGTATAACTGTCCCACTAGCAATATTGATACTATATACTCTTTTTCCCATTACTAATTCTAATCCTTCACAACTCGGACAAGCTGAATCATCCAAAACATCTACTGCAACTGATAATAATGCATCTGCTGTTGTAATTGGAATTGAAGCAAGAATTGTCAAATCTGCAGCATTAAAAATAGTATTATTTACATAAACCTCTACTGAACCATCTCCATCAAAATCTGCTACCCCAACTGTTTCATCCCAACCACCAGAAGAACCTATTAAAGTTTGTGAAGCAGTAGAAGTCCCATCATGTTCAAATCTAGTAATTGTAGAACCTCCAAAATAAAAAATCTCTCCAGTTCCATCTTTATCTACATCAGCTACAGCAAGAGAAGTATGAGTATCCAAACCTGGTAATGGTATTTGTAATTCTTCTTCTCCTGTCAAACCATTAAGAATTACTATACTATTTGTTGTAAAATATTCATCTAAAACAATTACTTCAGGAGTTCCATCTCCATCTATATCTGCAGTCACGGGAGTTGCGCTATCTGAAATATTCACATTACTTTGCCATTTCAATTGAGCTTGAACAACATTATCAATATTTGTAAATTCACAATCATTAGCACATTCATTATAAAACGCTAAATCACAACCATTTTGACCACAACATTCTGGATCAAAACAATCAATCAAACCATCGCCATCATCATCAATTCCATTGTTACAAATTTCACCACAAATGATTTCACTAATTTCAATCGAATCAACAAACTCACACACTCCCATAGAAATAGTTAAAACATAAACTCCAGTATCTCCAACTGTGATCATCGAAGTTGTCGCCCCAGTATTCCATAAAAATTCAGCTCCCAATATATCTGTTCCAATCGTTACAGAATCGATATTACAAATAGTCGTATCATTTCCTAAGTCAAAAGTGTAAGGATTACTATCTAAAGTAACTCCAGTAGGAATGATTGTTCCCACCGAATTATCAAAATGCTCAGTTCCTAATTCTATATTATTATTGAAAAAAGAAGAGTTATTAATATTCAAAGTAGCTGTTGAAGTGGCTGTCATATCATCCAAATCTCCACCTAGGAAAATAGCAGCACCTTCTGATTGGTTGGAAAATCCAGCACCAAGAGTAGAAGTTGCTGAATTATTTAAAAAATAACAATTATCAATTGTGTGATTATGAGCATCAACCCCAACATCATTTGACCTATCAAAAATAGCAATCGCCCCTCCAGAGTTTCGATCAAAAGATAAATCTCCATTATCTGCTGCAGAACTGAAAACACTATTTTCACAAAAATAACTATCAGAAATATTTACCTCTCTTACATTATGAATAGAAACTGCTCCTCCAACTCCTCCATTCGAAGCATTCTCAGCTCTATTACTTGAAAATTCAGAATCAGTAATTGTCAAACTTGAGTTCGTTCCAGCAGGAACTAGATCGTCCATTTTCCCATCAAAATAAATTGCGCCAAATGATGATCCACCAATATTCAATAATTCATCATCCAAAGTATTATTATTAATAAATTGACAATCGTCAACTGAAATATTTAATGAGGAAGAATCAACATTAACCATATGAATTGCTGATCCACTTGAAAAATAACTTCCATTCGTACATTGCTCTTCTATAGATTGTCCATTTTGAATAGTCAAATGAGCAAAATTAATTGCATGAGATACATTCACCCCATTGTCAACCAATGAAGTTGGACAACCTGAATCTGAGTAATCATATACAAACGCTCTTCTAACTCCTTCCCCATCAATAATCACATCTCCATCATCTTCTACTCCAAAAAACGTAACTGTATAATCTTCTGGAATCAAAGCTATTGGAGTTGTACTTGGAGTCACAGCTGGCAAACTATAAGTTCCACTATGTACAAAAATCGTATCTCCACTACAAACTGAATTATCCAATGCATATTGAATTGTTCGACATGGACTTCCAGGATCTCCACACATAAACACATCCACACCTGTCGCTGCATCAACATGAGAATTTCCAATACAATCCACTACAGTCACTTCAATTGAATAACTAACTGAACAATCTGCATCTGCATTGCCAGCAGTCAATGTTAAGGTATAAGTTCCAGCAGTATTAAATTGATAAACTAAATTTGCTCCAGTACCAATTTCCAAACTATTCAATGTCCAACTAAAAGTCGTTGCAGTCGGATCAACTGAAGAACTCGCAAAAAATACTTGAGGCGTCCCCGCAAAAATCGTTGTATCATTTCCTGGATTAAATGACAACTCCTCAATTGGCGTATCACAATCCGTATCACAAACTGTCGAACCAGTCAAACTAACTCTCGGTCCATTGATGAAAAATGTCATCCGATCAGCTTGTCCTTGGGTAAAAGCTGTCAAACATGCTAATGGATTAATATCCATATAATTTTCGCGCATATCATTTACATCTGTTGTAAATGGATTATTCGCACTTGGGTCATCTGCATCTGTGAAGCAACTATTTTCATCTACATTACAAGGTGCTTCTGCCATTGTCCAATCCGGAGGAGTATCGCAAACTCTATCTCCATCCAACAAACAATTATCATTTCCACATCCAGCTTGGAAAGTATGATACAATCCTAGATAATGTCCCATCTGTTGTACTAGAATAGTAGAGTTTTCAGGTGTTGTTCCAAAATATTCAGCCTCTATAACAATCCCATCTCGATCTGTTCCATGAAAAACTGGTAGATATGAATAACCTCTAACATCTCCTACCAAAGCATTACTTGACAAATCAGTTACTACCCAAATATTAATGTATTTTGTTGGATCCCATCTATCTATTTCTTTCACTAATAAATCCTCTGTCTCAATTATTACATTTGTCAAAGGTGATTCCTCTCTTGTGATTCCAGTGGCTGGATCCCCAGCTGGGTTATTTTTTGCCAAACAAAATTCAATCTCAGTATTTACACCTGTTCCAAACGAACCATCAAATGCGGCATTTAAATCTGCAATAGCTTGATCCACTTGATCAGCAGAAATATTTGTTCCCGTTCCTACAGCTTCACCAGAATGAACAACATGAACTACGACTGGTAAAGTAAAATCTGCCAAAATACTTTCACTTTGGCTAGAAAGGTTACTCATATAATTATAAGCTTGTTTCTCTTGATTCGCGATATTTATTTCGATGATAGGGTCAGCATCAATTGCTCGTTGTAACATATAATCATGAGCACTAAATAGATAATCATTAGCATCCTCAAAGATTTTAAAACCAAAAGGTGTTTGTGAGTATCCAACAGCCATCATTCCAACAATAATTGAGGCTAAAATAGTAATAGAAAAGCTTTTTGTAAATCTGTACATATTTATTGTTTTTGTATAAAAAAGTGCTTCTAAAATTTACTCGCAAAATACGAGATGAATTTCAATTTTTAGTAATAAAAACTCGCTAGGTTAGTAAACAATGATAAGATAGTGCAACAGTAGTTAGATAGACTTGTTCTAAGAATAATATTCCATTTTAATTAATGTGTAAAATACAATAAAATTTATTTTTTCGTCAAAAAAATTGGAAATGTGATAGATAGGTGACGTTAGGGAATTTTCTCGAAACCTTAGGCAACCTTTTTGAGATGGGGTTCCAGTTTTAAGAAGAGAAGAATTAGGAGAAGGGATGATTAAAGAGAGAAAGAAATCTAAAACTAATCTATAAGCTAAACATCCGTTTTATCTCATTCGATCTCCTACGAGAAACTTCAATCTCCTCCCCCGACTTCATTGTAATTTTTAATTTTCCATTAAACCAAGTATCTAATTTCTCGATATAATTAAGATTAATAATCTGCTGTCGATTGACTCGAAAAAAAGTACTTTCATCCAATACCTCTTCCAAATAATTCAAACTCCGCTGAACCAAAGGTTTATTTTCATCAAAATAAATTCGAGAGTAATTCCCGACTGACTCAAAAATCCGAATATCGCTAATTTTTACAAACCAACATTTCTCTCCATCTCTTACAAAAATTTGTTGTGTGGGAAAACCAGAACGTTTCATTTTCGTTTTTCCTAAATCCAATTTAGCAATCGCTTTTTCTAAACGTTCTTTTTTAATTGGCTTTAAAACATAATCAATAGCATTATAATCAAATGATTTGATAGCATATTCATCGTAAGCAGTTGTAAAAATCACTTTGGGAATTTGATCTAAACTTTCCAAAAATTCAAAGCCGTTCATTCCTGGCAAGTGAATATCTAGAAACACAACTTCTGGTGAAAATTTTTCTAACAATGCTTTTGCATATTCTCCATTCTCCGCTTCCATAATCTCATCAAAAGCATCGATATCCGACAAAATCGAAACTATTTCCTTGCGAGCCAACCTTGAATCTTCAACTACTAAACACTTACTCATACCATTGGAATTTTTATAGAAGCCAAAACAAAATTATTGATCTCTGACATTTTCAATTTAGCCTTTCCATTATAAATTAAATCTAAACGTTGACGAATATTTTCTAATCCAACTCCCAATTTATCTCCCAATTTGGATGACATTTTCAGGTTGCCCGTATTTTTTACATTGATATTTAAAAACCCATTCCCCTGATCAATATCAATTAAAACAGAACCGCCTTCTTTAAATTGTGAGATGCCATGTTTCACGGCATTTTCTACGAGAAGTTGTAACATCATAGGTGGTAATTCTGCTTGCTCCAAACCTTCATCCACCTTAATTTTATACTTCAATTTATCTTCATACTGAATTGACAACAATTCCAAATATTGATTAACAATATTCAATTCCTCTTTCAAATTGACTTTAGATTGATCCGTGTTTTTTAGAGCATATCTAAAAAGATCAGAAAAATTCAACAGCATTTCACGAGCCTTTTCTTTGTCTTCCAATATTAGCGAACGAATATTATTGAGAGTATTAAAAACAAAATGGGGGTTGATTTGTGACTTAAGAGAACCAAGTTGAGCATCTTTCATTTCGGCTGCCAACTTCCATTTTTCGACTTCCGCTTGGTTCCAATTATTAAAATAATGAACACAAAAATAAATCATATTCCAAGCCAACATCATAATGAAGGCAATCATAAAATTGGAAAAAATGGTTGGATATATTACCTCTCTTACTTGAAAAACATAAATTATTATTCCAAAAATAATTGCTACAAAAAATGATGTCAACAAAAAAGTCGAACCAATAATCAAAAACAACATTTTCCCAAACCCCCACCTTTTCCAATTCTTATTCCTAATAAATGATCGATAAGTAGATGTTACCAATAACCCAGTTAAGGTTGGAAAAATGCAATTCATGATTAACATTTTAAGAGAAATTTCGACTGTACTCTGCACCAAAAAATTGGAAAGACCAAATAAGCTCCAACCAATTAATTGTGCAATCCAAAAATTTCTATTCCCTGTTTTTATCATGATGAATATTTTAGTGTAATATTTTTTGCCGCTGAATTTGTCTAACTTTTTTCAAGATATTTCGCTGACTAAGATTAATATCTGTGGAAAGTCATATGAAAAGTCAGTCCAAGTCAGCGGCAAAAAAATCACATTCCAAGAATCCAATCAGAAACAAATTTCATCGCCTCCTCATTAAAAGTCTCTTCTATTTTTGCATACTCAGAAGGAGCGCCAGTTTCCGCTTTTTGAAATAAATGATTCAAGCCTTTGAATTCTTTTATCGTTACATTTTTATTCCTAGCTTTCGCTAAGCTATTTTTTATTCCTTCTAAATTTTCCTTTGAAGTCACCTGCAGATCCAATTCACCATTAACCGCTAAGACTGGACATTTCACTTTTGACAAATAAGTTGCTGGATCAAATTGCATAAAATAAAGGAACCAATTATCTAACATCATTCCTAACTGATCTTCAATAAATTTTTCTTTACTCTCTCCTTCCTTTTCCTCAGCAGGCAACATTTCAAACCCTTCTGACAATATCTCTGTCAAACCTTTTCGCAATTCGTCTTTGCTCATTTTAGAATTGTCATACATATAATTGAAAACCTGCTTCGTAATCTTAGTATTCGTTTCTCGCAATTCTGAATCTACTCCTTCCGCCTCTGAAATTTTATCCGTTTGCAACATCATCAATTCGGGAATTTTAATTCCTGGCCCTGCCAAAAGCACGATAAAATCAACATCTTCATTTTCACTTGCAACCATTGGAGCAATCATTCCACCTTCACTATGTCCACACAATCCAATTTTTTTCCCAGTCATATCTTTTCTATTTTTCAAAAAAGAAACGGCGGCATTGACATCATCAGCAAAGTCTCTGGAAGTCGAACCTTTAAATGTTCCAGTTGATTTAGCTACCCCTCGATCATCATATCGAAGCACCGCAATTCCCCTTTTAGTAAAATGATCTGACAATACTAAAAAAGGTTTGTGTCCGATTAATTCTTCATTTCGATCTTGTGGCCCAGAACCTGTGATGAGTACCACTACTTCTTCAAATTTACCACCAGGAGGAGTCGTTAAAGTTCCAGCTAATACATGTCCACCCTTTGGGTTTTCAAATTTCACCTCCTCTTGTCCATAGTCAAAAGTTTTAGGTTCTTGTGGTCGAACCAATTCTTTTTTCTCTACTTTCTCACGAGTCATTTTTAATGGCATAGACATTGGACCTTGGTTAAAAGTTCCTTCGATTTCTGTTCCATCACTATTTAAGATAGCCGTATATTTCAATCCTATATTTGACATCTCAATCGTCAACTCTTTACCATCCAAAACTACTTTTTCAACTGGAATTCCATTCGCTCCTTGATCAGGACTATCCATGGTTGCTTTCAATTTTTCGCCATCTTCTGTAATGTGAAAAACGAGACGCAACTGCATGCCTTGTACATCCAAAGCTCCATTCCAATCGCCCAGAACATTTTGTGCATTGATAAAATTTGAAATTGCTAAAAGGAAAACAACCATTATTTTTTTCATGATATTTAATATTTGATGTTTGTAATACGTCAAATGTAGGAAGTAAAATATCAAATATTATTGGAATAGTGATGAGTGGTTGTAAAAAATGATGAGTGGTTTTTTGGTTAATTAGGACTTTAATTTTGAAAAAAAAAGGAATAACCATTTTCCAAGTTTAGCAAAAATCTAAATTTTCACTTCCACCGAAATTGGTTATTCCTAGTTGGATATTTGATATTCCCTTACTCTCCTATCACTATTTTTTTATAAAAAACTCCGCTGGCTGTTTTCCCTTTTAAAAAATAAATCCCACTTGAAGTATTTTGTAAATGTATTGTTAATTGATTTTCAATATCTTCAATCTTCTCCCAAATCATTTTCCCTGAAACATCAAAAACTTGTACTTGAGAGATTTTTTCATTTGGAAAATCTAATTCAAAAGTTCCATTATTTGGATTTGGATAAAGCGTAATATTTTTTCCGAAATCTATATTTTCATCAGAGGAAATAATCGCACACGGATTTGAATCTAATCCATAATTGTCGTACCAATTACGCAATTGTTCTACTTCATCAAACATCAAAGTTACATTTCCCAATCTATCCAATCCATCTCCCTGATGAAATGACCAAGCAATCGTTGTCTCAAAAACCTCTTGAGAATTCAAAGACACATCTAAATTCGGATTACCAAAATCAAATTTCCCAGTAGAAGCAACAGCTCGAATATCTCCTCCAGATGAAGAAATAGACTCCAATGACCACTCATTCAAATCATTCGGATCACCTGAAAAAATATGATCTACTAAATCTGTACTTAATGGATTATAACCATTTCCGCCCTCTGTAAGTGGCGTCCCATCTCTCCAAGATCCCGATAAATAATTAAAATATTCAGCAGGAATATTAGGGTCTGTTGTTCCAGGTGGGGGATTTCCAATTCCACCATTTTGATAAGTCATAAAGTGCTGCATTTCAGTATCCATAAATGTCACGGCTTGCACAGGAGGTTGTGTTCCATAAGTTGAAATTCCACCTTGGCAACCTCCATTGGTATCACCATCAATTTGATCTTGGTTATAAGCATAAAAAGTATTCAAATCAGGATTACATCCTAGGTAATCATCAGTAAAACATCCTAGATCAAAATCTACCCATAAGCCTACATGCATGGAATCCAAAGGATCTTGTCCTCGATTAATTACTCGATAAGAAGTAAAAATAGTATTGTCCAAAACTGGTGCAAGAGGACACTCCACACTCCAAGTTGTCATCTGAATTTCTACTCGAGTAGACTGTCCAAAACCAAATCCTAAATCATTAAAAACCGACCATGACATTTGAGAAGGAATTAAGTTTCCATTTTCCAATGGTGTTGGAAAATCTCCATCCATGGCATCATACTCTCCATCAAAATTTCGATCAAAGAAAGGTGCTAACCCTTGAGCACTCGTAGATTGATCAGGCAAATCAAATCCATTTACTGAGAAAAAATCATTGTTGCCTTTACAAGGAAATCCTAAAATATTTGGGTTAGGGTTATCAATAACTCCATTGTCTTCAAAATCTAATAAATGGAGTTGGATTTCTGTTTTGGTCACCGTCCATATTTTATTCCAATTCGTACAGGTATCTGCACCGATCGTTCCTACATCGGTCAACGGTCCTGGCAAATAATTACTTGCCCCTGATCCATAATCTACAGTAGCTAATCTTAAAACTCCATTATCGGGCAATCCTGAAAATCCTCCTATCCATAGTCCTCCTGCAAAAATAGTTGCTGGGCTTTCAGCATTTTGATACGGAACTTGAAAAGCTGAAAAATTCCCTCCACCATCTCGAAAGAGGTAACCACCATTAGAAACTTTTGCATTGATATTATTAGTGTTGATATTGACGTGAGCAGAAGGTTCAGGACAACCTACCTGTGTAAAACTAATGTGGGTAAAATAGCATAGTGCTGCTAAAATTAGTGTAACGTGCTTTTTCATAATTTTAATTTTTTGATAAAAAAAGTTGTGATTTTACATCAAAGTAAAACAATTCATCATACATTTTCTTACCAAAAAATAATTCAATGTCAGGTTTCTATTTTTGCTTCATCAGAAATTCTTCTTTAGTAGCTTCCTCACTTTCTGTATAAAAAAGAGCCGTATTATCTATTTCTTCATTTTGTAAATGTTTTGTTGGAAAAAACATACTCGCCCATTGTACTTGGGTAAACAAGTAAAATAACAATACTCCTGCAATAAATTTGAAGTGTGACTTTTTCATATTCTTTTGAGGTTTCAGATAGTAACGTAGTGGTCTGCTTTAGCTGACCGTGAAATAATTTTCATAGTTGTGAAAAATTTTAAGGTCAGCTAAAGCAGACCACTACGTTACTACCTGACTCCATTTAAATTGTATTTGGAAAAACTAAATAAAACATAATGTACGCCATCAACAATGTCAATAATAAATTAAACGTCTGTCCAACCACATAAAGCACCAAAGGTTTCCCACCAGAAAAATGATGTTTCAATTCTACAAAATTCGTAGACAAACCAATGCTCACAAATGCCAAACAAAATAACCAACCTCTAACATTTTTGGAAAGTCCACCTATTACTCCTTGATCAATAATGGTATAAGCGTGATTATCCCCTAAGGAAATATAAATCAATGTAAACAAAATCGAGGCTCCAATAAATCCTAAAATGAACTTTGGAAATCGTTTCCACACTTCAGATAAACCTACTTTTGCTTTTTCAGTTGTGGAATCAACATCCACTTTTGTTGTAAAATAAACTGCCACTCCAAAAGCAATAATTCCAATCAAAACATTTTGAATCATTTTAATTGTCGCAGCTACACTCAATGCTTTATCTCCTAAAAATTCACCTGCTGCAACCACCGCTCCCGTCGCATCAATTGTCCCTCCAATCCAAGCGCCACCCAATACTTCTGGTAGACCTAACGCTTTGATTATCAATGGCAAAACAATCATCATCACCGAGGTAAATGTCATCGACAAACCTATGGCCAATGTCAGTTCCTCCTTCTTAGCATTACATGCGGCAGCTGTTGCTACCGCTGCTGAAACTCCACAAACTGACATGTCTGCCGAGATGACCATATTCAGAGTTTTGCTTTTTATTTTTAATATTTTTTGACCGAACACATAAGTTGAAATCAAAACAATTGGAGTCACCACCCATGCCACAAAAATGCCAGGCAATCCAATAGCTAAAACTTTATTGAACAAAACTTCTGCGCCCAACAAGACTAAACCAGTTTTGATAAACCAAGAAGTTTGTAAAGCGGGTTTTGCCCAATCAGGCGTTCCAATAGTATTCGAAATGAGTAATCCTAAAATGATCGCCCACGCTGCATAACCTATTCCCATCGCTTTCATATTCACCTGTGCTCCAAATAAATAAGCCACAATTGCAATCAAAAAAACAAAGGCAAATCCTTTCGCAAATGCTGATCGTTTTTTTCCCAAATAAAAAATACCTGGCAAAAAGAGCATACTCAATATGACAAACCACAATAACATCCAACCTAATTTAAATGGATTTGATGCTTTTGATTTTTTTCTAATTTTATCAGCTCGATCTCTAGCTCGATACCATTGTTCAACAGCAGTTTCCGCTTCCAAATTAAGCGCTACATTTTTGTAATCTTCACTTGCAGATTTTGCTTGAGCTTCTTCCGCTATTTTAAATTGATTTTTAGTTCTTTCAACAGAATTAGCTAATTTGATGGTGAGTGCCTTTTTTTCTGCTTCGTTTTTTGCAGAACTTTTATAGAAAGCAGATAATGGATTTTTATCCCAACTTGAAGGTTTCGAAGTCAGTTTTTTGAAAAATTTACCGATGGGTTCAGAAGACGCTTTAATTTTTTGTTTGGAGCGAAATGCATCATACCATTCAATGGTTTTGAATGGAGCTTTAGCTTTTTCTGCAGCTTGAATGGATTCGTATTTTTTATGTTGAGCAACATAATCTTCTGGAGCATTTCTAAAAAATAAAACTAGCCCTAGCAATAATACAAATCCCCCAATCCAAATCGACCAATAGTCTTCGTGGGAAATTAAAAAATATGGTTTTTTCATTTTGCTTCGTTTATTGTTGCTAAAGATAGAAAACATTTGAAAATGTGGAAAACTAGATTTTTTCTCAAATTAAAAAAAGCTATCTATTTCGTACATTTGCAGAGTTTTTGAAAAATAACTCTATGGAAAAAGTAAATTTTAATAGTTCAACCTATCTCCCCTTTTTCTAATTTAAATTTAATATTCAAGACACATGAAACAGTATCTCGATCTCCTCCAACACATTGTCGATAACGGAACAGATAAAAGTGATCGTACAGGAACAGGAACCCGAAGCGTTTTTGGTTACCAAATGCGATTTGATTTGCAAGAAGGCTTCCCAATGTTGACGACAAAAAAATTACACTTACGCTCCATCATTCATGAATTGCTTTGGTTTTTGGATGGAGATACTAATGTGCAATACCTGAAAGAAAATAAAGTCCGAATTTGGGATGAATGGGCTGATGAAAATGGCGACCTCGGGCCAGTTTATGGAAAACAATGGAGAAGTTGGGAAACTCGAGATGGTGAAACTATTGACCAAATTGCACAAGCAATCGATTTGATCAAAAACAATCCAGACTCTCGACGTATTATTGTCAATGCATGGAATGTAGGTGATTTACCAAAAATGGCATTGAGTCCTTGTCATTGTCTATTCCAATTCTATGTGGCAGATGGAAAATTAAGTTGCCAATTATATCAACGATCAGCGGATACCTTTTTAGGGGTTCCATTTAATATTGCCTCCTATGCTTTATTGACAATGATGATGGCTCAAGTTTGTGGTTTAGAGGCAGGAGATTTTGTCCATACTTTTGGCGATGTACATTTATATCAAAATCATTTGGAACAGACTAAATTACAATTGTCTCGCGAACCTCGTTCTTTGCCTCAAATGAAAATAAATCCAGCAATAAAATCTATATTTGATTTTAAATACGAAGATTTTGAACTAACGAATTACGATCCACATCCACATATTAAGGCTGAGGTTTCGGTTTAAAAATAATAAATAGCCATGCCACGGTTTGAAATCGTGAAACGGCTTTCTTTTTCTATCACAAAAAATGACCAACAAAACAGATCAGGAACTGATAACCAGTTTGCAAAATGGTGATGAACAAGCTATGGATATACTTTTCCGTAGACATTACAGTTCTATCTGTCGAGCAGTTTATCGGATTTTGAAAGACAGTAATTTGGCAGAGGACATTGCTCAAGAAGTATTTTTAGGTCTTTGGAAAAAAAGAGAAAAACTAAATATTTCAACCTCTGTTCCAGCATATTTAAAACGGGCAGCCGTCAACAAGTCTCTTAATTTCATTCGAGATCAAAAAGTAAAATTTGATGACGAAGAAAAAATGCCCGTCCTAACCAACAACCAATCCACGACACAACAGCAATTAGAAGCAGAGGATCTGCAAAAATTAATTAATGAATCAATCGATTTATTGCCACCTAAATGTAGGCTCGTTTTTACCTTAAGTAGATTCGAAGAAATGTCCTATCAAGAAATTGCCAATAAATTAGATATTTCAATCAAAACTGTAGAAAATCAAATTTCAAAAGCACTAAAATTTCTTCGAATAGCTTTGAGGCAGGATGAGTGATTTATCGTAAGTTTATTTAGGGAGAAATAAATTATTAAAATTTACGATCAATCAATAATTTCCCCAAATCATTGATCAATCTTCATAAAAATGTCAGCGGGCTTACTTTTCAGAGGTATTGAAACGACATTTCGAAAAAAAAAAGAAAAAACATAGGGGGCATGTTTTAAATTAGTGTCAATCCAAATATAAGCATTAAAATTAAGTCACAATTAGGACTAATCAATAGAGATGAAAGAGGAAAAGTTAATCGAGTTAATTCATAAAAAATCAACAAATGAGCTGACATCTGATGAGCATCAATTGTTGGAGTCTTTATTAGAAAATAAAGAAAATCAACTATTGGCTCAACAAATTGAAGCAACATGGGAAAAAAGTCTTGATTATCAGAAAGATTTTACCCCCAATGTGGAGTTTGGTTTGAGTAAGTTAAAAGCTCGAATGAATGAAGAAAAAACGACTTCCCCTAAAGTCGTTCCCCTACGTAACAGGAGATCATGGTTGCGCATAGCTGCAGCTGTAGCTATTTTAATTGTAGGTGGTTTATTTACATTTAGTCAATTAAATAGAGGTATGGATTGGCAAAATGTCGCCGTTACTGATATTACTAATGATTTAACTTTGGCAGATGGATCGAAAATAGCGATCAATTCAGCAAGTGAATTTGAATATCCAACTGAGTTTTCCAAGGAAGAAAGAAGAGTGAAATTGAAAGGGGAAGCCTTTTTTGACATCGCAAAAAATCCAGAGAAACCTTTTATCATTGAAGCAGGGGATCTGAGAATTCGAGTTTTGGGAACTTCATTTAATGTAAGAAATTATGGTAATGAAAGTTTAGCTGAAATCACAGTTCGATCAGGAAGAGTGGAAGTGACTCATAAGAATGGAGGTTTTACTAAAATTTTAGAAGCCAATGATCAATTGACCTTTGACAAAAAAAGGTTGAAAGTTAGAGACGTTTCAAAAGACAATAATCTGAATGCTTTAGGATGGTGGAGTGGCAAATTGGTTTTCACCAATGAAAAGACAAGTCGAGTAAAACAGGCTATCGAAAGAACTTATGATGTAGAATTAGAATTCACAAGTTCATCAGTACTCAACTGCCCTTTTACTTTAACCAATGATATAAAATCAGAAGGAATAGAAAAAGTGTTAGAAGGGTTGCAAGTAGTACTTGCAATAGATAAAATAAAAAAAGTGAGTGATAAAAAATATCAACTCATTGGAGGACAATGTAATTTTTAAGTGAGATTAATAATATAAAGCATCCTTCAAAATTCCCATTACCGTTAAAATAGCCCCATCTTTATTAATAAAGATGGGGCTTATGTTTTAGATATAAATTAGGCGAAATTTCGCGAATATTCCTCTTTATTTTGCCAAAAAGATAAGACTATACCTAAGTTACCTTTTCAAAAGCTCCTCCTCCCAATTGCTTGATAATCATATAGTTATTATGTATTTGATATCCATTTCCAAAGAAAAAACCGTATTTATTGGAAAAACAAACAAACACTTGTTAGTTTTGAAACGTTAAGACAATACTCCTTCTATTTTTAACAATTTTTTCCTCAAAAAGGTAGTTGATAAAACGGGTGTCAAAACCTCCTCATTAATCCAATAATCGAAAACATTTATTAGAATAATATAACCTGAATGAAATACATTTTTCTCATAATAGGTCTTTGCTTGATGTCAAATTTTGGCAAGGCTCAAGCACCTCTCGAAACTCGGGTAGATTTCGAAGTGGAGCAATTAACTTTGGCTGAGGCTTTAGTTAAATTAGGAGAAGAAGCAGGTATTCCGATTTCGTTTAGTGATAATATTTTGCCCAAAGTTAAGGTCATTTCTTTTCAATTTTCCAACCAAAAGGTTAAAACGATTCTAACCCAGATGTTAGATGGAACTGATGTCAAATTCAAATCTATTGGGGCTCAAGTCGTTCTTTTTTATTCGAAAAGAGCAAAAAGATACTATTCTATAAATGGATATATTGAAGATGAAGAATCTGGCGAACGATTAATTGCAGCTAGCATTTTGGATAAAATAAGTGGAAGATGGGCGACTACCAATGAATATGGATATTTCACTTTAAAACTTCCAGAGGGAGATGCAGAATTATTCATTTCATATTTGGGATTCGATCCCTTGGAAAAAACAATCGAATTATCTAAAAATAGAACACAAAGTTTTGGGCTAAAATCCAACTTAACCTTTCCTGAAATTTTAGTTACACCAGTTATGTTGGAAGGTATAAATGCCGCTGAACCATTGAGTTCACATCATTTACAAATTGCTCAAATGAATAAATTACCTTCTCTTGGAGGTGAAGTTGAATTATTTCGAATGGTGGAATTGATGCCTGGTGTGCAATCAGGTTCTGATGGTTTGGGTGGTTTACATGTTCGAGGTGGTGGTGCTGATCAAAATTTAATCTTGATGGATGGTGTTCCAATTTATAATCCTTCGCATAGTCTAGGTATTTTCTCTGTTTTTAATTCAGAAGCAATTCAAAGTGTTTCTTTTTCAAAAGGGTCTTTTCCCGCTCGCTATGGTGGAAGATTGTCATCGGTCATGGATGTTCGAACTCGCGAAGGAAATCAAAAAGAATGGTCAGGTAGCATAAAAGCTGGATTAGTTACTTCATCCGCAAGAATTGAAGGACCAATTATCAAAGATAAAGCATCGATTCTAATTACTGCTAGAAGAACTCTCTTAGACAGATTTATTCGAGATAGAACAGCTAAATCGAAAGCTGAAGATCAATATTTCCAAGATACATACAATGTACCTCTACAAGGTTATTCCAATTATAGTTTTTATGACTTGAATGGAAAACTGAATTTTTCAATCGGTAAAAAAGATAAATTTTATTTCAGTTATTATACTGGTGGCGATGACTTTTTGGATGAAGATCATATCGTAGATGCTCCTTTCAGAGATTTTAAATATTCCGATCGAGAAATTCAAAAATATAACTGGGGAAATCAAATTGGTGTTTTTCGTTGGAACCATGTTTTTGGAAACAACTTATTTTTAAATACAACTTTAACACATAGTATTTTCCAATTTGATGTTGAACAAACTATCGAAGTCGATATCGTACCAAATGCTACGATACCTCCAATTAATATTTTTGTAGGAGAAGCTTATTTTTCAAGATTGAAAGATTGGGGGGCAAAATTAGATTTTGATTACACGTCAAAACATAATCATCATTTCCGATTTGGAGTCAACAGTACTTTACACAGCTTTCAGCCAGGAGCTTTTGGTGCTGATGCTCAAGTAAATGGGCAACCATTCTTTGGTGCTAATATTGATTCGATTTTGAATGTTTCTCGAATTGATGCGTATGAACATAATGCCTATATCGAGGATGAATTTTTATTGGGAGAAAAAATAAAAATAAACATTGGTATTTTAGCCAATGCCTTTGCAATACCTGAAAAAACATTTTTCAACCTACAACCTCGATTTTCACTTAACTACCAGATAACCAACCAATTACGACTTCAATCTGGAGTCAGTAGAATGGTTCAATCATTACATTTGGTCACCGGTTCAGATGCTACTTTCCCAAATGATTTGTGGCTACCTTCATCGGAATTAGTTCCACCTCAAACAAGTTGGCAAAGTGTTTTAGGAATCCAATTTCAACCTTCCAACTCCATCGAAATGAGCCTAGAGGGGTATTATAAAAAATTAAACAATTTGTCTGTGTATATAGATAATTCTAGTTTGAGATCAGAATTATCTAATCCATTTAACTTTACCTTCCAACCAATAGATAACGAAAATTGGGAATCACAAGTGACTCGAGGAGAAGGTTGGAATTATGGTTTGGAATTTCAAATGAAAAAAAATATTGGACGCACTACAGGTTGGTTGAGTTATACTTGGGCATTTGCCGATCGAAAATTTGATGAAATAAATAGTGATCAAATTTTCAATTATCGATATGATCGAAGACATAATTTTCATATTGCTTTGAATCATCGATTTGCCAAATGGATTGATGCAAGCGTAAACTGGACTTATGGAACAGGGCTTTCTACCTTAATACCTGTAAGTACAGTTCAGATTGGCGGACTAACTTTAATTAATTATGAATACACTCGAATGCCAGCTAATCATCGTTTAGATGCTGGAATCAATTTGTATTTCAATACATGGAAATTAGATCATAAAATTTACGTAGGTGCATATAATCTGTATAATCGAGCTAATCCACAATATTATAAGATTACATCAACACCAAAAGAAAACACAGATCCTGCTAATCCAGAGTATGATTTTAGGTTTTATCAGGGAAGTTTTTTACCATTTTTGCCATCGTTGAGTTATTCGATTAGCTTTTAGAAAGTTGTATACTAATTATTATTAATTCGATTTACACTTATTTTTTGTATCTTTCGATCGAATTTAATTTCATATGAAGAAAGTTTTACACATATCTACCATTTTTAGCTTATTAATTTTGCTTTTACTTGTTTCGGCATGTGAGAAGGAAGTTGAGCTAAATATTAAAGAAGTCGATCCAAAACTGGCAGTTTTGTGTAATTTCTCCCCTGAAGAACCTTTCGTTCTAGAATTATCAAGAAGTAAAGCGATTAATTCTACAAATTTAGATCCTAGTTTTGTTAATAGTGCAGATGTTCAAATTTGTTTAGATAATGAAGTAATTGAAACAATCTTACCTGTGAGTAGCTCACCGGATGCCAATTCAAAATTCCAATCAACTGTAGCTGTACCTAAAATAAAACAAGTTTATACGCTTAAAATTGAAGCAGATGGTCTTCCTGCAGTTACTGCCACTAGTTCTATTCCTGAAGCAATAGAAATTTCACATTCTACAATTGGAGCAATCGCCTCTTTTGAAACTGAAGATGACGAATTAGAAGGATATCACGTTAGATTAGGAGTTCAATTTGAAGATCCTGCGGATGAAACGAATTATTATCAAATCTCCTTTTACCAAGAAGTTTTGACGTCTTCACAAGCACTTCAAGAAAATAATATTGAAACTCTTCCAAATGAAGGTTTTTCCTTTATTGATGACGATATAACCAATTATGTCAACTTACTGGATGGAGGAATCATGTTTAAAGATTTGACATTTAATGGGACAACAAAAGAATTTGTTTTCCAACCAAGATTCTTTTATAATCCTGGAACTCTTCCTGCAACTTCTACTCCTATCAATATAATCATCGAATTACGATCAGTTTCAGAAGAATATTACAAGTATTATACTTCTATATATCGTCAATCATCTCAAGATAGTACCCCATTTTCTAATCCTACTGTTATCTATAGTAATATTAAAAATGGATATGGAATATTTGCCGGTTACAGTAAAAACGTGGTAAAAACACCAATTGAACTGTAATTGCAACTCTTAAGCATTCATGATTTATAAAAAACTTAATGATATTCCTGAATTTCTAGCAGGAGACCACACACACCTAAAAGAAGTTTTACATCCTTCAAACGATCAGTTAGCACTTAATTTTAGTTTAGCACATGCGTATCTTAAAGTAGGAGAAAATTCTCTTCCTCATCGATTATCGCATTCCGAAACCTATTATATTCTAGCAGGTAAAGGAGAAATATATCTCGATGAAAAAGTGCAAACCATTGAAAAAGGAGATATCATTTACGTTCCTGAGAATGTAGAGCAATATGTCAAAAACAAAGGAGAAGTTGACCTTACTTTTTTATGTATCGTTTCTCCGCCTTGGAGTCCAGAAACTGAAATCATTGAAAATAATTAGACTTCAAAACGTCATCATTTCCCAAATTCCTTTTATCCTTCTTTTAATTTTTTTAAATTTGTAACCGCTGATACAATTTCAGCTGTTAATTATTTCTTCAAGTTTAAAGTACAATTTATAGAGAGAAGATCTACATTTTTAATTTTCAACCGAACATTAGAATTCTTAGCTAAATAAAATTAGTTAAGAACGTTTTTATTCACACGAGTGCGAGAGCGACTTTAAACAAAATAATTGACTACATGAAAATTCTGCAGCTTTGTAAGAAATTTCCTTATCCATTAAAAGATGGGGAATCTATAGCGGTAACATATTTGAGTAAGGCTTTGAATCAATTGGGCAATCAAGTTACATTGCTCACCATGAATACCAAAAAACATTACTTCAATATCTCAGACCTTCCTGCTGAGTATGACCAATATCAAGCTATTCACTTTACCGATGTTGATAATGAAGTCAAGCCATTCGACGCTTTTCTAAATCTTTTTTCAGAAGATTCCTACCATATTTCACGATTCATTTCTACAGCTTTTGAGCAAAAATTAATTGAAATTTTAAAAGCTGAAGAATTTGATATTGTTCAAATCGAAACTGTTCATTTAGCGCCATATATTCCTGTTATTCGACGATACTCAGAAGCAAAAATTGCTATGAGAGCGCATAATGTCGAGTTCGAAATTTGGCAACGAATCGCTGATAACACTAGATTTTTTCCTAAAAAATGGTACATCAACCATTTGACGAAAAAATTAAAAAAATACGAAATCGAGCAATTGCAAAACTATGATATGATGGTAGCGATTACTCAACGTGATTTGGATTTTTTCAAAAAATTAGGATATAAAAATAAGGGAGTTGTCACTCCTATCGGTTTGGATATTGCTGACTATCTTCCAAATTACGATACTTATAATAAAGCTCCTTCTCTTTCATTTATTGGAGCATTGGACTGGATGCCAAATTATGAAGGATTGATGTGGTTTTTAGATAATGTATGGGATCGATTGATTGAACGTTTTCCAAGTTTGAAATTTCATATTGCCGGAAGACATACTCCTCCTTCTTTGATGAATTTGAAGAAGAAAAATGTTATCGTTTATGGCGAAATTCCCGATGCGGCAAAATTCATTAATGAACATTCCATCATGGTAGTTCCATTGCTTTCAGGAGGTGGAATGCGAGCTAAAATTTTGGAAGGAATGGCACTTGGAAAAGTGGTTTTAAGTACCCAATTGGGGCTAGAAGGAATTGATGCTCAACATCAACAAGATGTTTTGATTGCAGATTCTCCAGAGGCTATTATTGAAAATATTGCATTTGCTCTAGATGATAAAAATCGATTAGAAACTATCGGTCGAAATGCCCGTGAATTTGTAACCGATAATTTTGACAACCTAAATATTGCTCGTCGATTGGAGAACGAATATGTGAAAATGTTAGACTTGAAACCTTCGTTGAGTAAATAATTTAAACTTAAAAAATATTAAAAGGGCTGTTAGTGCTTCGAGCGCTAACAGCCCTTTTAGTTTGGGAAGTTTTCACCTCATTGAAAAATCAAAATTATTCATTCAGAATTAATTTTATTGAAAAGATAAAAGTTACTTTTGCACTCAAATTTTAACTTTTAATCTCTTTTATAAAAATGAAATTAGTTGTTGTCACTTCTCGCTTCCCGTATCCTCTTGAAAAGGGTGACAAACTACGACTCTACTTTCAAATAAAACACCTTGCCCTTCACCACGAAATCACTCTATTATCATTAGCTGACGAGCCCGTTACTGATCATTCTTTAAATCATATTCAAAGTTTTTGCAAAGCTGTCCACGTTTTTCCTATCAATAAAAATAGTGCGAAATGGAATGCGATAAAATCACTTTTAGGAAAAACACCTCTTGAGGTAGCTTATTTTTTCAATCAAAAAATAAAGCAAAAATTCGAAGAAATCATCCATCAAGTTCAGCCTGATCATATCTATTGTCAACTGATTCGAATGTCAGAATATGTTCGACATCTACCCTATCCAAAAACGTTAGATTATATGGATGCATTCTCAATCGGAATGCAACGTAGAGCTGAAAATTCGAACCCAATCTTTAAAGCAATTTTTAATCGTGACGCTTCGCAAATCGCTGATTATGAATCAGTTATCTTTCACGATTTTGATCACCATACTATTATTTCAGAGCAAGATCGGTTGCATTTAAGTTTTTTAGAAAAAGAAAAAATTCATGTTTTACCCAATGGAGTAGATACCCATTTTTTTGCACCAATGCCTGAAGTAGAAAAGAAATATGACATCGCCTTTGTTGGAAATATGGGTTATTATCCAAACGTTCAAGCAGCACTTTTTTTAGCAAAAAAAATACTCCCAAAACTTCGCACTACATTTCCAAAAATCAATCTTTTGATCGCAGGAGCACGACCAACTCAAGAGGTAAAAAATCTAGCCTCTGAGAATGTTCACGTAACTGGTTGGGTAGAAGATATTCGAAAAGCTTATGCTTCGGCTACCATATTTGTTGCGCCGATCTTTTATGGGAGAGGGCAACAAAATAAAATTCTGGAAGCAATGTCGATGGGAATTCCTTGTATTACTTCCGATCAAGTTAACGAAGCTATTGGAGCAAAAAATGGATCATCAATTCTTATCGCAAATGATAAAGAAAGTTGTCAAGAACAAATATCTTTGTTACTGAAAAGTGAGGAGTTGCAACAAAAATTAAGTCGAAATGGGTTGGAATGGATACGTAGTAATTTTAGTTGGGAAAAATATGGAAAACAGTTAGAGGATTTAATTGTTGAAAGATAGTCGTTCAACGTTTTTATAACCGTTTAACGTTTTTATAAAACCAAAAATAGAACTTACCATAAAATTTTAAATCAAAAATATGATAATGTCAGAGCAACAATTAGAAACCACAAATACAAATCTTAATACCATTGAAGAGGCTATTGCAGACATCAAAGCAGGTAAAGTTATCATCGTTGTAGATGATGAAGATCGTGAAAATGAAGGCGATTTTATTTGTGCGGCAGAGTGCATTACTCCCGAAATTATCAACTTCATGGCAACTCATGGACGAGGTTTGATTTGTACACCAATCGATGAAAATCGAGCAGACGAACTGGATTTGCCTATGATGGTAAGATCTAATACTGCCTTACATGAAACTGCTTTTACGGTTTCAATTGACTTGATTGGTCAAGGTTGTACAACTGGAATTTCAGCTTATGATAGATCAACTGGAATTAAGGCTATGATTAATTCTGAGACAAAAAGTACTGATTTTGCAAGACCTGGACATATTTTTCCATTAAGAGCAAAATCTGGTGGCGTACTTCGACGAACAGGTCATACCGAGGCTGCAATAGATTTAGCAAGAATTTCAGGATTTTATCCAGCTGGTGTTTTGGTTGAGATATTGAATGAAGATGGGACGATGGCAAGGTTACCTGAGTTAATAGAAATCGCCAAAAAATTTGATCTAAAGTTGATTAGCATCAAAGATTTGGTAGCATATCGAATGCGAACGGAGCGAATTATTAGAAAAGAATTGGAAGTAGAATTATCTACAAAATTTGGAGATTTCGATGTAGTCGCTTTTACTCAAATGACTACAGGCGATACTCATTTGGCTATAAAAAAAGGCGAATGGAATATCGATGATCCAGTTCTAGTTCGGGTTCATTCATCAACAAATACTGGCGATATCCTAGGAACATTATTTAAAGGTTATGGAACTCAGTTGCAGAGATCTTTGGAAATGATTGAAAAAGAAGGCCAGGGAATGTTGCTTTACATGAGACATAATCACGAAGATGATTCCTTGTTGAGTTATTTAAAAGAAATAAAAAGAGAAAAAGAAACAGGTGAAAAAACACTTGGTGAAGGAACGGAAAGTAAGGAACAACGAGATTACGGAGTTGGTGCCCAAATCCTTCGTGAGTTAAATGTTACTAAAATTAGACTTATCACGAATAGTCCGAAAAGACGAATTGGTTTGATCGGATATGGATTGGAAATCGTGGAAAATGTAGAATATTAAAATTAGATTGCTTCGCTGTATGACTTCTGATAGCGAAGCAATCTTAAAAAAAGATGCGATACGAACGTAAATATAAAATTGAAAATCTCAGCCTTTCTTTAGTTGAACAATCTATTCGGCTACATCCTGCTGGATTTCGAAAAATATTTCCAGATCGACAGGTCAATAATATTTATTTTGATACTTCAGATTGGACAACATTCAAGGAAAATGTAATGGGTATTGCGGAGCGAAAAAAATTTCGAGTTCGATGGTATGGTGAAAATTTACAGGAGATTGAAAAACCTGTTTTTGAAATAAAAATAAAATCTAATCAACTCGGAGATAAAATTTCTCACCCAATTTCACCTTTCCAATTATCTAATCTTAATGTTTTAACCAAAGAAGTTCAAAAGCTTTCTCAAGCCAAAGTTCCACTCATCCCCACTCTTTTAAATTCTTATAATCGATCTTATTTTGGAACACCTGATGGTAAGTTTCGAGTTACCATTGATCGCAACATGAGGTATTTTTCCTTGACAAATAATGCTCGATTTAATACCTATCGGGTTCAGGACGAAGAAGTTGTGTTGGAATTAAAATATGATGAGACATTAGACTTAGCTACAGATAGAATTACTCAGCACTTGCCTTTTCGAATGACTAAGAGTTCAAAATATGTAAGTGGAATCGAGTTGGTGAATGGTTAATTTTAAAACTAAAAAAGGCACAAAAGATACACAAAGGTTATTTTCAACATTACCCTTTTGTGAATCTTTTGTGCCTTTTGTGATTCAGATTCAAATAAGTGATTTCCTAAAATCTAGGACACAAAACACTATCATTTTCAAAATCTCCAAAATAGCTAATTGACAATTCAAAAGCACCTTGCCCTTGATTATAATTAGTCAAATCTTGAAAGTTTGCGTCATAACTCACTCCAAATAAAAAGCTTCCTTTTTGCAAACCTGCCATCACGACCAAAGCATCAATCCCTAGATTATCATTTTCAAATGCAACAGGTCTAATCCAACCTCCTACATAAAATGAATTATTAGAATAATCATTTAACATAAATCGAACATTGGTTCCAGCATTAATTTCCAAGTGCGGCCCCTGTTTTGCAACCAAAACTCTAGGCAAAAATGAAAGCACATCATTTACTGGAAGTTCTGCACTAAGCTGAGTTGAAAGTCTTGAATATAATTTTTCTGAAGCAAAATTTTCACCATTCACATCCAACTCATCTTTGTAAAAAGAAATTTCAGGTTGAGTAATATGATGCATCGCAAAACCAGCATAAAATGATTTTCGAGCTTTAGGTGTATAAGCATAATTAACCCCTACGGATATATCTCCATAAGAAAAGTTATTTATCGGCAAATCTTCTTCGGTATCGAAAGTATATCCATCTAATCCATTAAACTGGTCTCCAAAAGTAAGTTGCTCATAATTCACATTTCGCTGTGAAATAGCTCCTTGAAATCCTACTGTTAAAAATTGTTTGTTATCATAATCTAAACCTTTGTGATAAGCTCCAGAAATCGCAATTTGTTGTGTTCCAAAATCAATTCCACTCACTTTGTCTCGAAAAAAGACTAATCCAACTGCAGCCGCATCTTTATATTGAGAGTTACTTTTCACCTTAAATCGAACATCTAACTCCGTTGCAAAAGTCCTAAAAGGCGAATCTATCACCCGTCTCCATTGATCTCGATAAATGGTAGAAAAACGATATCGTCCATTATAAGCCCCCGTCAATGCTGGATTGAGCGTTAAAGGAGAAGAATAAAATTGGGAAAAGTGTTTGTCTTGAGCAGACAAATCAACCAAGAAAAATATAGCTAGTATAAAAATATAAAATTGCTTCATAATCGACTTTAGATAAATTTTTAAGAACGCAAAAGTAAGGAATTCAATGTAATAACAATAGTAATTTCAATTTGCTATTACGATTGTTTTAGACATTTTCACAACGGTCTTTTCCAAGGTTTATTATTTGTTAAAAAATGGTAGTCAAGAGAATGAAATTTTGGAGGGGAGATTTTAATTAAAATTTGCTGACAAGTTGTTGTAATATTTAAAAAATTAATAATTCAAGAATTGAACCGAAATCCGAATTCTCACAAAAAATTATTACTTTAGGCAGATTATTTTCAAATTAAATATAAGCATAATGAATAAAAGTAAATTTCTCTTTTTCCTATTTATAGCAGGACTAGTTGCAATTGCTTCTTGTAAAAAAGATGATGATGGCGGTGGCGATAGTGGAATTGATTGTGATACGGTAAAATTCTCAACTACGATTGCTCCTATTATTCAAAATAGTTGTACCACTTCAGGTTGCCACGATGTTGGATCTGTTAATGGAGATTATACCACTTATGCTGGTTTAGAAGCTGTGGCAAAAAATGGGATCATGGAGACTCAAGTTATTACAGATAAGACAATGCCAAAAGCAGGCGATCCGTTAACTCAAACTCAATTAGATCAATTTCAATGTTGGTTAGATGATGGAGCTCCTGATAATTAAATGAATGTTTCTATTTTATAGAAATGAAAAACCGAAACGTAGTAATGCGTTTCGGTTTTTTTTATTAAAAAAACTAAAGCATAGGGGAAATAATAAATTGTTTTGTCTAGTTAGAAATCTTTCCTAATTAAATCTATTAAAATTATTTGAAGCAAAATTTACTTATCGATTTTTTCAACTTCTTTAAATATCAAATCACATGAGTAACTTAAAAATGGCTTCAACGATTTTTCTTTTCAGTATTTTACTTTTAGCATCTTGTAAAAAAGACCCAATTGCAATCGGAAATGTAGATTGTAGTACTGTTTCATATTCAAGTACCATTGCTCCACTTTTGACTTCCAGTTGCAATACAAGTGGTTGCCACGATGCAGGTTCCAACAAAGGAGATCTCACGACTTACGAAAAAGTTTCTGTTTATGTGAATAAAGGAACTTTTAAAAAAGAGGTTTTGACAGATCAATCAATGCCTACTAGTGGGCCATTGACAAGTGAACAATTAGGACAGGTTCAATGCTGGTTGGATAGTGGAGCGCCTAATAATTAGCTTTTTACTTAAGGTATCGGATACTTTAAAAGTCTATCCGATACCTCTAGTAGAACTCGTTTTTATGATTATTCGAAAATTCTTAAGCATGGAAGCATTCAAAACATCCATTTCTTATTTTTCTTCTTCTCTTTTTCCATCTCTTTCTTCTCTCTTTCCTGCTGTTGTTCATTCTGAAAATGATGATAAAGTGTATTGACAAAAGCTAGAATAATCCCAATGCCTAGGAGAATATAAAAAATGGTAAACAATTTGCCTTCTGTTGTCTGTGGAGAAAAATCTCCATAACCAATCGTTGTTAAGGTAATTAATGAAAAATATAGCGAATCAATATAGCCCCACCCCTCCAAGTTATGGTAAACCAAAGTTCCTAGAATAAGGATAAATAAAGTTGTCCCCATCAAGTCTCGATATTCAGGATCTTGTAAAAAAGTAATAAGCGTTTTTATAAATACCATTTAGTTCTATTTTTCTAAAATAAAAGACACAAAATTAGAGATTTATTAGAGACCGTTTTGAATTATTAACTTCAATATTTAATTCTTCTATTTTTAATTTTATTATTTTTAATTTTACGTCTCAAATATTGAACCCCTTTTCTACTATTTTTCTCCCTTAACCTTCATCTTAAAGCACTTTTCCTCTAACCGTTTTTTTAAGGTCTAACTTATTATTATAATCCAAAGATTACATCATGAAATTAATTTCTACTCAGCAACTTTTGCTATTATCTTTTTTCCTATCTCTCCCTTTTTTCATTTTTTCTATGGAAAATGTGGAAACGTCAAAAAGTTATTTATACAATAAAAAATTATCAAAAAGCGGAGTTTATTTCCCTCTATTTATAGATGAAACCAATCCAACGTATATGAGTTCTACAGATTGGGAGATTTCTCCAATTACCTGCGCTTGGTCAAATGGTTCCAATAATTCTAATCTCAATAATTTAACAAAAGGAAATTATAATATTTCAATTACAGATTCGACAGGTGCTACTGCTACTGATGATTTTTTTATTACTCAATCTGGTTCTTTAGTTGTAGTTACAGAGGCCATTGTTGGTTGCGAAGGTGGAACTAGTGGAAGTATGACAGCTATTGTTACAGGTGGTTCTTTTCCCTTTTCATATGCTTGGTCAAATGGAGATTCTGTTCAGACCGCAACAGGTTTGTCAACTGGAAATTATGTAGTGACGGTTACTGACGTGAATGGTTGTGAGGCAATCTCTAGTGCTGTCTTTTTAAATCAACCAATAGAGGTTAATTCCAATCCTTTTCCTAGTTCGACTTCATGTCCAGGAGGAATGGATGGAAGTGTCACTTTAGATGTTTGGGGAGGAGCAGGTGGTTATAGTTTTATTTGGTCAAATGGTGCTACCACTCAAAATATTACTAATGTTTTAGCTGGTTCTTATTCAGTAACTGTAACTGATACGAATGGTTGCACTAGTTCTTCTTCAGTTAATGTTGACAGTCCTTCACCCATCACATTAAATGTGCAAGGCATTGGAAATGTCTCTTGTAATGGAGGAAACGATGGAAGTATTTTCGCTGATGCCTTCGGAGGAACTCCCGGTTATACTTACCTATGGAATAATGGCGATACTGGAAGTTTTATTGATTCTCTAGGTGCAGGAACTTTCTTTGCTACGATTACAGATGCCATAGGATGTACTGGAATTGGAAGTGTAACGGTTAATGAACCAGAGGTTCTAGAGACTTTTACTTTTGGTTCTTCGGTTTGTAATGGATCAGATGATGGTACCGCCAATGTAGTGGTGTCAGGAGGAACTCAACCTTTTACCTACGCTTGGAGCAATGGAGCAACTACGCCAGAAATTGAAAATTTAGTTCCTGGAACTTATTATGTAACGGTCAATGATGTTAATCAATGTACCGCTATGGATAGCATCACCATTAACTTAAATGCCAATATATTAGTTTCTAATCCTTCGTCAACTATGGTTTCTTGTCCTACTGGTAATGATGGAACTGCTACCATAACTCCAACCGGTGGAAATGCACCTTATACTTATCAATGGAGTACAGGAAGTGGAGATTCTGTGATTACCAATTTAACAGCTGGTCTTTATACAGTTACTGTTGTTGATCTTTTCAATTGTTCATTTATCGAAACATACGACATTACACAACCCGATCCTGTTGAAATAAATGCAACTTCAGTAAATGCTAATTGCGGAATGGCTAATGGAATTATTTATTTGAATCCAACAGGTGGAACTTCACCATACAATTATGAATGGTTCAATGGTTCAAATGCAGATTCTTTAGCTAACCTTGAAGCAGGAGCTTATGCAGTAAATGTAACTGATGCCAATGGATGTATCAAACAATTTTTCGTTGATGTAATAATGGGAAATAATCCACCTACTGCCATTGCTCAAAATATTTCAGTTAGTTTAAATGACTTGGGTCAAGCAAATATTGATGTTGCTCAAATTAATAATGGTAGTACAGATGATTGTGGAATTGATACAATGTATATTGATTTGGCTAGTTTTGATTGTAGCAATTTAGGAGAAAATATAATTACTCTGACTGTGGTTGATGAAGAAGATGTTACTTCCACTACTACTGCGACTATAACTGTGCTCGATGAAATAGCTCCAATGATCATTACCCAAAATATAACTTTATCACTAGATGAAAATGGAAACGCTTCTTTAACTCCAGCTCAAATTGATAATGGAAGTTCTGATAATTGTGGAATTGATTCGATGAGTATTGACATTTCTAATTTTGATTGTGCATCTCTTGGTGAAAATACGATTACTTTAACTGCTTATGATACGAGTGGAAATATGCAATCTGATACAGCCGTTATTACAATTATCGATACGATTGCTGCCATGATTTCTTGTCCATCAGATTTAATAATTACAAGTTGTGAATCAGTCATTATTTTAGATTACACAATAGGAGATGTAATTGATAATTGTACAACCGGTTCTCCAATTTTGATAAGTGGAATCCCGTCTGGTGGAGAATTATCAACCGGCACGGTTACCAATGTATTTGAATACGTAGATCAATCTGGAAATGTAACCACTTGTTCTTTTAACATCACTTTACAAACTTCTCAAGAGATAGAAATTCAAATAGATAGTTTCACTCCTGCAACAGAAGGAAATAATGACGGGAGTATTGAAATTACAATAACAGCAGGAAGTGGTCCTTTTCAATTTGAATGGACTTCTGATGGAACTGTGGTTTCAACTGATGAAGATCCAACTGGATTACCTGCTGGTAATTATGAAGTAATGGTAACTGATCTGAATGGTTGTTTTGCTACTTTACAAGTAGAATTGACAACAGGAATCCAATCCCCAGCATTGGTAACCAAGGTCAACCTATTCCCTAATCCAACTAGAGATGTTTTATTTGTAAAAATGGATTTACCAATTGAGTTAGGAGACAAAATCCAACTGTGTTCTATTGACGGAAAAATATTGTTAGAAAAAAATCTAAATGATGGAGATGGGTTAATCAAAATGAATATTGAAAATTTCACCAAAGGAATTTACATCATGCGATTAACTATAAATCAAGGAGTTGTAACTAAACGAGTAATCGTTAGTGAGTAATTAAAACGACGGTCTATCGAAAAACTTAACCATGGTATTTTTGCCATCGTCTTTCTTCGCGCCTCAAAAGTGTTTCATACTTTTGAGGCGCCTTGATTTTCACCTCTACCCTTTCGCCAGTTTTGGGATGGGAAAAATTCAATTCAACTGCACATAAAAAAAGTCCTTTATGCTTTAAAATCAACCCTTCAATTCCATACAACGCATCTCCTAAAATCGGAAATCCAAAATCAGACAAATGAATACGCAACTGATGGGTCCGGCCAGTTTGTGGAAATAGGTCAACTAAACTTAGCCATTCATTTTTCAAAGATGGAACTGATTTTATTTTTTTAAAATGGGTTAAAGAAGGCTTCCCAGCAACTGGATTGTCAAGAACTCCTTCCTCATGTATATCTCCAATTACAATTGCTTGATATTTTTTTGAAATGGTTTTCGATTCAAATTGCTGGCTCAATTTCAAATGAGCTAAAGCAGTTTTTGCTACTAAAAGTAACCCTGAAGTTGGACTATCCAAACGATGAACTGCTCTCGGTTTACGCAAGGCATCTTTTTGCTTTGATTTTGAGATATTATGCAAAAGCGCATTTTCCACCGTTCGAAATTGATTACCACTTACGATAATTCCAGCAGGTTTATTAATCACAGCAAAGTGTTCATCTTCAAAAACTATTTCCAATTCTAGAGGAAGAATTTTAGGCGTTTTCAATTCTAAATCGACCCAATCAATTTGGTTCCCAGGTTGCACCCAGCGTCCCGTTTCGACAGGTTTCCCATCGAGTAAAATTTCATGTCGAAGTATGGCTTTTTTGATGCCTTTTCGAGAAGGGATGTTTGGAAAAATTTTTCGAGCGTACTCGCTTATTCTTTCCGTTGGAGTATTGGGTGGGACGATATGAGTCTGAAGGATTTTCATTTTAGGTTTAGAAACTGTTTTGATAGTTATTGCTTCGCTAACTGTTTTACTCTTAAAGTCAAAACAGTTTTAACAGTTAGCGAAGCAAAAACAGTTTAACAGTTACTATATCAAACCATTTTTTTCAACGCAATCATAAATCCTAAATGCATCGTTTCATGCATATTATTAAAAAGGATAGCATCGTCAACTGAACTTAAGGTTGCATTAAAACTAGTAGAGTATTCTTTATACTCTTTGAAAATTCCATTAGCATAATCATCTTCTAATTTATCAGCCAGAAGAATCATTTTATTTCTCATAAAATCAAGATCTGCTTGATTGATATCACCTTCAGGTTTAGACCCTTTTCGATAATTGGAAATAAAATCATTTTCTAATGCCATTGGCAAATTAGACAGTCCATAACAAAGTAATTGTTGAGTGGTGACGATATGCCCTAAGTTCCAAGCAAGGTTATTATTAAACCCCTCAGGAATTTTATTGAGTTGAGCTAAGTCTAAATTCTCAATTAATTTTAAAACATTGTTACGGGTAACCCTAAGGTATTCGAAGTGTTTTTTCATGTTAAATTATTAGTTGGTTTTTATTTTTTGCCTAACCACAGAATTGATATTGTGTTGATCTTGGTTCGTAGTTCGTCAGCGAAGCGTCCGTGGTTCGTATTAATTCAAATCCTCAACTGTCTCTCTTTTTTCAAAATCAATTTTCAAAGAAAAAATATGAGAATATAAAACTTGGGATACATTTCCAATATCCGTAAACGCATAATCAATCGTGATTTTGCCTACGTGAAATCCAATTCCCATATTAGGTTGCAAGGTATAAATAAAATTATCAGGATTCACATCATCACGTGCTTTTTGAATATTGCTAAGACCTCCACGAAGAAATAAAAAATCGGAATATCTAGCTTCAAAACCCAAATGTGGATCAACTTGCATCGGTCCTGCCGAAATCAAAACATTCCGTTGTCCATCAGTCGTAAAATCAAAATTCACTTCAGTTACCAAAGATATCTTTCGACTAAATTGCTTCACCCAAGCTGCTCCCAAAATAATTCGAGGCGTCGTAATTTCTAAAGTACTTGTCGGAATTTCATTTCCAGTTCGAAGAAAAACATCTCTTTCATCATCTGACAAATTGAATTTCCAACCATTAAAAGTAAACGAAATATCCCGAGCCATTACCCCAAACCTCCAATCGCCCAATTTATATTGTGAACCCAAATCAATTCCAAATCCCCACGAATTTCCAAAAGTTCCAATTACCCTCCGGATGATTTTAGCATTACCTCCAACTGACAAATTTTTAACTGGCGTTTTTTGAGCATAAGAAAAAATCAACGCATAATCTGCTGCTGAAAACTCAGTAACATTATCATAATTAATCGAGCCATCAGGACTCACTAAATAAAATGTATTTGGAATATTGTCGATTCCCAATCGAACGAGGGAAAAACCAAAAGTGGATTCTTTTTTAGGATCAGCATTGATCTTTTTAGCAATACCTAGGTAATCATATTTTGCAATTCCAGCAAACCATTCTGCATGCATCGCAGAAACTTGAAATGGTTTTTTCAATTCGGTCAAACCGGCAGGGTTCCAAAATCCTGCATGAACATCACTCACATTGGCGACTACTGCATTTCCCATTCCATGTGCTCGTGCGCTCACTCCTATGGTTAAAAACTCGTTACTATATTTTGGAGTTTGAGCAGCTATCTGAAAAGCAAAAAGACTTAAAGTAAAAAATAGAACTGTTCGGTAAAATAGATTCATTTATTTAGTTTGACTTCTGACTTGCCTTTTTAAAATATTTAAAATCAAGATCCAATACCATCGAAATTACGTGAGAATAAGTTCCATTTGCATTATCTCCAATATCTGTAAATGCATAATCAAGACGAAATTTATACAATTTTAAACCTACTCCCATATTCGGTTGCATCGTCCAAAATCGCTCTCCTCCAATGTCTGAATCTTCTTGAATATTATTGATTCCTGCTCGCAAAAATACGAATTTTTTATAATCAGCTTCAAAGCCAATCGTTGGGTCAAAACTAAATGGATAAGAACTAATCAAAGTATTTCTTTTTCCATCCATAAACATAGTCACATCCATTTCAGCTGTTAAACCCACTTTTCCAAAATCAAATTTCCGAGCCGCAGCTATAGCAATTTGTGGTCGTGTTACCTCTAAAGATTTAATTGGAATTGTATTATTCGTTAAATCTAAAACTACTTTTTCATCCTCTGTAAAATTGAAAGACCAAGCATTGAAGGTATTAGAAATGTCTTTTAACAAGGCTCCAAATTTCCATTTTCCAACATGATATTGAACCGAAGCATCTAAGCCAAACCCCCAAGAAGTTGCAAATGGCCCAATCGAACGATGCACCACTTTTACATTTCCTCCTAAATATAATTTCCCTCGATCAGTATAAACTTTTTGAGCATAGCTAAATAAAAAGGCATAATCTGCTGCCGAAAATGGTTTGATATTGTCATAATTCACCGATCCATCATCCTCATAAAGACTCAATGTATTTGGAATATCATCTATTCCAAATCGAATCATAGACAATCCCAAAGCTCTTTTATTATTATCAAATGGCATTGCAAATCCTAGGTAGTCATACTTTCCAATTCCTCCAAACCATTCCGCGTGTTGTGCTCCAATCTGGATTCCATTGGTCATGTCTATCGATGCTAAAGCAGCTGGATTCCAAAAGCCCGCTGTCACATCATCCACCGACGCTACAAAAGAATTCCCCATTGCTTGAGCTCTTGCACTCAATCCAATTGATAAAAATTCATTACTATATTTTTGAGAAAATGACCATTGAGAACCCAAGGTCAAAAGAATAAAAACAATTACACATTTTTTAATGTTGTCAAGCTGTTGCATTTCTTTTTATGTTTAAATCTTAGAAAAGTAATTGTTCAAAATAATCAATAAGCTATGATTGCTTCTTTTTTCCCCAGCCTTCGTTGCAAAAATACTCATTACCCTAAGGGGTAACTCCGTTTTTTACGCCTTGGCTGTTAAAAAAACAACCTACTCATAACTCATCATTATTTTTGACCAAGTACTTAGGTAATTCTAAGATGATTTATTTTTTTAAACGGCAAAAGTTAGTTTGGAGTATCTGTTAAAATTTATTATTTCATCAAATGTCACCTTAAATTAAATCAATATATGTACCATATACTGATTTCCTTTAGTAATTATCCACAATAATTAGATTTATGCGCAAAAAACGAAAAAAAGTGGTTACTATACACTTTTTAATGTCAGCTGAAAAACAAAGGTATTGAATAAAAAAATTACTCCTTATCTTTAAATTTATTTTTATTGAAAACATCGAATTATGAAAAAAATCTTATTTCTTCTTCTTTCATTCTCTTTTTTCCAAATCAACGCTCAAGTTGCTTTTAATATGGAATTATTAGGTCAATATGATGACAATACTATTCCTGATACTGGAAGTGATCAACGAGCTTATAATGACATTTGGGGATACGCGGCAGAGGGCAGAGAATATGCTATTGTAGGAAGTGCAGCTTACGTTCATTTCTTCGATGTGACGGAACCTCAAAATCCAATTTTGATTGATCAGATATTAGGAACGGATACGACGATTTGGCGAGACATCAAAGTTTATGGAACTTATGCCTATGCGGTGAGTGAAGGTGATGGAGAGGGTTTAATGATTTTTGACTTGAGTGATTTACCCAACTCAGTTTCATTGGTTGACCGAGAATTAGATTTTTTCGAAACGGCTCACAATATTTTTATTGATGAAAATGGAAAAATGTTTGTCGCAGGAACGAATACCGTTAACAATGGTTTGATTGTTTTGGATTTGACTAGTAACCCAACTGAACCGCAAATGATTGGCAATGATTCTCTGGTTGGAGGAGGCTATGTGCATGATGTTTATGTCAAAGATAATTTGGCTTATTGTTCTCATGGATGGAATGGGTTGTATGTTTGGGATTATTCTGATCCAGCTCAACCAGTCTTAAAAGCCAACTTGGTAACCAATGGATACAATCATAGTAGTTGGGTTTCAGAGGATGGAAGTTTTGCAATTTTTGCAGAGGAAGTTCCTGCCGGTCTTCCGTTGGGTATTGCAGATCTATCTTTGCTTGATATTGGTTCGATTGAGTTGGCGGGTGATTATTTTCAATTTCCATTATTGACATTTGATAGTAGTTTTAACACACCTCACAATCCTTTTATCAAGGGAGATTATGCATTTATTTCCTATTATGAAGATGGAGTGCAAGTGATTGATTTATCGGATAAAACTAATCCAACCTTAGCAGGTTACTATGATACTTTTCCAAATAATGTAGACTATGCGGGTTACTTTGGATGTTGGGGAGTTTACCCATATTTACCTTCGGGAAATATTATTGCCACGGATCGAAAATATGGTTTACATATTTTAAGATTTGATGAGACAATTTCTTCAAATAAAAACCTACCTAATAACAGTACATTTACAATTTTCCCAAACCCATCTTCTAATGGTGTTTTTAATATAAAAATGGATGAAGAGACTAATGAAAAAATGTCAATTGAGGTAACTGATTTGTCTGGGAGAAGAATGTTTGAGCAGGTGTTAACTTCTAGTTCTGAAATGATTGATTTGAGTTTTTTGGCGAATGGATTTTATTTTGGAAAAGTTAGAATAGGAAAAAAGGAGATGGTTGAGAAGTTAGTGATTTCTAAATAATCCATGCTTTGGGATGGAACACGGATGTCGCGGATTTAGAGAGTTTTCGTGTTCTATTAAAAAATCACTAAATGGAAAAAATTAAAACTTGGCTTTTCTTTAACAAAGAGAATCTAATAGGATTTTTCAAATATTTTATCCCCACCCTTATTTTAATATTTGTTGTTAGTAGGATCCCTTGGATCTTAGACCAACTAGCTCTAGGAAATTATGATTCGGAAACAATGGGTGTTGTAACTTATGCTAAAAAAATAAAAGGAATAAGTGATTCACAAACTGGAGGAAGAGTTGTTACCAAATTTTTTCATATCGAATATGAATTTAAACTTGAAGGAAACGTTTTTGAGAAAAAAGAAAAAATTCCTACAACAACCATCAATGTAAAACAATACGCCAAATTGAATAAAATAGAAATTGGAGATTCCATTTTGGTTAAATACGATTCAGAAAACCATGATAAATCAAAAATTAAAATTGAATAGAAATTAAAACATAAATGCAAAAAATAACCATCCAAGGAATCCAGTACGACGAAAAATCTTCCTTCCAACAAGGGCCAAGTCTTGCACCACCTTTAATTCGAGAAGCCTTAAATTCAGGCTCGATGAATTTTTTTTCAGAAAATGGAATCACCATCGAAACGACAAGAATTGAAGACAAAGGTGATTTTAAAATCAAAAATTATTTTGACATCGAAGACATCACTTCTAATCATTTAAATGAAGGTGGAAAAATTTTCACACTTGGCGGAGATCATTCCGTTACCTTCCCAATCATCAAAGCCCATCATCAAAAATATCCTAAATTAGATATTTTGCACATCGATGCACATGCTGATTTATATGATAATTATGAAGGGGATAAATATTCGCATGCCTGCCCATTTGCGAGAATTATGGAAAATGGATTTGCGGTAAAATTAGTGCAAGTTGGAATCAGAACATTGAATACACACCAAGCTGAGCAAGCACAAAAATATAATGTGGATGTTCATGAAATGAAAAATTACAATCTCGAAAATATTCCAAAATTTGAAAATCCATTATATATTTCATTAGATATGGATGCATTTGATCCAGCTTTTGCACCTGGAGTTTCACATCATGAACCAGGCGGAATGACTTCTCGGCAGGTGATTGATTTAATTCAAAGTATTGATTGCGAAGTTGTTGGAGCAGATATTGTGGAATATAATCCCAATCGAGATTTTCAAAATATGACCGCGTTTTTGGCAGCTAAAATGATGAAGGAAATTTTAGGGAAAATGTTATAAAATGAAATCATGAATATTATTTCTTTACCCGAACATTTAAAACTTGGCTTTGATTCTTCAATTCAAGTATTTGACTACAGAGTTGACAATAATTGTCTAAAAAGTAAAATCAATCTAACTAAAAATACCATTAGTTTTTTGAAAGAAGGAACTAAAGAATTCATCAGTCACAATAAATCTACAACCATAAAAAATAATAAATTCTTAGTCATGAAATCGGGAAACTGTTTGATGACTGAAACTATTTCTGCTGTCAACAAACAATATAAAAGTATCTTACTTTTTTTCTCCGACGAAGTTCTTTTAGATTTTTTGGAAAAAAACAAACTAAACACTACTCCTCCAAAAAATGCAAAATCTTATTATGCTTTCTCCTACGATCATTACATTCAACATTTTGTCGAAAGCCTCGAAAAAATAAGTCGACTGGATAAACGGTTACAAGTAAAATTATTGAAATCAAAGTTTGAGGAAATAATGACCTACTTAACTGAGAAAAAAGGAAAAGCTTTTTTAAATGGTTTACTTAAAAATCACGATGATAAAATAATCCGATTAACTAACGTTGTAGAAAATAATAAACTCAATAAATTAACGCTCCAAGAACTTTCCTTTTTATGTAATATGAGCTTGTCAACCTTCAAACGAGAATTTTCCAAACAATACCAAATGCCACCTAGCAAATGGTTTCAAGAAAAAAGATTAGAGCACGCTGAATTTTTATTGCGTACTCAAAAAAAGCGTCCTATCGATTTATACGAATCCGTTGGCTATGAAAGTTTATCCAACTTCATTCAAGCATTCAAAAAAAAATATGGATATACTCCCAAACAATTCCAACTAGGAAGTTGAACTTTTAGCAATACTTTTTGAACATCGACAAATGAGTTATTAATGAAAAAGAATAGACTTTTGTGATATAATATTTTATCATAAAAAAATTAAAATCATGCAAAAGTCAAATTTCATTTTAGCCATCTTACTTATGTTAAGTGGTAGTTTATTTAGTCAAAACACTTTTACACTTTCTAGCAATGATCTTGGTGGTCAAGCTACTCAAACAGAAGAGTTTAATGGTTTTGGATGTACAGGAAAAAATCAATCACCTCAATTATTTTGGAAAAACGCCCCAGAAGGAACCAAGAGTTTTGCCATCACTATGTATGATCCGGATGCACCAACTGGGAGTGGATGGTGGCATTGGGTAGTATTTGATATCCCTACCAATGTGAATGAATTAGTTGCTAATGCTGGAAACATCAATTTGAATTTAGCACCTAAAAAAGCCATTCAAAGCGTTACTAATTATGGCGTAGCTGGTTACGGTGGGCCTTGTCCTCCTGAGGGGCATGGTTTACATCAATATGTAATTACTGTTCATGCTCTAGGTACAGACAAATTAGGCTTGGATAAAAATACAAACCCAGCCATCGTAGGATATTATATTTGGAATAATACTTTAGCAAAGGCTAGCATTGTTTCTTACTATGAAAGAAAAAAAAGCAAATAAAAAAAGGAGAGTTCCATATTTTGGAACTCTCCTTTTCTATCTTAAGATTTAAGGTCGTATCACTTTTTTCACCTCTTTCTCTAACTCCTTCACAGCCGCCTCTAACTGCTGATCTTGTCCTTTACTTACCGCTGCAGGATCATTTGGAACTTTGATATCTGGCTCTAGTTGTTGATTCTCCAAATACTTTCCATCGTTCCCGACCATCCCAACTTGAGGAATTCCGAAGACCATTCCATTCTGTAATCTTTCCCACCAAACAGCAGTTCCTGTTCCAGGTACAGGCATTCCAACTAACTTCCCTATTCCCAAAGCTTTGTAAGTGTAAGGGAACATATGAGCATCTGAATAATTACTTTCACTCATCACAACGATCGAAGGTTTGGTCCATTTGAACTGAGGTTCTGTTCCTAACTCTTGATCACGAGGCACAAAACTCATATATTTTTTCCCATCTAAAAAAGTAGCTAAGTCATCATGCAACCATCCTCCACCGTTAAATCGAGTATCTACCACAAGTGCTTTCTTACTTCCATTCTTCCCCAACGTTTCTTCATAAACTGTTCGGTAACTTGCGTCATTCATTCCTCTCACGTGTACATAACCAATTTCTCCATTCGAAAGACTGTCCACCATTTTTCGACAATTTTCTACCCATCGACGGTAGCGAAGTTGGTTTTCTGCACCTAACGAAATTGGCTTAGTCGTCTCTTCCCATCGCTTTCCAGTTTTTGGATTATACAGAGAAAGCAAAGTATTTTTATCCTCTTTCCGATTGAGCAATTTATAAATATTTTGAGAAGAGGAAATCGAAACGCCATCAATTTTTTCAATGACAACACCAGGCTTAATTTTCGATTCACTATTGTCAAGTGGTCCTTTATCCATAACTTCAACTACTTTCAAACCTTTGCCTGAATAATCTTGATCGAAAAATAATCCAAAGGAAGCCGTCTGATCTCCATTCTTAGTTTTTGGTCGGTATCGAGCTCCGGTGTGTGAAGCATTCAATTCTCCAAGCATTTCAGAAAGCATTTCCGCGAAGTCATGATTGTTATTAATGTGAGGCAAAAACTTAGCGTATTCCTTTTTGTAAAAATCCCATGAGACGTCATGCAAATCTATTTTGTAAAATTTCTTTTCTACTTGCCGCCAAGCATGCTCAAATAAATATTCTCTTTCATCAGTTTCATTCAAAACCATTTCACCGCTTACTCCTATTCCTTTTTGCTTTCCTCCTTCTACTTCTACCTTCGAAATTTTACCATCAGCTAGGATAAAAAGATTTTTGCCTTTTTTATCCATAATTACGTCTCCGACATCTTTCGCTCCCATCTTTAAAAGTTTCTTCGTTTCTTTAGTTCGGAGGTTTGTCTCCCACAAGTCTGCACCTTTTTCATAGCGAGACATATAAAATAATTTGCTGCCATCATTCGCTAAGACCGCATCAGACAAGCGAGTTGAGTTAACCGTTAGTCTTACCTTTCGATCTTCGATATCGTCCAATTCTATTTTGATTGGATCAACAGTTTTTTTCTTTTTCTTATCTTTTTTATCTTTCTTCTTTTCCTTCTCTTCGTCTTCATCCTCGTCTTCATCTTCATTTTTCAATTCATATTCTTCTTCGTCCAACTTGTACTGATCGAATGCTTCTTTTGTAAAAAACATGGCATACACATCCGCTTCTCCTCCCCAGCTTCCATGGTTTTTCATTCCATCTCGATCACTTGCATAGACCATCATTTTTCCATCCATTGCCCACTCTGGCCCATAATTTCCATATCCACTTTGGGTTAAATTAACTACATCTTTCCCACCTTTTACATCAACCAATCCGCATTGAGTAATCCATTGTCGGTCTTGCAAAAACTCAACTAATAACCATTTGCTATCAGGAGACCAAGAAAAATGTTGATCACCATCTAAGTAGGAATAATTTTTATCAGCAGTCATCACCGTTCGAGTTTTCTTTGATGCAAGGTTTAGAACTTTGATAGCAGTACGTTCTTCGAGATAGGCTATTTCTTTTCCATCAGGAGAGTAGGCAGGCTGAAATTCTTCAGCAGGACTATCCAACAATGTTTCTTCTTTGATAATTGTTGAGTTGAAAAAATACTTCTCACCTTCTCTCGCAATTGAACTTTGATAAATATTCCAACTACCATTTCTTTCACCTGCGTACAAAATAGATTTTCCGTCAGGACTAAAACTTATATTACGTTCTTGCTCTGGTGTGTTTGTAATTCGTTTGGTAGTTCCTTCTTTTATTGAAGCCACAAAAACTTCCCCTCGATGTAAAAAAGCAATCTCTTTTTCATTCGGAGAAAGAGCCATTTCAGTTACATCTTTATTGACTGAAACTATTTTTGCTGGATTATAACGACTATCAGCACTTACTGCTACTTTGACCTTTTTTGGTTTATCTCCATCTTTCATGGTGTAGAGTTCACCATTATAACTGAAACATAAAACACCTGCTTCACTCACACTTAAGTTCCGAACAGGATGTTTATCAAAAGAAGAAATCTGGGTAGAAACTCCTGGAGAATTAATGCTCATTTTAAAAACATTAAAACTTCCTTTCTCTTCACTTAGGTAATAAATATTTTGTTGGTCAGGGGCAAAAACTGGATTTCGATCTTCTCCATTGAAGGTAGTGAGTTTAGTGTATTTTCCAGTTTTAGTTTCATATTTCCAAATATCTCGAGTGACGGAGGAAGTGTGATGTTTTCTAAATTCATCTTCATATCCCTTTCGATCATGGAAAACCATGATTGAACCATCTTTGCTATAAATTGCATTTTGAGCTGGTGTAGTAATCACTTGCTGAGGCATTCCCCCTTTCGTGGATATTTGATATAATTCCGGCAAAACACCTGAAGGAAATTGCTGATTGGCTGCTGCGTCTAATCGACTTGAAGTAAATAGGACAGATTTATTATCAGGGGAAAATCCACTAGGATAATCACTTGACGAATGATAAGTTAAGCGAGAAGCTTTTCCTCCAGAACTTGGCATTATATAAACATCAAAATTTCCATAACGATGGGATGCAAAAGCAATCTGCTTTCCATCACTTGACCAGATCGGTTGAAAATCATGTCCTTCATGCAAGGTTAATGGCATAGCCAATCCTCCTTCGGTTGGAATTTTCCAAAGATCTCCTTTGTAACTAAAAACGATAGAAGTTCCATCAGGTGAAATCGCAGGATATCGTAACCATAAGGCCTCCGATTGCCCTTGAGAAAATTCGAGAAAGGATAGGAATAAAATAAAAGCAAAGACTAGTTTTTTCATTATTAAGTTTTTTTGGTTAATCATTGATGTTCCTTTTTAAAAGACAAAAAAAGAATAGAAGGATGCATCTATTTTTAAAACTCATAAATTTAATCAAAATAGACCAAAACAAAATGAGCTACTTACCATTAAATGTAAGTAGCTCATTTTGTTTTTGAAAAAATAAAGAAAATTACTCTATAATCACTTTCTCCATTCCTATTCCTTTGTCTGTATGGACTTCAATAATATAAATTCCGCTTGCTATATTTTGCATTTCAAATGAAGTTAGCAAAGTTGGATTTTCTCTTTCCATAGAAAATACCTCTTGACCCAAATTATTGAATACCCGAATTCTCATTTCCTCCACTTGCTCAGCTAATTCTATATTAAAATTACCTTTTGATGGATTTGGAAAAACATGAAATGCTAATTTAGGTTCAATATTTTCGTTGGCAGTAACCACTTCATTTAATGGTGCATCACCCAAGGTAATCAAGTAAGAAGACACAATTAAGTGTGGATTAAATCCATCATCACAATTATTACAAGTCACTCCTGTTACACAATCAGGATTGGCAGCATTACAAAGATCAACATAATCTTCATCGAAAACATATTTCAAAGTCACATCATCTTGATTAAGAAACGCACCCATATCATAATCAAACCAAGGGGCAATTGATCCTGGACACCATCCCGCTCGATCGAAAAACCAAGTTCCATTTTGAGGACTACAACCATCTGGATTTGGATCACAATTAGACCAGTTGTGTTGTTCAAAGGTTTGATTTCCATCTACCCAAATATGATGAGTATCTTCATGGAATTCTGCAGCATTGCCAGTATTGTTATCACCCCATCCATGTCCCGTTGAAACTAATTTAAGTTTGGCAGCCAAAACATTGTCTGGATATTCTGCATTAATTTCAGCAGTTGGTTGAAGATTATCCATATTCCCGAAGTCGTAAGTTTCGTACCAAAGTTTGGTAATCGAACTATACGCATGCGTAGGTGTACCCGCTTTATAATCTAAATTTAAAGTATACAGAAATCCATTCCCTGGAGTTCCTAATCGGAAACGGAATGCAATCTTCCCTTGCAAAGTACTCATGAAATCTGTCAAATCAATTTCACTATTACAAGCTACTCCGTATGGTGTAATGTATCGAATGATTTCATACCATTCTCCATTATGGCCTTTAACATCAATTCCCGAAACTCTATCCCACTCATCACATCCTCCAGTAGGACAACCAATATCAAAATTCCCAATAATCTGATCAAAGGCTCCTGCGTAACTTGGTAATTCAACTTCTACAATTTCTTCCGTATTATTAACATAAACCCAAACATCTGTTCCGGCATTTACCGTCATGTCAGAAGACTGATCTACAACTGAAAAATTTATACTCTCCACTCCTACTGCTCCATAATTATTTTCGGAAAAAACATTCATCGTATAATCACCATATGCAGGTGGTGTCCACCAGCCTGTATAATGTCCATTGCCCCAATCCTTTGCATCTACATTTTCTCCATTAACCTGAAAAGTAACACTAGCTACATTAAATAAATCTGGAAAATCAATATTTGAAATCGCAGCCAATTGAATCGGCCCTAAATTTGGAACCATCACATCTCCAGCCAACGGGCTTCTAACTTCTGTCGCTGGAACAAATGTAGTTGGATCTAAAACTTGGAAAGAAAGAATTATTTCAGGAGCAGGACTAAATGTTCCATCACCTGGCTGAGATGCTTTCACCATTACTTCTCCAATCACTCCATCAAGAGTAACTGTACTTCCGTTAATCGAAGCTGGTCCTGAAACGATTTCATAATCTACAGCTAGGCCTGAACTTGAAGTTGCCGTCAAATCAAACGGTGCATCAGTAACTAACTTATCTGGAATAGCTGGAAATGTGATGACTTGTACACTATTATCAACTGTTCCTACAAAATTTGAAACCTCACCAGTCATATCAAAGTTCACCAAATCACCATCTCGAACTCCAGGTTCTACTTCCGAAACTAACTTCGAAATAGAAGTATTATCTCCTCCAGGGACCCCCTGATTAAATTTATAATATAATTCCAAACCTGGCTCATTTCCATTTAATTCATTCACCATCATCTCTTGAATCTCAGTTTGTGACAAAGCTTTACTCCAAAGTGTTACTTCATCAATACTACCATTCCAAGTTGCCAATCCCCATGGACTAATATGTTTCCCAATGGACATAGGAGTATCTGTTGAGGTAATGGTTCCTGATGCTGGAGTGCTTCCTATTGAAACGCCATCCATAAATAATTCTACTTTTGAGCCATCATAAATCCAAGCCACATGTTGCCACACTTCTGGAGCTGCTACGAAATCTGCTGTCGCCACTTCATAAGTTGTTCCATTTATAATCAGGCGGCATTCCATTTTTCCATTGGCTAATTGAATTAAATACATTTCACCATCACCTGTACCTCCATTTCTAAATGAAATATACCCCTGCCCATAACTTAATGCGTCACAGTAAAACCAACCAGTCATACTGATTTCATTTGAGCCAGCAATGTATTGTGATGCTGCTGGAACTTCAACAATATCATCACCAAAATCGAAGTGTAAATTTTGCTGCGTTTGCGCTTGCAAATGTGTTAGCGGAAGCGTTATAAAAAATAAAAAGGATAGCATTAAAAGTATCCTTGAAGTGTAAATTTTAATCATTTTTGTTTTGATTTTATGAAGAAATTAATTTTTGTTTTTTTTAAAATGTTAATATCGATATTCCCTAATTCATCCACCACACTTTCACCTCAGGTGAATCCTCCCCCATCCTTGCAACTTGCTCCGCCCAATTATCTGCATTATTTTGAATCTCAGTCGAAGGATATTCAAATCGATAATAATTCGGAATCGCACCTTCTCTTGGAGTAGCCTGTGTTCGTCGCAGCAAAGCATATGCTTCCCAAGGCTGCCGAAAAGCATCCATCCATCTTTGGGCATAAATTAAATTCAGCTGATCGTTACTTGTAAAAATATTAATTTTTGGATGGTTCGTCACACTAAAAATTTCACCACTTGAAAGCACCGTAGGTTTATTGTCCCAGATGCCTGTATTTTGAAAAACATTTTGCCAAAATTTAATTGAAGTAACCACACCTGTTGTGTATTCCGCTCTTGCTTCTCCTTCATCGACTGCAACTCCTAATCCTCTAAAATATATTTCTGCTTTCAAGAAACTCACCTCAGCAGCAGTCATCATAATTTCAGGAACATCAAATCTATCTCGAATTAAATAATAATTATAAGGTGAATAAATATTGTCTGAACCTTTGGTTGAATAATTCACATCGCGATGTCCTTGGTAAGGAATCCCACCTGCCACCTCTGTGTTCGCATCTGGGATTTGAGGAAAAGCCACCCACTCATTTGCATTATTTGGTTCAAAGAAAATATAAGCTCTTGGATCAAAAATTCCGCTACCATTAGTATTATCATTTTCAGACATCATATTCCAAATGGTTGATCCCATTCGTAATTTTTTATGTTCATGAAATGAATAGTGAGTCGAAGTTTTTTCCCAATCTAATTCACCTGGAAACAAACCAACATCTTCTCCTTCTTCAATTAATGGTAAATTATTTTCCAAAACATCTTGCAAGATAGGATTAGCAAAATTGGCATCTTTTTCCACCATTCGCAACGCATATCGAAGTCGAAGCGAGTTGGCAAATTTTTGCCATAACGCTAGCGCTAATACATTTGCATTTCCACTATTTCCCGCTGCATTAAATATATTATCAAAACCTCCAAAACTTAAATAAGCTTCTCCAGAGGCAGTTGTTGGATCAGGTAACGTATTGATATTATCGTTCGCCCATTTTAATTCGTCTAGTAAAAATTTATAAATGGTTTCTTGGCTATCATATTTGGGTTCCAAATTGTCCAAATTTTGGAAACCTTTCCCTGCATCAAAAAATGGAATATCTCCAAACAAATCAGTTACTCGAAATGTCTGATAGGCTAAAATTATTTTCACCATCGCTCGCACATTATTAGTTGCTTCTTGATCGCCTTCGTATTCGTCAAATCGTTTTTCCAATTCTCTTACATTCGCTAATGAAGTATAATATCGCGTCCAAATATCTTCTGTTCCACGAGGTGTATTTTGAAAAGTTTCGGCAGTCAAAGCACCCTGTTGAGTGATTGGATAAATCACTTCGTTGTGCATAAAAAGTTGTTCGTCTCCACCCAACTGAGATGATTCGATGACAAAATTAAAAAGTGGTCCAATATCCGTTTGGGTTGGGAATTCTGGATTTTGATTTAAATCTTCAAATCCTTTTTCACAGGAATTAAGAAAAATTAAAATGGTAAAAACTGAAATATATTTTAATAAATTTTTCATAAAATCTTTTTGCATATTAAATTGATAAGGTTGGTTTGATGGAACGCGGATGACGCGGATTGAGCGGGTTTTCGCGGATCTGACGATTATAATATAATGGGATAAAATCCCTAACACCTCTAATCGTCAAATCCGCTTTAATTCGCTCAATCAGCCCAATCCGTATTCCATCAAAAACTAGCATTCAAACTAACCCCAAACGACCTCGTCCCCGGAAATGCCGCCCACTCCAAACCTTGTGCATTTCCTGATCCATTTGCCCCTTCCGGATTAATTCGATCAGGCAAAGAAGTATAAATGTAAAACAAATCTCTCCCCACCAACGACAAAGTCAAGTCTTGAAATACTTTCGTTTTTTCCGTAAATGAATTAGAAAATTGATACGATAAAGTCACCTCTCGCAACTTCACATAGGAATTTTCCAAAATCCCAGGCGTACTCAAAAATGGCCCCCAGCCTCCTGTATTCGGGATATACTTAAATAAATAATGAACTACTTTTTGATTTTCAGTTCCATCAGCATAAACTCCTGGCAAGACAACTCCCACATTTCTGACATTTCCTGCAGGATCTGTATAAGGCAATCCTCCACCTTGTCTTTCTACTAAAGTCGAAGGACTTTGACCATTTTGCAAACTCGAAACATACGAACCAGAGTAAATATCTCCACCCCATTTTGTATCAATCAAAGTGCTCAACGTAAATCCTTTAAAACCTACTTTCATGTTCCAACCCGCAATAAAATCAGGCGAAGCATTTCCAATCGGAATTCGATTCGAAGTCACTAAATAATGGGTGCCTTCTTCATTCAAAATCGGTTGACCATTTTCATGATATTGATAATCAAAGCCCATGATCGTCCCAAATTCATCACCTTCTCGAACAGAAATTGTTGGACCTTCTGTTCCCCAAATATTTGCAATCTCTTTCACTTTAGCACCGATTCCCATACTCGTCACACGATTACGATTACGCCCGATATTAAAACCAGTTTGCAAAAAGAAATCTTTTCTTTGAAAAATGGTCGCAGAGACAATTGCTTCGATTCCTTTGTTTTCCAATTCACCCGTATTGATTCGAATCCCTGATGGCGCTCCTGAGGAAGTTGGTAAAACTGCATCCAAAATCTGATCATACGACCGAATATAATAATAGGTAAAATCGATATTGATTTTGCTATCCAACAATCCCATTGTTGTTCCAAATTCGTAGGAATTCGCTCGCTGAGGTTTGAGCGCAATTGGAGGAACTGTCGTCGGTAAAGCTGCTGTTTGGTTATTTCCAAATGATCCAGTTCGATAGGTAAAGTCAACTTGAAATGGATCAGTATCCGTTGCCGTTTGAGCATAAGCACCACGGATTTTTAGAAAATTTAACCATGGTAATTTTAAGTCAAAAGCTTCTGTGGCGATAAAACTCAAAGAACCCGATGGATAAAAATAAGAGTTGTTTTCAATCGGCAAAGACGATGACCAATCATTTCTGCCAGACAATTCTAAAAAGAGAAAGTTCTCATAACTCAAATTTAAAAAGGAGAAAACCGAGTTGATTTTTTTATCATAAAAAATCTCACGAGGGATTTGTGAATTTTGTCCATCGGCATAATTATTAAAATTAAATAACCAAGGATTTACCCACTCTCCTGAAGTTGCTCTGATGCCATATTGATTTCGAGACCATTGCGTCCCTCCTACCGTAAGTGTAATATCAATTGGCGAATCGAAAAGTCCATCGTTCGTTGCGGTGATCAAAAAGTCATTGTTCAATACTCGATCTTTTGCCAATTCATTTTCATATCGACCATTTAAAATTCCTAAAGCATCGATTGGATTATTTCTAGTTTCAAATTGTGCAAAAGAAAAATCCAATCCTAACCTTCCTTTCGCCGACAACCAATTGGTAATTTGATAATTCAAACTCAACGAACCAATTAATTTATTTCGATCAAGGTTAGTGTTATTATTATAAGTATTCCACCAAATATTTGGCCCAGCATAAAGGAAAGGAAAACTTCCTCCATAATTATTTTGAGTACCATCAGGCAAGGTGTTGATTTCTTTTTCTAAGCCTTTATAACTTCTTGGAAAACTATAAATCATTCCTTTCGAAAATGAATTCAAATGATCGTCACCCAACGTCGGACTATTCAATCTTTGATAGTTCAAATAAGTGACCGCAACATCTGCATCTACCTTTGACGAAATATTTAAAGTCGAACCGATGTTAACTGTAGTTTGATTGTAATTACTATTTGGAACAATTGCATTATGATCTGTTCGAGTTAGGGAAACTCGCATCGTTCCCATTTCTCCACCACCTGAAAAAGATAAGTTATGTGTCGTCGTATTTCCATTGGAGAAGAATAATTTTAAGTTATCTGGCTGAGGATCGAAAGAACGCATTTCGCCATCCCACCATTGAACCATTTGTCCTTCCATTTTTGGGCCCCACGAAACTCCAGTCCCATAAAAACCAAAAACACTCGTCGAACTTTGTCCAAAAACACCATCTGTCAAATAGATATCGTCTGGCGCTGGATAGCGATAATTTCCATTGGCATCAGTTGGTAAAGTTGGTTCGAGCAAAGTCGTTGGGCCACCAGCGCCGTACACATTTTGCACATCTCGGTAACGATAAGGCTGAATAATCTTATGTTGCAAAGTATAATTAATCCCAATGCCTTTTTGCTTGCGGCCTCTTTTTGTTGTTATCAAAATTACTCCATTCGCCCCTCGTGAACCATACTTAGCAGCAGCCGTTGGACCTTTTAGAATATTATAAGTTTCGATATCATTTGGGTTGATATTATTAATCGCGGAACCCCAATCGACTCCTCTTCCTATGTTTTCTAAACCAACTTGATTTTGCAATGGAACACCATCAACGATAATCAAAGGTTGATTATCAGAATCAATATTATTATTCCCACGAATGGTAATTCTTGTCGTTCCACCATCGACTCCGTTGGCACTACTAACTTGAACTCCTGCCGAACGACCTTGAAGAGAATTGACAATATTAGGAGCTTGAGATAATTGAATCGCATCGCCTTCAAAGCTTTCAGTAGAGTAACCTAGTTCTCTTTTTTGTCGCTTGATTCCGAGTGCGGTGACGACAACTTCTTCGATGGCACTAGCCGATGAAGTCATGATGATTTTTAGTGGATCAGTACTTTTCACTTCAACCTCTTGAGTTGTATAACCTGTGTAGGAAATTTCTAACAATATATTCACGGATTCTATTTCTATTTGAAAGCTTCCATCAATATCTGTGGTTGTTCCATTTTCAGGGTTTCCTTTCTCCAAAACCGTTGCACCAATCAAGACTTCTCCAGACTCATCGTAAACCGTTCCTGTGATAATATTTTTTTGCCCAAAAAGACTTAAAAAGGTAAAAAGGGTAAAAATAAAACTGCATGAAATTTTTAGGTAAAATTTCGATCTCATATGTAGATTGGGTTGGTTAGGTAATTTCGTTTCGTGAATTCTAAATTCTAAAGATATAATTTTTATATAAATTGGAGGTTTGGATAGAAAAGTAATTATAGTAAAATGCTGTGCATTTGTTAATTATAATCTAAGTCTTAAAAAGTTATTGAATTTTTCATTGAATTGTAGAACAGATATTTTTTTTTTACTTTTAAAGAATAACCAATCAATCAATGACACCAACCAGATTATTTATTGCCTACTCTAGAAAAGATGCTGACCTTTTAGATGAATTAAAAAAGTATCTTCAGCCAATCGTACTCAAGTATAATTTGACTATCTGGGATGATAAAGAAATTGATGCTGGGGCAGCTTGGGAAGATGAGATAAAAAAAAATCTAAGCTCTGCTGATATTTTTCTATTCCTAATTACCGCTAATTCTCTCGCCTCTGATTATTTCCATGATAAAGAATTACCATTTGCTATCGAACGACATAAAAAAGGTGAAGTTCAAATTATCCCAATAATCATGCGTTCTTGTGGTTGGAAACATTCCCCAATTGCAGATTTACAAGTTCTTCCTACTGAAGGGAAACCTATCTATTCTAGTCATTGGTCTTTTACCTCAGAAGCTTATACAGATGTTGTGGATGGCATTGAAAAAATTCTTCTACAGAAAATAGAGGAAAAGGAAATCTCTTTTCCAAATGAAAAAAGTACAGCTACTAAATCATCAACAACCAGCTCAAAAAAAACATCTACTTCTAATAATCAACTTGAAGAAGAACAAGCATTGCGAAAAAAAATGGGGTTGATTATTTTAAAACGAAGTTTCTATGCTTCTATCCCATTTCTTGGAGCAGCTTTAATAACCCTGCTTGGAGTTAAATATTGGACTCCTACAATAGACACTATTATGGATTCTACTTTCTATAAAGTAATTCTTATTATTGGAGTTTTTCCTATTATTGGTATTCAAATAATCAATGTAGTTAATGATTTTAATGATTTAGTTGATGGTGAGTTGGAAGAAAATGTAGCCTCTTGGTCAATAGTCCTCACATTTATTTCATATGCAGCAATTTGTGGCTTAGGACTTCTATTTATACAAATGATATTAGATCTTCTTCCTAATTAAAATCAATTAGAAAATTTTCAAATACTCAATCTCAACTACCTCAAAAATCATGAAATTACTCAAATAAAAATTGATTGGATTCGGAGACGAATTTATTTTATTCAGAAATTACCTTATTGATAAAAGTAAAAAATAGGAAGTTGTTTTTTATTTTTAAAAAATAATGAAGGAATCAATGTCGACAACGAGATTATTTATTGCTTACTCTAGAAAGGATGCTAGTCTTTTAGATGAATTAAAAAAGTATTTACAACCAATAGTTCTTAAATATAAATTGACTATCTGGGATGATAAAGAAATTGATGCTGGAGCAACTTGGGAACATGAAATTAAAAAGAATCTTATCTCTGCTGATATTTTTTTATTCTTAATTACTGCAGACTCCTTAGCCTCTGACTATTTTCATAACAAAGAATTAGCCTTTGCCATCGAACGGCATAAAAAAGGTGAAGTTCAAATCATCCCAATCATTATGCGTTCTTGTGGTTGGAAACATTCTATCATTGCAGATTTGCAGGTTCTTCCTACTGATGGCAAACCCGTTCGGTCTAGTCATTGGCCTTTCGAATCAGAAGCTTATACAGATATTGTTGAAGGTATTGAAAAAGTTCTTTTGCAAAAAAAAGAGCAAAAAGAAAAGCAAATTCGTGAAGCAAAACAAAAAGAAATTGATGCCGCAAAAGAAGCTGAAAGATTAAAACATGAAAAAGAACAACAAAGAATACAAGCGGAATTAGATAAAAAGAAAAAAGAAGAGGAAGCTAAAAAACGGCAAGAAGAATTGACGGATTGGGAAAAGACTAAGAAGGATAATAAAATTACCATTTACCAAAAATTCATAAAAAAATATCCTCAAAGTGAATTCAAAGAAACTGCTAACAACAACATAAAACTTCTTAGAAATAAAAATAAAGCAAAACGAAAAAAAGCTCCACCAAAGCCTAACACTCAACCTTTTAATTTAAAAAACCCTAAAGTAGTTTCCAAGAAAAATACTACCATCAAAACTCAGGTTGAAAAGGAAGATGCAATATTAGAAAAAGGATCGATTATTTTTGAACATAGTTTTTATGCGGCACTTCCTGTAATTGGAGTTTCACTATTTAATAAGATAGGAGATAAATTCCAAGTACCTCTAATCCAAAGTATACTTGATTATCAATTAGCTTATATAGGTGCAATAATTGGGATTGTGCTCATGGTAATTTATCAGTTAATAATTGTTGCGGATGAATATAGTCTTATTGTTGAAGAAGAAACGGAGGTCAAAGAAACCATTTGGGGAATTGTCCTTACATTAATTTCCTTTGGAGCACTTAGTACTTTAGGTATTTTTATTACATCTGCCATATTAGGATCTTTGAGTTAATCCTACTATCATTAGTCTCAATTAATAACATTCCCTACTCTATGAACCAAATCCAAATCCGAACTGCTCGGCTAGAAGAACTTCCTACTCTACTCGAATTCGAACAGGGCATCATCACCGTCGAACGTCCTTTCGATCCAACCCTAGCTGAAGATCCAATCAACTATTATGACATAAAAGCAATGATCAAATCCGAAAATGTAGAAGTTGTCATCGCACTCTCAGGTAATGAAATCGTTGGATCTGCCTATGCAAAAATTTTGAAAGCAGCTCCTCATTATAAAAATAGCCATTATGCCTACTTGGGATTTATGTTTGTAAAACCTGAATTTCGAGGAAGGGGAATTAACCAAAAAATTATTGACAACTTAAAGCAATGGATACTTTCCAAAAATGTGAATGAAGTTCAATTAGAAGTTTATGCTGGAAATGATCCTGCTATACGTGCTTATGAAAAAGCTGGATTTAAAAAATATTTGGCAACGATGAGAATGGAGATTCAATAAAAAATAGTTACAAAAAATGAATATAAAAGAATTCAAACTTGAACGATATTTTGCGAAGCATGAATTCAATGCAAAATACCTTCTGTCTAGTTCCGATTGCGATGGTTATGAATTAAAATATCTGTTGGACGTAGCATCCAAGAGCGAATTAGATTTGTGGGAAAACATAAAATTTGGTTATACCGAAAGTGAAGGAAATCCAATTTTACGAGAAGCCATTTTGCAATATTATAAAATTAAAGACATCGAAAACGTAGTCGTAGCAAGCCCTGGAGAGTTAAATTTCATTTTGATGAATGTTTTATTGCAAGCTAACGATCACGTTATTGCAGTTGGTCCTTGCTATCAATCCTTGTCGGAAGTAGTAAAATCTATCTCCTGCGAACTTTCTTTTTGGAAACCTAATTATGACGATTGGACTTTCGATACTGAAGACTTAAAATCATTAATTAAAAAAAATACAAAACTTATAATCTTAAATTTCCCTCACAATCCAACTGGAAGTTATTTGTCAAAATCTGAATTAAATGAAATCGTAGAAATAGCTAGAGCAAATGATTTGTATATTTTTTCAGATGAAATGTATCATAAATTAATGGTTGGTGGCATGGAAGAATTACCACCATTAAGTGATCTATACGAAAAAGGAATTAGCCTTTGGGGAACTTCTAAAACTTTTGGACTTGCCGGTCTGCGAACAGGTTGGCTAGTTTCTCAAGACAAAAATTTCTTAAAAAAAGTAGTTGCCTTCAAAGATTATTTAAGTATTTGCAATGCTGCACCAAGTGAGATTCTGTCGATCATTGCCTTAAATCATATTGACAGTTTTCTCCAACCCAATATTCAAAAGATTAAAAGGAATGTATTGCTCTTTAAAAAATTCGTAGAGCGGCATTCTATTTTCGAAAAATTTGTTCCACCACGAGCTGGTTCGACTTCTTTTGTAAAATTGAATATTGAAGCGTCTTCTTTAGATTTTAGTAATCAACTTGTGGAAGAAAAAGGAATCATGACGGTTCCTGCAGAAATGTTTGAGCACGAAGGAAAATATATCCGAGTTGGATTTGGAAGAGAAAATTTACCAGAAGTGCTAGATGTTTTTGACGACTATCTAAACTCAAAATAAAAAATCATGTGGGAAGAAAAATTAAAAGTTTACGATCAATTAATCGCTCTAACTCCTTACGAACGAAAAGGTAAAACCATGCCTTACACTTCGGCCAATGGATATATGTTTACATTATTCAATAAAGCTTGCGAAATTGGAATTAGATTACCGAAAGAATCTCAAGCGGCCTTTAAAGAAAAATATAATTCAACGATTTATAAATCCTATGGAGCTGTGATGAAAGACTATGTTTTAGTACCTGAAGAAATGTGGGATGATTTAGAATTAGTGGCGAAGTATGTGGTGGAAAGTTATGAATTTGTGATGTCGCTCAAACCAAAATAACCAAAGAAGAAATATTTGATATGATTCCATCCAAAATGAAAACTTTGATTTTCAGTAAAAATATATATTCACTTTTTTTGTTGACACTTTTAACTTCCTGCTCATCTATTGAGCAAGACAAAAAAGTAAAACAAATAACTGCCGAATATTATAAAACATATCAAGCAAGTAATGACTTTGAAAAGTTTATAGATTTCTATGCAGAGGAAATTGAATTACAGGATATAATCAATGGAGACAAAATTCAAGGAAAAGAAAAATTAAGAGATTTTTTCAACTGGAACCATCCTGAACTGATTAGAGATGATTCGCTTACTTTAATCATCGATGATCAAATTTTCCAAAATAAAAAAGTTATCACAACAGGTTATTTTACCCCTTTTAAATGGGGAGAATTAGAAGTTGAAGCGATGCACTTTACCACTATTTTATATTTTAATAATTCCAATAAAATAATCAAGCAAATTGATTGGATTAATTATCCTTCCTACGTAATCGATTATGAAAATAGAAAAAATTCAAATAAATGGATTTTAAAATAAATTTAGTGTGGTACCCACAAAAAAATAGTGCCATCCCAAAAAAATTCAGGATGACACAACAACAACATAACCATGAAAATACATAACCAAAATTTTCGATCGCGATTACTCGAGACCGAACCTTTTATTTCTTGATAACCTCATACTCGAGTTTCGGTGCCTCGGAGGTTTTTACTTTTCTAATTGTAATTTTTTCTTTTTCATTATTCCCTTTTAGAATAATCTCGTACCGTCCATTTGGTAATTTGGAACAGTCAAAAGAAAGTGCGTTTAAACCTTTTGTCAAATTTTTCTTTCCTCTCGAAATTACTTCTCCATTCATTTTTCTGAACTCAAAAGTAGCTTTCGTTTCTATCACAGATTTGACGGTCAAACTTAATTTTCTATCGGTAACGGTACTACTCATTGATGTAATCATCAAATTGTTGTTCGTCATTCTTTCTACAATAAAGGTTTTACTTGTCGTAAAACTATTGTCAGAAGCGTAGTGCAAAATTCGATAATACGTTTTTTGCTCTCCGATAGCTAAATCTAAAAATCGATAGGTTTTGATTGAGTTGGAAGTTCCAGCGCCTTTTACGTCGCCAGCTTTTTTGAACTTAATCCCATCAACCGATTTTTGAATAACAAAGAACTTGTTGTCCACTTCTTTATACGTGGACCATGAAAGCATGTTTCCTACTTCCATTGATTTAATTTTTACTGGTTTTAGATAAATGCACTTCGCATTAGTAGTGGTTGAAACCAGTAAACTAAATAAGAACAATAGAAAGCATAGTAACGAGTTACGGTGTAGCATACTCATCAACGAGGGTTTTAAAAAGTTAATCTTATATTTATTTGAAATTCTTTTGGAAAGACCTAAATTCATTAATTAAAATATGTTCAACAGGTCTGATCTAAAGAGATCGCAAAGATAAAATTATTGACATTCTTTTTAATACTATTCTATTGACTTCAGTCTTTCAAAAAGTTGATTAACACAAATTATAATTAATTAAATTTATTAGCCATTGTTAATCAACTTACAATAAATATAATTTCAAATACTATACCAATTTTTATAATGTGTTCATTTTTTATAAAAAATATTTTAATAATATGATTAAACCACAAAACATAACGAAAAACCTACTTTTCATATTAACAATAACATTAATACCACTTGTCGCATGTAAACAAGAAAAAACCAAAAAGGTCGTTATTGACGAATTAGTCTATCCTCAAAACAAAAAATTAATTTCTGATAAAGCCATGGTAGTTTCGGCTCATCCACTCGCGTCTCAGGTGGGAATGGATATTTTGAAAAATGGTGGAAATGCAGTTGATGCTGCTATTGCAGTTCAGTTTGCTTTAGGGGTTACTTACCCTGTAGCTGGAAATATTGGCGGTGGTGGATTTATGGTGATCAGAATGAATGACGGAACAGTTGACGCACTCGACTATCGAGAGAAAGCACCATTGGCAGCTCATCGAGATATGTACTTAGATTCTTTGGGAAATGTTATTCCAAGGTTGAGTCTAGATGGTCATTTGGCAGTTGGTGTTCCCGGTACAGTCGATGGCATGGTCAAAGCTTTTGAAAAGTACAGTCAACTAAAAGATTGGAAGCAACTGGTCAAACCATCTTGGGATTTGGCCAAAAATGGAATCCTATTGACAGAACGAGAAGCAAATGGACTTAACCGAACTAAAGATAGATTTGAACAATTCAATACCTCTCGACCAGTATTTGTGAAAGAAAATGGAGAATGGGCCAAAGGAGAAGAATTAATTCAAAGTGATTTAGCAAGAACTTTTGAGTTAATTCATGATAAAGGTAGAGCAGGTTTTTACGAAGGAGAAGTCGCAGATGAATTAGTTGCAGAAATGAAAGCAGGTGGAGGAATCATTACTCACGAAGATTTAGATAAATATGAAGCTCAATGGCGAGCCCCGATTGTAAGTCAATATAAAAATTATGAAATCATATCTATGGCTCCTCCATCAAGTGGAGGAATTGCATTAACTCAAATGCTGAGAATGGTGGAAAAATATCCATTGAAGGATTGGGGGTTCCACTCTCCTCAAACGATTCACCTCATGGCCGAAGTTGAACGTCGAGCATATGCAGATCGAGCGAAACATTTAGGAGATCCTGATTTCTATGATGTCCCGGTAAAGGAGTTGATGGATAAAAATTATTTAGAGGAACGAATGTCTAATTTTAATCCAGATGCTGCATCGCCTAGTGATGTGATTCAAGCAGGTGTATTTTTAAAAGAAAGTGATCAAACAACCCACTTTTCCATCATTGATGCTGAAGGAAATGCAGTTTCAGTAACTACAACTTTGAATACTGGTTATGGCTCAAAAGTAGTGGTTAGTGGCGCTGGTTTTTTCTTAAATAATGAAATGGATGATTTAAGTTCAAAGGTAGGAGTTCCAAATGTATTTGGATTAGTTGGTGAAGAAGCGAATGCAATTGAACCAGGTAAAAGAATGTTGAGTTCGATGACTCCAACGATTGCTACCAAAGATGGGAAGTTAAATATGGTAATCGGAACTCCTGGTGGTTCGACTATTATCACTTCAGTCTTTCAAGTATTTTTAAATGTATCAGAATTTGGAATGGGCATGTCGGAAGCTGTCAATGCTCCTCGATTTCATCACCAATGGTTACCTGATCAAATTTTTACGGAGACTGATGCATTCACAAAAGAAACTGTTGCCGCTTTAGAAAAATTAGGACACAAAGTAGGTGTTCGAGGAAGTGGAAAAATTGGTCGCTTTGAAGGCATTTTAGTATTACCCGATGGAAAATTGGAAGGAGGTGCGGATATTAGAGGTGATGATTCAGCGTCGGGGTATTAATTTTAAAAAAAACGTTTTGCAAAATAAAACCCGTGACGCGACTTGGAGTCGTGCCACGGGGAATCTTTAATAATAAACCATATCACTATGTTTAGAAAAATTACACTTTTCTTATTTTTTTCTATTTTAAGTCTAACCAGTTTTGGACAGACAATAACGGAAGTTCAAACTTTAACTTATAGTTCTACGACCAGAGATACAGTCGTTGAATTTCCAACAGCAGATCATAATACCTATGAGAAAATCCTCATGGTTTATTCCATGCGCTGCAAGAATGCTTTAGTTTCTACCACAGCTGAAAGAAATAAAGGATGTGGAGAATGGGATTATAGTTGCAATACTTATATCACGGATTCTAGTCGAGTAGATTCATTTCATACAGTTTCTCCAACTCACGTGATTTCTGGATTTTCGGATACGGTGTATAATTATACTTCTCAGCCGACTTATTCTTATTTTCAATCTACGCAATCCGAGATAATATATAACAATGTAATTACGGAAGCAGAATTTAATATTGGAGCAGGAACAAATGATTTGAATATTCCATTTGGAGGCGATCAAAAAATTGCCCGAACTCAATTTCTATATCCTGCAACTGAGTTGACTGCACAAGCCTTGCAAACTGGTCTGATCACAGGAATGAAACTAGAAGCATTAAATGCAGCTGCTGGTTTTGAAAATTTAAGAATTAGAATGAAGCACACTTCTAAAACTGAATTAGATGCTTCAACAATTGACAATGATGGTTTTGAAGAAGTTTATTATTTGAATTCTGATATTGATGGAGGAAATCACTTTTTTAAATTTCATAATAATTTTGATTGGGATGGAAGTTCTAATGTTTTAATTGACATCAGCTACACTCGTGATAGTAATGCGTCAACTACTGTAAAATCTGATGCTCAAGCAGTCGTATCTAGCTTATCTGCAAATGGAGATAATGATCAAAATATTGAAATAAATGGCTCTGGCTACGTGGAAGTAAATTCACCCCTTCCGACTATTCAAAATGAAGTTACCGTTTCATTTTGGAGTTTTGGCGCTGATGCCTTGCCTTTGAATACTTATGCCTTTGAAGGTTCTGATAATGCAGATCGTAGACAAATGAATGTTCACTTACCTTGGAGTAATGGACAAGTTTATTGGGATTGTGGTAATGATGGGTCAGGTTACGATCGAATCAACAAACCAGCTGACGCGGCTGAATTTAAAAATAATTGGAGTCATTGGACTTTCACTAAAAATGCTACCACAGGCGATATGAAAATTTACTTGAATGGAAATCTTTGGCATTCAGGTACAGGTTTGACTCGACCAATTGACATTCAAAAATTTGTCATCGGAACTTCGAAGAATGGAGCTGGAAAATATTATGGAAAAATAGATGACTTTCAAGTTTGGGACAAAGAACTATCTGAAGCAACCATCAAAGAATGGATGACAAAAAAAATAACTTCTGATCACCCTGATTACGCAAATTTAGTTTCCTATTTCACATTTGACAATGCAGTTGGAACAGATGTAGTGGACAGTTCACCTAATTCATTGAATGGACAATTAGTCGGGCCAGTTGTTTATAGAGATTGGGAAGGAAAAGATTTGATAAAAAATATTTCAGCTTCCAATGATTTAGCCAACGTCATTTTGGTACAAGGTGAATATGATTCCAATATCATCACAACAACAACTTTAGATTCACTCATCAACGTTCCAAATCAAGTGGACGAATACATCGTCAATGGAACCGACTTAGAATTAAGTTCTACTAATTTTTATTATGCTTCAGGTGCAATGCCTGTTTTTAATGATAATGGCGTTTTGATAGATTCAGTAATTGTTGATTTAGAAAATTCAATTACAGTTGGTGAGTTAATACATTACACCAAACGACCTGCAAAATTTGAAATCATGTCCTTCGTAACTCCATATGGAATCGGTTTAGATTTTGGAGAAGAAGGAAAATCATGGACATTTGATGTAACTGACTTTGGTCCTATTTTAAAAGGTAATAAACGAATCAATTTAGAAAGAGGTGGCCAATGGCAAGAAGAAATGGACATCAAATTTGTTTTCATCGAAGGAACTCCTTCTCATGACGTTTTAGACATAAAACAAGTATGGCCAGTAACTTCTGAATCATATACTCGCATCATCGATAATGTTCGCTACGAACCGCGAAATTTAATTATGCCAGCCAATGCTGATCAAGTAAAACTTAGAGTTGCTATTACTGGTCATGGTCAACAAGGTGAATTTATTCCTCGAAGCCACTTTATCAATCTTGATGGTGGATACAATGAATATCAATGGCAAGTTTGGAAAGAATGTTCAGATAATCCTATTTTTCCTCAGGGAGGAACTTGGATTTATGACCGAGCTGGTTGGTGTCCAGGAGAAGCAACTGATGTGCAAGAATATGATTTATTAGATTGGGTTTATGCTGGTGATGAAGTTGAAATAGATTATGGAGTGGTGACCGCCAATGGCGATAGTCGCTATATCGTCAATGTGCAAACAGTAGAATATGGCGATCCTAATTTTACTTTGGATGCTGAAATTGAAATCCTAACCCCTTCCAACAAAGTGGAATATGAACGTTATACTCCTATGTGTAGCAAGCCAAAAGTTTTAATCAAAAATAATGGCTCAACCACTTTGACTTCATTAGATATTACTTATTCAGTAGATGGTATTTCTCCACAAACTTATTCTTGGACTGGTAATTTAAAATTCCTAGAAACTAAAGAAATCGAACTTCCTGCTTTAGATGGAACTTCAATGGTTACTCAAAATGGCGAATTTCAAGTTTCTATTAGTAATCCAAATGGAGGAACTGATGAGTACGCCAACAACAATGAAAAAAGTACTACTTTCAAAATTGTCCCACAAATTGGAACCGATGTAGTCATCAGAATGCTAACTAATCAAGCTGGAAATGAAACTACTTGGCGCGTTTATGATGCGGCTGGAAATTTAGTGAAATCAAGAGTAGGTGGCCTTTCAAGTAGTACCCTTTACGTCGATACTTTATTTAATCTCAATGGTTGTTATCAATTAGAAATTTTAGATACTGGTGAAGATGGGCTTTATTTCCCTTGGAGCCCTGATGGAAGTGGTAATTTTAAAATCAAAAGTATTGGAGATCCCTTTATTGATTTGCAACCAAATTTTGGAAAATTACTAGTCTATGAATTTGTTGCTGGAGACCTCACTCCTACTTATAATTTGACTAACAATAAGTCAATAAATATTTTTCCAAATCCAAGTACAGACATTTTTAATGCAGAATTAGATGGTTATTCTGGCGACCTTCAAATGGAGCTAATTAATTCCGTCGGACAGGTATTAAAAACGGTTAAGTTAGATAATAACTCGAATGATTTTTTACAACATCAATTTGATTTAACTAATTATAGCTCAGGCATTTATTATTTAAAAATAAATCATGAGAATATAACTGAAGTGAAGAAGTTGATTAAATTGTAATTGATCATATACCTAAAACAAAAAGCCATCCCGATTCCTCGAGATGGCTTTTTGCTTTTTTTAAAGAATATAAATTTACAATTCTTCTCCTTTTGATGTAAATATTTTAAAATCAACTCCTGCATTTTGGGAACGATAAGTTGCTAAAATATTCATTAAATCTGAGTTATCTCCTTGATAAGAAAATCCAAAAGTAGTACGAACTGAACTTTGTGAAATACCTTGATCCAAAATAGTCAACTCATTATTAAGAACTGAATAATATCCATAGTATCCATCAATATATGCTTGGCTATCAGTCACATCTTCTAACTCAGCAATAAATCCATCTACCAACGAATCTGCATTGTTATCATCAGAAGCAACATACCCCCAAATCGTATTTTGAGGAACTTTGTAAAGTCGATTTTCAGGGATAGATATTCCATTAAATTCATTCATTGTCAATTCATAATAATCATCGTCAACTGTCAAGATTCCCTCATTTTCTACCACATTTTTCAAACTAATAACCGTTTTGTAAAAATTAGAATTAAGTGATCCAACCTCTACATTTGCATCAGCAATAAAAGTTGGTGAAGGACAATCTGGTGCGGGAATATCATGAATAGTGATAAAAATGTCATTTCCAACAACCGAAGGGCTGATATCAATTAATGTATTTTCGCAAAACTCTGATTTAATCGTTTCCACATTGAGATTAAAAGTACGACTACTATCATCCAAAGATTCCCATAATAAAATCTCAAATTCCTTTTCAATCGTAACATCTACTCCTTCTTCAATTGGGTCATCTTTGCAACCAATTGTAAAAACTAAAAGAAATAATAAGACTCCTAAATTTGTGCTTTTCAACATTTATACAATACGCTTTTATCAGTTTATTTTGAATATTTAAACTTACTCATTAAATAAAAATTCTACTTTCGGGGAATGGTAAAATAACTAGGCTTGTTGTTTATTTACATAAAAAACGAAAGGAATTCTTTTTTGCTGCCTAAGGAACAGTACATTAGTAAATTTGTATTGGTTTTATTTAAGGGGTGAAAATTTGCAAGATAAATTTTAGAACCTGTTTTGAATCATGTTCCTTTTTTTGCATTTTTTCAAAACCAGAATCTTGATATACAAATATATAACTTCTTATTTTATTTTGTTGAACTATACTTTTTTTGCAGTTAACATTTTATGAAAAAAGTGTAAAAAGTAAGTTTTATCCAAAATCGAGTTGTGTTTATCCATATTTTTTAACTAGGTCAAAATATCTTACTTTTTTTATCCCGCTTTCGAAGTAGCTAAAACTTCCTACGTCAACTAATCATAAACAACTAATAACATATTAATTTGTCATTATTGTAATTATGATTAAACTTCAAAATATAACAAAATCCTACACCACAGGTCAAAACACCTTACAAGTTCTTAAAGGTATTGATCTTGAAATCCAAGAAGGCGAATTTGTTGCTATCATGGGTTCATCAGGTTCTGGTAAATCTACTCTACTTAATATCCTAGGAATTCTCGACGAATATGATAGTGGCACCTACACTTTGGACGGTACTTTGATGAAAGATCTTAGCCAAAAACAAGCTGCCCAATTTAGAAACCAATTCCTTGGTTTTGTTTTCCAATCATTTAATTTATTGAATTTTAAATCAGCTGCGGAAAATGTTGCTTTGCCTTTGTACTATCAAAAAGTACCGCGCAAAGAACGACAAGCAAGAGCTGTTGAATATCTAGATCGAGTTGGATTAAAGGATTGGGCAGATCATTTACCTACTCAACTTTCTGGTGGACAACAACAACGAGTTGCCATTGCTCGAGCTCTAATCGGACAGCCAAAAGTTATCCTCGCCGATGAACCTACAGGTGCATTGGATACTACAACTTCTCACGAAGTAATGGAATTTTTCAAAGAAGTAAATGCTCAAGGAATTACGGTTATCATCGTAACTCATGAGCATGACATTGCTGAAATGACTGATCGAATAATTTATATGAAAGATGGACTTATTGAATAATTGTTTTTTAACCGTGAACTGTTAACTGTGAATGATTAACACCTCTTGGAATTGTTAACCATTATACGTTCACTATTAACCATTAATAAATGATTGATACAGACAAATGGCGGGAAATATTTAACTCACTTGGCAGGCACAAGTTGAGAACTTTCTTGACGGCATTTAGTGTGTGGTGGGGAATTTTTATGTTGGTAATATTGCTTGGAGCAGGAAAGGGATTGGAAAATAGTGCGGAAGAAGATTTTAAAGATGATGCGATGAGTATCATTCGAATGTGGCCAGGTACAACTTCCAAAGAATATAAAGGCTTACCAGTAGGACGAAGACTTAGGTTTACGAATGATGAATTTAAATCCATGTCTGGAATTGAAGGTGTTCGGGAAACTGCAAGTCGGTATTTTTTGTGGGGACAATATTTTATAAAACATAAAAATAAAAGCCTCTCTTTTGATGTGCAATGTGTGAATACTTCTTACATCAAATTCGAAAATCCTGAATTATTAAAAGGACGTTTGCTGAATCAAATAGATTTGGATGAAAAACGTAAAGTTTGTGTTATTGGCATCAAAGTGCAGGAAGGTTTTTTTCCTAAAGGAGAAAATCCAATTGGAGAATTTTTGAATATCAAAGGAACTGATTATCAAATCGTTGGTGTGATAACAGATACTGGCTGGGAAGGAAAAAAACGAAGAATATATTTACCAATTACCACTACTCAATTAGTGGAAGGTACAGAAAGAATTCATCAACTAACTGCCGAAATGGGCGATGTGACTTTAGCTGAATCAGAAGTGATTGAAGATCGAATTAGATTGAATTTAGCTACCCAAATGAAGTTCCACCCATCTGACAAACAAGCAATTTACCTAAGAAATCAAATCGAAAATTATAATCGATTCCGAACTACCATGAATATGATTTCTCTTTTTATATGGTTTGTAGGGATTGGAAGTATCATTGCTGGAGTAATTGGTGTGAGCAATATTATGTTGATTATTGTCAAAGAAAGAACCAAAGAAATTGGAGTTCGAAAAGCCCTCGGAGCAACTCCTGCTTCCATTGTAACCATGATTGTCCAAGAAGCAATTTTTCTAACTAGTATTGCTGGTTATCTCGGAATGCTTTGTGGCATGGGATTAATTATCGCCATCCAAACGGTGATGGAACAAAATAACATAGAAGCAGAATTTTTTAGAAATCCAGAAGTAGATATTAAAATGGTTTTGATTGCACTTGGAATCCTAGTCGTATCAGGTGGATTAGCTGGTTTGATTCCAGCATTACAAGCTGTTAAAATTAATCCTGTGGTAGCGATGAAGAGTTAGCAACGTTAAACGTTCGCTTCGCGTTGGACGTTTTACGAGTTTTGGTTTTAGCATCGATTTTAAAAATATTTTTTCACAACGTAAAACGTCAAACGTTCAACGTCAAACAAAAAAATCATGTTCGACATAGACAAATGGCAAGAAATATTCGCAACGATAAGCAAACATAAGTTGCGTACTTTCCTAACTGCTCTTGGGGTGTTTTGGGGAATATTCATGTTAGTGCTTTTGATGGGAGCGGGAAAAGGATTGGAAAATGGAGTATTAGGCTTGTTTGGAAATATGGCAAAGAACAGCATGTTCATGGGTACCAATCGAACTGCCAAACCATACAAAGGTTTTCTGCCCGGTCGATTTTTACAATTGACTATGGATGACATGGCAGCTATCAAAAATAATTTTCCAGACCAAGTTCAATATCTCGCTCCAAGAATGTGGATGCCTTCAGGTGAAGTTAGTCGAGGAGAAAAAAAAGGTGCATTTGACATGGGAGGTGAGAGTCCTGATCTTTTTAGAATTAACCCAATGGTATTTTTAGAAGGAAGAATGCTCAATAATTTTGACATGAAAGAAAAACGAAAAGTGGTGGTAATTGGAAAACGAGTACGAGAAGTTTTATTTGAAAAAGACGAAAAAGCAGTTGGGGAATATATTACTTTCCAAGGCAATGATTATCGAGTCATTGGTGTATACAAGTCAGACCGAAGAGGCGAAGAAGGAGCTGAAGATGAAGAAGAAATATACTTGCCTTTGACGACCGTTCAAAAAATGAGAAACCGTCCTAACCAAGTGAGTATGTTTTCTTGCTCCATGTACCCAGATGTTTCAGCCACAGCTTTGGAACCTCAAATTTTGGCCATGCTTAAAGAAAGACATAAGGTTGCTCCAGATGACGATCAGGCTTTTTGGACTAATAATATGGAAGAAGAATTCGGAGAAGTGATGGGGTTATTTAAGGGAATTGCTTTTATCGTTTGGTTTGTGGGGATTGGAAGTCTGATGGCAGGAGTGATTGGTGTTGGAAATATCATGTTGATTTTGGTAAAAGAACGAACTAAAGAAATTGGAATTCGAAAAGCAATGGGTGCGACACCTCAATCTATTGTTAGCATGATCTTACTCGAATCTGTTTTCATTACAACTATCGCTGGTTATGTAGGATTATTGACTAGCACAGGATTGGTCATTTTGATGGCTCAAGCTGTGGGGGATGGTGGTGATGGGTATTTT
>CAZMBP010000045.1:0-61535 GCA_964564545.1 uncultured Saprospiraceae bacterium
AAAAACTGCTTTTTTGTAGTTACACTACCTTCTCTCAATCGGGTCGCAAATGTATGCGTTTTCAAGTTTTTTACCAAATTTTAAAGTCGATATTTTTCTAATAAAATCAGCACTTTATGGTGGCATTCACTTAACTTCAAACCTTTCATTTCATACGTTCTACAACGTTTCCCTCGTTAAGCGGGTGCAAATATACAACCTTATTTTAAAACTCCAAACTTTTTTGAAAAAAAACGAAACTTTTTAGAATAAAATTTCTTCCGAAGAAGAAAAAGAAGATTCAGATGAAATTATGTTATGTTTTTCATGTTTTTTCAAATCAAAAATATGGCAAGTCCCATTTTCTAACATTTTTAACATGGAGAAACTGTTTATCTTTATTTTAATAAAAAAGATAAATTCTTTTAATAGAATAATAAATATGAAAAACTCCTTGGGTTTTGATACTTAAAACTAGTCTTGTTCATCAAAATTTTCAGAGTCATCCTTATCTTCTTCGTTTTCATCTTGATTTTTTTCTTGAAAGACCAACAAAGAATCCATTCTACTAATCTTAAAATCCTTCCGCCATTGCATTAGCGTTTGAGGACTTAAAGCTAATTCTTCCATAACTTCAGTCATCGTTGCTCCTGTATCAAACAAAAGAAGAGCAAAAACTTGTTTAAGTGCTTTCGGAGAAATGAATTTTCTTTTGGAGAGTTGCTTGAGATTAGCACGTTCTTTAGTCCTCAGTTCTACATAGCTCTTTTTAATTTTCTTTACTTTTGATTTTTCATTGTCTTTTCCAGTAGTTGAATTCTCAACCTTGGATTTTTTTCCCTTAGTTGTCATTTTGAGAGCGTTTTTTTTAGTTAAGCGTTTTTACAATTTCAAAATAATAAAAAATTAAAGTGTATTATCAATATTTCTTGGTTTTAACATATTGCGGAGAACAATATATCTAAGACATATTGTTTGATTATATATTTATCGACAATATTATTTTCAGGAGAATCATATTATTAGTAATAATAAAACATATGGTTGATTTAAAAAATTTATTTTTTTTAAAATCTTACCCTCTGATAAAATCTTATTTAAAATTTCATCATTAATTTTAATCTCGTTTAATGGCATTCTGTTTCTAAAAAATCTATTTTTGTTCTTTCTTTTTCTTAACCTAATTCTAAAGTCACAATGAATACCGTAATCACAAAAAAGAAACATAATTTTTATGCTGGACCCGCAATACTTCCAGCGAGTGTTTTGAAACAAGCAACCGCTGCAACTGAAGATTTTGCAGGAATGGGATTATCTATTTTAGAAATTTCTCATCGAAGTCCTCAATTCACAGCTGTTGTTGAAGAGGCAACTAGTCTTGCAAAAGAATTACTTGGATTAAGCGATGACTATGAAGTGTTGTTTTTGACTGGAGGCGCTAGCTCTCAATTCTATATGGCACCTATGAATTTGTTGCCGCAAGATGGAACAGCATGCTACATTAATACAGGAACATGGTCTAACAAAGCTATCAAAGAAGCAAAGCTATTTGGAAATGTAACTGAATTGGCTTCTTCAGCAGAAAGTAATTATACTTTTATTCCTAAAGATTATGAGATCCCATCAGATGCTACATATATACATATGACTAGTAATAATACTGTATTTGGAACTCAGCACCATAAATTTCCAGAAACTAATGTACCTATCGTTTGCGATATGTCTTCTGATATTTTTAGTCGACCAATTGATGTGAGTAAGTTTGGAATCATCTATTGTGGAGCGCAAAAAAATATGGGTCCTGCAGGAGTTACTTTAGTAATTGTTCGAAAAGATTTGTTGGGAAAAACGGGACGACCAATTCCTACGATGTTAGACTACAATACTCATATTGCAAAAGGTTCAATGTTTAATACACCACCTGCTTTTCCAATTTATGTGTCAATGTTGACTATGCGGTGGGTTAAGGAAAATGGTGGAGTTGAAGCTATGGCTGAAAGAAATGAAGCAAAAGCAAAATTACTTTATGGTGAAATTGATGCCAATCCATTATTCGAAGGGACAACTGCAGTTGAAGATCGTTCTTTGATGAATGTAACTTTTAAAATGAAAAATCCAGAAATGGAAGCTGCATTTTTAGAAGCATGTGCTGCTGCTGATTGTGTAGGTGTAAAAGGACATCGATCAGTTGGAGGATTTAGAGCTTCAATTTATAATGCGATGCCAATTGAAAGTGTTCAAGTGTTGGTTGATGTGATGAGAGACTTTGCTAGTAAAAATGCCTAAGAACTTTAAATGTCAAAAGTTCAAAAAACATATTTAGAAGTCCAAGGGAAGCAGGTACCTGTAAAGGTGTATCATGAAAAACGTCGTAATGTGCGTGCTTCCTTTGGCAAACAATATGTGATTTTAAGGATGCCTAACCTGTTGACCGCTAGTCAACAAAAAGAACAACTCACCTGGTTTGCAAATTGGGTTCAAGATCAATTTGCCAAACACAAGGATTTACATGTTCGGTTTTTTGGAAAAAATTACCAAGACGGTGATGTCTTGAAAGTAGGCGCTCGTGAATATATTTTAAAGTTTAGTTTTTTAGATAAAAAAACACATACCGCAAATCTTAAAAACGGGATTCTCCATCTCAAATTAAGCAAACACGATTCGGAAGCACATTTACAAAAAGCCATTAAACATTTATTAAGTCGAGTCGTTGCTCAGGATTTTAAACCTGAAATTGCACGTCGAGTTAATGAGTTTAATAATATGCATTTTAGAATGCCTGTCAAGAGTTTAAAATTTAAATACAATCAATCGAATTGGGGGAGTTGTTCGAATCAAGGAAATTTGAATCTTTCAACTCGACTATTATTTGCTCCAGATGATGTGGTGGATTATGTCATTATTCATGAGTTGGCACATTTGATTGAGCTCAATCATTCAGATAGATTTTGGAAATTAGTGAGTGATGCAATGCCGAATTATAAAGAAAAAGAAGAGTGGTTAAAAGTGAATGGGCATCTTTGCCATTTTTGAAATTGACTGGGACTGGATTCGGAAGAATCCTGTTACGAGTTTTAAGAAAAATCTATTTCTGTATTATCTCCAATATTTAGACTTTGACTCCAACCTGTAATTCCAGCATCACTTCCGATGACACTATTTTGTAAAACTATATTCGCAATCGAAGCATAACTTCCAATGATGGAATCTTTGATGATTGCATAATCTATGACTGTGTTATTTCCGATAGTTACATGAGGGCCAATAATCGAATTTTGGATTTCGCAATTTTCTCCAATACTGACGGGATGAATTATAATTGTTCCTTCAAAATGAGGAAGATTAGAAGAACCATAACTTTGCTTATTCAACAGCATTGCATTGGTTTCGAGAAGTACTTCTTTCTTTCCACAATCAAACCAATTATTCACAGGAGCAGTTGTAAATTTTGCACCTTGCTCAATCATTCTTTGCAGACCGTCTGTTAGTTGAAATTCACTATACGTACGAATTTCATTCTCAATATTATGCTGAATACTATCTAACAATAAATTGACCTCATCAATTTTATATAAACCGACCAGCGCCAAATTTGATTTTGGTATTTTTGGTTTCTCAATGACCTTACTAACTAATCCATTTTCATCTTTTTCTACAACTCCAAAATCTCGTGGATCTTCAACCTTATGCACTCCTAAAGATGAATTTGGTGTTTTTAACATCGCCTCTATATCTACATCAAAAATAGTATCTCCTAAAATAATAAAAATCCCATCTTCATCTCTCAATACATCTCTTGCTGTCCAAATCGCATGTCCTAAACCAAAACGCTCTTCTTGGTTGACAAACTCCATGTTAATATCTGGGTAATTTTCTTCAACGAAATTTTTAATTTTTTCTCCGAGGTAACCGATAATAAAAACAAAATCTTTAACCCCTGCATCGACGAGTTGTTCTATGATAAATGAAATGATAGTTTTCCCTGCAACCGGAATTAATGGTTTAGGTTGCGTGTAGGTCAGCGGTCGAAGATTAGTACCAGCTCCAGCTACGGGAATTACAGCTTTCATAAAAGAGATTCTTGGTTTTAAAGTTTACTAAAAAGAACAATCAATTTGATGTATTAATAAAACGATAAAAATTTATTAAAGTTTAGTTTTAAAAACTCCAATTTGTTATTCTCGAACGAACTCGAAATATAGGGATTATTTTTTGGAAAAATTCTTTATCCTATGAACTATAAATTCAATCATCTTAGAATTACAAGATTTAATAACAAGAGCTGAGTAACATTTCTTTGAAAAGTATTGGTTTAAAATTGGGGAGCATATTTTTAATTGTGATCTGTCTTTCAAAGATAAAGTTCACTACCGACTAAAGTCAGCAGTTACAAAAAAAGCCTTGCTCAATGAGCAAGGCTTCTATATTTTTCATAAAATCTAAAATCTTTTTGGTAACGACTTGGAAAGTCGTTTTACGGAGGACTATTTTGAAAATAGTATTATCCTTCCAACGCAGCGGCTCCACCAACAATTTCCGAAAGTTCTTTCGTAATTGCTTCTTGACGAGCTTTGTTGTAGATAATCTTCATGTCTTTGATTAATTCTTCTGCATTTTCAGTTGCTTTGTCCATTGCAGTCATCCGAGCACCATGTTCAGAAGCATGAGTATCAAGCAAGAATTTTTGGAAAGTCGTTTGCAAAATACTTGGAACTAATTTTTCCAATAATTGCTGCTGATTAGGTTCAAAAATATAATCTGCTCGGTGTTTACTTCCACCTGAAGGTTCTAATTTTTCAACAGGTAAAAATTGATGTGTTTCTGCAAATTGCATTGCTGCATTTTTGAATCGACTGTAAGAAACAGTAACTGCATCAAATTCTCTTTCAGCAAAACCATCCATCAACATTTGAGAAACTTGAGCAATATTATCAAAACTAAGATCGCTGAAAATTTCAACGTAGTCGCTCACGATTGTACAATCTGTGTAACGTTTTTTGAAATACTCATATCCTTTTTTTCCAATACAAACAATAGTCAATTTTCCAGCAGCTCGCTGCTGTGAAAATCTTTGATCAATTGTTGCTACTGCAGATTTGATTACATTCGTATTGAATGCACCTGCCAAACCTCTATTTGAAGTTACTACTACAACTGCCGCACTTTCAATTACTCTATCTTGTCCGTATGTTGTGTTAGCACCACCTTCAATATTTGAAAGAATATTTTTCAACATATCATTCAACTTATCTGCATACGGACGCATCTGAACGATTGCATCTGTTGCCCGTCGCAATTTAGCTGCCGAAACCATCTTCATGGCTTTGGTGATTTGTTGTGTCGATTTTACCGACGAGATTCTATCTCTTACTTCTTTTAAATTAGCACCCATGGTTTAATTTTGAATGTCTAATTTTGAATTTTGAATAATGAATTTTGAATTAGTTCCCATATTTTGATTTTGGGAAAAAATTCAAAATTCAAAATTCATCATCCAAAATGATTATTTATACTGAGCAGACATTTCTGCCGCTAATTTTTCAACTGTACTTGTTGCTTCATCAGTCAATTTACCTCCTTTGAAAGTATTCAACACTTCTGGGTGTTTTTGCTCCAAAGTAGTCAAGAACATTTCTTCAAATTCTTTTACCTTATTAACAGGTACATTTTGAAGTAATCCTTTTGAACCTAAATAAATGATTGCAACTTGTTTTTCTACAGCCATTGGAGAATATTGTGGTTGTTTCAAGATTTCCACGTTTCTCTCTCCTTTTCCTAAAATTGCAGTTGTCGCAGCATCCAAATCAGAACCGAACTTAGAGAATGCCTCTAACTCTCGGTAAGATGCTTGATCCAACTTCAATGTACCAGATACTTTTTTCATCGACTTAATCTGAGCAGAACCTCCTACCCGTGATACTGATACCCCTACGTTAATTGCAGGACGCACACCAGCGTTAAATAAGTTCGACTCCAAGAAAATCTGACCATCCGTAATCGAAATTACGTTAGTAGGAATATATGCAGATACATCACCTGCTTGAGTTTCAATGATAGGCAATGCCGTCAAAGACCCTCCACCTTTTACGATTCCTGCTTCTTTCAAAGAGTCAGGTAAATCGTTCATTTCTTTAGCGATGTCGTCGTTTGCGATAATTTTTGCAGCACGCTCCAATAAACGAGAGTGTAAGTAGAATACATCTCCAGGATATGCTTCCCGACCTGGAGGTCGTCTAAGCAATAATGATACCTCACGGTATGCAACTGCTTGCTTTGATAAATCATCATAAATGATCAAAGCAGGTCTTCCTGTATCTCGGAAAAATTCTCCAATTGCAGCTCCAGCGAATGGTGCATAGAATTGAAGAGGTGCTGGATCAGAAGCTGAAGAAGATACAATTACAGTATAAGCCATCGCTCCATTTTCTTCTAATGTTTGAGCAACGTTTGCAACTGTAGATGCTTTTTGACCTGAAGCTACATATATACAGAATACAGGCTCGCCTCTGTCATAAAATTCTTTTTGATTGATGATAGTATCAACTGCGATCGCAGTTTTACCCGTTTGACGGTCACCAATAATTAACTCCCGTTGTCCTCTTCCAATTGGAATCATTGCGTCAATCGCTTTGATACCAGTTTGAAGTGGCTCACTTACAGGTTGTCTGTAAATTACACCAGGTGCTTTTCTCTCGATAGGCATTTGGTACATTTTTCCTTCAATTGCACCTTTACCATCAATAGGTTGCCCAAGTGGATTTACAACACGTCCAACCATACCTTCTCCTACATCAAGAGATGCGATACGATTAGTACGACGTACTTTAGAACCTTCTCGGATACCGTCACCTTCTCCTAACAATACAACCCCTACGTTATCTTCCTCAAGATTCAATACGATAGCTTGAACTCCAGTTTCGAATTCTACCAACTCCCCTGCTTGCGCTTGAGTAAGTCCGTAAACACGAGCGATACCGTCACCTACTTCTAGTACAGTACCTACTTCTTCGAGTTCTGCCGCAGTTTGAAAACCAGATAATTGCTGTTTTAAGATTGCGGATATTTCATCAGGTTTAACACCTACCATAATCTTTAGATTTTATGATTAAAAAATTTATTTATTTGAAAAGTCAAATTCACAAGGAGACTTTGAATCACCTTGTGAATAAAACATCTTATTAATTTCCACTTCCAGTAAACTCCTTGCGAAGTTTGTTTAATCGAGTTGCAACACTTGCATCGTATAAACTATCTCCAATTTCAATAACAAACCCACCTAACAATGAAGCATCTATTCGTGTTTCAATTTCAACAGTACCGCCTTGAGCCATTTCAGAACGGATCTTATCTTGAATTTTACTCAAGGTTTCTTCTTTTAAAGGAGTTGCTGAAACAACAGTTGCACTAATAATGTTTTTTAGTCCTTTATATTGACTAATGAATTCTTCACAGATTTCTGGAAGATATTCCTCTCTACCTTTGGTCAAAACAATATTGGTAAAAGCCATTGTCATTTCATCGAAACTCTCTCCAAAAATCGCTTGAATGATACTACGCTTTTTGGTTGGGTTGATGATAGGACTTTTAAGCATCATATACATATCTCTATTTTCATTGGCAGCTTTGAACGCTTGAATGTCGCCCAAAATAGTTTCCAACTTTCCTTGCTCTTGAGCGAGGTCAATTAGAGATTTTGCATATCGTCCGGCTATTTTTGCTACTGACATTTTATTTAATTATGAATTTTGAATGGTGAATTTTGAATTATCGTTTATTCAAATCCAACATTCATAATTATTAAAGTTTAATATTCTCAATCAATTCACTAGCCAACGTTTCTTGATCTTCGTTGCCTGAGAGTTGTTTTTTAATTACTCTTTCTGCGATAGCTAAAGCGATTAAACTCGATTGATTTTTAACCTCAGAAATAGCTACTTTCTTCTGATTCTCAATTTCTAATTTGGCATTAGCCATAATTCTCTCTGCCTCTTCAGTTGCCTTTACTTTAGCTTCTTCTAGGATTTGCTCTTTAGTTGCTTTGGCATCCGCAATGATTTGTGCTTGCTCTGCTTTGGCAGCTGCAATCATTTTTTCATTGTCAGCTTTCAAATTAGCCATATCGATTCGAGCTTTCTCCGCTTCATCCAATGCTTCTTGAATATCCAAGTTTCTTTTTCCCAACATCTCTTTCATTGGATCTTTTGCAGCTCTGATTACTAAAATCCAAAAAACTACAAAAATTCCAGCAGTCCAAGCAAATAGACCAGTATCAGGATTTAATAAATAGCCTCCGCTACCTTCTAATAAAAACATAATCTATTAGTTTAATTTTATATCATTAATCAACCCATTTGCAAAAGACTCGTTATCATCTTTTCCTATAAGTTGTTTTTGAATAACTTTCTCAGCAATTTCCAATGCGAATACACCAGAGTTCTTTTTTAATTCGGCCAAGGCAGAAGTTTTTTCTGCATCTATTTCAGTTCGAGCACTTCCAATAATTTTATTCGCTTCTACTCTTGCCTGCTCTTTTGCATCATTGACGATTTTATCTTTAGCCGCTCTTGCTTCTTTCATGATGGCAGATTGTTCTACTCTTGCTGCTCCTAAGAACTGTGCACTTTCTTCTTTGAAACTTTCCATTTGAGCTCTTGCTGCTTTCGAATCTTCCATTGCTTTTTGAATGCTTCCATCTCTTTTTTCCAAAGCATCAATAATTGGTTTGAATGCAAAATTTCTCATAATGATCCAAAACAAACCAAATATAACAACCGTCCAAACGAGCAATCCAAGCTCAGGTTTAATCGGAGAAAAATCAGCTAATATGAACATTGTAAAATATTTTTAATATCGTTTTTTAAATAACTTTTTTTGAACATGAATTCCGCCACCAACCGTGACGGAATTCAGTTCTTGCTTTTTGCCTCTCGGTGGAAATTATCCAGCCAAGAAAGCCATTACGATTGCAATCAAAGCAGCACCCTCTACCAAAGCGGCAGTCAAAATCATGTTTGCACGGATGTCACCTACAGCCTCTGGCTGACGAGCGATTGCTTCCATAGCTTTAGCACCAATGTTACCAATACCGATACCAGCACCGATAACTGCTAAACCCATTCCAATTCCAGCTAATGAACCCATAATTAATTATATTTATATGGTTATAAAAAAAGTTAAAAATTCAAATTTAGTGTGCATGAGCATGAGCATCATCGTGATCGTGATCATGCCCTTCATCAATTGCTGCATTCAAGTATGCTGCAGTCAAAATGGTGAATACAAATGCTTGAATGAATGCTACCAACAACTCAATACTCATCATAAACATCGTCAATAAGATTGATGCAATAGATGTTCCCCAAGCTACTCCTTCACCTCCCATATCTTTTGCAATAAAAATCAAACTAACAAAGATTACCATTACCATGTGACCAGCTGTAATATTTGCAAACAAACGCAACATCAGAGTGATCGGCTTGATGATCACACCTAATAACTCTACAGGTGTCAAAATCAATTTCAATAATGCAGGTACTCCTGGCATCCAAACTATATGTTCCCAGTAATGTTTATTTCCACTCAAGTTAACTACAAAGAATGCAGCTATTGCTAAAACAAATGTTACTGATAAATTTCCAGTTACATTCGAACCTCCCAAAAATGGAATTTGTCCGAAAAGATTCAATCCCAAAATAAAGAAGAAAATAGTCAATAAGAATGGTAAGAATTTTTTCCAAGAATCTCCTAAGAATGGTTTTGCTACTTCGTCTTGGATAAAAACAATGATTGGCTCCATGAAAGCTTGTAACCCACTTGGTGCCTTTCCATCTCTAGTTTTGTATGCTTTAGCGATGCTGAAAAATGCCAACATCATAAACAAACAAACTAAGATCATACTTGCTACATTTTTTGTAATTGAAAAATCGTAGAATGAAGTTACACCTCCACCAAAAACACCTCCGTCTAAAGTTGTCTTTTTGATAAGGTTATATTTTTGGCCACCATGCATGAAGTAAGGAACTTCTTTTTCCTTTCCTTCATAAGTCATCGTTTCATATTTGAACGGATGCTCATTATCAATTGTAACATGACTTTCACTCAACATCTCAGGTGAAGGATTAGCAATTTTCATTACTGTTCCACCATTTAATACATACCCATCAACTATGTCAGTTCCATCTCCATGATGTCCATGAATATGAAATTTACTAGAAGAGAAAATAGACCACTTTCCTCTGTCTTTGTCATACAAGAAGCATGGTAAAGGAATGTTTGCCCAACCTAAACTGTAAATATTAGCATCAGCAATGTGATGAAAAGCAGTTTCCTTAGCAGAAAACCCTTCACCTCCTCCTCCTGCTAAGGCAGGATTTGTAAATGAAAAAAGGAATCCCAAAACTAACGCAAAAAATATCTTAGATAATTTCATATCGATCTGTTCAAAAAAGTGAATCTGAAATATATTTTTTTCTCTTTACAATGATTTGATTTCTAAAAGTGCCAAATTAAATTTTGTGCCTCCATTAAAAATCGGTGCAAAGGTAGTTATTCCTTCTAGTTTTTAAAAGCTTAAAAACTCTTTTTTACACTTATTTTTGATTTTTTTTTCTTTTTGAAAACCTTTTTTTACGCATCTCTTCCATTTCGCCTTTTTCAACTAAAAATGGCTAACACGAATTATATCGCATTAGCCATTTTAGATATTTAAAAATTCTGCAAATTAATTATCTCGCAAAATTTACTGCTCTAGTTTCACGAATTACCGTTACTTTCACTTGTCCAGGATATTGCATCTCATCTTGGATTTTTTGAGAGATCATAAACGATAAATCTTCTGCATATTGATCCGTTACTTTATCACTTTCAACAATAACTCGAAGTTCTCGACCTGCTTGCATCGCATATGCTTTTTGAACATTGTCGTGAGACATTGCCAACTCCTCTAATTCACCAATTCTCTTCAAGTAACTTTCTAAGATTTCTCGTCGTGCTCCTGGTCGTGCTCCTGAAATGGCATCACACGCTTGAACAATTGGAGAAATAATATTATTCATTTCGATTTCATCGTGGTGAGCACCGACTGCGTTGCAAACAATTGCATTCTCTCCATGCTTCTCACAAATCTTCATCCCAAGCGGTGCGTGTGGCAATTCAGAATCTTCTTCTGATACTTTTCCAATATCATGTAAAAGTCCTGCTCGTTTAGCCATTTTTACTTGTTTAGGATTTAACCCTAATTCAGCAGCCATACTTGCACAAAGGTGAGCTGTCTCGATGGAGTGCTTTAATAAGTTTTGCCCATAAGATGATCGGAAACGCATACGCCCAACCATTTTCACCAAATAAGCATTCAAACCATGGATATCTAATTCCATTACCGTTCGCTGTCCAATTTCTACAATTTGCTCATCTAGTTCTTTTCGAGTTTTTGCCACAACCTCTTCGATTCGAGCTGGGTGAATTCTTCCATCCGCTACCAATCGTTTTAATGATAATCGACAAACTTCTCTTCGAATCGCATCGAAACCTGAAATGATAATTGCCTCAGGTGTATCATCTACAACAATCTCTGCTCCTGTTGCTGCTTCTAAAGCTCGAATGTTCCGACCTTCACGTCCGATAATTTGACCTTTCAAATCATCTGATTCTAGGTTAAAAACAGAAACTGTATTTTCAATGGTATACTCCGCACACATTCTTTGAATGGATTGGATAACTATTTTCTTTGCTTCTTTATTAGCATCAATTTTCGCTTGGGTAATCGTATCTTTTACGATAGCCATAGCATCCATTTCAGCTTTTGATTTTACTGCCTGAAGTAATTCTTCTTTTGCATCAGCTTCACTCAAATTGGCTACTTTCTCAAGTGCTTCGATATGTTTCTGATTGGCATTTTCTAAATCTTCTTTTTTCTTAGCAACAATTTTTAATTGCTTGTCTAAATTTTCACGAATAGTTTTAAGTTCAGCTTGCTTTGACTCAAAATCAGATTTTTTACTATCTAAAGATTGTTGCTGGCTTTTTAAATTGTCTTGCTTTTGCTTAATCGTATTCTCTAAATTTTTGACCTCCATTTCTCGCTCTTTCATCGCAACTTTTTGATCAGCTTTGTAGCTTTCAAAATCGGATTTCATTCGAGAAAATTTGTCTTTTGCTTCACCAATCTTTTTTCGTTTGATGCTTTCATTTTTCTTTTCAGCTGCAGCTTCGATATCTTTAGCTTTTAATCTAGCTGTGGTAATTACTTCATCAGCCTTTCTCTCAGCTGCTTCTAATTTGGGTTTGACTGAAGATTTTTTTGCAAAAAATCCCAAAACAAGTCCAACTACTAATGCACCGACTATTCCCATTATGGCTTCTAGTCCCATGTTGTTTTATTTTATTATATATGAAAAAATAGATTTGGCATGATGTGTTTAAGTCCGAGTGAATATGTATTTATATTATTTGAAAATATCTACACATTAACACATATCAAACATTAACACGCAAGAAGAAAGGATGGGAAATATTATCCCAAAAGAGAATCGAGCAACCCATCTAATTGATGGATTTTATCAGAAAGGTCAGCACCTGGAGTCATTTCTTTATCCGTTTGTGCTTTATGAAAGTCAACTGCATAAGTCAGGAGGGTCATTGCTAGACAATCTTGTTTGTCTTTTTTGATATAATTCAACTGGAATTTGTTGATTTTTTCATTGACATCCTTAACGATTTTACGAATTGTATGCTCGTCGCCCGCCTTTATTTTCAAAGGGTAGGGACGGCCCGCAATTAGTACTGTTATATTTAAGGTGTCTTGTCCTTCCATCACTTTAACTGTTTTTTAGTCGGTCAATACATTTATCAATATCTTTGATGTATTGTTCGATTTCTTTCCTCAATTTCTTTGAATGCTCTGGGTCATTCTCTTTTTTCTCCTCTAAAGCTTGAGTTGTTTGTTCAAGCTTACTTTCCAAATCATTGGTTTTATTACTGTACTTCGATAACTCCGTTCGGAGTTTATTATTTTCTTCTAAATATTTATCTCTTTCCTTTTGGGCACGGTCGAGTCTTAAAGCCAGTTGTCTGACTTTCATTTCTATAGTGTCCATTTTTTCTGATAAATTATCCATTAGAATTTTAAAAATTATCTTCTAATAACTGCGCCCAACTTGTTTTCATAAGTTTGAATCAATTGATTCATGATTTTTTCAATCTCCTTATCTTTCAATGTCTTTGTTGGATCTTCGAAAATGTAACTTACTGAGTAGGATTTTTTGCCTGCACCCAATTGTTCTTCATTTTCGTAAACATCGAATAAATTAACGTCTTTTAATAATTTCTTTCCTGCTTTTTGAGCAATTGTTGAAATTTGATCAAAATTAACAGATTTTTCTATAACTAGTGCTAAATCTCTACGAATAGATGGAAATTTTGTTATTTCCGTAAAGTTGATTTTATGTTTACGCAAAGCTTTCAGAATAGATGCCCAATTAAAATCTGCAAAAAATACTTCTTGCTTAATCCCCATCTCTTTGAGAATCTTAGTTTGTACTTTTCCGAAAGAAACTAATTCTTGTTCTCCTCTATGGTATTTTAAACCAAAATTGAACACATCATCTTTGATCGCAGTCTGTTGGAATTTTTTAATTCCTAACCTTTCTAACAAGTTATTCACATAGGTCTTTAGGGAAAAGAACGAAACTTTCGCTTTATCCTTATTCAACCAACTTTCCTCAAATCGTTGTCCTGTCATCAATAAACTCAAATGTGCATTTTCTTTATATGGAAAATCTCCTTCTACTAATTTTTTATACGTTTTTCCAAATTCGAACAATTTCACATTCCCATTTTGTCTATTTTGGTTATGTAAAATTGCCTCCAACCCTCCATTCAAAATACTAGCTCGCATCACATCCAAATGAATATTGGAAGTATTGTTGACAAAAACCAATTCATTTTCAGGAACTGGAATCATCGTTTGATAATATTTAGATTGCGTCAATGACAAAGCCATCATTTCGCTAAATCCATTTCCAGTCAAAAATGAGCTGGTGATATTTTGTACTTTTCCTTTGTCCACTCCTGTTCGAAGGGTAACGGCGCTTCTAATTTGATTTGAAACAGGAACTTTGTTAAATCCATAAATTCGAAGAATTTCCTCTATCACATCAACTTCACGAAGAACATCTGCTTTGTTAGTTGGAATCGCTACTCGCATTCCTTCAGCTGTTTCCGTCACCACATCAATTTCCATCGCTTCCAAAATATCTCGAACTTCTTTTGGAGAAATTTCAACTCCAATTAATCTTTTGACATTATTAAATGTGATGTCAATTTCTTTTTTATCAATCTTAGTTGGATAAACATCGACCACTTCCGAAGCGATTTCACCTCCTCCATATTCTTGAATTAACAAAGCTGCTCTTTTCAAAGCAAACAAAGTTACATTCGGGTCACTCCCTTTCTCAAATACTTTTGCAGCATCTGTGAAAAGTAAATGTCGAGTACTTGTTCGTCGAGTCATCTTCGCATGAAAATGAGCTGACTCTAAAAAGATATTTGTAGTCTCGTCAGTCACACCAGAAGTTAGTCCTCCAAAAACACCTGCGATACACATTCCTTTTTCATTGCCATCGCAAATCATTAAATCTTCAGCATCCAATTTTCTTTCAATCTCATCCAAAGATAAAAATGGCGTTCCTTCTGGTAATTTTTTAACGATTACTTTATTACCAGCAATCTTATCAGCATCAAACGCATGCAATGGTTGCCCTAGTTCATGCAAAACAAAATTGGTGATATCGACAATATTATTGATCGGCCGAACACCAATAGAATTCAATCGTTTTTTAATCCAATCAGGTGATTCTTGAATGGTTACACCTTTTATAGTCACTCCTGAATATCGAGGACATGCTTCTGTATCTTCAACCACTACCTCGATTGGCAAGGAATTATTGTCTACTTTAAAATTATCCACGGAAGGCATATTGACAACTCCATCTCCACCATAGTTTATTTTTAAAGCTGCTGCTAAATCTTTCGCAGAACCTATTTGAGATGTTGCATCAGATCGGTTTGGAGTCAAACCAATTTCGTAAACGATATCATTTTCGATTTCGTAATAATCTTTTGCTAAAGAACCAACTGCAACATCTTCTGGCAAAACTACAATTCCATCATGGCTATCTCCTAATCCTAATTCATCCTCTGCGCAAAGCATTCCTTCAGAAACTTCGCCACGGATTTTTCCTTTTTTAATCTTAAAAGAACCACCTTCTTTATCGTATAAAGTAGTTCCGATAGTTGCTACTAAAACTTTTTGACCTGCTGTCACATTTGGAGCTCCGCAAACGATTTGCAAATCTTCTTCGCCACCAATAGTAACTTTAGTCAATGATAATTTATCTGCACCAGAGTGTTTCCCACATTCTTTGACTTCTCCGACAACTATGCCTTCAAGTCCTCCTTTAATACTTTCAATTTCTTCTACACCTTCTACTTCTAGACCAATGTCAGTTAATATTTCAGAAACCTTTTCTGCTGATAAATCTATTTTTGTATACTCTTTGAGCCAGTTGAGTGATAATTTCATCTTTGAATTTGAGTGATAGTTATAAAGTCAATTAAACTATCTTCTATTTTTTTATTATAAAAAATCTTGATTTGAGGGCGCAAAGATAGGGATTTATTTTGTTTGTCGGAAGTGTATTTTTTAAAACAAAAAATGCTCGTACCAAAATAGGTACGAGCATTTTCAAAACACCTTTCTTTGTATTTTTTTTATAAAAAAACTACAATTTTGCGTGCTCCATTTTCAACTCAGACATCACATTATCTAGGTTATTTTCCAAAATTTCCATGTTTGCTGGAACCATTGAAGTATCACCTGCATCTTTACAAATAGTTTCAATATCTGTATTCGCGGTAGTCATTGCATCACATCCAACAAAAGAAAGTGTTGATTTCATTTTGTGAGCAACTGAAGATAATTCTTTCCATTCTCCTGAGTTAGCCAATTCTCGCATTTTAGCAAGTTCGGTAGGTAATTCCTCAAAAAGCATATCTAACATGACTTTTTTCATTTCTAAGTCTCCATCAGACATCATATCGAGGTAATCTAGGTTGATATAATTATATACTTTTACTTCCATCATAATATATTTTTTAAGTTTTGATAAACCAACAAATTTATTTACGGTCAATTATCAAAAACGTTTTACTTTTTTTTTAAATGTTTCAAAATTGGTTTTCTAAAAAATTACATCCGCCCATTTCCATTATTAATGTACTGTGCAATTTTTCCAAAAAGTTGCTCTGGTTTAAATGGTTTTAAAACAAAATCATCCATTCCATATTCTCTATACGAGTGATCTTTTGAAATATTTGCATGAGCTGTCATCGCTAAAATTGGCATGTTAGCAATCTCTGGCGGCATATTGGCTCGAATATATTGAGTAGCTTCATATCCATCCATAATTGGCATTTGAATATCCATCAAAACGATATCATATTTTTTCGACTTGATGGCTTCAACTCCAAGTTGACCATTATCAGCAATGGTAATGTCAATGTCAGACCATTTCTTTTGCAAAGTCTTTTTCGCCACCATTTGATTCAACTTATTATCCTCCACCAAAAGCAACCTGATTGGTCGATCAAGATTAATGGTATCATCCATGTCTGGAGTAGGTGTCGATGCTTCGTCCTGACTTCCAATATCAAAAACTAAATCAAAAAAGAAAGTAGAACCTTCGCCTTCCACACTTTTTGCAGCAATTTTTCCTCCCTGTTGTTCTACTAAGTTTTTAGCAATAGAAAGTCCTAAACCAGTTCCTTCATAAATTCGATCTTTCGTTCGAATTCGAGTAAATGTCTCAAAAACAGCTTCTACTTTATCTTTTGGAATTCCAATTCCGGTATCTTCAACCTCAAATTTCAAAAAGACATTATCATCCCCATCATATAAATTTAATACTCTAATATTAATAGATCCCTTATCTGTAAATTTCACCGCATTCCCCACCAAATTGTAGAGTACTTGATTCAATCTTAATTTATCCCCTTTGATAAATTGAGGAACAGAATCTTCAATGTCAACGATCAATTGAAGATTTTTCTCATCTACCTTATACTGCATTACGTTGACCAAATTTTTCAATAATTCTTTCAGGTCAAAATCTTTATTTTCAAAGGCAATTTTCCCATTTTCTAAAGTAGAAATCTCTAAAATATCATTTACAATCCCCAATAACAATTCTGAAGATTGCTTGATCGAACTGATGTAATTAAATTGCTCTGGGTCGAGTTCTGTTTGAATTACTAAATTACTCATCCCCAAAATCGCATTCATTGGAGTCCGCATTTCGTGACTGATACTTGCGATAAATTTCTCTTTCATTTTGGCAGAAGTTCGAGCTAAATCTCTTGCTTTACGAAGTGCCTCTGCTTGTTTTCTTTCCGTAATATCTCGAATTACACCATTATAACTTTCTTCTGTTTCAGAATCAAGCATAGTTGCTGTAATCAAACAATATCTTTTTTCTCCATCCTTTCTTTGAATCTCAACCTCGAAATCTTGAACATCTTTATTTCTTCTCAGACGATCAAAAAAAGTATCCATTCCTTTCTCAGAAGTGATTAGGTTATGAATATTTAGGTTAGAAATCTCTTCTTTTGTGTATCCCAAAAGTTCCACTAAAGCATCATTAAATGCTTCACATTTTCCATCCATTGTGCAGATGTAAATTGGATCTTTAGATTTATTAAAAAAGTCTTGATATTTTTCCTGACTCTTTAAAAGTTCATCTTCCGATTTTTTTCGCTCAGTAATATCTTGCATGATCCCTGTCAGAATCACTTTACTTTCTGCATTTACGCTAGCTTTACATTGAACATAAACATCTCGATACCCTCCTTCAATCTTTGGAATTCGAATATCTTTCCGAATACTTTTATCTTGATTCTTTAAAGCCTCTTGGTGAATCTCATTGAGCTCTCGGAAGGGATGGTTTTCTTTTAAAATTTCCACATAGTTTAAAACCGTTTTTCGAGGTTTTAAACCAAATATTCTATAAATCTGATCTGATGCTAAAAATTCTTCTGACGACGGAGTGTACTCCCAGTTCCCAATATTCGCAATTCGCTGAGTTTCTTCTAATCTTTTTAAAACCAAATTACGTTCAATGGAATATTTGAGTGACTTAGACAACTGATCAGAATCAAATGCACCCTTGATTAAGAAATCTTGAGCACCTGCTTTCACAGAATTAACTCCTAAACTTTTGTCTTGGAGCCCTGTCAGAACGATTACATTATTATCTGGATATTTTGCAAGAAGTGTTTCAAGAGTTTCAAACCCTCTACTATCTGGAAGAGTTAAATCTAACAAAATTGCTGCGAAATCATCTGCTTCTTCAAGTGCAGCCATTCCATCTGCTAGATTTACTTTATTGGTAATTTTGCAATTAAGCAAATCCGATTCACTTAATAAAATTTCCACTAGACGAGCATCCCCTGGATTATCTTCGATCAGTAAAATTTTATTATGTGGTTCGTAGTTAGACATAGGCTGAATTGATGTGGCATCTTGCACCATTGATCCCGCTGAATTACCTGCTCCGTTTGAAAAAAAATTATTATCCAAAATATTAAATTTTATTGAGGATTAAAAAATTGGTTTTAATTCGCCAAGATCTGAAGCATTGGGTATTGAGATTTTTACGATAAATCGTTGTTTCTCAATACTCAATTCCTATAATCTCAAATCTTTTAGATACGAGGTAAGAATACAAAATTTGCTCCAAATTCGTCTATCACGAAAAGGCACAAAAATTCAGATGGGTTTTTATAGATTTTAGTAAAACGATTTACTCGACTAGCTTCAATAACTTGCTTAGTTGAAAACTCTTCCAATGTGGATAAATTAACCAACCAATCGTTTGGTGTGTTGATTTCATTTTTGAGAGAAATACCTAATTCTATGGGTTGTTTGTGTAGTACAAAAATCGGATATTTTGAAATTTCTTGTACCAAAACTGTATCAATTGCTTTTCCCAAAACAGCTTTATAAGGGGAAATAATATTTTCTAATTTTTCGTAATTTCTTTCTTTTTCCATAAAAGTATTTCGAAGCTCTTGCTTCGAGTTTTTTGATAAAAAAAACTAATATTTATTTATTGTTTCAATTCCAAAAGTGCTACCGTTTCAATGTGTGGTGTTTGTGGAAACATATCTACTGCTTGCACTTTTTTTATATCATATTTCTCTTTTAACAAGTTCAAGTCTCTTGCTTGCGTTGATGGTTTACAACTGACATAAACGATTTTTGGAGCCTCCAACTCAAGTAACATTTCAACTACTTTTGGATGCATTCCTGCACGTGGAGGATCAGTAATGACCACATCTGGTTTCCCATGTTTTTCAGAAAATTCTGTCGTCAAAATATCTTTTACATCTCCTGCATAAAAAACAGAGTTGGTGATATTATTACGATCACTATTGGCTTTGGCATCTTCGATAGCTGCTTCAATTTCTTCAATCCCAACGACCTGTTTACAATTCTCTGCAAGGTACAATCCGATACTTCCTAAACCTGTGTACAAATCATAAACATTCTCTTCGCCTGATAGTTTTGCAAATTCTTTTACCACATCAAAAAGACGAATAGCTTGCTTGGTATTTGTTTGAAAAAATGATTTTGGACCGATTTCAAATTTTACATTACCTAGATATTCTTCAATCGTTTTTTTCCCAAAAAAGTGATTCATTTTTAGGTCAAACCATGAATCGTTTACCTTTTTATTTACGGTAAAATAAACACAAGTCAACGATGGATTTCTTTCTAAAACTGCATTCAATAAAGTATCAATTTTTTCTTGATTATCTTCACCTACACTTAGTACTAACATCACCTCGCCTGTGGTCGAAGTTCGTACGATCATGTTCCGTAAGAAACCTGTATTTTTTCGAACATCATAAAAGGTAAGTCCTTGTTCCAAAGCAATTTCTTTGAACGAATTCCTCAATGAATTCGAGGGTTCTGGCTGCAAATGGCATTTATTGATATTTAAAATTTTATCAAAAGCTCCTGCTCTATGAAATCCAAGAACATCTTCTACATTTGAAATATCACTATTCAATTCTTCGTAGGTCAACCATCTTTTATTAGAAAAAGAAAACTCTAACTTATTGCGGTAAAATGAAGTTTCCTCGCAAGGTAAAATGTCTCGGAATTCTTCGATCTCGACTTTGCCTATTCGGCGTAATGCATTGTCTACGATATTCTGTTTGAACTCTAATTGTTTGGCATATGGAATGTGTTGAAATTTGCAACCTCCACAAGTTCCAAAATGCTCACAAAAAGGTTCGACGCGATCTTCTGAGTATTTTTTTATTTCTTTGACAGAACCTAAAAGATAGCCTTTTCTTTTTTTATAAACTAAAACATCAACCACATCTCCTGGTGCTACGTCTTCGACAAATACGACTTGACCTTCTTCATTTTTCGCAACGTATTTACCTCGATCAGCGATGTCGACAATCGTTAGGTTTTCGATTAATTTCTTTTTAAATTTTCTTCCCATTTATCCTTTCTCTTCTTTTGTAAATGTTTTGCCTGTCTGTTCGGCAGACAGGTTATAAATAATACTTATTTGTTTTAACAATTTGGAAAATCGTTTTACGTGACTATCGAGTTAGAACTATGTAATCTCGAATTAGCGTTTTTAAAAACTCAATTTTATTTGGAGGCATTTTTTCTAAATCTAACTCATCTTTTAATCTCACTACTAAATCATCCACGACCTCTCGATGAGCTTTGTTTCGATATAATCTGGAGCGAGTGATTATTGATTTTATCAAAAGCATATCTTGCTCACTTAACTTTCGAACATCTGGAAATTGTGGTTCATAATCTTCAATCGAATTAATTTTTAAAATGTCTTCCAATCGGAATCTTAGATTAAATCGAACTCGAATCACAGTTGTGTTTGCTGTCAAATCTCCTAGTCTCTGACTTTTTGCTGAAGAACTAATTAACAAATTAGCCACTACTCCAAATGAAAATAAAATATCAATAATGTAAAAAACCGAACGCAATAAATATTCACTTAACCCAGGTTCTTGTCCATCTAAACGCACCACTTTTATTCCCACCGCCTTCTTTCCCCACGACTGCCCATCTGCAATTATTTCTGAAAACAACTGATAAAAAACAAAAAAACTAAACAACACCACAGCTCTTAAAGCATAACTTTCAACATTCAAAAAAACATCCCGAAATCCAACTATCAATGTAAAATAGAGAATTGAAAATGTAACATAAACTATTACAAAATCAATAAAAAAAGCCAAAATTCGCTCTCGCAAAGTAGCAAGCTCGTACTCAATAGTAACATTTTGTGTAGTTCTAATATCTATTGTTTTCATAATACTATCTTCTGTTAGTCTTGATTATCTCTACGACGATCTTTAAATCTTGTAATGAAATACAAAAATGTGGATTTTTGTTAATATTTTTAGGTTTAAATGACATTAAAGAATAATTTACGTTTAAAACATAATTGTCTTGATGTTATTGTTTTAAAAATCTTCATATTTATAAGCTATGCGTGAAACAAGTTTCATAAAACAAAATAAAGAAAAGTGGAAAGAATTTGAGCAAGATCTCGACAAAGAGAATGTCGATCCTGACAAAATGAGCGACCTCTTCATTCAAATTACAGATGACCTTTCTTACTCTCGCACATTTTATCCTAATCGTTCGGTTAGAGTTTATCTTAATAATATAGCACAGCAGATTTTTTATTCTATTTATAAAAATAGGAAAACCCAGCTTGGACGATTCTCCTATTTTTGGACGCATGAATTGCCTTATGTGGTTTGGGAATCTCGACGAGAATTTCGATTGGCGTTTTGGGTTTTCATGCTAGCTTTTGGAATTGGAATGTTGTCTTGTGCAATGGATGCAGAATTCCCAAGAATGGTTTTAGGAGATGATTATGTGGATATGACGATTGAGAATATAGAGTCTGGTGATCCGATGGCAGTTTACAAACAAAGAGGTGAATTAGGTATGTCGGTCGGAATTACTATTAATAATTTGTGGGTTGCTTTTCAGACATTTGCATTGGGAGTATTTTTCGCCTTAGGTACTTTATTTTATCTGGTAAAAAATGCCATCATGGTGGGTGCCTTCCAATATTTCTTCTACGAGCAAGGTGTTTTCCTTGAGTCATTTTTGACAATTTGGATTCACGGAACTTTAGAAATTTCGGCCATAGTAATTGCAGCAGCAGCAGGACTTACGATGGGGAAAGGTTTAGTTTTCCCTGGAACATTAACTCGAATGCAAGCTTTCCAAATCTCCGCAAGACGAGGTGTGAAGATCATGATGGGCATTGTTCCTATTTTTATCATTGCTGGATTTTTGGAAGGGTATCTAACTCGACAAACTGAAACTCCTGATATCATTCGAGGACTTTTCATTTTTGCTTGTTTGGCTTTCGTCATTTTATATTTTTGGTGGTTACCGAATAAAAGAGGAAAAGAAGGATTATTGATTCCACCAAAAGAAGGTCGACTTCCTGCTGACAACAATCAGCTAATTGATTTTACTCGAATCAAATCTTCAGGAGAAGTATTCTCTGATGTGTTTGTTTTTTATAAAAAAAATATTTTAGGCATTGGCGGTTTAGCCCTCGTAAGTGCCTTGTTTTATTCAGGAATGGTTTTCAGTTTTACGCCTGATGCTCCTACGGATTTATTTTCATTTCCTCAAACAAATTTGGAAGGAGGGAATGAGTACATTACGATTTTCGAATACCTTATATATAAGTTCGTGGCTTACATTGGAGTGTTACATAGCTTTTTTGTCAATGAAGCGGTTCCATTTTTAGTCATTCTGAATACGTTCATTTTTTCATGCTTGACCTTCGTGAGTTTCACTTATTTGATAAAAACATCAGAAAAGGGAGAACAATTGGATGAAGAGAGACCTGCAAAAACTACAATGCATCATGTTTTGAATTTTGCAAAAATAGTAGCAGTCATTTTGATTATGAATTTATTTTTGATGACGAGTGATTGGTACACCGTTGTTTTAATTATTCCAATTGCATTTCCAGTTTTGATTTTGTGGATGTATATAATGTGTAAAGAAAATATTGGACTCTTAACTGGACTGGGTCGAACATTCCAATTACTCAGCGGTTCTTTTGGAAAATTACTTGGAACATATTTGTTGACTTTGACAATTGGAGTTTCATTCTTTATGATTACAGATACGTCTTTGATTTGGATTTATATCAAACTGGTAAGTATGAATTTAGTCTTGACTCAGGACTTGATGGATCAATTTGCAGTAATCTCGTTGACGTTTATTTCGACAGCAGTTTTGTATTTGATTTATCCATTATTGATTAGTGGAGTTGGGTTATTGTATCATACCCTTTTGGAAATAAAAGAAGCTCCTACTTTGAAAAAGCGAATTCAAAATATTGGAAACGCTAAAGTAATTCAGGGAATGATTAGAGAGTGAAAACGTTTTACGTTTTACGGGACGATGATGATTTTATTTTAAAATAAAGCTAAAAAGTAATTAGATGTTTAATTTTTTTAAAACAAAAAATAGCGTTCTGACAAAATCCATTTGGATTATGTTGTTGGTGTTTTTTTGTTCCAATTTGGCTTTTTCTTTTCAAGATTCTTCTCCAAGAGAAAGATATTTGCAAAGTGAATTTGCCGAGAAAAAACTTAGCGAATCAGCTTGGTCGAATGCTACATCAGGACTTGATTATAGCAAGCACAAAACTAATAAAAAGAAGAAAAGTGCTGACCCAAATGAACCTGTAGATGATGGAGACTACTCTGATGCTGTGGAAGAAGATGAATCTGCCATTCCTGAAGTGAGTGATTTTTGGAGTGGATTTTTTAAATTTTTATTCATTGCCATGGCGGTCATCATTTTAGCCTTTATTATTGCAAATATGGTTGGTGCAGAAGGTTGGGCTTTGGCACCTAGCAATAAAAAGATAAAACCTCAGGCTGCCATTCCAATCACTTTGGAAAACATTGAAGAGAGAATTCATGAGTCAGATTTAGATCGATATATTCGAGAAGCTTTGGAAAAAGAAAATTATCCAATGGCTGTTCGATTGTATTACTTAGCCATCATCAAAGAGTTGTCTTTGAAAAAATGGATCAAATGGAAAAAAGATAAAACGAATCGAGATTATATTCGAGAGTTGAGTACGACAGATTGGTATCCGAATTTTAGAAACGTAACGACCATGTTTGAAAAAGTATGGTATGGAAAACAAAAATTAGGCGGAATTGATTTTAGATCAAGTGTGCAACCATTATTTCAAAGTTTGCTCAAAGCGACACAACAAGCAAAAAAGAAAAGTTAAAACTAGAAAACTTAATTAGTCAGTCATGGCAGATAAAAAACCATTTTACATATTAGGAGTTGCCGCAGCAGTTTTGTTATTGCTTTTCATTTTTTTGGGAAGTGGTGGAAGTAATTTTGATTGGTCAGAAAATTACGAAGCGGAAAGCAAACAACCTTATGGAAGTTTTGTCATTCACGAAGTATTGAGTGACTATTTCCCAAATAATAATTTTACAGAAATCAAAGAAGGTCTTTTTGAAGAACTACCTACTGCGAAAGATGTCAAAAGTAATTATGTCTTTATTGGAGAAAGTATGTTTTTAGATTCCGCGGATGTAGCGACTTTATTAAATTATGTTCGAGAAGGGAATACTGCATTTATTTCAAGTAAGACTATTCCATTTGATTTGATGTTTGAGTTATACTACGAAGAATGTAATTATGAACCTTGGGATGATTATGCTACGCTTACTGACACAACGGTTAATCTTAATTTTCTCCATCGACAATTAGAAGAAGAGAAAGGTTTTTCTTTTAAGTTTTTAGATGAGAACAAACCTGCGGCTTATGGTTGGAATTATATTGACAGCGCATATTTTTGTGAAGAACCACACAGTATGATTGAGTTGGGAACGATTAATAACCAAGTTAATTTTGCTAAAAAAGAATATGGATTTAATGGTGGTGCATTCTATTTGCACACTACTCCAATGAATTTCACCAACCTTCATATGATTCCAAAAAAAGGAATTACATATGCTAATAAAGTGTTTTCACATCTAAATGAAGGAGATATTTATTGGGATGAATATAGTCGAGTAGGTGAAGGATTTGGAAGAGCTTACAATCGAAGACAAGGCGGAAGTGGAACCAACAGAACGATTGCTTCAGAGGAATCTTTAAAATATATTTTAGCTCAACCTAGTTTAGCTTGGGCTTGGTACTTAATGATTGGATTAGGATTTTTGTACTTGTTTTTTAGAGCAAAAAGAAAGCAACGAATCATTCCCGTTTTGGAACGAAATGAAAATACCTCTTTTGAATTTATCTCTACGATTGGACGATTATACTTTTTACAAAATGACCATAAAAAGTTATGCATGCAAAAAATGAAGTTATTTTATGCATACATTCGCGATAGATATAACCTCAATACGACGAAAGTGGATGATGAATTTATGCAAAAATTAATTGCCAAATCTGAAGTACCTTCACCAGTTCTTCAAAAGATATTTGATTTCTATAAAAACATTAAGTCCTCTCCGTTTGTTTCTGAACAAACATTGATTGATTTTCATTTACGGATGGATGAGTTTTATAAAAATTGCAAGTAAGTAAACAAAATAGAATCTAAAAATCTGGTTCGAGGAGTCAGGCCTAACAACTTGAGTCCTCGACCGTTAGATTCTTTTCCTCGTCGAAATACCTTCCTCATTTTTCCTAAAAATGATTACCTTTCACATCTTTTTAAGATAAAAAAAGTTTAGTAAACATATGATGCGATTAACGGATGTCGTCAAGAATTTAATTATCATAAATGTGATCCTATTTGTTGTCACAATGATGATGATGCCTCACCTGAGTGGTTGGTTAATATTTCATTATCCAGGAGCAAATTACGATGGAATTGGTTTTCAACCTTTACAAATTGTAACTCATATGTTCATGCATGGATCAATTATGCACATACTATTTAATATGGTAATGTTAGCATTTCTTGGACCACCTTTGGAAATGACTTGGGGACCAAAAAGATTTTTATTTTTCTACTTTTTCGCAGGATTTGGAGCTCTAGCTCTCCATGTTCTTGTCAATTATATTGAAATTCAAAATGGAGGTGCTCCAGGATTAGTATTAGGTGCTTCGGGTGCAGTAATGGGAACCCTCGTTGGATTTGGTTATAATTTTCCAAATCAAAAAATGCATTTACTTTTTCCACCAATTACCTTAACTGCAAAACAATTAGCGATAGGTTATATCGCTCTTGATTTAGGGATGGGATTATTTTCAAGTGGATCAGGTATTGCTCACTTCGCTCACCTTGGAGGAGCATTATTTGGGTTTCTTTTAATTCAATACTGGAATAAATTTGGTTCTCGGCTCTAATTTGTTTTTTAGTAAAACGCAACTCATTTTAAAAATGATTGTTTAAATTAGGATGCTTTTTTGTAAAACAGCAATTTGACAATACATTTGCTATATTTTCATCAAGTGTTTAAATTTGTAGACGTTTAATATATTAAAACTTTAACTATGGTTACCTCCATTTGGGATGATTTAAAAAGAGAGTTTAGTTCGGGAAATATGATCACTCGGTTGATCATAATTAATGTGGCGGTATTTGTGGTAATCAATTTAATTAAAGTAGGTTATGCAGTTACTTATGCTGGCGAATCTTCTCTCACCAATGGATTTCAAGATTTCCTTCACCTTTTTTGCATGTCATCTGATGGATGGTATTTATTAACTCATCCTTGGATTCCTATCACAAGTATGTTTTTACATGAAGGATTTTGGCATATCGTCTGGAACATGTTATTCTTATATTGGTTTGGAAAAATTGTCGGAGGATTTATAGGCGATCACCATGTTTTGCCGCTTTATTTATTGAGTGGCCTTGCTGGAGGACTTGCCTTTTATTTGAGTGATGTATTAATTTATGGCGATACTAATTTTGCTTTGGGAGCATCTGGAGCAGTCAATGGAATTATCCTAGCCTCAGCAATTATTGCCCCTGATTACATCATGCGATTACTATTCATCGGTGATGTCAAACTCAAATATATTGTAGGGGTTTTATTATTTTTAGATGTTATTGCGATTGCTGACAATATAAATACAGGTGGACACTTTGCCCATCTCGGAGGAGCATTATTTGGTTGGTTTTATATTTTCCAATTGCGTTCAGGTGGATTTGATATGTCCGGCCCAGTCAACAGTATAGTCAATGCCTTCCAAACTTTCTTTCAAAACATTTTTGGATTTTTTACCGGTAGAAAAAATAAACTTCGTGTTGAATATAAAAATCCAAAAAGTAAACCTTCTTCAAAATCGCGATCTTCCATGGGTAGTTTTGGAAGAAATCGCGGAAGCGCAAAGTCTGATAGTGATTTACCTCATCAAGAACGAGTAGATGCTATTTTGGAAAAAATTAAAAAATCAGGTTACGAAAGTTTAACTGAAGAAGAAAAAGAATTTTTATTTAACGCAAGTAAGAAGTAAAAATTTATCGGTTGACGGTGAACAGTTGACCATATTTTAATCTCATTTTTCTCAAAAACTAACATCGTGGGTAGATTCGAAAAATTTATGCGATGGATTAATGTGTTAGTCATCTTTGCAACCTTCTTTGCATATCTCAGCCCTTTTATCAACCCTATTCGTTTTTGGCAATTTTCCTTTTTTGGTTTGATTTATCCTTGGTTATTGCTAGGCAATATTATCATGGTAGTTTTTTGGGGTTTTAGAAAAAAGAAATACCTCTTTCTTTCTTTGGGTTGTATCATTTTAGGATGGGGGCATGTGACAAGTTTTATTGGTTTTAATTTTTTCGAAAAAATAGCAACCGAAAACGTAATAACTATCGGGTCTTATAACATTCGAAACCTAACTGGGCTTAGAATCAATTCAAAAGATGTTGAAAAAAAGAAACAACATGAAAATGATTTTATTCATTTTTTAAAACGAGGAGAAGAAATCCAAATTCTCTGTACTCAAGAGACCTCAAAATACAACGCAAATTTTATTAAAGATAAGTTCAATTTTCCATTCACTCATTCCTTTAATAAAAGAGGCGCCTATATTTTTTCCAAATATCCAATTGTAAATTCCGGAGGCATTAATTTTGGAACACTTACTAACTCATGCTCTTGGGCAGATTTAATTGTCAATGAAAAAAAAGTACGAGTTTACAGCATTCATTTTCAATCAAACCAAGTTTCAGGTATCGCTAACAAAGTTCTAGAAGAAGGTGATTTGACAAAAAAAGAAACGCTCAAAAATATCAAAGGAATGATGGGTCGTTTCAAACATTTTGCAAAACGTCGAGCTGAGCAAGCTCAAAAAGTAGCAAATCATATCGCAACTTGCCCTCACCCTGTAATTGTTTGTGGTGATTTTAATGATACACCTCAATCATACACCTACGATCTTTTGACCAAGAATTTGAACGACTCTTTCAAAGAAAAAGGGACTGGTTTTGGCACTACTTATGCGGGAAGTATTCCTGCACTTCGCATTGATTATATTTTGACTCACGAAAAAATTGACGTGCAAAGTCATGAAATTTTAAAAGAGAACTATTCTGACCATTTTCCAGTTATTTGTAAAATATCTTTTTGAGAATTGAGGTATTTAGTATTGAGAAACGAGAGTATCTCAATACTCTAATACTAAAAACCGCAAGTCCAAAAAAACTACCTAGTTAAATTTTTTTTAAAAACGAAATATGTAATTTTGCCACATGAAAAATGAGCTTTACATTCAAAACAGTCTAACTAGACAAAAAGAACTTTTCCAACCAATTACTGATGGATTTATTGGTATGTACGTTTGTGGACCTACGGTTTACAGCGATGTGCATATTGGCAATTGCCGAACATTTGTAAGCTTTGATGTAATCTATAGATATTTGATGCATTTAGGGTATCAGGTTCGCTACGTCCGAAATATTACTGACGTAGGACACTTGACCGACGAAGGCGAAGATAAAATGTCGAAAGGTGCAAAGTTGGCTAAATTGGAACCAATGGAAGTTGCCCAAAAATATACTGTTGGTTTTCATGACATGATGAAAATTTTCAACACATTGTCTCCAAGCATTGAGCCTCGAGCAACTGGTCATATCATTGAACAAATTGATATGGTTCAACAAATTATCGACAACGGTTTAGCATACGAATCAAATGGATCTGTTTATTTTGACACGATCAAATTTGCAGAAGAACAAAAAGTTTATGGCCAACTTTCAGGTCGAAAAATTGATGATCTACTGGTTGAAACTCGCGATGATTTAAAAAATCAAAGTGAGAAAAAACATCCTTCAGATTTTGCGATTTGGATGAAAGCATCTGACGATCATATTTTGAGATGGAATTCACCTTGGTCAGTTGGGTTTCCAGGATGGCATTTGGAATGTTCCGCAATGAGTACAAAATACTTAGGAAAAACTTTTGACATTCATGGAGGAGGAAATGATTTGAAATTCCCTCATCACGAAAATGAGATTGCTCAAAATCATGGCGCATGTAATTGCCAACCTGCAAACTATTGGGTTCACACCAATATGCTCGAAATGAATGGTAGAAAAATGTCAAAAAGTGATGGAAATACTATCACTCCTGCTCAACTTTTTTCTGGCGATAGTCCACACATCACAAAAGCTTACAGTCCGATGGTGGTTAAATTCTTTATGCTTCAAGCTCACTATGGAAGTACTTTAGATATTACTGACAAAGGGTTACAAGATGCAGAAAAAGGATATCGTCGATTGATGGAAGCTAATGCTCTATTGCAGAAAATGACTCCATCTAACGGAACAGCATCAGAGCTTGATACTGAAATCAATAACTTGATGGATAAGGCTTTCCAACAAATGAGTGATGACTTCAATACTCCAATGGCAATGGCTCGCTTATTTGAATTAGTTAGTAAAATAAATAGCTTGAAGGCAGGTCATCTCTCTAACAATGATATTACAAATGAGACTTTGGAAAGATTAAAGACTACCTTCAATTCTTTCATTTATGAAATTTTTGGATTATTAGATGAGGAACTTACTTCTGGCGGCGGAAATGGAATTGCTGACGGATTGATGCAACTCATCATCGAATTACGACAAAATGCTCGTACAAATAAAGATTGGGGAACTTCTGATAAAATTAGAGATTCACTCAATGAATTAGAAATAAAGGTCAAAGATGGAAAAGATGGAACGACTTGGAGCAAGGGCTAATTCTATAGATATTTAAATTTAAAAAGCACTTTGTAAATGTATTGTTACAAAGTGCTTTTTTTATAACCCATATGGGTAAAATGTAAGAAAGGAACTGATTCATATATTTTATGAACAGCTCCTCTCTAGGTCAGAAGTTTATCTTTCTCCAAATGTAAATTTTAAAACTTACTGAATTGCAAGATGCAATCGCTTTGGAACGTATATCTTAAATGTCTTTTTAGTTTGATGTTTTTGTCCTTTTGAAAAAATCGTATTGTTGATTTTTTTCGAGGTTAAAAGCAAAGTTCTAGCATCACCAATCAAAGAATAATCTAACTCGAAGTTCTTTTTGCTAATGACATAGTTCAATGTGTAATCAGATCCATCTTCTAAATCATCGATAATCGTAGTTTCAACCAATAATTCATCTTTTTCCCATTGCTCAATCTCCACTTCTCCATCCAATTGAGTAATCAATGACGTCGTTAAATGATGTACTGAAAAATTTTGGGATACAGTTTTTAGATTTTGGGAAGGAGGGGAAATCAGGGAGGAAAAAAAAATACAAAGTGTAAGTATTCTCATGTCCTTTTATGTGTTTGTTGGGTCAAATATATGCTAAATAAGAACACGACACAATCTACAACTTTCAAAAAACAATCATATGTTGACAGAAAGTGTGACACGTCTTTTTCGATCATTTTTTTTGTTTTTTTAAATTAAAAAAAAACAAATAGTATAATTGATTGGTTATTAGCTTTTAAAGAAATAGTTATACTTAAAATTCAAAAATGATTTTAATATCAAATCATTTTTTTGTAACAAAAAACTTTTTTTTTTGAAGAAAAAAAATTGGAACTATTTTCAAATTCGAATGAAGAGTTAGAATTCATCAAAAGTTATTTTTTCCATTACCTTTGATTCCTAAAAAAACAAAACGTTCTTAGACAAAATTTGTCTAAGAAATAAATAAAAAATAAATGAGCTTATCTTGGCATGATTCCCTTAATTTTATTTCGAAGCTTCGACCTCGACGTATTTGGAATATTATTAAAGTGATGTCCTCTTTTTATTTGACTCGTTGGACTGGTAAAGCCATTCAATGGGGCTTACCTTTTACTATTTCTATGGAACCGACTACCGCTTGCAACTTGCGTTGTCCTGAGTGCCCTAGTGGCCTCCGTGCTTTTTCGCGACCAACTGGAAATTTGAAAGAGGATTTTTTTAGAAAAACAATAGACGAACTCCACCGCGAATTAATGTATCTCATTTTTTATTTTCAAGGCGAACCATATATCAATCCTAAGTTTTTGGATATGGTAAAATATGCTAGCGATCGGGGTATTTATACAATAACTTCAACCAATGGACATTTTTTAAACGATGCAAATGCAAAAAAAACAATCGAGTCAGGTTTGGATCGAATGATTATTTCAGTTGATGGGACAACTCAAGAAGTTTATGAGAATTATCGAAAAGAAGGAAAGTTGGAAAATGTTTTAGAAGGTGCCAAAAATATCATTAAGTGGAAAAAGAAAATGAAATCAAAAACACCTCATGTTATTTTTCAATTTCTAGTTGTCAAACCAAATGAACATCAAATACCTGATATTTATCGTCTTGCAAAAGAAATTGGCGTGGATGAAGTCAAATTAAAAACGGCTCAAGTTTATGATTATGAAAATGGAAATCCACTCATCCCTACTATCGAAAAATATGCTCGATATAAAAAACAAGACGATGGGAAGTATATTATTAAAAACGAATTACTTAATCATTGTTGGAAACTGTGGCATAGTTGTGTGATTACTTGGGATGGATTGGTTGTGCCATGCTGCTTTGATAAAGATGCTACACATCGTTTAGGTGATTTAAAAGGTGCAACATTTCAAGAAATTTGGCAAAGTGATACCTATTATAATTTTAGAAAAACTTTGCTAAAAGGAAGGGATCAGATAGATATTTGCACTAATTGTACAGAAGGATGCAAGGTTTGGGCTTAGTAAATTAAAAAAAGTTACATTTTTTTAATAAAAATGTAACTTTTTTAGAAATTATTAACTATTGACTATCAGCGAATTATGAAATTAAATTTATTTAAATTAAATTTACATAAATGTTTTCTGAAAAAAGCTTGCAAACATGCAAATATTAATTGAAAAAACCAAAATTTTACCATAACTTTGTATTTCGCTTTTGGACATAGAAAACTTGTTATTTTTCCCATCAACACTCGCCCATTCATTAGGGCAAAAACATTCATACATTATTTTCGAGAAAGTTAAATTACTGATACATACATGAGTAAACTGCGTGTAGCACAGGCTTAATGCCTTCGCACAAAAAGTTAGTTTTGAGAATGACAATAATTCGGAACCTTAAAAAAATTAAACTAACAAATCTTGAGGAACTACACCAGTTTGAATTTTGTTGCTTTTAAGCAGGTAACATTATTCTATTTTATTATTTGAAACATTTTTAGTTAATTCCTCAAACAGACAGCAAGATGACCTACAAGACAATTTGGACCGGACGTTTAGAATTTGGAAGCTCAAGAAGTTACGAAAAGGTACTTAAAATGTACCAACATCGGGCGGAGAGTTATTACAAGTTTGACATCCTACTCGAAGAAGAAGAAATTTTTGATGAGGCATCCTCCTCACTCACAGTTCCCCGATTTATTACTCAAGGCTCAGAAAAGAGCTGGAAAAACACTATTAGCATGTTGGAGTATGTTGCCCAATTTGCTGTAGCTGGAAACATGACCGCATGGATGACAGAGAATGGTAAAATTCTCCACCACGGAATCATTGAACCAAAAAGTGATAGATCAGCAGTTCAAGCTTACCTAAAAGGGCGTGAACTATTAGAGAAAAAAGGAAAAGAAGATGAAGCAATTAAATCATTAAACAAAGCCATCGAAAAATACGATCGTCATGCTCAAGCATATGAACGTAGAGGTTTTATCAACTTTAAGTTGAAAAACTATGAGGATGCAATTTATGATTTTACAAAAAGTATTGACTTTTCTCCAAGTAATCCAGAACCATATTTTGGAAGAGGAAATGTAGAAAAATTGAATAAGAATTGGGAAAATGCGATTAAAGATTTTGATTTAGCTGTCAAAACTTCAATCCCTCTTCAACCAATATATTGGCAAGCTCGGCGTTTTAAAGCCCAATGCCATTTTGCAATAAAAGATTATGCAGGTGCTATTCCAGATTTGAAGTTCTTCTGTGCTAGAAATTTCAAACCAGGAAATCCAAATATCCCTTATAAAAGAGCGGTTTGGTTTGACTACGGAAAAGCATTGTTAGAAACTGGAGATTATGAAACTGCTTTTCATGCTTTTGACCAAGTACTTCAAATTGAAGAAGGAAAGGATCGAATCTCTGAAGCTGAGAAATATATTTATCGAGGCATTGCTAGAGAAAAGGCTGGTAAGAATGGATTCTTGAAAGATTGGAAAGAAGCTGAAAAATTGGGTTCTAAAAAAGCAACTCAATTATTGAAAAGAAGATAATTTTTCAAAATTACAACTATAAAAAAAGCGGTATCGACGAATTCGTCGATACCGCTTTTTTCATTCAGTTAATTAAAATTTACTCCTCGGCTTCTGCTTTCATTTTCTCTGCATTTTCAGCCATTTGCAAAGCTTCGATAATTCCTCCAATATCACCTCCTATCACTTTGTCTAATTTATTTAAAGATAAACCAATACGATGATCGGTCACTCTATTTTGAGGAAAATTATAAGTTCTTACTTTATCAGATCGATCACCTGAACCTACCAATGATTTTCGCTCTGCAGCAACTTTTGAATCATGTTGATCCTTTTGAGTTTCATGAATTTTTGCATACAATCTTTGCAAAGCAATATCTTGATTTTTATGCTGAGAACGGCCATCAGTACTTTCTGCTACGATACCTGTCGGAAGGTGAGTAAACCGAACTCCTGATTCTGTTTTATTTACGTGCTGCCCACCTGCTCCACTCGCTCTAAAAGTATCTCTTCGCAAGTCTGCTTTGTTGATATCAATATCTTCCATTTCAAATTTTGGCATCACAACTACTGTTGCGGCAGAAGTGTGAACACGTCCTTGCGATTCAGTTTTTGGAACTCGTTGCACTCTGTGTGCACCAGATTCAAATTTTAATTTTCCAAAAACATCTGTTCCTGTTATTTCTAAAACAATTTTATTGTAACCTCCAACAGTTCCTTCATTTATAGTAATAGGTTCCACTTTCCAACCTTGGAGAGAAAAATATCGCGAATACATTTTATACAAATCTCCTGCAAACAAACTTGCTTCATCTCCTCCTGTCCCTGATCGAATTTCAAAAATTACATCTTTAGCATCTTCAGGATCTTTTGGAATTAAGAGAACTTTTATTCTTTCTTCCAATTTCTCTTGCTGAGGAATTAATTCATTTAATTCTTCTTGAGCCATTTCTTTCATTTCTTCGTCTGCTAACATCTCCTTCGCCGAATCTATATTTTCTAAAACAGACTTGTACTCCTTGTATACTTTTACGATATCCTCAAGGCTTTTATATTCTTTATTCAATTTGGTAAACCTTTTCATATCGGATACGACAGATGGGTCTCCTAATTGCTCTTCGATGTAAATATATTTCTCGTAAATAGCTGTTAATTTATCTAACATTTCTTAAAGTTTAATTTTACTTGATTGTGTTTTGAAAAAATCAAAACACGTTAAAAACAGATTTAATGATTAAAAATAAGAGGTAGGTACAAGTTCAATGCACTTGCAAAAGATATTTAGCATAGCTAATAAAAGAAGAGACTTTGTGAATTATACATACTGTTTTTTTATAGATTGCCTGTTTGCCAACTTACTTCATAAAGTGGTGCAAAAATAAACTTTATCCGCAGAGTACCCAAATTGGACTTGCAAAAAAATTATAGATTAGGCTTTTGATTTTTTACTAAAAAAATCAAAAGCCTGATAATATATGTAAAAGTGGTTTTATTTTTCCTATTCTCTTCAAGCTGGAAGAGATTTTAAACTAATGACTAGGTGGAATAGGAACGCGTATTTTGTCTTTAATGGATTGGATTAAACTTGGAGAAACTTTTCGTCTGTGGATTTTACTTTTTAAGAAATCTCTAAAAGATTGTTCTTGATTCAGTAATTCTTTGAAGGAAGGATTCTTTCTTATTTCTTTAAGTAATTCTATTTCCGCTTCTTTCGTTAACTCATTATCTAAATACATGGTTACTTTTTGTACTAGTTGTTGATAATTAGTTGTGTTATCCATGACATAAAATTTTAAACTACTCTCAAAAACACGGAAATTCAACAATCAAAATTATTCACCAAAGGATCACAGACTACCTCAATCGAACCATTTAGAGAACTTAGACAAAATGTCGGTTCCGATATGGTAGATCTAATGGTGGCTAATCTGTTATTCATTTCATGAATATTTATTGATGTAATAAAAATTGCTGTCTTTCTGATTTGAAAATAGTTGATGAATAAATTTGAGAGTCGTAAAAAGTACTCTCTATTTTTTTAAATTTCTAAAAAGATATTAGTTCTTATAAAAAGAAAGGTGACACTTAAGCCTGCGCATTTTTTATAACTATAAAATCATGCTTAGGATCAAATGTCACCTAAATAATTACTTCTTTCGTTTATCTTTGTAGCCGTGTTCTGCGGCATATTTCGACAATCTTTCTTTCAACATATTTCGAGCTCGGAACAATCTAGATCGAACCGTTCCTATCGGGATATCAATAATTTTAGAGATTTCCTCGTAGGTGAACCCTTCAATGTCGCATAGTAAGATAACAGTCCGGAAGTCTACCGCCAAACTATTGATCGCAGTAGTAACCTCATCACCCATCATGGCTTGATAAAGTTCCACTCGTAAATCCACATAACTTGAGTATGGATTGTCTCCTTCCTCATTGTGATAGTGGATAATTTCTTCGAAATCTACAGCCTTAGGTTGTTTTACTTTTTTTCGATAACGGTTAATAAACTCGTTCTTCAAAATTTTGAACAACCACGCTTTTGCATTGGTACCTACAAGATATTTATCGATAAATCGATAACTTTTCAAGTAAGTTTCCTGCACTAAATCGTCTGCATCAGTCTCATTGTAAGTGAGGTGATAGGCAAAAGTTTTCAACGCATCGGCATGCGGCAAAAATTCTTCTTCGAAAATTTGATCGTGATTTCGCTTAGTCAAAATGTCGTCTGTTAATAACATAAAGTTAAAAATTTATCCTTCGATGTCAAATAAATTGAACGTGAAGGGGTTGACAAGCATGCATTTACTTGATTAAAATTGATTATCAAGACTACATACAACCAAGAATTCCAAAAAGTTCCTGACTGAATAATTTTTTTTGAAAAAAAAATAAGCCTCCACAACTAAATCGCTGGGAGGCTTACTTTTTATATTAAAATTGGAGTTTTCCTATTTGTAGTTTTTATTGAAAAACTCTCGATATCCTTCTATAGATTTAGATTTGAGAATTTCACGATAATTATGTTGAGTTACTGCAAATACTTCGTAATCATTATTGTCTCCTAAAAATTTCTTTTTATTCGCCTGAATTCCTTTAAAGTAAGTTACAGCTTTATCTTTATTTTTGAATCGACGAATAACTAGAATTGGTGTATTTGTATCCGCTCCTAAATAAATATTAGAAATTCTAAGCTTATCAGTTTTATGATACTCTCTATTGTAATTAGATACTTTAATTTTTGCATCTCCCAATTCTATTTTCCCACCTTTAAGCACGACTATCATATAGTGTACTTTTTTGTCTTGTAACTTGAATTTTCCACCTGCATTACCTTCTTTTGGAATCGCTGGATCTTCTTTCAATTCACCTAAAAGACGTAAAATTTCTTTCGCTCTAGTTTGTTCAGGCGTCTCTGGATATTTGGCAACAACTTCTTTTAACGATTTTACATATTCCCCTCTTCCCTTTAAGTTACCAACGCACATAGAAGACAACAATGCGAATTTTGGTTGCAAAGTATTTTTCTCGCCAAATAACTCTTTTACTTTTACAACTTTATCATAAGCTCTTTGATATTCCAAATTAGTGAAATCAGAGTAAGTATCTTTATAGTAATTTTTTAATTTTTCCTCTTCATTTTCAAATGCGATAGCCTCTCCATTCAATACTTTAGCATAAGTTGATTCAGGATACTTTCCAATAATTTTATCTTTATAGATTTTCGCAGTTGGTCGCTGAGTCAAATCTGTGTACGAAAGGTATTGATAATACCAAGCATTTAATTCATGATCATTTCCTGGGAAACGTTTTTCTAATTTACCTAAAGTCTCAACTGACTTTTCATGATTTTCCAGTCGGTCTCGGTATAAAGTTCCTAATTTGTACAATGCATCTTTAACTTTAGCCTTCACCTCTGCAATCTCTTCAGGAGTGCTAGGTACATCGCTTAAAATTCTTGCAATTTCTTCATCTGTCAAATCGCTTCCTTCTTCTACAACATCTTCAATTACATCTTCATCTGCCTGACTTGCTCCCCGTCGATTTGATCTTCTCCAGTCATCTTCCAATTTTCTATTCCCCCACTTTCTTTCAAATGATCTTTTCCCTTTTTTAACTTTTTTATCATCATAAAAAACCCAGGTACTCGGTTCATTAAATTGACTCCCTCGATTAGGTCTTAGATTTGGCCGTGCACTGCTAATTTTATTTTTTGGCTGAGAGGCTACTTTATTTTGAGCCGCTAACTCTTCTTCTTCTTTTTTAATTTTAGCTGCAATTTTTCGTTTATCCTCATCTGACAATGTGCTTATCATTAACAAGCTATCTTGCAATTCAATAATTTGAATATTCGCAGCAATCTCCGTCAAACTATTAGCATATTTTTGGGCTTCAAAAAATCGGTCATCCGTTTTTGCCATTACTAATAATGTACTATCATAATAATTTTTAGAAGACACATAGTTTTCATCTTGGTAAAATAGCTGTGCTAAAAGCAAATATGATTCTGCTTTTTGAGCTGGATTGGTTTCACTTTTATTAAGTGATAATTGAAGATTTGCAATTGCCTCTTTTGTTTGATCTGTTTTCAAATAAATGCTAGCCAACGCATAATGAATTTGATCTTGATACTCTTCATTCTTATCATTCTTCAACATTTTATTCAATCGAGCAATCGTTTCCTTTGGAGTAGCTTTTCCATTTAACCAAGCATTTGTCTCCATATTGAGTTGCGAACTAAATCGCATTTCATAATCTCGACTATATTTCTTTGCCTTCTCAAAATAAGCGTAAGCTGATTCACCTTGACCAAGCTTTTGGTTAAGTTGACCTACGATATATGCATACCTAGCTTTGTCTCCTTTCTTTTTTGTCAAATCAATTGCTCGTTCTAAAGGTGCGATCGCCTGAGCATATTTTTTTTGCTTCAAATAAAAATCAGCTTCCACAGGAGCCAAATCTCTTTTTATTTCCTTAAAAGTTTTTGGGTCATTTTTTAATCGATCAATCAATCGAGCAGCTTGGTCAAATTTATCTCTTTCGATATAAGTCCGAGCCAACCATAAAACACCTTCTTGAAATGCAGGTTTATGTTTTAAAAAGTAATTTCCAGATTCATCTTTTTCTTTTTTCTGTTCCTCTTTTACCTCTTCTTTTGCCTCTATTTTTGGTTCTGGCGCTTTTACTTCTGGTTCTTTCTTAGTCGTTTTTTTCTTAGATGAAGATTTCTTCTTTCCTTTCTTTCTATTTTTCTTGTTTTGTTTTGCTTTCTTTTTACTTGCTTTTATTCTTTTTTTACGAGCAGCTTCTTTCTCTTTTCTTTTTTTCTCTTGTGCCTTTTTCTTTTCTTTTTGAGTTTGTTCTCTTTCTTTTTTCTTTTTCTTAGCTTCTTTTTGTCTTTGCTTTTTGGATTTTTTCTTTTTCTTCCCTTTCAATCTTTTTTTACCTGCATTTTTGGGGTCGTACTCATCTACCATGAACTCTAAAGTTTCCTCTGCAGATTCATAATCTTTTTTCACAAATTGAGCTTGCCCCATCAAGAGGTAACAATCATCTTTCCAATGACTTGCTGGGTGTAAACTTGCCACGATTGAAACTTTCTTGATTGCATTGTCCAAATCACCAGCTACTGCTGTTGGATTATCAGCTGCAGAATATTTATAAACACTTAAGATTTTATTGTAATTATCTTGATGTTGCTCATTTAAGCTTACGATACTTGCTTCTAGCAATTCGTTTGCATTAAAATATCCATTGTATTTGGACGTTACGTCATGGTAGAATTTACCAACTTTGGACGGGTCGTCTTTACTTTTTTGAGTAGCACAAGAAGAAATAAAAAAAATAAAAACCCAAAAGGATAAAAGTGTATTGAATCTTTTCAAAGCAAAAAATTGTTTAATTTCGTTTTCGAAAAAAGAAATATTTTGAAGAAAATTGTTGTCAGAAAATTTTGAGCGAGTTTAATATTAAACAAAAACTCAAAGTCGTTTTATTTGTTACGAAAAACAACGGTTTTGGATGCGTTTACTTATTAAAACCAACAGAACACAAATTTATTTTAATTTTAACAAAATAGTGTACAATGAGTGCCGAAAATAGTGAGGAAAAAGGTTGGGCGAGTTTTAAGGAAAAACTGCGAAACACTTACCGTCTGGTAGTGATGAATGATGAATCATTTGAAGAAGTAGGTTCATACAAACTTTCTTTGCTTAATTTATATGTTGCTATTTCTGCTGCAATAGTTCTAGTTGTCATTTTGGTATCAACATTAATCTTTTTTACACCAATAAAAAGGCTAGTTCCCGGCTACGGAGATGCAAGTTCGGGTGATTTGTTAGAAATTAATAGAACTATAGCCAATCTAGAAAAACAACTCAAAGAACAGAAAAACTACACCGATAGTTTTAGAAGGATGATTACAGGAGATGATGAGACAGAAAGTGATGTAAAAGAAGAAAAAATAATTGAAATTGATTCACTTCAAGCTGTACCTATCATAAAAGAAGACGAAATACTCCGTCAAGAAGTCGAAGAAGATGTTCAATCTCAACAAAGACAAAAGATAGGATCAATAAATGTTTCTTCCAATGATATGCCTTTGGAGCAATTGTATTTTATGCCTCCAATTACAGGTGTAGTAAGCGAGCAATTTATGCCTGACAAAAAACATTATGGAACAGATATTTTAGCTCCTAAAAATACACCTGTTAAAGCAACTTTGGATGGATTTGTAATCTCATCAGATTGGACTTTAGAGACTGGAAATACCATTTCGATTCAACATTCTAATAATTTGATTTCTTTTTACAAACATAATTCAGCCTTACTCAAGGAGACTGGAAACTTTATAAAAGCTGGCGAAGCAGTTGCTATTATTGGAAATACGGGTACACTTTCAAATGGTCCACACCTCCATTTTGAGTTATGGCATAAGGGAAAACCAATAAATCCCGAAGATTTTATCACTTTTGAGTAAAGTTTTCAATACTTTTGTGGTTCTTACCTAACCAAGGATACTGACTATATAAAAAATCAATAAATCAACTTTTGAATCAAGACATACTCTTGGCACAATTTTGCCATATAAATATTCTATTGTAAAATATTAACCTATTTGAAATCATGAGCGAAAATAAACATGAATTAAAAGATACCTTTAATGAAAAAGGCGAACTGATCAGTCCAGTTTTGGCTGATGGTGTAAAAAATTATTTAATTGACATTGACGGTACTGTTTGCGATGATGTTCCTAATGAGGAACCTGAAAGAATGGGTACTGTTTTACCATATCCTGATGCCTTACAAATTTTAAACAAATGGTTTGATGAAGGTCACATCATTACTTTTTTCACTTCAAGAACTGAGGAACACAGAGAAGTAACGGAAATATGGTTAAAAAAACACAATTTTAAATATCATGGGTTATTGATGGATAAACCTCGTGGAGGAAACTATCATTGGATTGATAATCATATTGTAAAAGCAACTCGATTCAAAGGAAAATTTACTGACTTAATTGTTAAAACCAAAGAGATCGAAGTTTTTGATCACAGAAGTGGTGAGTAATTTTTTTTGAAAAAAGGAATAAAAAAGCGTAACTGAATTAGTTTTCAGTTACGCTTTTTTTGAGTTGACTTTATCGATTCAGTATAATTTTAAAAGAGGTTCAACCTATTGGATCTACTCTTAAATATTGCCATAAATAAGTATTTGAACTATATTTTCCAAATCAATCATATAAAGTTGTACCATTTAGAGTCAAATAAACACTTTACTAACTCAAATATTTTTAATCACACTTCCAAAGCATATCCGATAATTCATAACTTTCTCCTCTAAAAGAATAATGCCACCACTCCGAGGTAATCGGGTGCAACTCCACCGCCTGCATAGTTTCCAATAACAACTTTCGATTTGCTAAAACCTTTTTTGACAAATTAGTGTAAGCATGATGAGCCTCTTTTCCAAAATAATCAAAAGGAGTTCCCATATCTAATTGTTGACCATTCACATCCACAATTGTTAAGTCAACTGCAGCGCCTCGATTATGCATTGAACCTTTTGCTGGATCAGTTACATAAAGTGGGTTTTTAAATTTATCCCACAACTTTTGTTGAATTGGACGAGGACGAAAACAGTCCAACATCTTTAATCCAAGCCCTCCTTCTTGCAACATCAAATGTGCTTCGACTATTTTTTGAGCAACTTTTGGTCGGAGAAAACAACGGTTACAGTCGTACATTTTTTCTTTTACAAAATTATTTGTCGTAGCATATCTCATATCAATAATGATCGTAGAATCTAAGTGATGTAAGTCTGTCCATTGAGTAGTGTCATAATCAAAAATGGTATTTTTCGAAGATTCTTTTTCAGGTACTACTTCTTGAATTGAAGATGGATTAGAGGAAGGGTTATTTTTAATTTCATTTGTAGGTTTTTCTTCACACGCCGAAAAAAGTAAAAGGAATAGAAAGGGGAAAAGGTGTTTCATGATTTTTGTTTTTAGGTGCTAAGTTTTTAGAAAATGTATCCTACTCACAAGGTAACTTCAAGTCACCTTGTGAGTAATACAGTTCAACTTCTACTCTCCAAAAAGTTCCTTCAACTTTGCATCCAAATCTGCTCCACGCAAGTTTCTCGCTAAAATTCTTCCTTCCTTATCGAGCAAAATAGTATGCGGAACGGAAGTAACAGAATACTGCTTCGCTACTTGGTTTTTCCATCCTTTCAAATCACTTACATGGCTCCAGGTTAATTTATCTTTTGCAATTGCTTTTTCCCAACTATCTTTCTTTCGATCCAAGCTAACTCCGAGTACTTCAAAACCTTTACTTTTATATTTATTATATAATTTTACCACATGTGGATTTTCTCTTCGACATGGTCCACACCAACTCGCCCAAAAATCGACCAAGACTACATTCCCTCGAAGGTCACTCAATTTCATAGGTTTGTCATCAGGTGTATTTTGTTCAAAATCAGGTGCAACTGCACCAACTAAAAAGTTCTTAGCATTATCAATATTCTTTTTCAACTCAGCCATGTAAGGCTGCTTGTCATCGCCATACTTTTTAATGAATAATTTTCCATAATCAACATACGACGGATGATTTTTACTTTTTAAAGTTTGGACAATTGCGCCCAAAGCATATCTATATGCTTGACTTTCGGGATTCATTTTTCTCAAAACATTATCCAACGCAATTTTCATTTTGGCTTGGTCAAATTTGATAGCAGCCAATGTTGTAGTGTAATCTCGAAAAGTTTCGAAGAGTGCAGGTATTCGATCCATGTCAGGATCTTTTAAATCTAAATGTGTAAAAAATTCATTGACATAATATTCAACTTCATTTGGATAGGCACCTTTGTTATTTGGAAAACTTAGATACATTCTGGTTGCCATAATTTTCCCAATAAAAGGATGCTTCTCTTTCATCCGATTATACATTTCTATTTGATCGTCGTCATTTGCTTTTAGGTTGGCAATAACTTCTTTTTGAGCAGAAGGGTTTCGGGCAGCTTGCGCAAGTTGACGGTTTAGATTCTTAGCCTTTGCTTGGAAACTTCTGAATCGACCGATAGCCATTTCGTAATCTGTATTGAGTTCAGAATTGACAAATTGAGATTTCCGAATATTGCTACAATTGCCTTGCATCGTCAAGTTTTTTTCCTTTCCTAAAATGATTGGTTTAGTTTTCCCTTGTTGTGCACCTACGAAATAAAATTGATTTTCAGAGGTTGGTATTTTAAATGTAAATACATTGTTAGAATCAGGCAAAGCTGTTTTGAAAATAGAAAAAGAATATCCATCAAAACGATATAAATATAGAGGAGCATCTTTTTTGCAATCGCCTAATTCGCAATTAAGTGTCACGTGCTCATTGTTTTTTTCAATTATTTGTGCTGCAGTTTTCTGCTGTACTTTGCAACTTGTAAAAAGGAAAATGATTAATAAAGGGAAAGCAATATTTATTTTAAAATTTTTCATGTCGAAAATTATTTTTGATAGTTTATTTAACGATTTGAAAAATCGTTCTACGAAGAAAGTAAATCTATAAAGTCTTGCTCTGTTAAAATCTCAACAGTTCCCAAAGCAGTTGCTTTCTTCAGTTTGCTTCCTGCTTTTTCACCTGCAACTAGAATATTTAAATTAGAACTAACTCCCGAAATATTTTTAGCGCCTAACTCTTCCGCTCTACGCTGAGCTTCTTTTCGTCCCATTTGAGTTAACGTTCCTGTGAATAAAATAGTCTTTCCAGAAAGTATTGCATCAGCTACAATTGCTTTTGGAATATCACTTTCTGTTTGAAACATATTAACTCCAAAAGATTCCATTTTATCAAGCAAGGCAATGTTTTCTTCTTTGGAAAAAAACGCAATTACATTTTCTGCAACTTTGGGGCCAATATCTTTTATTTCTGTAAAATTCTCTTCAGTCCAATTTTTCAAGTCTTGTACTTTTTTAATTTCAGCCGCTAAAAGTTTAGATACTTTCTTTCCTAAATGGTGAATGGATAAACTATGCAAAACTCGATAAATTGGATTTTCCTTAGCCTTTTCAATCGCCGCTTTTAACTTCGATGCAGAACGTTTTCCAAAGCCTTCCAACTCAGCAATTTTTTCATAATCTAAATTATAGATGTCTCCTAAATCCTTCAACCATCCTTCATCGTAAAAACGCTCGACATACGATTTTCCAAAACCATCAATATCCATCGCATCTTTTGAAACATGAAAAATCATTCGTTGAACCACTTGAGCTTGACAACCTGTAACATTATCGCAACGCCAAGCAGCTTCATTTTCAGCTCGCGTAAGTAGAGTGTTACAAGATGGGCAATGAGTTGGAAAAACAATTTTTTGCTCACTTCCATCTCGCAAATCTTCCATCGGTTTGACGATGTAAGGAATTACATCACCAGCTCGCTCCACCAAAACCGTATCGCCCAAACGAAGATCTTTGCTCGAAATAAAATCAGCATTGTGCAAGGAAACTGAAGAAATCGTAACACCTGCTAATGCAACTGGTTCGAGTTTGGCAACAGGAGTGACGGAACCGATTTTTCCAATTTGATATTCAACATCAATAAGTTTGGTCGTTGCTTGTTTTGCTTTGAATTTGAAGGCAATCGCCCAACGAGGATGATGATTAGTGAAACCACACTTGTCTTGCAATTCTAAACTATTGACCTTCACTACCATTCCGTCAATTTCATAATCGTACCCTTCTCTTTTTGCTTCCCAACCAAGACAAAAATCTATCGCTTCTTGAATATTTTTACAAACCTTTTTTTCTATTGTTGGTATTTTAAAACCTAAAGAACCGAGTAATTCAATAGACTCATCATGAGTCGTTAGGTTTTTTAAAACATTATTACCTTCTGAATCTAATGCCACTCCTATTTGATAAACAAACGCGACTAAATTTCTTTTCGCAGCATCTTTTGGATCTTTTACTCGCAGTCCTCCCGAAGCAGTATTTCGGGGATTGGCAAAAAGTGTTAGACCTTCAGCTGCACGTTCCTTATTCATTTTATCAAATAAATCTTTTCGAATTACAACCTCACCTCGTAGCTCCACTTTCTGAATATCATATTTTTCAAAATTAGCTCGCAAAGGAACGGAAGGCATCGTTCGAGCATTGGCAGTCATTTCTTCTCCCATAGTTCCATTCCCACGAGTTGCACCTCTGACGAATTGATCATTTTCATAAACGAGTGCAATACTTCCTCCATCAAACTTTGGTTCTACCACATATTCGATATCAACATCTTCAGGTAGGTTAACCAATTTTTTAATCTGAGTATCAAAATCATTTAAATCATCTGCATTATAAGAGTTACCTAACGATAGCATTGGAACCAAATGTTCTACCGAAGGTAAATCTTCCGTCAATTCATTTGAAACTCGTTGAGTTGGAGAATCAGAAGTTATAAGTGAAGGATTATTCGCTTCTAACGCTTCCAGTTTTTTATATAAAGTATCATATTCAAAATCACTAATCACAGGATCATTTTGAATGTAATATTTCCATTCATGATACACTAAAATTTTTCTTAAATCATCAATTTGATTTTCGGAAACATCTTCTGCTAAATATTTTTTAGATAAATCAACAAGGCTTCGTTGTTCGGAAGTGGAGTACATATTTTATTATTAGTAGTTAATCAGGATGTAAAATTTTGAACCATAAAAGACTTTTAAGAACATATAAGACCTAAAGCCAAAAACTTATATGTTCTTAAATATTTTATATGGTTTTAAAAAAAGAACATCACGGATAGTTATAATTATGTTTTAAAAATTTTAACTGTAAAATTAAAAAAAGCTCTTGCAAAAATGAATCTGCAAGAGCTTTTGATTTTTATAAAACTAAAAAAGCGATACTAGAGTTTTACCATTTTTTTAGTGATTTGATTTTTCCCATCAGACAAAATCAAGTTATATATTCCAGTTGGTAAATTAGCCACTTCGATTGGAGCAACATTTTCACCTGAAGGAATCGTTAATCTTTCGTTAGAAATTTGTTTTCCGTTTTGATCAAATAATTGTAAATCATAAGTATTCGAAGTTTGAGCATTAGTTCTCAAGTTCAAAACCTCATTTACTGGATTTGGAAAAATGTCTAGAGCAACAGTTTTTTCTAATTCATTCAATGAGTTAGGGTTAGCATCAATTGACATAGAGCCCATGATAGCGTTATCTCCATTAGTGTTTCCATTGTCATTTATAGCATTACCTCCATAGTAAAAAGTTACAGTCCCGCTTGCAGGTGCTGTCCATTCCATAGTAAATTCATTACTTGCACTCGATGAACTTTGCTCTGCGTATTGTCTTCCATTACCAAGAGTGGCAAATTGAACATTCGAGCTTGGGTTTGACCAAGTATTGACAGAAGCTCCATCCATACCGTCAGCAGCATTCAAAGATGTAATTTGAAAGCCGTATCCAACAGGGTTACCAGTTGCATCGACAGTCATTTTAACATTGTAAGTTTCGCCAGGATTAAAATTATCAGTTATTACTGTTCCTCCTGCATCTGTAATTTCCAAAACAGGAGTTACAGCAAAAGCACCATTGTTATGACAAGTTTGGCAAGTACGATTGTTCGAAGTATTGTCGTTAGGTGCGCCGGTGTTTCCTTCAGATTGAGCGCTAGCCCGACCATCAGAATTACTTAGGAACAAAACCGCTCCAACCATTAAAGCAAAAAAAGTGTAAATAATTCTCAATTTCATAGATCATGATTTATAGGTGAAAAAAATTAGTTAGCTATTGATTAATTTTAAAAGAACATCTAAATATCGAAGTTGTTTTATCTTATACTTCAAAAGCCTAAAAAAGGCTGCGTGATGTATTAAAAAAAATCAACGCATCGAAATTAACTTTAAAAAAAAATGATCACTTGATTAGGAGAGGATTTTATTGTCATTTGAATTGCAAAAATTACTTTCTCTAGTGTTCAAAAGAAAGGCAAATATAAATTTATATCGATCGTCTCTTTTGTGGTTTGAAAAAAAAGATTTGTAGTCTTAGTCAAGAGTTACACTCATTTTGATAGAAGATTCGCTAAAAACAGAGCAAAACCCTTGATTTCCTTCAAAAAAAAATAATATATAAATGAAAAATAATATATTTGAAGCTTTAACTTTTCCCTTACTTTTTCGTAACCCTTGTATAATCTAAAAGTAGTGCCTATTTTGTACTGCTTTTAACGAATTTATATTCACTATTGAGAAATTATTTTGTCATTAAGATAAGTACGATTTCTAAGTACAGAACTAAATATATTTTTTTGCGAGAGAAACTACTCATACTACTTCTTATCGGATTATTCCAAATGAATGGATTTTCCCAAAAAACTTCGGTTAAAGCGAAAACTTTGGAGTTGGAATTCTCTACCAAAGGAGGTTTTTATAATGACTATGTAATATTGGAATTACGTTCTCCAGGTGCTCGAATATATTATACAACTGATGGATCTAAGCCATCTCGCCGCTCAAATGTTTATAATAAACCTATCGTAATTAAATCAACTACTGCCATTCGAGCTATTGCTCGGAAAGGTAGACGGAAGAGTAATATCAAAGGGCATACTTTTTTTATTGATGAAGAATCATCCACTTTTCCAACTGTTTCGATGTTAGTTCCCCCACGTATTTTATTTGATAAAGAGAATGGATTATTTATAGATGGTCCAGATGCCGATTCGTCTTATGCTAAATTAGGAGCCAATTTTTGGAGTAGAAAAGAAGTGAAAATCAATTGCGAAATTTTCGAAACAGATGGAACTTGTGTTTATCGAAGTAATTCGGGTTTTCGATTATTTGGAGGAATGAGCAGATTATTTCCTCAAAAATCAATTGTACTTGTTGCGCGAGATAAATATGGAAAAAAACGAATCAAGCATAAAATTTTTGGAAAAGGAACTCCTAAAAAACATAAATTCTTAGTTCTTCGAAACTCAGGAAGTGACTGGGGAAAATCTCATTTACGAGATAAATTTATGACAAGTTTAGTGGAAGATTGGGATTTAGAAATCCAAGATTCTCGACCTTCTCACGTTTATATCAATGGAAAATATTGGGGAATTTATAATATTCGAGAAAAAGTAAATCGGTTCTTTTTGCAAGAGCATACCGATGCTGACAAAGATAGTATCGATTTGATGGAGCACCGCATGAATCTAAAAAGAGGAAGCGCCATTCACTACCAAAAGATGCTCAAATTCATGCGAGATAATGATTTGAGTATTCCTGCAAATTATGCCTATGTGAATTCTTTAATGGAAGTTGAAAATTTCATTGATTATAAAATTGCTCAAATCTTTTTTGACAATCAAGATGCAGGTGGAAATATCAAATATTGGCGACCACAAACCCCTAGTGGAAAATGGCGTTGGATTTTATATGATACAGATTGGGGATTTGGATTGCATGATGAAAAAGCGTACAAAAATAACAGCCTTGCTTTTCATACCAAAGAAGGTGGGCCAGCGTGGCCGAATCCTGAATGGAGTACTTTTATTTTGAGAAAATTATTTGAGAATGAAGAGTTTGAGAAAAAATTTATCAATCGATTTTGTGATGCATTAAATACTTCTTTTGAGAAAAATAATGTTGAGGCAAAATTGGATGAACATATCAATATGCTTCTTCCTGAAATTGATAAACATTTGAAACGATGGAAGTTGAGTAGGAAAAAATGGGAGTATGAATTGAAGGTGATGAAAAAATTTGGGAACGAAAGACCAAATTATACTCGAATGCATTTGATGGGAAAATTTAATACAGGCGCTATCGCCAACCTTCAAGTAGAATCTCAAATGGGAGGTTATGTTGTTTTAAATGAAAATGTAAAAATTGATAATGGTGTTTTTGAAGGGAAATATTTCGAACGTATTCCTATTGCCTTACGAGCAGTTCCAAACTTTGGATATCGTTTTTCGCATTGGGAAGGTATGAGTTCAGAAAATGATGATTCTGAATTAATTGTTAGTTTGAAAAAAGGAAGGAGGACTGTTCTAAAAGCTGTTTTTGAAAAATTCGAACATCCTTTGGCTAGTCAAATTATGATTAATGAGATTAGTGCCAATAATAAAAAAACAGGTGATTGGGTTGAAATTTATAATGCAAGTGAAGAAATCATTAATGTAAATGATTGGGTTTTTGCAGATTCAAAAAATGGATTCAAACTTCCAAATGTAAACTTGGATCCAAAATCATATTTGATCCTTTGTGAAGATTCATTAGCATTTCGAAAAGTTTTCCCTGATTATAATATGCCAATTGTTGGAGATTTAGGTTTTGGAATAAAAAAGAAAAAAGAACGATTAGGATTGTACACCGATGAAGGAGCTTCGGTAGATAGTACTGGTTATCATATTGTTCCTTTGGATTCGGTATTTACAATGAGTCTTTTGTTACCGCATTTAGATAATTCAGATATGGAAAATTGGGAGATCGTTCGAGGATATGGAACACCTAATTCTGAGAATCCATTTTATTTGCAAAGTCTTATTAAGGCACAACAAGATTTGTATTTGAGAATAGGAGTAGCGGTAGGAGTGTTATTAAGTTGTTTTATTGTTTTAAGTTTCAGAGGAAGAAGAAAAAAAGAGAGGAAAAGAACCGGTTAAAAAAAGTATTAATATTATTTTTATAAAAGAGAGAGGACGAGACTAGAGTTTCATCCTCTCTTTTTTTATTTAAATCTTTTTTAAAAGTTGATTGTTTAATTTTGGAATTAAAAAAAGAAGCATGGCGAAGAAAAAAAATGGAAAATCAGCAATGGAAGATTTAGGGTTTGGCTCGAGAGTTTATTCTAAAAAAAGATTTATTAACAAAGATGGAAGTCTCAATGTTGAACGGACAGGATATTCAAATTGGACACTTTATCATCAATTGACTGAAACTTCTTGGATAGGTTTTTTTACGCATGTGGTGCTTTATTATATCTTGGTGAATAGCATTTTTGCAATGGTTTATGTGATGATTGGAGTGGAGTCTTTTGGAGGAGTGAAATCAGAAAGTTTTTGGGGAAATTTTAGTCACATGTTTTTTTTTAGTGTACAAACTTTTACAACGGTTGGATATGGAGCGATGAGTCCGGTGGGAATGGCAGCGAATTGGATTGCTTCATTGGAAGCATTGGTTGGATTACTTTCCGCAGCGGTTGCAACCGGTTTGTTGTTCTCTAGATTCACAAGACCCAAGGCTCAAATCCTTTATAGTAAATATGCTGTCATTGCTCCTTTTGAAAATGGAAATGCATTTATGATTCGGATTGCGAATACGAGAGATAATAAGATCATGAATTTGGAAGCAAAAATTAGTGCAACGTGGCATGAGGAAGTTAATGGAAAAGATGTACGAAAATATGCTTCATTAAAATTAGAACGAGATCGAGTTTTTCTTTTTCCATTGAGTTGGACAATCGTTCACCCTTTAAATGAACAGAGTCCATTCTACTCTAAAGGAGAAGAAAAGTTGAGGAAAATGAATGTTGAATTTTTAGTGATGCTAGAAGGTTATGATGAATCGTATAATCAAATGATTTACTCTAATACATCCTATACTTGTGAGGAAATTATTTGGAATGCTAAATTTAAAATGATGTTTCACCCTGATGATGAGAAAGGTACTATTTTGGAGTTGGATAAAATAAATGACGTAGAATTATTGAGTAATGGTTAACGGCGAACGGTTAACACATTATGAGAATATTGACCGTTCACCGTTAAATATTCACCGCTTATTAGAGAGCATTCTTATAGCTGCCATTTGTCGATAATATTGTCGAGCTTCAATGGCAGGTGCTCCGAAATAAGTTTTGCCTCCTTCTAAAGTTTTTGAGACACCTGACTTAGCAAGGACAACTGTATCAGCTCCAATCCTAATACTTTGTGCCACTCCGACTTGTCCATAAAGCGTAACATTATCTTCAATAATTGTTTTTCCACCAATTCCAACTTGGGCTGCGAAGAGACAATCCTTTCCAACCACCACTCCATGACCAATGTGAACTAGGCAATCTAACTTCGACCCTTCTCCAATAATTGTATCTCCAGAGACACCTTTACTAATGGTACAGTTAGCTCCGATATCAACTTTGTCTTCAATAATTACTCGACCACCTGAGCGCCATTTTTTAAAACCCTCTTCATTTTTTTTAAAATAAAATGCATCCGTTCCAATTACACTTCCTGAGTTGATGACAACATGATCGCCAATGATGGTATGTTCGTGAATGACAACATTAGATTGAATGTAAGTGTATTTTCCAATTTTTACATTTGGCGCAATGGTAACATTAGGTTCGATGATTGCTGATGGATGAATGATCGCTCGATCACTAACTTCCTGATTCAAAGGTTCGAAAGGACGAAAACTTTTGATGATTTTATTATAAACTTCAAACGGTTGCTCACAAAATAACAATGCTTTCCCAGGAGGACAATCTACTTTTTTATTTAAAATAATTATCGAAGCTGCTGAGTTGAGCGACTTCTGAAAATATTTTTCAACATCGACAAAAGTAATGTCACCCGTTTCTACTTTATGGATTTCATTAATGCCTGTGGCAATGAGTGAAGCATCGCCGATGATTTCACAATTGTATTTTCCTGCGATGGCTTCGAGGGGAATAGGTGTTTTGAATTTCATGTTTTCGTTTTTACGAACCACGGACGCTTTGCTTGACGAACCACGAATCACGGATTTAGGTTGATTTTGATCTCGTGGTTCGTGGTTCGTCAAGCGAAGCGACCGTGGTTCGTTATTAAATTAATGCGCTTCCAACCAATCTTCACCAGTATCCATTCCAACCAAAATTGGAACCTGTAAATTCGGCATTGCATTTTTCATTTCATTTTCGATAATTGGTTTTACTCTTTCCAATTCAGGTTTGTATACATCAAAAACTAACTCATCATGCACTTGCAAAATCATTTTTGTTTTGAAATTTCCATCTTTCAAAGCTTTGTGAATATTAATCATAGCAACTTTTATCATGTCGGCAGCTGAGCCTTGAATTGGAGTATTGATCGCAATTCGTTCGGCATTGCTTCGAATCAATCCGTTTCTAGAATTAATATCTCGCAATTTTCGCTTTCTTCCTAACAATGTTTTTACGTAGCCATGTTCTCTAGCAAACTCTACTGTTTCATCCATATAATTTTTCAAGCCATTGTATTGCGCAAAATAGTTGGCAATCAATTCTGTTGCTTCTTTTCGCTTGATGTCCAATTGTTGTGAAAGGTTCGTTGCACCTGCTCCGTAGATGATAGAGAAATTAACTGTTTTTGCATTTCGTCTTTCATCGGGGGTAACTTCTTCGAGTGTTTTTCCATAAACCTTTGCAGCAGTTGCTTGGTGAATATCATGTCCTGCTTGGAAAGCTTCCAACATCGCTTCGTCTTTGCTAATTTCTGCAATAAGGCGTAATTCAATTTGCGAATAATCCGCAGCCAATAAAATATGATCTTTGTCACGTGGGACAAATGCCTTTCTCACTTTTCGACCTTGTTCTGTTCTGATTGGAATATTTTGTAAGTTTGGATTATTAGAACTTAATCTTCCAGTTGCAGCCAAGGCTTGATTGAACGAAGAATGAATACGTCCCGTTTTTGGGTTGACCATAGTTGGGAGTGCATCAACATAAGTTGATTTCAGTTTCGCTAAACCTCGATAGTCCTGAATTTTTTTCACAAAAGGATATTCCTTAGCAAGTTCAGACAACTTAGATTCGTCCGTAGAATACTGCCCGGTTTTTGTTTTTCTCCAACGATATGGAATTTCCATTTTGTCAAAAAGAACTTGCCCTACTTGTTTTGGTGAAGCAATATTAAATTCAACTCCAGCTTCTTCATGGATTTCTTTTTTCAAATCCTCCACCTCAGTTTCGAGTTCTTTTGAATAATTATTTAGAAACTCTGCATCTAATCTTATTCCTTCAAATTCTAAATCAACCAATACATTGATGAGAGGCTCTTCCAATTCATCATATAATTTTTCTAATTTCTCTTCTTTCAAAAGAGGTGCTAATTCACTTTGTAATTGTAATGTTACATCAGCATCTTCTGCAGCGTACTCAGCTGCTTTTTCGACTGGAACATCACGCATGGTCAATTGCTTTTTCCCTTTTTTCCCAATCAAACTTTCGATAGAAACACAATCATAACCAAGGTAAGATTGTGCGAGGTAATTCATATTGTGTCGTAATTCAGGTTCTACTAAATAATGTGCGACCATAGTATCAAAGTATTTTCCTTTCACTTCGACACCATACCACTTTAGCATTAAGGCATCGTATTTTATATTTTGCCCAACTTTAGAAATGTTTTCATTTTCAAAAAGTGGTTTGAATTCATCAACGATACTTTGTGCTTCAGCTTGATCTGCGGGAACAGGAACATAGTAACCTTCATGTTTTTTTATGGAAAATGACATACCGACTAACTCTGCTTCGTTAGCATTAATTCCTGTCGTTTCAGTATCGAAGCAAATTGATTTCTCTTTGGATAAAAGTTCAATCAACTCTGCGCGTTTTTCTTTGGTGTCAACTAACTCATATTTGTGATCAACATTAGTGATGTTCTTTTCCGCAATTGAAAATTTTGGTACAAAAGCATTGTTGTTAGTATAAGTATGTTTTTTAAGTTCCGCTTCACCGAAAAGACTTCCTTGTTTTCCTCCTTCGCCTTTACTTTTTGTTTTTCCAACTGTGGTTGGCATATTGGCATCTTCGATTCCTAGAATTTGCTTCCCTAAAGTTTTAAATTCTAACTCTCTAAAAAGTTCGGTGAGTGCTTCTCGATTGAATGGTTCAACGATATATTTTGTGGCATCAAATTGAACAGGAACATTTATATCAATGGTCGCTAGTACTTTTGATAATCTTCCTTGCTCTTCGAATGCAATTACTTTTTCTTTTTGCTTGCCCTTGAGTTTATCTGTATTTTCAAAAAGGCCTTCCATTGAACCATAAAGCTTAAGTAATTTGACAGCAGTTTTTGCACCAATCCCAGGAATGCCAGGAATGTTATCAACAGAGTCACCTTGTAATCCTAAAATATCAATTACTTGATCAACGCGCTCGATATCCCATTTTTCAAGTACTTCTTTTTCACCTAGAATTTCAACATCTCCACCTGACCGACCAGGTTTGTACATGAATACTTTATCAGAAACTAATTGTGCATAATCCTTATCAGGCGTCATCATGAACACTTCAAATCCTTCTTTCTCAGCCTGTTTCGCCAGAGTTCCAATTACATCATCTGCTTCATACCCCTCCATAGTTACAACTGGAATATTAAATGCTTCGATGATTTTTTTGATATATGGAATAGCAATCGAAATTGGTTCAGGTTGAGCTTCCCGATTGGCTTTGTATTCTTTATACATTTCATGTCGAAAGGTTGGTCCTTTCAAGTCAAATGAAACGGCAATATGAGAAGGTCTTTGCTTCGCTAAAATATTCCATAAGTAACGAGTAAAACCAGTTACTGCCGAAACATCCATTCCTTTGGAATTCACCAATGGACGAGTGATAAATGAATAATGAGCCCGATAAACTAAGGCATGACCATCAAGAAGGAACAATTTTTTTTCAGACATAATATTTAGTATTGGAGATGAGTAGAAGTTTTATTTTTTTCTACCTGCTGTTTTTATTTTTTTGAAAAAATAACTTGGAACAAAACTAATCAAAATGAGAGGGAAAATGAAAAGAAGAGGAAAGGTAGCGTCTGGTTTTTGTATAAAAAAAACTCACTCCAAAGAATGGAGTGAGTCTGTAGTGAATTGTGTTTGGGTTAGATGCAAAATAAATTGCAACCCTTTAATAAAGAGTGTTGTTTATTTTGAAATAGTATATGTCAATCCTAGCAACCAGTATGTTTGCAAAGGATTATCAGCATTAGGTTGATCTTCAAAATCATCGATTACAACTAACTCTGGGTCAGCTCCACTTGCAGTAATGAACGTGTTATAACTTTCTTGTTTGTTCTTTCTTAAACCAAATTCAAATCCAACTCCGATTCCTCTCCACGCAGTAAAATTAATTCCATTTACCCAAGTCCAGTTTGAAAAATTACCAGGGTCAGAGTAGCTTACGAAAGCAGAAAGGTTAGATCTCCAAGCGACACCCATTGGAAGTGCTTGGTTGTAATCTGCTACTATTTTGCAACCTAAAGAAGATTCATAATTCAAGTCACCATCAGACATTACAAAATTGTAATTTATGGGATGAAAAACGGCAACTAAATTTTTAATTGGCGTCCAAGTTGCTCCAGCTCCAATATCAAAATATCCAGGATTGTTTAAATTGTCCAATAAAGTTGATCTGTATTCTCCAAGAGCAGAAACAGCCCATTGGTCATTTAATTTATAGCCGAACAAAGAAGTAAGGTTAATCGCATCAGCAGTTGTTTCAAAATCAGTTGTATCAGCTAAGGCTTTATCATCTTTATCAATAATTAATTTAGTTTTGGCAATATTAATATTTAGACCATTTCTCCAAAAATATTTCTTTTGGTTTAGGTTAGCAAAAGCTCCACCAGTCAATCCAAAGTTGCTCAATCTAGCATTTGGATTACCAGCTCCTAACCATTTGTCGAATTGAGAAAAATTAGCTCCCACAGTTCCAGAAGCACCAATGTTCCAATCAGGATAAACAATCAATTTATTCTTAATGTCAGCAATCTCACCTTCAAGTGCTTTTACTTCAGCTGTTTTTGCAGCAACTGCAGCTTTCTTTTCATCAAGCATTTTTTGCATCTCCTCCGTAGTTTGTGCACTCATCAAATTAGCCATCAAAAAGACTAATGCAAAAAGGGTAGTAATTCTTTTAATCATTTTAAAATGTTATTTGTTTTTATGAAATATATAATAAAGTTTTCCTAAAATCTGAAGCTGTCTTTAGTCATTAAAGACTTCAATTTGCTCGGAAGCAAACTTGTATAATGGAATAATAATCTTACTCGTATCAGTTTTTAAAGTCACCGCTGATTGATCGATGTCTAAGATTACACCTTTCGTTCCATCGATAGCAATAGTATCACCTATTTTAAATTTATTATCATTTTGTCGCGAAGCTAAAAAGTTAGCCATCGTTCCTTTTGAAGCCAAACCATAGCCCAAAGAAAATGCTAAAACGATACCTCCTAAAATAATCGTAATTACAGAAATCATAAAGTTCGTTTCGATTCCTAATTGACTTAAAGCACTTACCATCACCACAATCAAAATCAAAAAGAAAACAACATTTCCAATCAACTTCGCAGAAGGAATATTGAATGATTCGCAGGCTGATTGAACGACACCTTTAATTGCATCAGCAACTAAAAGACCAATACCTAATAAAATTATTGCTACTAAAACATTTGGCATATAAGCTACCAAATCACTCATCAATTTAGAGACAGCTTCCACTTGCAATACATCAGTTGCTAATACTGTAACTAAGAGTAAAATGATGTAATAAAATATTTTGGAAAAAATAGTGCTTGGTACTATTTCAATATCGTTATCTTGAACAATATCTATAGCGTTTAATTTATCTCCAAGTTTATCAACGCCTACAGCCTTTAATGCTCGCTTAATAATATTAGCAACAATTTTAGCAATAAAGTATCCAATGATAAAAATTAAAAGTGCTGACCCTACTCGAGGAATAACCGATAAAAAATCAGAGATTAATTTATCAAAGTTGCTAGCACCTTCCAGCAGATTATTTTGAAATAAAAGTATTCTCATTAATTGGGAGTTATATTAGGTATAAAAAAATGTAGATTGGTTTATTTGATTTGGCTTTAATTTCTTAATGGCGCATAGGAGGAACATCTTCAAAAGGATCATTCCCTTGATCTGGCGGTGCTTTTGGCCCAGCAGAATTACCACCTGAAAAAGAAATGAACATATCCATCGCTCTTCCTAAAAAGTGATCAACTACATTTCCTACATGTCTTAGGAAATAATAATTAGAGGAGACCTTTTTTTCTTCGAAGAAGCCAGGAAAACGATCTTCATTTTCTTCGCTCAGTTTTTTAAAATTATTCATGACATAAAGCTTTTCTCATTTGTTGGGAAAAATATCCCGATATACTTTTTGTGCTTTGTGTTTAGCTCTTTTGATTTTCATCTTTATGGCACTTTCCGTTTTGTTTAGTATTTCTGCGATCTCTCTTATAGAGAGTTCATCTTGGTATTTCATTAATAATACAGCCCGATCACCTGATGGAATTTCTTCCAATACTTTTTTAAGTCGAGCAACTTCCATTTCTAACAAAGCAGCATCTTCTACCTCTTCGATGATGTCTGGAGCATCGCTAACTTCTTCAGAAAAAAGGTTCTTTTCTTTTTTCCTTTTTCGAATAGTGTCGATGCAAAAATTATATGTGATTGAATAAACCCATGTTGAAAATTTAGAACGTCCGCTAAATTTTGCTAGGTTAAGAAAGATTTTTGTAAAAATCTCTTGGGTTGCGTCTTTGGCTCGTGCATCGTTTTTCAACATAAAAATACACTTGCTATATACTTTACTTGAGTATCTCTGGTAAAGTATACTAAAATAGTCTGGGCGTTGAGTTTTGATAAACAACTCGACTAATTCAAAGTCTTCCAATTTTGTTTTCCCTTGTGTTGCCAATGGGTATTGAAATATTGTAATGGGGTGAAAACCGATTAAAAACAGTTTTTCTAAATAAATTTTCAAACAGTCTTTTCTGTCAATGCTGTTAAGACGACGTTAAAAATAAAAAGACACATTTTTGTCATCACAAATGTAATGAATCCTTAGAAATTAACACTTATTTTCTATCCTTTTACATATAGTGAAAATATGAAATACTTTATTTATAAGGGTTTTGGCTGATTTATCTTGTTTTTTAAATATTTTTAGCCTTCTAATTTTTTTCAAAAAATTTTCAAAAAATCATTTTATGAGAATAATATTCTTCTTTATTCCTTTCTGTTTACTTTTTTTTCAAAATAAAAGTTTTGCTCAAGAACCCGTAAAAGGTGATGAGGATGCTTTTTTTATAAAAAAAATCTACAACACAGCTTTGACTCAGGGGCAATGTTATCCTTGGTTGACTCATATGACGACTAAAATTGGAGGTCGTTTGGCAGGTTCTCCACAAGCTGCCGCAGCGGTGGAATATACTAAACAAATGTTGGATACTTTGAATTTAGATTCCGTTTGGCTACAACCAGTAATGGTTCCACATTGGGTGCGAGGAGAAAAGGAGCAAGTGCGAATTGTAAATTCAGGAGTGATCGGTTCGATGGATTTGAATGCTTTGGCTTTGGGAAATTCAATTGGAACTGGAAATGAAGGAATTACTGCTGAAGTGATCGAAGTGAAAAGTTTGGATGAAGTGGAAAAATTAGGCGAAGCAAAAATTAAAGGGAAAATTGTTTTTTATAATCGACCGATGGATCCAACTCAGTTACGAACTTTTAATGCCTACGGAGGCGCAGTTGATCAACGAGGAAGTGGTCCTTCCAAAGCAGCGGAATATGGAGCAGTCGGAGTTGTCGTTCGTTCGATGACAACAAAGTTGGATGATGTTCCTCACACAGGAGCATTGGGTTACAAAAAAGGAATTAAAAAAATACCTGCGGTAGCTATTTCCACCAACGATGCAGAGGTACTTAGTCGAGTTTTGAAAAAAGAAAAAACTCATATTTATATGAGAACAACATGTGAAATGTTGGCTGATAAATTATCTTACAATGTAATTGGGGAAATCCGAGGAAGTGAAAAACCTAATGAAATTATTTTAGTCGGAGGGCATTTAGATTCTTGGGATGTGGGAAGTGGAGCGCATGACGACGGAGCAGGTTGTGTCCATTCGATGGACGTTTTACAAATTTTAAAAAGATTGAATTACCAACCAAAACGGACGATTCGTTGTGTGCTTTTTATGAATGAAGAAAATGGATTAGCTGGAGGAAAAGCCTACGCTAAAGCTTCTAATGACAAAGGAGAATATCATCTTGCTGCGATTGAATCTGATGCAGGTGGATTTACACCAAGAGGTTTTTCATCGACTGCTCACCCTGATGTTTTTAAACCTAAATTCAAAAAGATGACGGAATGGTTACCATTGTTGGAACCGTATGGTTTAGGTTTTACAACAGGTGGATCAGGCGCAGACATCACTCCTCTCAAAAGTCAAAAAGGTTTGCTGATTGGATTCAGACCTGACTCACAAAGATATTTTGATTATCATCATACTGCGAATGATACAATTGATGCGGTGAATAAAAGAGAATTAGAATTAGGTGCGGCGAGTATTACAAGCTTATTGTATTTGATTGATAAATATGGATTGTAGTTTTTTGCCACAGACTTTTTATGACTTTGATTATGACTGTTCACAGGCTTGAATTTTCTCAGCGAAAAGACTGTGGCAAAAAAATAAAAAAAACAAAAATGACAGAACCACAAATAGTAAAAGCCCATGACCTCACCTTCGAACTCATGTTTTCAGAAGAAAAAGTCCTAGCGCGAGTCGAAGAAATGGGAAAGACTTTACATGAAAAGTATCATGACAAAAATCCAATATTTTTAGGTGTACTGAATGGTGCATTTATTTTTACAGCAGATTTAACCAGAGCATTTGGCGAGCAATGTGAAGTTTCATTTATCAAACTTTCTTCCTACTCAGGTTTGAAATCAACAGGCGAAGTAGCAACGCTAATTGGTTTAACATCTGATGTCGAAAATCGCCATGTCATCGTAGTTGAAGATATTATTGATACTGGAAAAACGATGCATGAATTTTTACCTACCTTGAGAAAAATGAATCCAGCATCGGTGGCTTTCGCTACTTTTTTATTAAAGCCTGATGCGATCAAATATGAATTTCCGATTGATTATATTGGTTTTGAAATTCCAAATAAATTTGTGATTGGATATGGATTGGATTACAATGAGGTGGCTAGGAACTTGCGGGGGATTTATCAATTGAAATAAATTTTTGTCACTAACTTTTTATGACCATTAAGACTTTTCGCTGAATAAGTGTAAAAAAATATGTAGTCAGCGAAAAGTCATAACAGTCAGCGGCAAAAAAATACAAACAGAAAATGACTGACTGGCTCAATATCCTTGTATACATCAGCGGCGCATACATATTGTTATGCCTCATTTTCTATTTTTTGCAAGACTACTTTTTTTTCCGACCAGAAATTTTACCTAGACATTTTACTTACCAATATGTTTTTCCATTTGAAGAAGTCAATTTTGATATGGAAGATGGAGGATTTATAAATGGGATCCATTTTAAAGTTCCGAACTCGAAAGGCGTCATTTATTATTTCAAAGGGAATTCTCGAAGTATCAAAGGTTGGGGAAAATTTGCTAGAGATTTTGTGAGTAAAGGTTATGATTTTTTCATGGTCGATTATCGAGGTTTTGGAAAAAGCTCTGGTAAACGCACAGAATCTATTTTGTATAATGATGGACAGCATGTATACAAATGGCTGACCACTCAATATGATGAAGATAAAATAATTATATATGGTAGATCGCTTGGAAGTGGAATCGCCACTCGAATCGCTTCATGGAATGATCCTAAGATGTTGATTTTAGATTCGCCTTATCTAAGTTTTTTAGCTCAGATAAAACGGTATGGATTTTTGCTACCGATTCATTGGTTACTCAAATATCACATCCGAACGGATTATTTTATCAAAAAAGTAACCTGCCCTATTTTCTTTCTTCATGGAAAAAAAGATCGATTAATTCCATTTAGTCATAGTGAAAAATTACAAAAAATCGTCCCAAATCGAAGTCATCTATTTTCTATTGAAAAAGCTCATCATAATAATCTACCGCAATTTTCAGAGTATCACGATTTTTTATATGATATCTTGAATGATGACGATTTTTTTGAGCACTATTTTAATCAAATCTCCAAAGCAATTTAATCTCATTTTTTTGAAAAAATATTTTCATAGAACTTTACTAAATGAGAAAAATGTCTTATTTTTGCGTCGCTTTCTAAGAGCATGACCCATGGTGTAATGGTAACACTACGGTTTTTGGTATCGTCATTCTAGGTTCGAGTCCTAGTGGGTCAACAAAAAACCCTTATAAATGTAATGTTTATAAGGGTTTTTGTTTTTCGGGGGTCGTCTCGGGGGTCGTTTGGTCAATTATTTACCAAGTTTTCATTCCTTTTCACCTTTAAACTCTTTAGTCGTTCCACCTCACCATTCCACCGATCC
>CAZMBP010000046.1:0-7683 GCA_964564545.1 uncultured Saprospiraceae bacterium
AATTGGTAGACAAAAAGATCGAACGAATTTATATGTATCGAAATTGTTTTATGATAAATGCGCCAGACGAAATTTATTTTAACAAAATCAAGGGAAAAAATAATATTGTATTTTTCGAGGATGATGAAGTCCGACGTATGAGAGTTGATGGGAATGCGGAGTCTATTTATTTTGCATTAGATGATGATAAAAAATATATAGGATCAAATAAAACTGTAGCGAGTAGTATGCTTTTATATTTTGGGAATAATCAAATTGATAATATTAAATTTTATACTCAACCCAAAGCTAAATTTACTCCTATGGGAAAGACAGTTGGAGGAGATCAGAAATTGGAAGGATTTAATTGGGATACTTCAAAAAGACCAATGACGTTAGAAGATTTATTTTTAGGAAAAAATAGTGGAACAGAGGTGAAAATTGAAACGATTCCAAAGACAAACGATCAACCAAAGTCAGAACCAGAACCAAACCCTAAGGACAAATCAGAACCAAAATCAAAAAACAACTAAGCAATGAGAAAATTAATCTCCCTGATTTTCTGTATCACGATATTTCTTACTCAATTTTCAGTTGCTCAATCTGAAGAACAATCTACTTTTCAATCTGCCAATCAAGCTTTTTCTAATAAAAATTATGATCATGCGATTCAACTATACGAATCTATTTTAGGAAAAGATATTCAATCTCCAGAATTGTATTTTAATTTAGGAAACTGCTTTTTCCAAAAGAAAGAATGGGGGAAAACGATTTTGAATTATGAACGAGCACTACTCCTTGACCCAAATGATCCTGAAATCCTCCAAAATTTAGAGTTAGCAAAATCAGAAACTATTGATGAAATCGCAGTTCTTCCAAATTTTTTCCTAGCTCGTTGGTGGGTTCAAGTTCGAGATCTCACTCATTCAGGATTATGGTCAATTTTTGGAATTCTTTTATTTTGGGTAGGAATCGCAGGTATCATTCTATGGATTTTAGGAAAAGAGCGGCAACAAAGGAAACGCGGATTCCTAGGTGGAATGACGATATTAGGACTGAGTTTAGTCGTTTTTGCCTTGGCGTATAGCAGCTACCAAGTCCAACAGAAAAGTGGCTCAGCTATCATAATGAGCAAAGAAACTTCTCTAAAAACCCTTCCAGACGAAATAAGTAATGAAATTTTGCCCCTTCATGAGGGAATAAAGGTCGAAATTATTGAGAAAGTCACATCTTGGTACAAAGTTAGATTAGATAATGGTGAAGTCGGTTGGATCATCCAATCCGATCTTGAAGAAATTTAAGTTATTAGATTTATAACTTAATAACAAAACTCCCTCCCTAATATACCCTCCCTTAGTCTAAACCAATTTTATTCGCCAAAAATCGAACTTATGATTTTTCAACAAAAATTTATTGCTCATCTCTTGGGATGCTTAAAGGATTCAGAATACTTATTATTTGAGCATTTTGCGATTCATAAATCAATTCCAGAAATTCCATTTAATATTTTACTTCGTAAAAAGGATCATCCAAATGTGATTGAAGCTATTAAGTCTTTTTCGGATATTGGTAATACGAACATTTCTCAAGATAATGGTTATACCAAAGTCCAAATAACGTTAATAGATGAAATAAAAGTACAACTGAATCTTTGGGAAGATTTATTTGAAAGCAATGTTATATTTATGAATTCAGATATAGTATTTTCCAAAAGACAAAGGTCAAAGTCTGAATTTTATATGCCTAATATTGAGCATTTATTTGAGTTTGCTGTTTTATATCATTATTTAAATGGGCAAGGATTACCAGTTCAGTATTTAAATTATTTCGAGGATTTCCACTTTTTTGTAAAAGATGGGTTATTAGAGTTTTTTAACCATAAATACAGTACTAATTATTCAAACTTAGATGAATTGTCCAATTATGAACCAGCAGCTGAAGAATCGATTATAAATGAGTTAAAAAGATCTCCTAATAATCAGTTTCTTAAAAGAATCAATATACAATGGAGGAGTTTGTTTTCCGCTAGCCCCGAGTAATTGAATAAGTTAAATAGTTTAAAAAAAAATGGACTTTGAAATTTAATTTCAAAGTCCATTTTTTTTTAACTCTAATAGTCATGTTTAAATTTTTGCTGAAAGGCATCATCTTAAAGACTCTCCTGAATAATCGGTAAACTAAGGGGTACAAATAAAAAAAGCCTAATCGGAGAGATTAGGCTTAACAACAAAAAATATAAAGCTATGAAAACTAAAACTATTCTAATTCAAATTTGATATACCAAAGTTAATAACTTTTATTAAAAATGACCAATTTTTTTTAATCAATTTTTAAACGATTTTTTTTGCAAATTCAGTATTTAAAATTTAACTAAAAGTTAAATAAAAAACTTTTTGCAAATAATAGTTACTAAGCTTCTTCTCCTACTGGAGTAATGTGAACGAATGTTCTGTTTGATCTTCTTTTGTCAAACTTAACAAATCCGTCAACTTTTGCATGAATAGTGTGGTCTTTCCCCATGTAAACATTGTTTCCTGGGTGGTACTTTGTACCTCTTTGACGAATGATAATGTTTCCTGCAAATGCAGCTTCACCACCAAACAATTTCACACCTAATCTATTACTATTACTGTCACGTCCGTTATCCGAACTACCTACACCTTTTTTATGTGCCATGATATTTTATTTTAAATCACAAATAATTTGTGAAAAGTTAACAATTAATGAAGATTAAACGTTGATTCCGTCAATTTTAATCTTTGTGAAAGATTGACGGTGACCGTTTTTAACTCGGTATCCTTTACGTCTTTTCTTTTTGAAGACAATTACTTTATCTCCTTTTTGATTTCCCAAAACAGTCGCACTTACTGAAGCGCCACCTACATTTGGTGTACCAAGGCTAACATTTCCGCCATTATCTACCAAGTGTACTTGGTCGAAAGATACAGAGTCGCCTTCTTTTGCATCCAGCTGGTGGACAAAGATCTCTTGATCTTTCTCAACTTTAAATTGCTGACCAGCGATAGTTACAATTGCAAACATTGATTATATTATTTAAGTGGTTTAAAAAACGAGTGCAAAGATAACTTTAGTATTTTAAAAAACCAATGTTTTTAAAGGTTTTTCCAATGAAAAATAGAAAAAAACTACCATTTTACGGAATAACTAAATGAGGGTAAAAGTGGCAAAGAATAAACTTCTTTGATTTTTCTTATTTCTTCTCCAAACTCATTTAAGGTTAATTCTGGATATGCAAAAAACACATTCTTGCGATTATAGGCATTGTAGACTCCAAAATTGAAATGATGCTTCCATCTGTTTTTTCCAAAATGAAAATTTAACCCTAAATCCAATCGATGGAAATTAGGTAATCGAGTTCTATTCTCTGCGATTTCTGATGTTTCCAGCAAATCAATAACTGTAGGAGGAACATCGCCTTCAGAAAATTCTGTTGAAGAAAAAGGACGCCCTGTCTGAAATAGCCAATTAGCTGAAAAATTTAAGTTTTTGTAAAGGTGGAATGTGGTAGCTATAGATGCACCATGCCGACTATCAAAAGAAAAAGCAGTTTTCTCTCCTTTAAAATTTCGATTGGTTTTGGAAAAAGTATAACTCACCCAACCTGTCAATCTTCCTTTTTGTTGTTCCATAGTAATTTCGAACCCAGCAGCATCTCCACTTCCTTGCTCAACAAATGATTCCCAGTTTTTAGTATCAATTTGTAATTCTTGCAAACTAGCTGAACCGCCAGGTATTTGAGATTGGTCAATTCGAGAAAGGTTATCCATTTTTTTCCAAAAACCTTCGATACTCCAATTGGAATGTTTTTTTATTTGCCCTGAAAGTTTGCCTGTAATTTGCCATGAGTTTTGAGGTGATGAGTTCGAATTGGCTGGCACCCACAAATCATTTGGCAATCCTGAGTCAGATCTAGTCAGTAACTGTAAAAATTGAGTGGTTCGAGAAACTGTTGTATTAAAATTTAAATATTTATTGAAATGATAATAAATGGCCAATCGTGGTTGAGGCAAAATATCTACAGTTCCATTTCGAGAGAATGCAGATAAACGGACACCTCCATTTATTGTCCAATTATTCCGATGAAATTCTTCTTCTGCATATAAATTAAATTCACCAGTTTTGATAGCCTCGTTATCATCAAAATTGTTTTGACTGAATTCAGAAAGACTATCAAGGTCGCTACCAGATGAGCTAAACTCTGAAAGTCCTGGAATGAAATTGCGTTGAATGGCATTGCCTCCAAAACGTAACCGATGCTCATGATTAATAAAATAATCAATATCCGTTCGAATAGAAAAATCTGTTATTGTTGAACTATAAAATGCTGCATTTCGGAATGCTTGGAAGTTATCATCAAAAATAGAAAATTGAACTTCAGAAGCGTTCTCACTTGTGTATTGAAATTTACTAAAGGTCGCAGTCGTATTTGAAAATAATTTATCGTTGAACAAATGATTCCAACGAAGGGAGATAATTTGATTTCCCCACTTTACCGCAAAACTATCTTTAGATATGACAGAGAATCCAAAAGACGGTTGGCTTGGATCAAACTCCTCATTTTCATTTTTAGAGGAATGATCAGATAAATCATCTTTCCCAGCATAGAAACTTAAATAGATTTTATTTTTTTTATTCAAGGAGTAATTTGCCTTGGCATTGAAGTCCGCAAATAAATAATTCATCTCACCTTCCAAACCTTGTTCTTCTTTTTTTCTTTTGGCCAAAGGAGAAAGCCACAAGTCTAAATGTGTTCGACGACCAGCAATCAAAATACCACCTTTTCCTTTTTTTAATGGAATTTCAATTAACCCACGTGTAGCCATTGTTCCTGCTGAAAATTCTCCTGAAAAATTTTGCCCATTTCCTTCACGAGTTCTGATATCTAAAACTGAGGAAACACGACTATCATAACGAGCAGGAAATCCACCTTTGTAAAACTTAACGCTTTTTACAATGTCAGGATTGAAAATGGAAAACAAACCAAAAGTATGAGATGGATTATAAATCGGAACATCGTCAAAAAGAATCAAATTATGATCAACATTTCCACCTCGAACATGGAGTCCACCGAAACCATCCGCGCCACTTTGAACACCAGGTAAAAGCTGAATGAACCTCATGATATCAGGTTCGCCTCCTGCGGTTGGCAAATAAGAAAGTTGTTCCAATGGTAAGGTAGTTTCTGTTCCTCTCGGATTGACAAGTACACTATCTGATTTTGAGATGACAACAATTTCTTCGAGCGTGAGTGAAGGTTCTAGAGCGATGTTGATTTGTTTTGATTTTCGTAAATCAACCTCAACGATTTTAGTTTGATAACCTAAATAGGAAACTTGCAGTTTTACTTTTCCTTGTTTAAAATTTTGACTAAAAAATCCATAAGCATTACTCGTATTTCCTTCCAAACTATTTAACTCTATAATGTGAGCTCCAACTAATCTTTCATCCGTTTTTGCATCAGTCAAATAACCGCTGATGGTCATTCTTCGAATTGGTTTTCGAAATAAAACAATGCCTCCTTTTGATATTCGAAAACCAATATTGGTTTCTGCTAAAAAGTTTTTTAAAACTTTTCGAAGTGGTTCTTCATAAGCTTCAATACTTACTTTTTTTTCTTCTGGAAAAAATTTAGAAGAGAAAGTAATGTTAACATCGGACACTTCACTTACTGTAAAAAGTGCATCAGAAATTGGAGTATCTTTGATAGAAAAACTAACAGGCTTATCTAGCAACGATTGCGCAGATAAGCCTATTTGGAAAAATAATAAGAGTAAAAAAATGGATATTTTTTTAATCATAGTTATAACCTTTCATCTTTTATAACAATGTAATTACATTCTATTCACAGACTCCTCCAGTCAATACATACTCTGTTTCGCTTAATTTTTTTACAGTAATTTTTTTACTTTCAGTTATTTGTTCGAGAAGGTTATAAACCTCAGTTTTCATGCTGTAACCTCCTGAGATTGGACATTCTTCGAGTGATTTATTTTCTAAATCAATATTAACTTTGTACTGTTGAGCTATAGTTTTAAGTACAGTTTTCAAAGTTGTATTATTAAATTTCAATCTATTTCTTTTCCAAGCAAGTGCATTTAAATTTTTATCAGACACTTTTTCTAATGAATTATTTTTTTCATTATAAACTGCTTTTTCATTTTTTCCTAAAATGACTTTTTGATTGGATTCATTTTTTTGAACTCGTACTTTTCCTTCTTGCACAGCTACTTCAAAAGTTTTTTCACTAGCAATATCTCGTACATTGAATTCTGTACCTAAAACAGTAACCGTTGTTCGAGTTGTCGTCACTTGAAAAGGACGATTTACATCTTTGCTCACTTCGAAAAAAGCTTCGCCTGTTAATTTTATTGGACGTTCAGTTTTTGAAAATTCGGCTGGGTGGGAGAGGGTACTTCCGGCATTTAACCAAACTTTTGAGCCATCAGCTAATTGCATTTCTTTAATCTCAGTTCCTGCTTCAACTATTACCCATTCTTCTGCATTTTGAAAATAATTTTGGAATAAAAATGTTGCTCCTAACAATACAATTACGGCAGCAGCAATTCCTTTTAACCATAATCTTCTTGGGCGCATTTGGACAACCTTCAGGGGAGTTTTAGAAACAGGAATCGTTGATTTCATTTTTGCAAAATCAGCATCATGATCTAATTCAAAAGGTAATTCATACTGCTCACTTTCAATCCAAACCTGTCTGATTTCGTCAGAGGTCATTTGATTTTCAGAAGATTGCATTTCCCACTCTCGCAAGCCTTTTTCCTCTTCCGGCGAGATGATGCCTTTGAGATCTTTGTAAATTAACGATATGTAGTGGTCTGAATTCATAATTTATTTATTGGTTTTTAGATAAATTCTGTGTTTTAAAGTCAAGCAAAAATTGAAATCAACATTTCTGTTAGTCATTTTTTATTTCAATTTTTGCTTGACCACAGAATTTTTCTAAAAACGTTTTTATGCTTTTTAAGCATTAGTTATTTAAGTGACAAATAAAAAAGGTGATGCCCCCAAAAGATTTTAAAAAAAGTTTAAAAGGAAAAAAGCAAGCAAGGCAGTTTTGTAAATCGCCTTCCTTAATGCCTTCAAGGCGATGGTAATTTGATTCTCAACTGTTTTGGGAGTTATACCTAATTCTTGTGAAATTTCTTTGTGTGATTTTTCTTCGTAGCGACTCATAGAAAAAATTATTCGACATCGATTTGGTAAATTATCAACTGCGGCTTGAATGGTTTTTTGTAAATCTTCTTTTTCTAAATGATGAATCGCATCAATTGAAGTTGCCGTTTCAGGAAGTTGAGAATTTTCCGAAAAATCCATACGTTCTTCTCGCCTTAAATGATTCAAACATCTATTAACCACGACTTGTCGCAAATAAGGTTTTAATCCAATTTGAATTTTTAAATCATTTCGTTGATTCCACAAAACGACAAATGCTTCTTGTGCAAAGTCTTTTGCTTTTTCTCCATCCTTCAAATATCGATATGCAATAGCGGTGAGGTACTTATAATAAGCGTCAAACAAAAGTCGAAAAGCGTCATCGTCGTCTTGTCGAATTTTATTAAGTAGTTTTTTTTCTTGTTCGGAAGTAATGACGTTCATGATTTTTTATAAAAAATAATAGCTTAAGTGTGTGATAAAGATACTTTGCAAACGGAGGAAATTAAAAAA
>CAZMBP010000047.1:0-16563 GCA_964564545.1 uncultured Saprospiraceae bacterium
TCAATTGATAATTCTTTAACTCTAATCTTTCCAACAAATCTTTGTCAGACAATTTTGATTTATCTTTTATAAAGATGAAGTATGGAGTTAAAAAACTGTTTTTGATTAACTGCATTTTTCTTTTTTTTCATTGCATCGAACTTATAGATAAACGCCATAATAGCGTTAATCTACCTTGTTGTTTATAAAGATTTTTATGTTTAAAGTATTGATTATCAGCTATATAATGACATTTAGGATTAAATGTATTATAATTTTTTATAGGTGACAAATATTATCCTGTAATTATACGCAAAAGAAAACCATCCAATTAAACAAGATAATTGGATGGTTTTCTCTTTAGAAGAAGATCACTATTTTTTCCTCAAAACAAGCATTGGTGTTTTTGACTCCAACGCCATTTTTTTAGTAAAACTACGATGCATTAATCGTTGCCAATAATTTCGATGTGGACTATAAGTCACCAATAAATTAGTATCAAACGTATCCAAGAATTCAAGCATACTATCCAATTTATTTTCAGTAGTTATTTCATGAAAAGTAATTTGTAAAGCAGGCGCATTTTCAGAGAAAAATGATTTTAGTTCTTCCATATCAATTTGAGTAGTTTCTTCTTTTTCAGCATCGGCAAAATGGACACATCTAATGATTGGATGAAATGGTTCTAATAGTTTGGACACCCGCCAAATTTCATAAGGATCTGTTTCCGTCAAATTAGTAGCGTAAGTCACCAAAGTCGTTTCTCGATAAGCAGCAAATTCTGGAATTACAAAAACAGGACAAGGCGCTTTTTTTACAATATTAGCAGCCACACTTCCAAATATTTTATCTACTGCTCCATGTTCATCACGAGTACCCATACAGATAAAATTATATTTTCCTTCTTTGGCAAATCGATCAATAACAGCTTCTGGATTTCCCATTGCAATTTCGGTCATGACAATTGGAACATTTTTTAACTGCTGAAGGGTTTGGGATAAAACCTTACTGGTCAATTCGTATAATTTTTGCTTCGCAATTTTCATTCTTTCATTCACCGCAATTTCCACAGCTACCGGAACATTAACCATCGATACTTCAGGGTTGACCACATTGAGTAACATGATTTCTGCATCCATTTTGTCAGCCATCAAGACGGCATGGCGAAATGCATTTTCAGCAGAAAAAGAAAAATCGGTAGGGACAAGAAATTTTAATTTATTTTTCATAGTAGGATTTTTATGTAAGTTTTCTTTTTTTGGAAAAAGAATAAATGACAAAAGTCAGTAAAGAAGGTTGATTAAAATCATCTTGGATGGGAACACGAATTGACGTAGCAAAATCAAATAGTTACTTTTGAGCTGAAGATCTTTTTTTTAACAACTTCATAGTTTATTCGAAATAGAATGGTATGGTGAGTCGTAAAACGTCTAACGTTCAACGTCCATCGCATAAAGTCTAATCTATGAAATTTGTAATCAAAGAATTTCTTTCAAGCATTTTCTGAGATCATATCAAAATCCTTTGATTGCACATCTTTTAATAACAATTCTTTTACGGCTAGCAAAAGTGATTTATTCGAAGAATGAATCTCTCGATTAATATTGAATAAAGTCGAAATTTCGATATCAGAAAATTTACTTTCTCGAACAATATCGTAAGCTGATTCCAAGAAGTTATTATAATTGGTTTTACTTCGGATTTTCAAATTAGCCAATTCTTCAAAATGTAATTCAGGATTTTTAGAATCTAAAATTTGATGAATGTGTTCATAAAAAAACTCTTGGTCTTTACGTTTTTCTAATAAAAAATTAATCAGATGATCATTCACGGAACGTTCAAAATCTTCCACATTATGAGCTATATCTTTAATGCTTTTGGCAGAAGACATCACATGTCGAATCGAAATTATCAAATGTTTCAGCCTAATACTTTCAGCGGATTCCAATTTCTGATTTTGAATGCCCACGTAAAATTCTACTAGTTCACCTTCTAATTCTTTGATCAGAGCATATTGGTTTTTATAGGAAAGTCCGTTGGTTTCTTTCAATAATTTTTTGTCTTCAAAACCAATTTTATCAATTTTTAAAATCGAGAATTGCAAAAGAAAAACTCGATGCAATAAATGATTAATATCTTTTGTCAAAACTTCTAATGCTGCTTCAGGAACACCTGTCGGGACACTAGAAATATATTGCGCTACCACTTGATCTTTATCTTTAAATATTCTTTCCAAGAGCCTTGCAAAAACTCTAAGCAATGGAATGAAAATCAAAATACCAATAAAATTAAATGAACTATGGAATGCTACTAGCGTCAGTAGAGGATTGGAGGTTCCAATTATTTTGGTGACTAATTCCAATAGTGGAAATAAAAAAATCAGAGTAACAATATCGATAATGAAGTTATAAGAAAAATGACTAAAGGCAACTTGTCGCTTTACTTTTGATCCTTTCATCGCACCTAACAAAACGGTAATTGTAGTTCCCAGATCATTTCCAATGACCATGGCGGCAGCACTTTCCAATGGAATAATTCCACTATTGAGCGCACTCAAAGTGATCACCATCCCGGCCGAACTCGATTGGATAATAGCGGTCAAAACGAACCCTACCAAAAATAAAACATAAGGACTGTAATTGGCAAAAGGAGAGATGTCAAAGTTTTGGGCAAATAAATCGATACTCGATTTCATGTAATCCAATCCCATAAATAAAGCTCCAAATCCAACAACCAAAGATCCTATGTGATACAATTTATGATCACGAGAAAAGAAAACCATACTCAATCCACCTATTGCTAAGAAGGGAAAAACAAATGCCTCAATCTCAAAACTAAATCCAAAATAAGCAACTACCCAACCTGTAAAAGTGGTTCCCAAATTAGAACCGATAATAATTCCGATAGCATTTCGAAGTTCAATAATTCCAGCTCCGACAAATGCTAAAACCATCAAACTAACCACCGAGCTACTTTGTAAAATGATTGTTATAAAAATTCCAACAAGGACTGCCTTGAAAGGATTTGTCGTATGTTTTCTAAGGAATTTTTTAAAAGTTCGTCCCGCGATTTGTTCCAACGAACCTTCCATCAGGAGCATTCCTAAAAGGAAAACTCCAAGTCCTGCAAAAAATTCCCAGAAGTTAAATTGATCCATTTTTTGAATTTAAGTAGTGTAAAAATAGATGGCTCAATAGGGTAGGCAAATGATTATAATCAATGAAGAAGGTGATTTTTGTCAGTAGTCAGAATCCACGTTCATCCGATTAAATCCACCCCATCCGTTTTCCCATTTAAATCCAATTTTTTTCAATAAAATTACTCAAAAATATGATTGATAAAAATCAACTTATCCATTAATAAAAGTCAATTCTTTTGCATCTCAACTCGCTTAAATTGTTCTAATATTTTTATATAAAAAAACATAATTATGAAACAGTTAATATCAAAGTTAACAATTACACTTCCTAGTGTCTTAATATTGTTATTTGGTTTTTTTACCATAAATATTCAAGCACAAGAGGATGCAAGAATATTGTTAGAAAACCTCGAAGAAGAGGAGTTGAAAAACATAGATGCTTTGGCGATGTATCCAGAAGATACTCGATTAGCCATTTTACAAACTACCCTTTATCCAGAAGCATTGATAAAAATTCAAAGAATTCAAAGTAAAACTAAAGACAGTTTTACAAATTTAATGAATCAATATCCACAAGAAACTCAAAAAGAAGTTTGGGATTTGACTCGCTATCCTAAATTAATTCATCGATTACTTAATGAGACTAATAGAAATAAAAAAAGTATTGATAAGGTGCTTTCTGATTATCCTAAAGTAATTCATGCAAGAGCCAAAAGTAGTTTGAAAAATCATTACGATTTACTGAAGGAAGTTGATGCCTTAGGAAAAACAAATGACATCGCATTTAATAAAGTAATTGAAAATTACGATGAGGAAACCCAATATGCATTTCGTCATTTGGTGGAATTGCCAGAAGTGATGACTATTCTAACAGAGAATATAGAAGTAACCATTTTAGTTGGAGATGCCTACAAAAGTTATCCAGAATGGATTATAAGAAAAACGGATAGTCTAAATTTAGAGTTGGCTAGAGAGAATGCAAAGGAATTGGAAGATTGGAAAAAGAGGGTAGAAGAAAATCCTGAAGTGGCAGAAGACTTAAAAGCCTCTGCTAAAGATTTTTCCAAAGAAAGTGGCTACGATGATATTTACTATGATAATTCAGAAGAAGAAGAGGAATATCCTTATGATGATGTCTACTATGATGAAAGAGATGAAGAGAGATATGTTATTGAAAATCATTACCATTATAACTATCCATATTGGTATGGATATCCTTCTTGGTATACTTATCCTCGTTGGCATCCTTATCCATATTGGTATGACTGGGGATTCCGCTATCGATATGGAAGGTCAATTGTAATCATTCATATGCCTTCCTATTATTTTGTTGATTGGTATTTTTATCGACCACATCACCATTATCATTATCCTCATCTTTCTGCACATTTTGTTGATCATTATTATGGGCATCGACATTCGGTGGGTAGTATTACTTCTTCCGTTCATAATTGGAGAAATCGAAATCGAGCAGTTATTTCGGATGACATGATTTCGAATGCACCGAGCAGAATTAAAAAGTTTAAGGAATTTGGAAAAATGGAAACAGACCGAATTCGATATAATAAACTGAATCCTAAAGCACCTCTTTCTCAAAAGAAATATGTTGAGAGAAATAGAAAATCATATCCTACTCTTGAAAAGGATGTGACTAGAAAGGATAAGATAACTTCAAAGGGAGATCCAAGGGTCTCCCCAAAGAAAAAGAAGACGACTCCAAAATATAGATTCCCTACAACCAAAGAAAAAAGTCGTACTCCTAAAATTCTAAAGCAAAAAACGGACAAAAAATACAGGAAGCCGAAGACTTCAAAAAAAGCGAAAGAGTACCATCAAAAAACTTGGGAAAAATCAAAAAAGAGAACGACAACTCCAAGGAGCAAAGTAAGAACTAATACTTCTAGAAAGAAGGCAACTAAAACTACTAAGCCTAGAAAGAGAACTAAGAACGATTAACTATCTTCTTTCTTTTCTCCATAAATAATTTATGTAGAAAAAGAGTCTTCTGTGAAAATGGAAGACTCTTTTTTTATGTTCTTTTACAGGATTTTCAATGAACCAAAATCTCAAAGTGTTTTAGAACTCGCAAAGCTCGCAACGTATTCCACCGACTTGGTTTACCTGCTTTTTCCATTTCAAAATGAATTTGTCCTGGATGTTTAGCATTGATATTCCATGTGCCATCTTTATTTCTTTTTTTCAATAACAGATCAATAGCAGGTTGTATCCTATCGTCCCAGGGAGTTTTGGAATGTTGGAAATAATCCAATGCGCTCAATACATCGTATTTCCATCGGCGAGGGTAGGGGAACTTTAGAAAAGCAGGATGAATAATTTCTCCTGTTCGATCTGACATAAATAATTGATGACAAAGAATAAATTCAATCGAAGATTTTTTCACTTTTAATAATTCATCCAGTCGATAAGAATATCCATTTTGTTCATACTCTGTGATACCTTCCAACATCGAAAGGGTAGTGTGCAAAGAACTATGAGTTGGTTTTTTAGGTGCTCGATTCAAACGACAATTGAATCCTCCATCAACCATTTTTTGAGAAAGGATATAGTCAATAATTGGATGAAGTTGTTCTTCAGGCGTTTCAAAATAACAAGCATAATTCAAAAACATTCCATTGATACATGCATCACTTTTTCTTCCACTTCCAGCAGGGTTAATTCCTCCATCATCACAGCGTTCATACTTAATAATTTGTTGGATGGATTCTTTTATGACTGGATGGTTTGGAGCAATGCAAAGGTTTCTTAAATCAAGCAAAGTATAGTGAGTAGAAATCCATTTTGGTTGATAAAATCTCTGCCCCCAATGTCCATTTGGATTTCTTTTTGATAAATATTGTAATCCCCAACCTTGCTTTGCTATTAGTTTTTGCAGATTCTTTTTGTCTTGGTTCAGCAAATCTCGATGTACTTGATATTGAATGGAAACGTCCCCTTCGAGTAACCATTTGATTAGTTCTTTTGAGTTGTATTTTTGATTCATATCAGGATGGGTTTTCAGGGTAATTCATTTTTTATAATTGTAAATGTTCTTCAACTTTATTGTATCTCCGTTTTCTATAATTTCCAAATCATACCTAATCACCACCTTCGTTCCAACGGGCGAATGAAAATAAATACGCCAAGCATCTCCTTCACTCGTTCCAATACATCCATTGGAATACGCTTTACCTAAAGTCTCTGGATTAGTAGTTGGGTGGATAAGTTGTCCCCAACGGTGGCCATTAATTTCGGGATTTAAAAAAGGAATACGAGGAACCTTAGTTCTTCTCAAATCATCTCGAAGAGTAGTTTTGTATTCATGACCATCGACTGGATTTTGCCAGCGAGGATTTCGATTTATTGATACAATTTGACCTTCCCCAGTTTTGGTTTTCATGTCAACTTCTCGCTCGACAGTACTCATGTATCGAGCACCAACTTGACCTACTCGTACAGGTATAGAATAGAGAATACTATCATTCTGCATGATAAGTAATTTGAATTCTGGAATATTAAGATCGAGCCAGTAGGAATTTATTTTTTCTTGAATTTGCGTAGCTACTTTTTCATTTGGGAGAAATAAAGTGTCTTGTTCTCGGAGGATGACATATGCTTTTTGATTATAAACAAAGTTTCCTTTCTCCATTTGGAAATAGTAGTCTGATTGAACAAAAGTATCAATCAAACCTTCGTTAGCGTGAACCAATATATACTCATTTAGAGAGTACGGGACTAAAGTGTCATACTTCTCCACCAAACCATTTATAAAATCAAAATACTCATCAATTGTAATATCTTTTTCCAAAATAATTTCAAAAAGGGGAGTGTCTTTTTTTATCAATAAGATCGTATCCTTCTCGATTATTGGTGTTCCCTTTTGATATTTAGGAGTATCTTTTTTACAGCTAAAAAATATACTTAGCACTCCCAATAGAAAAAATATAACAATGTATTTACAAGTATTATTCATGTGCTTTTTTAATTTTTATTTGAAAAAATAAGTCGCACCAGCTTGAATAGCTGCTTCACCTACTGCGGATTTCCCAAGTGGTTTTTTCCAATAATACATCACATTTCCAAAAAGTCTCATTGGAATGTTTTTAGTTTTTCTAAAATCAAATCCAAACACACCTAACGTTACCGAAGGCATATAAACTAATTCTTTTAATTCTTTATCACCTTCTGTATTCTCAGGAATATATGTGGTCAAATATCCAATTCCAATTTTTGCTTCAGGGCTATATCCTGATTTGAAAGACTTACGATATCCTAAATCCCAGTAAAAAGCCACATCAGTTTGATCCTCTTTTACAAAATAAAAACCAACATGATAAGACATTCTAACTTGTCTATAGATGTCTGATTCTATTCCGATTTCTACCCCTGAATGGTTGCTTAATTGACCAAAATAATTTAAGGTAATTCCAAAGTCTTTTTCATTTAATTCAGGATTGGAAGGTTGATTTGCACTTTGGGAATGGAGGGTGAAATACTGAAATATTACAATAATAAAAAGAAGAGTTTTTTTCATGTTGTAGCTATTTTGATTTACTTCTACTTTTCAAAAGAACTTCAATTCTTAGTTTCAATTATTGACAAATGTCATTTTTGAAGTTGATATAAATCACCTTCTCACCAATAGCTTCATCTTAATTTTAAACAAAATTTAAACTTGTTTCACAAAAAAAAATACTATGCTTAATACTCAAAATGTTTCTGTTGCGGTTGACTTATCTAAAACGGATGATAAAGTTTTACGCTATATTAAATTCTTAGCTGACGAATTAAATATTAAAAAACTTAATTTGATTCATGTGATTCCAAGTATTCTTGCTCCTGGAAATGCTGACTGGGAAATGCATGAAATTTTAGGTGCAGGTTTTAATTTAAAAGAAAAAATAAAAGGTCAACTTTTGACTAAGACTGATTTTCTTTTTGATAATGGAGTGCCTGCCGAGGTAGAAATTGTAGAAGGAAATCCGTATCGAGAAATGATAGCTACTGCTGAAAAATTAGAATCAAATTTAGTGGTGGTAGGTCGAAAAGAAAAGAGCGAAGGAAGTGGAATTACAGCAAAGCGTATTGCTCGAAATTTTTCCGGACATGTACTTTTTGTCCCACCAAATGCTCCTTTGAAAATTTCAAGAATTTCTGTTCCAGTTGATTTTTCAGAGAACTCTGCAAGAGCCTTGGAGATGGCGTTAGATTTAGCTAGCAAAATTAAAAACTGTTCAGTTAGATGTGTCCATATTGTGAATACAGCGCCAGCAAATTATTATTTAGATCTAAAAACAAGGAGTCGATTGGATACTCAGTTTTTACAAAGTTCTAAAGATATGTGGGATGTATTTGTAGTGAAAAATGATTTCAAAAAATTTGATGTGCCGATTGATTTTGTACAAAACTTTAATGAGAGTAGTATTAAGGTATTATCGGACTATTTTAATAATCAACATTCTGATTTGGTTGTGATGGGAGCGAAGGGGCATACTCCTTTTGAGAATTTCCTTTATGGAAGTGTGACGGAGAAGTTTGTGGATAATTTTAATGATTGTCCTGTTATGATTGTCAGATAAACATAACCTTAATTTAATAAAAAAAGCTCCCATCTTTTGAATAAAAGATGGGAGCTTCAGTTTTAGTTGTTAGCTTCTGCTTTCTTTTCTTTCTTTTGGTTTTCCAAAAACTTCCCAATTAAATCAGGAACTTTTTCAAATGCAGCAGCGAGTCCTTTGTTTGTTCTCGAACTAACAAAGGAAATTTTTCCACCGCGTGCAACTAAAAATCCGATAGGTTCTATTCCAATTCCAGCTCCCGCCCCTCCACCAGTTCCATGTCCTTGTTTGGGAGCATCACCTTCACCAGCTCCAGTTCCGAATCCCATTCCTACCCGAATGACAGGAATACAGGAGAACTCTCCTAATTGAAAAGTGTCACCAATTACAGTTTCAGTTCTAGCTTCAGTTTGCATAAAGTTGGTAATTTGATCTACCATTTCTTTCATTTGTATTTCCATGATTTATGATTTTAAGGTTAAAAAATTAAAGCCCATAAAATCCGAATAGGGCGATTTTGAATTTCTAACAATACTTCTACATTTCCATTGAAGTTGATGTGCATTTGCCTCTTATCGTTTTTTAAGAAATAAAAAACAGGAAATAGGTAGGCATTCCACACATAATCATTGGTGTCAATATTGATAAAAAACTGTCTGACCTGAAAGGACTTTAAAAGCGGTTTTATCTTTTTTCTAAAATTGAATTTGGATTTTTTTTGTTTGGGTGGTTTCTTTTTTTTCTGAGCTTTTTTGTTTGGGGTGGATTTGATTTCTAAAAGGTTAATTTCTTTTTTCCAAAAGAATGATTTCAATTGCATGATAGGTTCCTCATTTTGTAATATTACTTTTGCAGAAAATAAATGCTTCCATTCAGCTAGATATATATTTCGATTAGAATCTACCTTGAACCGAATTGGTATCAGTAGGAGTATAGTTATTAAAACTAAAAGGGTAATAAGTATAATTAAAACTATCACTTGTTTTTTGCTGGCAAGGTAATCCTAGGAGAAACTAGAATAGGTGATTTTTATTAATAGGAAAGAATGATTTTTATCAAAAAGGAAATTAGCTTTTTTCTTTTTTGAGAAAACATTTTCTAAAAGTGATAAAAATTACTGAGGTTTTATATGATAAAAGTCATTACAAGTATTGATGAAAGTCAACTTCTAACATAGGGTATTTCGTTTTCTTTGTACAAGGGAGAATTATAAGAGGCTAGTTTTTAGATGAATTTTGGATGAAAAGGATTTGTCATTTTGTCCATTTTACAAAATTAGTTTTGAAAGATATAACCCTACTGAAGTTTTTAATTTTTAACAAATAAAAAAATCAAACAAATGAAAAATTACATTCGTTTTTCAATTTATTTATTATGTCTTGCATTTGTATTTTCTCAATGCCAAAACTCTGCAGCTCCAGCAACTAATTCAACTGCTTCACAAGGAGTTGATCAAAGTAAATTAGCAGGTCAGTCGGGAGTGCAAGATGCTGATTCAGAAAAAAATATTTTGCAAGTTGCTTTAGGTTCTGCTGATCACTCAACTTTGGTAGCAGGAGTTACTGCTGCAGGACTTGGTGATGTATTAACTAATGCAGGACCATTAACTGTTTTTGCACCGAACAATGCAGCCTTCGAAAAATTACCAGCGGGTACTTTGGAGACACTATTAAAACCTGAAAATAAAGATCAGTTAGCCAGAATTATTAAATACCATGCTGCACCAGGAAGTTATACTGGAGCTGGTATTCGAGGTGTGATGGGAATTGGACAAGCTACTGGTGATAAAGTAAAAGTAACCATGAAAGATGGCGATACATTTATCAATGGAGCAAAAATTTTAGGAACAGTAAAAGCTTCCAATGGCTGGGTTCATGTCATTGATGGAGTTTTGCTTCCACCAGAAAAATAGTATTTTTAATTTTTGAAAATAAGAAGAACCTGTTATCCATTTCTAAATGGATAACAGGTTCTTAAATACTAAAATTATGAATCAAAATGTAGAGGAACATTTACCAGCTTATAAAGTTCGTCCTCGTTTTCAGGTGGCAACTTCTTATTCTTTAGAAGAGTTAGTAGAGAAAATTCAATCTGGTTTAGATAAAGAAGATGCTCCTTGTAAGGGATGGGTGCATATGTCAGGTTATGGCAAATTATTAATCCACAAAGAGGATCAACATTATTGGTCTCCCCAATTGTCGCTCACTTTAGAAGAGGCAGGAAAAGGAAGTTTGATTCGTGGAGTTTATGGTCCAAGAGAAGCAGTTTGGACGATGTTTATGTTTATCTATTTTGTTATTGCCTTTGCTGCCGTAATCATTTCTATTATTGGAATGTCAAATTTATTTTTGGGAAAACCAGGGTTGATACTTTGGCTTGTTCCATTTTTGATTTTAACTTTTCTTACCCTTTTTTTAGTAGCTTTTATTGGACAAAGATTAGGTCGTGACCAAATGGTGACGCTTCATAATTTTTTGGAAGAAACCACCGATTTAGTCATTGACGAAGAACATCAAATAGAAGTTTAAAGATGATTTAACTCCATATCCTTGACTTCATTAATTTTTATTTTTTCCAACAAAGACATTAGTTTTTCAATAGTTACATGTTCCATGATGACAATTTTATACCATTTAGGTTGAGTATGATTATCAGGAACTAAACCGAATTCGGTAGCCACTTCTTGATCAATAAAATTACTTTTTATCGTGATAATATTTGATTGTGGATGTCGATAGTATTTAATATTTAATTTGTCAAGTTGTTCGCACATCCACTTTGCTCTTTTTTGTAAAATGTAAATTTTTTCTTGCCAACCGAAGTATCCATTCTTTACTAAAATCATCCAAACAGCCACCGCATTGGCTCCCGAACGACTTCCAATTAAAGTGAAATCTTCCCCTTCTACATAACTAGCTTGCTTGGTATTTGTATGCTGAATCAATCCTTTTCGAATTAGGAAAATCCCTGTACCATAAGGTGCCTGAGCCATTTTATGAGCATCAAGGGTAAAGGAGCTTATGTTTGGATTTTGGAAGGAGAGTGCGCTGTAATTGTCTGTAAAAGGAAAATAGAATCCACCATAAGCACCATCTACATGAATTTTATATTCGCAAGGGAATTGATTTAATTCATCCACATAAGTATCAATATTATCTACTGATCCAAACATAGTAGTCATCATATTACAAACTACAATGAAATATTTTTTGCCTTCTTGGATAGCAGTTTGAATGGTGTTTTTTAGTGGTTCTTTTTTGATTTGACGAGTATCATTTTGTACAGGGACTTTATAAAGATCAACTACCAAAACATTTTTTGCTTTGTCCATAGAGTAGTGGGTGTCTTCACTACAAAGAATGCAAATCTCATCTAGTTTTGCAGCATGTTTTTGAGTAAAATAATTTCTATAAATCCAGATAGCTTGCAAGTTTGCTTCCGTTCCTCCGGAGGCAACATATCCATCTTGTTGACCAGGTTCCCCACCTAAAATGTCAACGGCACAAATTTCAATTAACTCTTTTTCGATGGCATGAGTACCCTTAAAAAAAGGTTCAGAGTGACCCAAGGTATGACATCCAATGTGATTTGGATTTTGAACCAAAGTAGAAATAAAAGGAGCATCTTTTAGAAATGTAGCATCTTGATAAAATACTTTGTCATCTAAAAAAGAAGCTGGAACTCCTAAAATATTTTGCTTATCATAATTGACATTCTGCTTCAAGGCTTTAAAAATAATCTCGGCGATTTCCTCTTGTGATTTCTTTTTCCAAATCTTATTCATGAGTTTTTTTAAAATTGAAATTTATAAAATACTTGTTTAAATAATTGTGCGAAGATGGTGAGATTTTAGTTTTAGAATAGTGACAAATATCATCAAAAAGGAGATTTATCTAGATTAGTTTTACTAAATTGTTTCTTACACAACTTCTCTTTTAAGAAATGAAAAACAAAACAAACATGAGTATACATTTAGAAGCAAAACATGGCGAAATAGCCGAAACTGTTTTATTGCCAGGTGACCCAATGAGAGCAAAGTTTTTTGCAGAAAAAATGCTTACGGAAGTACATTGCTATAATCGAGTTCGGGGTATGTTAGGTTTTACTGGATATTATAATGGGAAAAAAGTTTCGATTCAAGGTACTGGTATGGGCATGGGAAGTGCTGCAATTTATATCAATGAATTAATCCAACATTATGATGTCAAAAATCTAATTAGAGTAGGAACATTTGGTGCTATAAAGAAAGAATTAAAATTAGGGCAAGTAGTTTTGACGATGAGTGCATCAGGAGATTCTAGTGAAAATGTCTTTAAGTTTGGAGGTATGAATTATGCTGCCACAGCTGATTTTGATCTGTTATTAAAAGCATATCAAGCTGCCCAAAAACTAAATATTTCTACGCTTCAAGGTTCTATTTTTAGTACGGATACTTTTTATGATGATAATCCAAGTCGTTGGGATGTTTGGGAAGAACATGGGGTTTTGGGAGTGGAAATGGAGTCTCAAATTTTATTTACACTAGCGAAAAAATTTAATGTAAAAGGTCTTTCTATTTTGACGGCAAGCGATAATATTAGAACTGGAGAAGCTTCGAGTTCTAAAGAGCGAGAACAAAGTTATACTGACATGTTTCGGATTGCTTTGGAGTTAGCTTGAAAAGAAATGGAATAGAATGGTTGTTTAACCATCTATTCCATTTTCTATAATTCAAAACAATTCGTAAAAATTAATTGATGCTCTCTTTTTCCATTTTGATAATTTTCGGAAATAGAATATTATTTTCTAAATGGATATGTTGATGCAAGTCCTCTTCAAATTCTTTAAGCTTGAAATATAGCACCTTGTAAGTGCTACATGCCATCAACGGCGGAGTGAAATTATTACTGAGTTTAGCAATTTCTTTAAAAATATCTCCGGCATTTTCATGCTCTTCTTCCATCATTTTGATTGGGTTTTTAGCTGTTCCAAAGTGTGGTTGAGGAAGATTAGTATTTTCTCGAAGGGACTTTACTTTATTTTTAATGTACGGAAAAAGAATTTTTTCTTCCTTCTCCATATGGCTAATTAACTCCTCAGCAACTGCTAAGAAAAGCTGATTTATTTTTATAGTTTCAGGATGGTTTTCACCGTGAACCTTAGCCACTTTGTTTGAATATTGAACGATTAATGGAATGTTTTCTAGAACAAAACTATGATGATTATTGACAATATAATCTACCAAAAAGTCTAAGTTCCAATTATTGTAATCATTTGAACGAGAAATTTTATTATCCACTTTTAATAATTCAGCTTCCAATTCATCTACAGAAATATTTTTCTTTTTGCATACTTCAGCAATACTTATTCCTCCTCCACAACAAAAGTCAATTCCATGTTTTTTAAAAACATCAGCTGTTTTAATATTGTTAGCCACTATTTCTGCGACTGTTCTTTCTTTATTTGTAATCATAATATTTAGATTTTTTTTTTGATAACTTTAATAGAGTTTATTCTAATAGTTAAGATCTAATGGTGAATTGTTTGTTTTTGGGATTGGGAACACTTTGTAATTGAGCAGAAATAATAAAAAATAATCCTATCGGAAGCATTGCGGAAACCCCAAATAACAACTCATAATAATAAGGCATAAAACCCATCGCACCCCAAAACATCGTCCCTTGCAAAAACAAAATTGCTTCACTCAAAATAAATCCAACAATAAACACACGTATTCCAATTTTTCCTAAAAGATTATCTAGTCGAATCAATTTCATTTGCTCTGCAAACCCAAATAAGAATAGCGTCACCATCCCAATCAACATCAAATGCAAGAATCCCATGGCATAATTTCTAATGGTATAAGCAACTACTGCAATCGCAGGAATAATTACTGCCGATTGGATGAAGATTTTAAATCCAAATGAAAAGAATGATAAAAAGAATAATAGGCGAGGAGTAACCTCTAATGTATTTTGCAATTGTTTCCATACTTCTTTGGCCAATTTTAAAAAATAAAATAATGCCACCAACTGTAATGCCACTCCTGAACTATTGATATAAAATAGAATAGGAAGAGGATTTGACCAAGTTACTGCCAAGGCATAAGTGAGGAAACATGAAATAAATAAAAAGAAAAAGAACCGTTTGGCATCTTGAGGATTGATAGAGATATGATTTTTCTCCATAAACTTAAACAACAAAGCAAGGATTGCAAAAATAAACCACCCATTAAATTGAAAATGCAAATAAAATTGGATAGTCATATAATAAATAGCCTCCCCTTGCATATCATTAACCATAATTGGTCCCATTCCCCATAATCCTAAAGTAGAGAAAATCATAAAGAATAAACTTGTTTTTACCAACCAGTTTGAGATTGTAAATGTATTCTTAGGGCTCTTTTGAACTTGGCCTAAATCTTTTAAAAAGTAGAAAACAAATACATAAGAAAGTACGGTGTGCATCACAGAAAATCCAATAGACCAACTAGCGTAGCCCATTCTGGGAAATGTAACCAGCATCCCTAACACACTTATTTGGGTTAACCAAAATAAGATATTGTATTTTCTTAAATCAAAATCTTTAGGTAAAAAAGTAGAAACTAAAAATGTAAATAAAGCGAGATAAACCCAACCTAACATAGCTACATGAGAGTGAGCATGTAGGAAGTTTTTAAAAGCCAGCCAGCTTATTTCTTCAACGTAAGCAAATCGCAATAATGCGCCAATACTTACCGCTATCAACATGTTGAGTAGGGCAATTACTATCCATTTTTTAGGCATTGTAAATGTATTGTTATAAAGTAATGAAAAGGATCTGAAAATCACCAAAAATAACAAGGAGCGGTGTTAGCGCTACGAGAGCTAACACCGCTTTTTGGCGATTAAGTTTTTACATAAATAGGGAATTCCTATTTTATATTTATTTTCCAACTTCTTGACCGTCGATGGAAAACATAAATTCTAAAATGTCTCTAGAATCTTGCTCCGTCAGATTTTGATTAGGCATTCTCACCAAACATTGTTTTAATAAATCTTTGGCAGTTGGATCTTCTTTTAGCATTTCTTCTACGTTCATGACCATATTCATAATCCATTCAGGTTTACGAATTTCAGTCAGACCTTTCCATCCAGGACCAACAACTCTCTTGTCAGTTAATTTATGACACGCAGAACATTTCATTTCATAGACCGCTTTTCCGCTGGCAACCATTTTAGCATCAAGGGGCGAATTTAGTTTTACATTTTTTATGGAACCCACACCTTTTCCATCATCTACCTTTTTTTCAGCTACAGGTTTTTTAGAAGAGTCTTGAGAGGAATCTTTTGCATCATTTCCGCAAGCGAAGACTAAAATTGCTAGAAATATTAAGAATGATAATTTCTTCATTTTGATTTTGTTTAGATGAAATATAAATAATTACTCGGCTCAAATCTACAATGTGATAATTTCCTCTTTGATGACAAAAATCACCATTTCGATTGATAAAAGTCATCTTTTGCCAATTGCATTAGCGCGTCATTTGTTTAGAATTATTATTAATAAATAACCAAATCAATTTAAAGATGAAAAACAGAAAGTTCCATAAAAATCTTATTGCTTCATTATTTCTATTAGTAGGAATAATGTTTTTTATTTCTTGTGGAAATACCAACAATGCATCCCAAACAAGTAATACTGGTGTATTAAGCGGGGATGCTGCTTCACAAGTATATGTTGCACCAGGAGAGTATGATGAGTTCTATGGGTTCATGTCAGGAGGGTTTAGTGGACAGATAAGTGTCTACGGTATTCCTTCAGGACGTTTGTTCAAGGTGATTCCTGTATTTTCAGTAGACCCTGAAAAAGGTTATGGTTTCAATGAAGAAACTAAACCTATGCTTAACACATCTCATGGTTTTGTGCCTT
>CAZMBP010000048.1:0-70140 GCA_964564545.1 uncultured Saprospiraceae bacterium
GTTTTTTCTCAATACTTAAATGGAAAATATACGATCTATTCAAGGAGAGAAAATTTATTTACTCCAAAAAAAGTGGACAAGAACGAAGTAAACATGGATGCCGCAACGCTTCCTAAAATGAATGAAGGAGTGCTAAATTTGGTGGATGATGGTTTGAATAAAATGAATGAAACTTATGTAAAAGTTCCAAAAGAAAAATTAGAAAAAGTTCCTTATCGGCCTAAATTCAAATTGGATTATGTTGGTGGCGGAGGAGGAATCGGAATCGGAACAAGTCAAACTTATGGAACCACAACAGGTCTAGTTGGTGCGGTGGATTTAATATTTAGCGATATACTTGGAAAAAATAAATTGTACACAACGGTGGCACTCAATGGAGAGATTTATGACTTCGGTGCGCAAGTAGCTTACTTAAATCAAAAAAGAAGAATCGGTTGGGGAATAATTATATCACATATTCCAAATCGAACTGGGTTGAGTGGATATTTGGGAGTAGATACTTTACAAATTTCGGATGGAGGCAAAATTTTGACAGATCATTATACCTTTATTAATATTAGAACTTTTCAAGAGCGAATAGGTGTTTTTGGAGAGTACCCTTTTTCGCCTAACTTACGAATTGAACTGGGGAGTTCTTTTTCTTATTATTCAAATAGAGCAGATCGATTTGATAATTATTATGATGCCACAGGTAGGTTAGTCTTGTCGGAAAAACAAAAAATAGAACCAGACGAAATTGGATATAATCTTTTTGAAGGAGGTTTAATAAATACTGATGTTGCGCTTGTTGGAGATAATTCCTTTTTTGGAATAACCGCTCCTCTTGCGGGATATCGTTATCGAATTGGAGCAGATCAATATTTTGGTGATTTACAATTTGCTAATGTAACAATAGACTTACGTAAATATTTTTATTTGAAGCCATTTTCTTTTGCCATCAAAGGAGTGCATTATGGAAGGTATGGAAAAGATGCTAATGCCTTTTATCCATTTTATCTTGGAAGTCCTTGGTATATGAGAGGTATTGATTATTATGATGCTCAAGAGTTATTGCCTGAAAATGGAAAATCTATCAATAGTCTTTTTGGAAATAAAATGTTATTGACCAATTTTGAAATACGCATTCCTCTGACTGGCCCAAAGCAGGTTGCACTTATCAAGAGTGGATATCTTTTTTCTGACTTTAATCTTTTTTTAGATGGAGGAATGGTTTGGTATGACTATGACCAATTTAATAATGACGATGAATATGCAAAGCCTGAATATTTATTTACAGCTGGAGTATCTTGGAGAATCAACTTTGCGGGAGCCCTAATATTAGAACCTTATTATGGATTTCCTTTATTGAAAAAGACTAAAGGGACATTTGGTTTAAATATTATTCCAGGCTGGTAATGATTTGTTTTTTTTGAAAAAACATAACCTATTTGAAAAAAATAAAGATTGTCAAACATTTATTAAATAGAAACATTAATTTTGCAGCCTCGTTTTAATATTTGAAATTTTTCTAATTTTTAAACATATATATAATGTATCGTACTCACAATTGTGGAGCGCTCCGAATGAGCGATGTTGGGCAAGAAGTTACTTTAAGCGGTTGGATGCAAACCAGCCGAGATTTTGGTGGAATGACTTTTATTGATTTGCGTGATCGCTATGGGATTACGCAGTTGGTTTTCAATATGGAAGATGACGCGGATTTGTGTGAGCAAGCTCGAAAGTTGGGGAGAGAATTTGTACTCCGAATTACTGGAGTAGTTCGTGAACGAACGAATAAAAATCCTAACATTCCAACTGGAAATGTAGAAATAGTAGTGAAATCTTTAGAGGTTTTGAATCAATCAAAAACACCTCCTTTTACTATTCAAGATGAAACTGATGGTGGAGATGATTTGAGAATGACTTACCGATATTTGGATTTACGAAGAAAGCCAGTTCAAAACAATATCATCTTCCGAAGCAAATTGTCTTTGGAAACTCGAAAATATTTGGATAGCCAAAATTTCGTAGAAGTCGAAACTCCGTTTTTGATCAAAAGTACACCTGAGGGTGCACGAGATTTCGTAGTACCAAGTCGAATGAACAAAGGTCAATTTTACGCTTTGCCTCAGTCGCCTCAGACTTTTAAGCAATTGTTGATGATTTCAGGTTTGGACCGTTATTTCCAAATTGTAAAATGTTTCCGTGATGAAGATTTGAGAGCGGATCGTCAACCTGAGTTTACTCAAATTGATTGCGAAATGTCATATGTGACGCAAGAAGATATTTTAAATACTTTCGAAGGTTTGACCAAGCATTTATTCAAAACAACTTTGGATATTGAATTGGGTGATTTTCCTCGAATGACTTACGATGATGCGATGAAGTTATATGGTTCAGATAAACCAGATACTCGTTTCGGAATGCAATTCGTAGAGTTGAATGACGTAGCAAAAAATAAAGGATTCTCCGTTTTCGATAATGCAGAAATGGTTGTTGGAATTTGCGCAGAAGGTCAAGCTGGTAATTTTTCAAATAAAGATATTAAGAAATTAACGGAGTGGATGCAACGTCCGCAGATTGGTGCGAAAGGTTTAGTTTATGTAAAATGCGAAGCAGGTGGAACATTCAAATCTTCAGTTGGGAAATTTTTCTCTGACGAAGATTTACAAACTTGGGCTGATAAATTTGGAGCAAAAGAAGGAGACATGATGTTGATTCTTTCGGGTGAAGATGAAAAAACTCGAAAGCAATTAAATGAACTTCGATTGGAAATGGGAGAAAGAATGGGCTTGCGAGATCCTAAAAAATTCAGTCCACTTTGGGTAGTTGATTTTCCTTTATTGGAATGGGATGAAGATTCTGAAAGATTCCATGCAATGCATCACCCGTTCACTTCGCCGAAAAAAGCGGACATGGAACGAATGCTAAATGGAGATCATGAAACCATGAAATCACTTCGAGCAGATGCTTACGATTTAGTAATTAATGGAGTTGAAATCGGAGGAGGATCAGTTCGTATTCACGATCGAGATTTGCAATCTAAAAACTTTGACTTGTTAGGATTTACCAAAGAAGAAGCGGAAGCACAATTTGGATTCTTACTTGGAGCATTTGAATATGGCGCACCTCCGCATGGTGGAATTGCTTTTGGTTTCGATAGATTATGCGCGGTGTTGAATGGAGTGAATTCAATTCGAGATTTCATTGCATTCCCGAAAAATAACCAAGGCCGAGATATGATGATTGATGCGCCGAGCCCGATTGATGAAACTCAGTTGGATGAGTTGGGAATTGAAATGGCGAAGGAAGAAGTAGAGTAAGACGATTTTCTAAATCGTTTTTTGCATAAAAAAATCCCCGTTCGACTTTTGTGGAACGGGGATTTTTTAGTTTAAATCTTCCAAAGCATCTAAAACTCGTTGTCGCTCTTCTTCCTTCTCAATCACAATCGGTGGAATTGCTCTTGCTCCACAATTTGGCATCGAACATCTTTCACAAGTTGTATTCACCTCCTTAACTTTCAAATCAGGATCATCTAAAAATTTAAATAATTGTCGAACTTCATTTGTCATTAATAATCCGACAGTTACACTCACGCTAGCTTTGCTAATATTTTGATCTGGTTTTGCTATGGCAAGACATAAATACTCATTTGTGGTTTCCCAATATTTTGAAATTTGAGCATCAGCAATTGGTTGGTTACTCCTACTCGATCGCAATCGTTTGATAATATTTATGGAAATCCAGCGACGACAATAATGTTCATTTCGCACATTTCCATAAGGTGTATGTAGTTGAGATAAATGTAACTCTTTTGTCATCCGATAACTTTTCAAATCACTTTCACCATACAATCGCAAGAAGAATAAATCTTTGATTCCAAAATGTTTAGGTAAAATATTCGTCATTCGTTGCAGCAACATTTCGGGAGTTACATCATATTTTTTTAAAAGTTTGAGTAATGGTTTTTCACTCCAAGTGCGTTTCTCAGCAAGCACTTTAATGTCTTCGGCAAACTCGACTTCATCCATTAGCAATGCAGCCGAAAAGTAAGATGCTTTAAAATTATTAAAAAGTTTTTCGAAGGAATCTTGCTTCACAATTCGAGTGACGAAAGGTCGCTCTTCCATTTTTAAAAATTGAAAACCGAGCTCCCGCCCCAATAAAAAATTCTCTTGAGCAGAACTTAAATTTGTATTTAAATAAAGAATGTTTTTTTCTTGTGAGAAAAAAGAGCGGATGGAACTCAACTCGACTTTTTGTGCAATAGTATTTCGCTCAACTGTAATTTTATATTGTTTTTTTAAAACAGACTCCAAGAATTTAGTGGTGTAAGGAACGGAGCCTTTTATTTTATTTTCCTTGCGAAATTGTTTTACCGCCAATTCAATATCCTCAAAGTAATTATCAAACATATCTTGATAAGATCGAAGAGCTGCTTGATAAAAATGCTCATTTCGCATTTGATAGTTTCGAGTGATTTTGATAATTGTACTGATGAATGCATTGACTCGATCAGGAGTGTTAGAAAACATTTCAAATAACTTGTACAAACTCAACCCAAACATTTTCATCGGAAATACTTTTAAAAAATCTGAGTTTAACAAATCAATAATTGGTTGAATTTTCTTGGAAGCCTTCGTAGAAACCAAGTCATCGTAATCCACTTCAAATGCTTTAGCCAAAGCATTGATTTTATCAATCTTCGGATACTTCGTTCCCTTCTCAATATCATGCAAATAAGAGGTAGATAGTCCAGTAGCCTCCTTCAGCTGTTGGTAGGATAAGTTCTTTTGTTGTCGAAGGTATTTAATCTTAAAAGCAAAGATGAGTTTTATTTTATCTTTTTCCGTCATGCAACAAAGATAGTTTATAGATCGTAAAAAAAGTAAAAAAAATATTTAGCGGAATTTCCGCTTTTGGAGAAAAAGCCACATATTGCAATATAATTGTTAATTACCCTTGTAAAAATTTAAAATAAAATAACATGAGTACAGAAATGACTACTGCGTACCCGCAGGTAGCTGGGATTTCTATTGCCGGAACTTTCGCAAAAGGTTACGAAGAAATTTTGACAGCAGAAGCACTAGAGTTTTTATTGAAATTGCATCAGCGATTTAATAACACTCGAAAAGATCTTTTGAAAAAAAGAGAATTACGCCAAAAAGAAATTGATGGAGGAAAATTACCTGACTTCTTGCCTGAAACAGAACACATCAGAAATGTTGATTGGAAAGTCGCTGATCTTCCTACTGATCTTTTGGATAGAAGAGTTGAAATTACCGGACCGGTCGATCGTAAAATGATTATCAATGCACTTAACTCTGGTGCAAAAGTATTTATGGCAGATTTGGAGGATAGTAATACTCCAAGTTGGAAAAATAATATTGAAGGACAAATTAACCTTCGAGATGCAGTCAACCGAACGATTACATATACTCATCCGACCAAAGGAAAAGAATATAAATTAAATCAAAAATTGGCCACCTTGATGGTGCGTCCAAGAGGTTGGCATTTGGAAGAAAAAAATATTTTGGTCGAAGGAGAAGTGATGAGTGGTAGTTTGGTGGATTTTGGTTTGTATTTTTTTCATAATGCAAAAGCATTGTTACAAAGAGGTTCTGGGCCATATTTTTATTTACCAAAATTAGAAAGTCACTTGGAAGCTCGGTTGTGGAATGACGTTTTTGTATTTGCTCAAGATTACCTTGGCATTCCTCAGCAAACTATTAAAGCAACAGTTTTGATTGAAACCATTTTAGCTTCTTTTGAAATGGACGAAATTCTATATGAATTAAAAGACCACTCTGCAGGACTTAATTGTGGACGATGGGATTACATTTTTTCTTACATCAAAAAATTCAAAAATTTAGAAGGTTTCGTTTTGCCAGATCGAAGTCAAGTTGGAATGACGACACACTTCATGAGTTCTTATTCTCAATTGGTCATCAAAACATGCCACAAGCGTGGAGTTCATGCGATGGGTGGAATGGCTGCTCAAATTCCTATCAAAAATGATGAAACCGCTAACCAAAAAGCAATAGCAAAAGTCCAAGCAGATAAATTGTTAGAAGTAAAAAATGGACACGATGGAACTTGGGTCGCTCATCCAGGATTAGTAGCAGTTGCGATGGAAATTTTTGATAAAAACATGCCACAAGCCAATCAGATTTTTAATAAAAGAGAAGATGTAAAAGTAACAGCAGAAGACTTGATCGCGATTCCAAAAGGTACAATTACTGAGCAAGGAATTCGACAAAATATCAATGTTGGGATTTTGTATATCGAGAGTTGGTTGAGAGGAGTGGGAGCTGCGGCCATTTATAATTTGATGGAAGATGCAGCAACGGCAGAAATTTCTCGAACTCAAATTTGGCAATGGATGAAAGCTGCAGCCAAGACTGATGAGGGAAAAGTTATCACGCCAAATTATATCAATTCACTCCTTCCTGAGGAACTAGAAAAGATTAAAAAATACGTTGGCGAGGAAGCTTATAAAAAAGGAAAATTCATCGATGCCATTGCATTGTTTAAAGAATTAATCTTTGGAGAAGAGTATGTGGAATTCTTGACATTGCCAGCATACGTACTTTTAGAAAAAATGTAATTGTATTGTTTTTTAAGGATAACACTTTAGTCCTTTTGAATAATTTCTAATAAATAAACTTATTTAAAATAATAATATCATGACAACTTATATTTCTGCAATCGAAAAATTACGTTTCCTTAAAGCTAAACACGGAAGCAAATGGAACTCTATTAATGCTAAAAATACAGCACGAATGGCTGTACAAAATCGATTTAAAACAGGGTTGGATATAGCCAAATATACTGCTAGTATTATGCGTAAAGATATGGCTGAATATGATGCTAATCCTTCCAATTATACTCAATCATTAGGTTGTTGGCATGGATTCATTGCCCAACAAAAAATGATTGCTGTGAAAAAACATCATGGCACTACTGCTAAGCGATACATTTATCTTTCAGGCTGGATGGTAGCTGCGCTTCGTTCGGAATTTGGGCCATTACCAGATCAATCAATGCATGAAAAAACTGCTGTTCCAAAATTGATTGAAGAGATTTATACTTTTCTTCGACAAGCAGATGCCATCGAATTGAATGATTTATTTCGTCGACTAGAAGCAGGAGAAGATGTTAAAGATCAAATAGAAAACTTTGAAACACATGTAGTACCAATTATTGCAGATATAGATGCAGGATTTGGTAATGAGGAAGCTACTTATCTTTTGGCAAAAAAAATGATCGAAGCAGGTGCATGTGCCATTCAAATTGAAAACCAAGTTTCGGATGCGAAACAATGTGGACATCAAGATGGAAAAGTAACTGTTCCTCACGAAGACTTCATAGCTAAATTAAATGCTATCCGATGTGCCTTTTTGGAATTAGGAATAGAAGAGGGAATTATAGTTGCACGAACAGATTCTGAAGGAGCAGGTTTAACTCAAAAGTTACCAGTCTCAAAAGAAAAAGGAGATCTTGCTTCGCAATATTTAAATTTCATTGATGCGGAAGAAATATCTATTGCCGAGGCCAAGGATAATGATGTTTTGATAAAGAGAGATAACAAATTGATGCGACCAATTCGAATGGCAAATGGTTTATACAAATTTAAAGAAGGAACTAATATTGATCGTGTAGTATTGGATTGTATTACCAGTTTACAGAATTGTGCTGATTTACTCTGGATCGAAACACCTACACCCGATGTTAAGCAAATCGCTCACATGGTTAATCGAATTAGAGAGGTAATCCCAAATGCTAAATTGGTTTATAACAATTCCCCTTCATTTAATTGGACACTCAACTTCCGTCAACAAGCATATGATGTAATGTTGGAAACAGGAGAAAATGTTGCTGAATATACTCGAGCAAATTTAATGGATGCTAAATATGATGAATCTTCTTTGTCAGAATTAGCAGATAAAATGATTCTAAATTTCCAGAAAGATGCTGCACATCAAGCAGGTATTTTCCATCACTTGATTACTTTGCCAACTTACCATACTACTGCTTTGCATATGAATGATTTGGTAGAAGGATACTTTGGAGAGGAAGGAATGTTAGCATATGTTCAAGATGTACAGCGGCAAGAAATTCGGAAAGGAGTGGCTTGTGTTAAACATCAACGTATGGCTGGTTCAGATTTAGGAGATGATCACAAAACTTTCTTTGCTGGTGAGAATGCTTTAAAAGCTGGTGGAGAAAAAAATACAAGTTCACAATTTAAGGTTAATGCTGCTTAGCAACGGGACAAACCTTATCCAAAAAAAAGACCTGCTCAACGTGAAGTCGAGCAGGTCTTTTTTTTGGATAAAGTGTTCTAAAAACTAAATCCTAATGAAAATTGAAAAGACAAATTATTGTCTCTATCATCTCGTGTCGCAAAGTTAAGACCGTCAATTTCTGAATACGAAAAATCAAGATCAGAATTAGTTACATCAATCAATCCGTAGGTTGCAGTAGCAGAAAAATATAATCCACCATTTAAGTAGAAAGCCGCGCCACCCGAAAGTCCAGCATCAAAAACTTTATAAGGTCTTCCATCTTTTTCATCCAAATCATAATAAGCACTTAAGGTATTTGGAATTTCAACAGTCTCCGCTCCCACTTCAAGAGTAATATTTTCTACGCCATCAATTAATTCACCAGCATCTTGACGACCATAATTATAATCCAAAGTCAAATTGAGAGGATCAATAATATTGTTATTTCCTTCAACTCTTCCATTTTCATAGATCAATTCACCTGAAGCAGTTGATCCAACTAAAAAACTAGTATATCCACCACCATAAACTTCTAATTTTTTTCCAATTTTTCCATAAGCCATAATTGGAATTTCGATATAAGCATTGGCAATATTTAAGGAAACCTCTTTGCTTCCAGTTGTTAAAATTTTCTCATTCGCTCCTCTGAAAAAATATGGTGTGTTATCTCCTTCAAAAGTTCGCTTAGATCCTTTTTGAGTAAAAACCACTTCACCTCGAATTCCAAATAAATCTGTAAATGCAACACGAACACCACCACCCACATGGAATCCAGAATTAGTGCTATAACTTTCTCCAGGTTCAGTATCGCCATTCAAAGACGAAACATTTAAACCAACTCTAAATCCGTAAGATAACTCTTGCGCATTCATACTTTCTGACCATGCAAAAAACAAAGCCGCTACTAAAATGATTATTCGTGTCATATTATATATTTTAAATTTTATTAGTGGAACGTTTTACGTTCTCCAAAATGATAAATATTTTCTGTTTTAAAAAAAGCAAAGATAGTATTCCAACTAAGAACTTACAATAGTATTTGAGGTATTTAAATCCGAGCAAAAATCGTAAAAGGTTCAATTTTTTTCCTTTTATTCGAGTTTCATAAACTTCTTTTGGATATGGATTCTCCAATTCTGGAATTTGATTCGAAATAGAAACTGCATCTTCAATACTTCCTTTTTTTATTTGAAAACTGAAATGATTACTTTGCATCAATAACTTGAATTTTCTTTTTCTTAAACAATGTATTTTTGAAAAAAAAGCCCCTAAAAAAAATGATTCTTTGGATCATCTCAATTTATGTCTTTGCCACAATTGGAATTTATGCGTTGCAAAAATATATTATTTTTCAACCTGATAAATTACCATTGAATTATCAATTTGTTTTTGAAAAACCATATCGAGAATTATTCATAAATACAGCTGATAATGTGAAGTTGAATGCATTATTGTTTCAAACGGATTTACCACTCAAGGGGTTGGTCATTTATTTTCATGGTAATGCTGATAATTTGCAACGATGGGGAAAATTTCAATCAGATTTTACTTCGAGAGGTTATGATATTTTGATGCCAGATTTTCGAGGTTTTGGAAAAAGTACAGGGCAACCCGATGAGCAGAAATTTTATCAAGATGCTCAGTTAATATATGATCATATTTTTGATGTAGCGGATCAATATAAAAGAAGCGAAATCATTATTTATGGCCGATCATTGGGATGTGCGGTTGCTTCAAATTTGGCGACGAAGGTGGAAGCTCGAAAAGTTATACTAGAAACTCCATTTAAAAATATTGATAACTTGATGAAAATAAATAGTCGGATTCTCTTTTTGCCATTTGATTTTAAATATAATTTTCCAAATGACGAACATTTAGCAAAAATTCAAAAACCAATTTATATTTTTGCAGGAACAAAAGATTGGGTGGTGCCAAATAAATCTACGGAGCAATTAAAACCATTGTTAAAACCATCGGATCGATATATTGAGATAGAAGGAGGAGGACATAAAAATTTAAGTACATTTAAAGAATATCAACAAGCATTAGATGCTATTTTGCAATGAGTAAGAAAAATAAACTTCAAAAATTCGCTGACATTTTAACCTTTCCAAATGTTTATGAAAACATCGACCCGAGGAATCCTGAGCTCTCAGGATTGAATGGAGAAATTGTAGACTTGAAAGGAAAGTGGAGTGAAAAACATTTTAAAAATAATAATCCGATTGTCTTAGAATTGGCTTGTGGAAAAGGACACTACACACTCGGTTTAGCAGAAAGATTTCCCAACAAAAATTTTATTGGTGTAGATATCAAAGGTGCTCGAATTTGGAAAGGCGCAAAAATCGCTTTGGAAAATAATATTGACAATGCCGCTTTTTTCCGCACTCGAATCGAGCAGATAGAACTGTTTTTCGAAAAGGGCGAAGTAGATGAAATTTGGATTACGTTTCCTGATCCATTTTTAAAATCGAGCAAATCTAATCGTCGATTAACTGCGCCAGCATTTTTGCATCGGTATCGAAATATTTTGAAAGATGGAGGTATTGTTAATTTGAAAACGGACTCTCCTGAATTATACCAATTCACCTTGGAAACTTTAGAACAAGAAACTTCATTTGAGTTATTGTACCATGATGATGATATTTATTCGAAGCCACTTCCAGTAGATGCTTTAGAAATAAAAACAGAATATGAGGGAATGCACTTAGCTAAAAAATTGACGATTAAGTATTTGAAGATAAAAGTGTAAATAGCAAACAAAAAAGCCTCGAATTTAATATTCGAGGCTTTTTTGTTTGCGTGAATTAGAGGGATAAAATCAGCAATAATTAAATTCTTTACCAATTTACAGATAGTACTTTGTCAAAAGAAATGGTTGGAGAGTTCTGATAAATATTATCTTTTGGGAAAGTAGTATATCCCTCTCCTGATTCAAAAGTTTTTATTACCATATTGAGTGGTTTTGAATTATCCAATTCCTCTTTTGGTATAGAAATGTTCCAAACAATATGATTGTCAGGAGATAAAGAAGAGGAGATAAAGGAACTGTTCAAGCCTACACCCAATTCTAAAAGACCACAACCTGAAACCGTCGTACTATCTATGAGATAAAAAGTACAAATTTCATTGAAACTTAAAATACCTATCCCCCAATCAAAATCTTCGTCAATTATGCCGTTGGTGTTTTTATCAATTAAAATGTTAATCAAGTCTGTATTAGGAAAATTTCCCATTAGATTATTAATGGTATCAGAAAGAACTTCAATTGTTAACTCAAGGTTATTACCAGTTTCTACAACTTTGATATTATGTGTTAGATCATTAATCAAAGTTGTGGTAATTTGAGTTTCATCATCGTCTTTACAACTTGTAAATAATGCCAATAAGACTAAAACAAAGCCTAATGATAAATGACTAATTTTCATAAGTGGAATTTTTTATTTGGTGAAGTAATAAAAATGATTCATCTCTCAAATCCATGAGATTCTATATATTTGAACCTAAAAATGAACGAAGTGGGTGTCCGAACATTTATTTTTTTGAAAATAAAATATGTATTCCAGCACAGGCTTTTCCTTATACTAAACAGTAGCTCACTTTGCGTTTTTGAATATTTGAGTACTCTTCCCTAATCTTTTTTTAATCAAATAAGTTTTCAAAGAGATTTGATATAAAGCCAAGAAGACTTAACTCGAAATTTTATTATGAAAATTCAATAAAAAAAATTTAAAAATCCTATTTTGACTTACCTTTTCATTTAAGGCTAAAAAAAATTCACTCTATCAAGAACATCTTTCCCTTCTTTCTTGTTACACCAACTTATAAAATTTACCTTTGCATAAAATTAGATTTCTATAACGGTTTTTTAAACTGAATTTGATGAGTGATCAAATAAAACACGAGTGCGGAATCGCAATGATTCGCTTGCTCAAACCTTTAGAATACTATCAAAAAAAATACGGGACTTCGCTGTATGGAATGCAAAAGCTGCAGCTGCTGATGCAAAAAATGCGAAACCGTGGACAAGACGGTGCAGGTGTAGCCACCATAAAATTAAATCCCAAACCAGGGAAAAGATACATTAGCCGCCGCCGAAGCAATAGTCCTCAATATCTCAAAGATGTTTTTGAAGGAATTTACGAGCGCTTCCGAGACCTTCCTGCTAAAAAATTAAACAATCCAAAATGGCTTAAAGCGAATCTCCCTTACACAGGGGAGCTACTTATGGGGCATTTACGCTATGGAACTCATGGTGTCAATACGATTGAAACGTGTCATCCATTTTTGAGACAAAATAATTGGATTAGCCGGAATCTTGTTGTTGCAGGAAATTTCAATTTGACCAATGTGGATGAACTGTTTGAAGAGTTAGTGACTTTGGGACAATATCCAAAGGAAAAATCTGATACGGTAACGGTCATGGAAAAAATTGGACACTTCCTCGATGATGAAGTTCAACGATTGCATGCCTTCAATAAAACAGAAGGTATCTCTACCGAAGAGTTGAATGAACTAATTATCAAAAAAGTGGATGTTCAGCGGGTTCTCAAAAGAGCAAGTAAAAAATTTGATGGAGGTTATGTAATGGGTGGAATGATAGGACATGGTGATGCATTTATGATGCGAGATCCGAATGGAATTCGTCCAGCCTATTTTTATCAAGATGAAGAAGTGGTAGTGATGGCTTCGGAACGTCCTGCTATTCAAACGGCTTTTGATGTTCATTTTACAAAGGTGCAAGAGTTACAACCTGGACATGCGTTGATTATCAAAAGAGATGGATATGTGGCGGAAAAACCATTTGTACCAATTGCAGAAAGAAAGTCTTGTTCATTTGAACGAATTTATTTCTCAAGAGGAACAGATAAAGAGATTTATGAAGAGAGAAAAAAATTAGGAGAACAATTGGCTGACGATGTTTTGGAAGCAGTAGATTATGATTTTAAAAATACGGTTTTCTCCTACATTCCAAATACCGCAGAGACTTCATTTTTAGGTTTGGTCAAAGGAGTGGAAAGTAGATTGAATGATTTGAAGCGAGATAAAATCATGAGTCTTAATGGCGAATTGAAAGATAAAAAGCTGCAAAAATTATTATCGCTCACAGCCCGTGTAGAAAAAATTGTGGTGAAAGATGCCAAGCTTCGGACTTTTATTGCAGCTGATAATGATCGAGGAGCGTTGGTTTCGCATGTGTATGATGTGACTTATGGAGTGGTGAAAAATGAGAAAGATAATTTGGTTTTGATTGATGATTCGATTGTGAGAGGAACAACTTTGAGAGACAGTATTATTCAAATGGTTTCGAGATTAAGACCGAAAAAAATAGTTATTGTCTCTTCTGCTCCACAAATTAGATTTCCAGATTGTTATGGAATTGATATGTCAAAAATGAAGGAATTTGTGGCATTTCGAGCACTTGTACAATTACTGGAAGAGACAAATCAAGAACATCTTTTGGAAGAAGCTTATCATCGTTGTAAGGCTCAGGAAGGTTTACCTGCTGATCAAGTGACGAATGAAGTAAAATCACTTTATGATAGTTTTCCTTACGAAACTATTTCTAAGAAAATAGCTCAAATCATTACGCCAAAGGGAATCAAACCTAAAGTGGAAGTGATTTATCAACCGATCGAAGGATTAAAAACTGCTTGTCCAGGACACACAGGTGATTGGTATTTTTCTGGAAATTATCCTACGCCGGGAGGGAATCGAATTGCAAATCGAGCGTTTATAAATTATATGGAGAATAGTGATGTGAGGGCGTATTAACCCACGATCCCTAAAGGAGAGTTTTAGCTTTCCTTTTAGAGGAACGCTTTTCTTTCATTGATTTTATATCGTACTCTAAATTATAATTGGGGAACTATTTGTTAAAAATAGTTCCCCAGTTTTTATTTGGAATATAACCTTAAATCAATGAAAGGAAAATCTACTTTTAAAAGGAAAGCTAAAACTCTCCTTTAGGGGTCGGGGGTTAAATTTTACAAAGTAATTCAGCTGCCTTTTCTAGGAGGTCTTCTGTTTTGGCAAAACAAACTCTCACAATTTTTTGATTCGTTTTTTTAGAATAAAAAGCAGAAACAGGAATAACGGCTACTCCAAATTCCGCAGTCATTTTTTTGGCAAAATCAAATTCATCTTCATCACTTATTTCAGAGTAGTCAACTAATTGGAAATAAGTTCCTGAACATTTGAGCGGACGAAATTTTGAATCTTTTATTTTTTCTAAAAAGAAATCTCGCTTTTTTTGATAAAAATTATTCAACTCCAAATAAGTAGAATCATCTTCCAAATATTCTGCAATCGCATATTGAACAAATGAATTGACACTAAAAACATTAAACTGATGAACCTTCCGAAACTCCTTCATTAAATGTTCTGGTGCAACACAATAACCCATTTTCCAGCCAGTAGCATGAAAGGTTTTTCCAAAAGAATATACTGCCAAACTGCGCTGAAATAATTTTGGGAAACGCAAAACACTCTGATGTTGCTCTCCATCAAAAATCAAATGCTCATAAACTTCATCACTCAAAACAATCAAATCATTTTCCTCAGCAATTCTCTCGATTGTTTTTAAATCTTCTTCTAACAGTATACTTCCGGTTGGATTATGAGGTGTGTTGAAAATCAACATTCGTGTCTTCGAAGTGATTAATTTTTCTAATTCGTTCCAATCAACTTTAAAGTCAGGTGCTTTCATTTCGTATGACACGACAACTCCTCCACAAACTTCAATGGAAGGTCCGTAAGAATCATAAGCTGGCTCAATGATAATAACTTCATCTCCAGATTTCACAAAAGCTGTAATTGCGGTAAACAAAGCTTGTGTTGCTCCTGCAGTAATGGTAATCTCTGTTTTTGGATTAACAGACGTCCCGTAGAGTTTTTCAATTTTCCCTGCGAGTTTCTCTAACAATACATTTGCGCCACCCATTGGAGCATATTGATTGAATCCATCTTGCAAATATTTACTGACTAAATTTTTTAATTCAGGAGCGCAATCGAAATTTGGAAATCCTTGCGATAAATTAATCGCTTGATGGTCATTAGCAAGGGAAGACATGACGGTAAAAATAGTAGTACCTACATTGGGAAGTTTGGATTGGAAATTCATTTTAGGAATTGTATTTTTCAAAAACGGTAGAAATGGTTTTCGCTAATTTATGATCTTTTTCAGTTACAGTATTTCCTGCATCATGAGTTGTTAGATGAATTTCAACCGTATTATAAACGTTACTCCAATTAGGATGATGACCTTGTTTCTCGGCATGAAAAGCCACTTCGGTCATAAAGCCAAATGCTTCCATGAAGTTTTTAAATTTAAAAGTTGCCTGGAGTTTGTTGTTTTCTTCTTTCCACATAGTTATTGATTTTTTCAAAAAAAAAAGATGTTACTTCTTTTAACGAAGATAACATCTTTTTTTAAAGGTTAACAAGCTATATTGTTAACCGTTCACAGTTAATCATTAACCGTTATTTAAAACTCCAATCGTATTTATCTAAATCAGAAATGCACGAAGTCAAAAGGGAAATACAATCAGAGATATCTTCTTTGTTTGCCATTTCGATAGTTTGATGAATGTATCGAGTTGGGATAGAAATTGCACCTGTGATCGCACCTTTTTTTCCATAACGTTGGATGCCTCCTGAGTCTGTTCCTCCAGCAGGAAGTACTTCAGGTTGCCAATTAATTTTATGCTTGTCGGCAGTTGTTTTCATGTATTCGACCATTCGGTAATCAGAAATGACGGAGCCATCTTTGATTTTTATGGCAGCACCTTCGCCAAGCTGAGTTACCATTTCGTGAGGACTTGCACCAGGTACATCGAAGGCAATAGTTACATCCAAAGCAAAACCAAAATCAGGATCAATATGATGTGCTGATGAAATTGCTCCACGAAGTCCTACTTCTTCTTGAACCGTAAAAGCAGCATAAACATCATATGGAACTTCTACATCCTTTAGTTTTCGTAAAGTTTCTAACAATATGTACACGGATACTCGATTGTCAAGAGATTTACTATTAACACACTCTCCCATTTCGATTAATTCTCTCTCCCGAGTGATAGAGTTTCCAACAGATATATATTTTCCTACCTCTTCTTTTTTCATTCCAGTATCAATAAAATATTCTGTAGTTGGAAGAGGTTTACCTCTTTCTTCTGCTTTCATTAAGTGAACAGGTTTACAACCCATTACTCCAATAATGTCTTTTTTTCCATGAATAATTACTCGTTGCGATGTTAAAGTTTTGGCATCAAAACCACCTAAAGTATCAAAACGGACGAATCCATTTTTATCAATATGAGTAACCATAAACCCAATCTCATCAATATGAGCAGCGCACATAACACGTTTGTCCCCTGTTCCTTTTTTTAAGGCAATCACACTACCCATTGCATCGACAGAAACTTCATCTACAAGAGGAGTTACTTCTTCAATCACAAGCTCTCTGATTTTTTGCTCATATCCAGGCGCGCCTGGTGCTAAACATATTTTTTTTAATAAACTTACGTTAACCATCTAATTTAGTTTTTTAGTTGCTAGGCCTGAAAAGGCGGATAAAAAGTGTTGTTTGAATGTTTTAGTAGGTATACGGTTGGTGGATTGGAAAGTGTTAATTTCCATTTGAGGGGCGAAGTTACCATTTTTTATATTGGAGAATAAAAAGTTTGTAAAATAAAATGTATAAAATTGCGGAATATTTTGAAAGAGGATAACGCACTAAATTATATTAAAACAATATTTAATGTCATTATTAAAGAAATTTGCAGGTGAGACGGTGATTTATGGACTTGGAAGTATACTTCCGAGGGTGTTGAATTTTGCTATGACATTTATCCTGACTTGGATTCTTGGACAAGGAGAATTTGGTCAACATGGGAATATGTATGCATTAACGGCTTTTATGTTAGTTTTTTTTACTTATGGAATGGAGACTGCGTTATTTCGTTTTGGTAGTAAGGAAGGTCAATTAGAAAAGGTATTTAGTACTGCTGCTATTTCTTTATTTGTAACTACAATTATTTTTATAACTGTATTGTGGCCTTTTACAGACAGAATTGCTGCATTTTTAGAGCAGCCAGAAGATGGACGTTTTATTCAATGGTTTATTTTAATAACAGCGTTTGATGCTTTATCCTCTTTGCCTTTTGCAAAATTAAGATTAGAAAATCGACCAATTCGTTTTGCATTGATAAAAATATTAAGTGTAATTTTTAATATAGCAATGGTTCTTTTCTTTTTGGTAGTATGTCCATTTCTAATTGAAAATGGAATGGTTTGGTTTGGAGAAATATATGATGATAACAAAAAATTGGATTATATTTTCTTAGCAAACCTAGCTGCAAGTGGAGGAGTACTTTTAATTTTATTTAGAAAATTTTTCAACGTCAAATGGCAATTTGATAGCCAACTTTGGTTGCAAATGATTACGTATGCTTTGCCTCTGATTGTAGTTGGATTTGCAGGTGTAATAAACCGACAGTTGGATAGAATTTTTTTGACCAAGTTATTACCTGTTAATGCATTAGAGCAAACGGGAGTTTACAATGCTAGTGTGAAAATTGCAGTTTTAATGAGTCTTTTTATTACTGCATTTAATTACGCAGCTGAACCTTTCTTTTTTAAAAATGCAGATCGGAAAGATGCTAAACCAATTTATGCTCAGATCGCACAAGCATTTTCAGTAGTTGGGAGTATAGTCTTTTTAGGAATTATGTTGTATATAGATTTGATACAGTATTCCTTAGGAAAAGATTTTCGTTCAGGATTACATATTGTACCTATAATGTTATTAGCTTATTTTTGGTTAGGAATATTTTATAATTTTTCGATATGGTATAAGTTGACAGATCGAACTAGAATTGGTGCATATATTTCGGTAGGAGGAGCTTTAGTCACAATAATTGTGAATTTTATTTTTATTCCAAAAATTGGCATAATAGCACCTGCTTATGCAGCTTTAACTTGTTATATATTTATGGCAACGACGAGCTATTTTATTGGAAAAAAATACTACCCGATAGATTATCCTATAGGAAAAATGTTGACTTATATTTTTGTGGCGGTAGGTGTATTTTATTTAAGCGAATTTATTCGACCTTATTTAGGTGGAAATATTTTTAAAATCCTTTTTGTAAATACATTGTTATTTTTTGGTTACTTGGGTGGGTTTTATCTTTTGGAGAAACCCCTGTTCCCTAAAGGGGAACGTTTTGATGAGAGTTAGTAATAATGTGAAATTTTATTTTTTGAAAATAAGAAAAATGCAGTTCTGGTGAATCTATTTTAAATCGTTCCTCTTTAGGGGCCAGGGGTTTTAGCTAGCAACATTAACTAAAAACCAATCAATTATTTTCTGCCTATTTTTTATAAAAAGAACAAAAAGAGCAATCATCCCGAAGATGAAAACGAGTTTAAAATTTCGTTTATCTCGATTATATTTTTCTCTTCTACTTTTATATATTTTTCTATTGACTGCCATTTCTTTTGATATTTAAAAATCTAAATAGTTAATTATTCACAGTTAACTGATCACAATTAATTTATCCTTTATGTCTTTCCCAATAATTTTGATCTTCGATGTCGTCGAGTAATTGGAGGTAATTGATGAATCTTAACTCACTAATCTCTCCTTTTTCAACAGCTTCTTTTACAGCACATTTTGGTTCATTTCGATGAGTACAATCGTTGAATTTGCATTCACTTGAGACATGGAAAATTTCCCTAAAGTTATGAACAACATCCATAGGCTTCAAGTGATTGAAAGATAAAGTTTTGATTCCTGGTGAATCAATAATCGCTCCACCAAAATCTAACTGAAACATCTCTGCGAAAGTAGTGGTGTGTTGTCCCTTACCTGAATAATCAGATAGTTCGAAAGCTCGAAGATCCAAATGAGGTTGAATAGAATTCACCAAAGTTGATTTCCCAACACCTGATTGACCAGCGACTAAAGTTATCTTATCTTTTAAAACTTCTTTTAATTCTTCCTTTCCAATATCTTCAATTGCAGAAACTAGCAGAACGGTGTAACCGATATTTTCATATATCGCTTTCATATAATCAACCATCGCCAACTCATCTTCTCCGTACAAATCTGCTTTGTTAAAAACAATGACCGTAGGAATATTATAAGGTTCCGTCATCAGTAAAAAACGATCGATAAAACCTTGTTTCAGCATAGGTTCAATAATCGTAACGATGACCATTGCCTGATCCACATTCGCAGCTAGTAAATGTAAAAAATGTTTTTTTCGCGGAGATTGTCGAATGACATAATTTCGACGAGGTAAGATTTTTTTAATGAGAGCAGTTCCTTCGACTTCATCTTCAATTTCGATTTCTACCTCATCACCAACTGCGACAGGATTGGTCACTTTCATACCATCCAATCGAAATTTCCCCATAATTCGACATTTCCATTCTTCCTCATTTTCGAGTCTGACTTGGTACCAACTTCCCGTTGATTTTATGACTATTCCTTTTTGCAAATGTATTGTTATTGTAGGACGGTTTTCCAAAACCGTCATTTTTAATAAATGTTGATAAACGGTTTTGGAAAACCGTCTTACGTTACGTGATTAAGTTCGTGAACTGCTGCTGACATTTCTTTGATCAGATTTGGATCTTTTTCAATCGCATTTCCAACAACGATAACATCTGCTCCTGCTTTGACATTTTGATATGCTTTCTCTGGCGTTCTAATTCCTCCTCCGACTATTAAAGGAATATCAACGGCAGAACTTACTGCATGAATCATTGATTCCGAAACTGGGTTGATTGCGCCACTTCCAGCATCCATATAAATTAATTTCAAACCCAGCATTTCCCCTGCCAAAGCCGTGCATAATGAAATATCATCTTTCATTGCTGGAATTGGGTAAGTGTTACTGATGTAAGAAACACTAGTTGGGATGCCACCATCGATTAACATATAACCTGTGGAAATAATTTCCAAAGGACTCATTTTTAAATAAGGAGCAGAAATTACATGTTTTCCAATCAATAAATCGGCATTTCGACCTGAAATCAAGGAAAGAAAAAGTAAAGCATCTGCTCGATAACTGAGTTGTGTAGAATTATTTCCAGGGAATAAGATCAATGGAATATCACAAGTTTTTTTAATCGTTTGAAGCGTATGATCCAACATATTATTGACTACCAAACTTCCACCGATAAAAAAATAATCAACCTTTGCTTCGATAGAAAGGTTCACGATGGCTTGCAAATTTTTAAGGCTACTTTTATCAGGGTCAATTAAAACCACGAATTTTTTTTCGCCTTTTTGCTTTGCTTCGGTCAGAGATTGATAAATTTGGTGCTCCATGTAATCGGTAATTGTTTGTGCAAAGATAGAGTTATAATTCTGATTTTTGAACGAATGATTTTCAAATGTCGAAAACCCATGGGAATTATTTGTATTTTAAAATGTACTAAATCAACATTTAAATTTGGAAGAGAAAAAAGATATTACAGAAAAAACAACGGAACTCATTGCTCGAGATTTTGAAATGGTTATTGGTGATACAAAACCAACGGAACAAGAACTATTCGAAATGTTGGCAGATCAGGTGGCATACATGATGCAATACCGATTGGATTTTTTATTGAGTTTGATGTATCGATTGGATATTGATGAAGAAAAAATCAGGATGGCGCTTTCTCCAAAGGCATTGATTGCTCCCAATGTTGGTTTAGCTCATTTAATATTGGAAAGGCAAAAATTACGAATTAAAATTAAGCAGGAATATGGGAAAACTGAGTTGGATGATTTAGAGGATGGATTGGAGTTTTAGTAGCTGCTGACTTTAGTCGGCTGCAATATTTTTACAACCGACTAAAATCAGTTGCTACGATGTCATTTTCCGAAATTCCATTCTCTCCTCTTCAGTCAATTTATATTTTTCTCTAAACATTTCTTCCGAAGGTCGAACCAATAAAAAAACACTAAAACCGATAAAAAATAAAAGCAAGAAGAAATAATTCTGCTCTAAATAATAGAAAATAATACAGATTAAATTTGCTCCTTCTAACAACCCACTTCTCAAAATAATAGAACTTCGATAATGTTCTAATTTTGAAAAAAGTCCTCCTTTGATACTTTTGGCTTCCTCCATTCTTTTTGAAAATAAAATATAACTCATGGTGATACAACCCAACATTAAAATCGGTGCGATCAAATAAAATGGACTACTCATCTCCCATCCAAAAGTTATTTCAGAACCGATCATTAAATAACTAAGAGTAAGAGCAATTAACACTTGCCCTGCAATGAGAGCATAGTATAGAATGTAATTTGATTTGAAATCATTTTGGGTAGAAACTCTTTTGGAAGTCATGCTTTTTGGTTTTTAGTTTTAGAAAAAAGAAACCCCCAACTGGTGGGTTGAGGGTTTCTTTCCTTAAATTTTAAAAAGGAAATTAGTGGATACCATGCATCCATTTTCTAAGTGTAGGAACTAATAATAAAAGCACAATACTTGCACCTCCAACTACTAGTACCCCCCAAGTCCAATACACATCAATGAACCCATTCATGGACTCAACTAAGGTAGCGTCCTCAGAAGGAGTTGATGTTAATTGTCCTAATTTTGCAGCAATTTCATGTGCAAAAGAAATGGATAAGAACCAGGCTCCCATCACGAATCCAACAATCTTAGGAGGAGATAATTTAGTAACCATTGATAATCCAACAGGTGATAAACTCAACTCTCCAGTTGTATGTAAAAGATACATTAATGCTAAGAAGATAAGTGGAATTGTTCCATCTCCTCCAAACATTTTAGCACCAAGAACGATAACGGCATATCCTAAGCCGATTTGTAAAAGTCCCAAGAAAAATTTCATTGGAGTACTTGGTTCCATTTTCGCGTTGCTCAATTTTAACCAAATCCAAGAAAAAGCAGGAGCTAACAATATAATATAAAGTGGATTCAAACTAGCAAAGAAGGCAGTTGGAATTTCACCTCCAAAGAAACTACGATCCACGTTTCGATCAGCAAATAACATTAATGATCCACCTGCTTGTTCGAATAATGCCCAGAATATCATATGGAAGAAAAACAATACAATTACAACAAGTAAGCGTTGCCCTTCTTTTTTTCCTTCGGTATTAAATGCGTAATAAAGTAGATATCCGATTACAGTTGCACCAACTACAAATAACACCATTGACATTACTTCATTAGCATTTAGTAAAAATGCACATAATGGAATACCAATCAATGCAGCAACTACAGTCAAAATATTTTTATCTACACCATAAGCTTTTGGTTGATCTACATATTCTTGAGGAGCATTTCCTTTGTCTTCGTAATCGCTCATGTTTTTCCAAAAAACAATCAAACCGATAACCATTCCAACACCTGCTAATCCGAAACCATAATGCCACCCATAATTCACTTGAAGGTATCCACACCAAAGTGGTGCGAGCATAGCTCCAATGTTTACTCCCATATAAAAAATGGTAAATGCTCCATCTTTTCGAGGATCATTTTGTTCATAAAATGTTCCTAGGAAACTTGAAATATTTGGTTTAAAAAATCCATTTCCAATAATGATTAATGCTAAAGCAATAAAAAATACAGGAAGACTTCCTTGAAATAAAGCTCCTTCCATTCCTAAAGTGAAATGACCTAAAGCCATTAATCCACCTCCAAATAAAACGGCTTTTCTAAAACCCATAACCTTGTCGGCAGCAAGTCCACCAAGTACAGGCATAGCATAAACGAGTGCTCCGTATGCTCCATAAATTCCATAGGCACGAGCATCTGCATCGGGCTGAGACATTTGTTCAAAAAGTTCTTTTGTCATATACAAAATCAACAAAGCTCGCATCCCATAAAATGAAAATCGTTCCCACAATTCTGCAAAGAAAAGTGTGAAAAGTGCTTTAGGGTGAACTTTCTTTTGTGATAAAATAATGACGGGAATCCAAATTGCAACGAATGCCGTAGCAATGATCATTAGCCAAAATGCAAAATCCATAATTCAATTGTTTTAAATTTGTAAATCGTTTTGTTCTTATAAAAAAATAGCGGAAGAAGGCATTGCTTCTTCCGCTGAAGGGTAAGTATTTTTGTTAGTGAGTTGTTTCTACTTCTTGTTCTTCTGCACCGTGAGCTAATCGTTTTAGAGGTTTGATGACCAAAAGAACGAGTAATCCGAAAATGGTACAGAAAATTGCAATTCCGGTGAATATTTTAAATTCACCAAGTGACTCAGACCATTCACCAAGTAAACCTGCGACTTTATTTCCAAGTCCAGTTACGGCGAAATAAGCCCCCATCATAAATGCCATCCATCTTGCAGGAGCTAATTTTGTGATAAATGAAAGTGCTACAGGCGAAGCACAAAGTTCTCCAAGAGTATGGAATAAGTAGGCTAAAACTAACCAACTCATACCCGATTTTTCAACTACAGTTTCTCCATCCATCACAACTTCAGTACTCGCTTTTGTCATGAAGAAGAATCCCCATCCCATGATGATTACACCAACTGCCATTTTAAAAATAGACGATGATTCTTTTCCTCGGTTTCTCCACCATCCCCAGAATGCTCCTACTAAAGGTGCAAACATTAAAATAAATAATGCATTAACTGATTGGAACCAAGATGCAGGTACCATAAAACTTCCTAAAGCCAAATCTGTTTTTTCTTTAGCATAAATATTCATTAAGCCCCCTGCTTGTTCGAATGATCCCCAAAAAACTATAATGATTAAAAAGGAAAGGTACATCACTAAAATTCTATCTTTCTCTGTTTGATTTCCATCATTGTAAATTACAACTCCAATTCCAACTGCGAATGATAAAGCAGCAATTAAGGCTGCATAATCCCATGCGCCATATTGAATATATACAAAAGCTGCTAGAGCTAAAGTTGCAAAAAATCCAATCATCGAATTAGTATGCTTAAAAATATCTCCAATTAGATTTGGTTGTTTAGCTGCTTCTGTTTCATCTACTTCAATAAGATTTCCAACTTCAGTTAGATATTTTTGCCCATACATATAAACTGCCTGGCCAAGTAGCATTCCTATTCCTGCTAATCCAAATCCATAATGCCATCCAATATTTTCTCCAATGTAACCTACAATAAGTGCGGAAAGAAAAGCACCTAAGTTAATTCCCATATAGAAAATATAGAATCCCATATCTCTTCGATTATCTCCTTGTCCATAAAGACCTCCAACCATTGTAGAGATATTGGGCTTAAGACAACCTACACCTAAAATAATAAGTCCAAGACCTGTATAAAAAGCCCAAAGTGCTTCAACTGCAAGTATTCCATGTCCTGCACAAAGAAGTAACCCTCCCAACATTACAGCCTTTTTTTGACCAATATATCGATCTGCTAAAATTCCCCCAGGAATAGATGCCACATATACAAACATGGTATACCAACCATATAAAGCTAGTGCTTCACCATCAGTCCATCCAAAACCTGGGTTGTCTTCTGTTGTTTTTGCAGTTAAAAAAAGAACTAAAATAGCTCTCATTCCATAATAACTAAAACGTTCCCACATCTCTGTAAAAAACAAAATAATTAACCCTACTGGATGCCCTAAAAACTGTGGCTGATTATCCGTTGCCTTTGTATTCATTTTTGATATTTAAATTTTAAAAGTTGATTTAGCGGACTAAAAATAGATTTTTTAACAGAAAAACATGTTAAAATCACTAATCTATTTTAGTTAGGGGAAAGTTAACTACATTAAAAAGGAAAAGTTAAACCTTGAAAAGGTGTATAATCCCTTGGGAAAGATTATAAAATTGAGCTTCTGGAAAACGAATTGATAATCGTTGAATGGCTATTTGACTGCGAATACCTCGCTTGCAATAAATCACGATAGGTAGGGAAAAATCTAATAAATCGGTCTTTCTAAAAATCGATTGAAGTGGAATTAATTGACCGCCAATATTATAAGATTCATGCTCTTCTGGTTCGCGAACATCAATAAGTTGGAAAGGTTTGTTGTCAGCTTTCCATTGTTGTAATTCAGAATAGGTCAAATGATTCATACACCCCTGTCCCCTAAAGGGGAACGATTTGAATTAGATTTGTAATAATTTAGAAGAATTGGTATTTCAGCGTAAAGATATATTTTTCTCTTTTGAAAGAAAATATTCAGAGATTATTGCATTTCTAATAGAACGTTCCCCTTTAGGGGACAGGGGTTTAATCATCAATAGAACGTGCCCCTTCAGGGGACAGGGGTTGAACTATTGTTTTCCATCCAAATCCACTTGCCATAAATTGGATTACACTTAGTACTTCAGATCCTTGCTCCTCTGCTCGTTCAAATAATTTTTCTTCGATTGCTTTTTGTTTTAAAACTGCCTTTGCACTTTTATTCAATTGAGTAAAATCATTTGGAGTAAATGAGTTAAAAAAACTCTCATCTAAACTTCGATATTTGACATCGTGTTCTATCGAAATAATTTCTGGGTTGGGTAAATTTCTGATGTATAAAACTTTGTTTGTTGAGTCTATATCAATTGTTATTTTTTCCAAATCATAACCCACTAAAACTTTTCCATAGACTTCAATACTTGCCTTTTTTGAAAAAGTAAAATTGGTTGGGAGCGGCAAATAAACAGTTACATTCCGATTACTTTTTTCATCATAAATTTCTTGCAACTCTGCTTCGACTGTAACTAATTTACAAACGTCTTTAATGTTTTGAAGTAAAACTGTAGCATCAGTTTCAGTTGTAATTTCAGGTTCTTGATAGTACATTCGAGCAGCCCATATTCCAAAAAGGAAAACTCCTAACAATACAATTACATTTATTATTTTTTTTGACATTGTTTTTTGTTTTTTATAAATGTAAAATAAAAAGCTGCAAGAAACATATTTTTTTCCTTGCAGCTTTTTCAATTTTCGACGAACTAATTTTTAAAGTTAATTCTTCGCAGTCATCTCATGTTTCAATCCTTTGTAATTTTTCAAAACTGCTTTTACTGATCCAACACTAACTGGTGATTCGATCAAAAGTGGAATTCTATTTTTATCATCAGAAACATAAACCATCATTTCTTCCCCATCTTTAAATACTCTTCCTGAGACAACTTGTGGACTAAATTTAATCGTATTAAATCGACCTTTTCCTTTTATTTTTTTGCGGCTTTTTTTGCCTTTGTATTTTACGTTGAGTGGCCAAACTTCCTTGTCCATAAATATTTTTACAGGAAACTCTTCTCCTTCGTTATATCGTTCAAAATCAATATTTCGAGAATAATAAATTACCGAAAGCATATCGTGCATACATTCTTTTACATCATATTCTTTCTTCGTTGCTTGGTCACGAGTCTTTCCTCGCAGACTACTTGCTTTTTTATTTTCTTGATCAAATTCAACTTTGTCATACAACTTATATTTTCCTTCACTTACATTTCGAATAGAAGTTTTTGGCAACAAAGAATTTTTATCAATATAAGTATCATAGTAATCTCTCACTTTAAAAAACCATTCATAAGATTTGTACGTTCGACCTGCAACAGCTACATGATATTGACCGCCCATGTCGTTCACTTTAAAAGTAACCTCACCTGCTGCGAGCCACATTACTCCCCAATTATAATATAGTTTATAAGTGATTTCTTCTCCTCCTTGAAACGTCTTGTTTTCCATAAAACATGGCTCTACAACTTTTTTGGAACTTTCAACGTGAGGTAAACAATTTGAAATGGTATCTGATTCAACTGGAGGAACGGTGAATGCCATCATGCTGAAAACCAGTATGCTATACATTGTTATTTTTATCATTGATTTTTTCATATCCTAAAGATTGAAGTACATTAATTCTGACGATAAAGATCGTACCAATTAACGCTGGGATGATTAAATTTAGTACCCAAAGCGTGAAAGTACTGGCCAAAATTCCAATTTCGTTTTGGCTCGAAAAACCCCAGATTTCAAGGGCAATTTGTCCTCTTGCAAATAGATCCCAGATCGGAGGAAGTGGAATACTTGTTTGCAATAAAAAGATGGTTGCGATTCCAGCAAGACCTTTGATGATTGAGACGTTGATTCCAAAGAATTGTAACATGAAAAAATATTGGAAAGTATAAGTTGTGTATCTCAAAAAAGAATACATCAAAGCAGATGATAGGATAGATGAAGAGTAATTTCTCAAAACATTTACGTGCTTGACAAATCGTTTTAATTTATGAGCGTAAGGAATTCGTTTGACAATAGGAATGACTAAATCAATATTGTAAAAACAAAACAACATTAAACTTGTAAACAGAATTCCAACAAAAAAAATACTCAACCAAATCCATTGATCAATTTCCAAAAACAAATAAATAAAAAACAGTAAGCCCAGTATTCCACAACTCAACAAAACTAATAATTGACTAAAACTTCCGACTAAAGTTGCGATGACTGCTTTCCAGTTATTTTCGGGTTTAACTAATAAAATTCTTCCTCCATATTCTCCAATTCTATTAGGTGTAAAAAGTGAAAATGTAATTCCTGTTAAAACTCCTTGGTAGGATTTCCAGAAAGATAAATTTTCAAACTCCTTAATGAGTACTTGCCATTTTAAGGTTTCAAATGCCCAATTGATTGGAATTAAAATGATTGTGATAATGAGCCAATGAATATTATCGGAGGTTAAGTTTAGGAGAAAGTTTTCCCAAATTTCATCTGCGTTTTCTTTAGCAAAAACTTGTTGGTAAATCACATAACTCAACAAAAAGACGACGCCGACTTTTATAAAAAAATTGAAGTAGGTTCTGCGATTATTTTTATTCAAAAGAAGAATTTAATAAAAAAGGTTTTTGAATGAATAATGTAACAATATATTTACGGGGTAATTTGAAATTCTTTTTCGTTAGTGTAAAATTCTGTTTCCGCTAAAATTACTAAGTTCGGTTTTTGCTCTGCTTTTGATTGTTTTCGAACTAAATATATTTTAGCAGAGCCCAATGCAAGTTTACTTAAATGTTTGCTTGCTACATTTATTTTTGAAGCATTTGTTCTTCCTTTTAATTCAAAGCTTCTTGATTTATTTTTGGCATCCTGAATCAAAAAAACAAGAGCTTCATTTTCGTTGAGGGGAGTACCGCTCCAAGATAAAGTTGCTCCTTTCGATTTACTTATTTCTCCTTCAAATGAAAAAGCAGAGATAGGATTCATATCAACAATATGGTCTGTTTTTCCTTTCAAGGGATCTTGAAATTGAAACTTATAAGTTTCAGAAAAAGGACCATCATAGAATGCTTGATACCTAGTTCCAATTTTTGGAATATTTCGTTCTACCATATTTCCATTATGAAAAAATACACCCTTCTCAATTTTGAGAGATTGGGCTTGTTGTTGTGTCATTCCATTTTGGAAAATAGCAGTTGCCTCAGTCCGACCTTGTGTTTGGAAAAAACGAACGTAAAAGTTAGCAAAAGTTGATGGTTTTGTTTTATCAGACTTCTCTTGTTTTGGAGCTTCCGTTTGGCAAGACAACAAAAAAGAGATGATTCCAAAAAATAGAATGTATGGTACTTTTTTCATGATTAAAATTCAAAGTTAGTTGAGGCGCAAAGATAATTTTACTTTGATGAAAAATAAAAAGTATTAAAATTTAGAAAAATATGTATTAAAGGATCTTTCAATTTTTTTTATATTTAAATTTTGCTCCAAAAAAGTGGTAAAATGCACTAAAAAAATGTGTTTAAAAATCATTTTTTGAAATATAATATTCTTGTTACCTTTGAGCGCAAATTTTTTATCGAGCAAAAAACTTAATGAGGAAAGTACTAGTTACAGATGGCGTTCATCCAATTTTGTTGGAAGGCTTAGAAGCATTGGGCTTTCAATGCGATTATCATCCTAAAATTGGATTAGAGCAAGTGCGAAAAATGGTGGCGGATTACGAAGGAATCATCATCAATAGCAAAGTTTTAATGGATAAGGCGATGTTGGATGCAGGAGTGAAACTTGAATTTATTGGCAGATTAGGCTCGGGAATGGAGATCATTGATTTGGAATATGCAGCACAAAAAGGAGTTGCAGTTCACGGAGCACCTGAAGGAAATTGTAATGCAGTAGCTGAACATGCACTAGGAATGTTACTTGCCTTAGCGAATAATTTTCTTCGAGCAGATCGAGAAGTGAGGCAAAAAAATTGGCAAAGAGAAAAAAATCGAGGTTTTGAGATCATGGGACGCACAGTTGGAATTATTGGTTTTGGACATACCGGAAGCCAATTTGCCAAAAAACTGAGCGGAATGGGCGTGGAGATTTTAGCATACGACAAATACAAAACGGACTATACCAATAATTTTGAACAGGTACGAGAGACTACTTTGGAGGACATTCTAGCCAATGCAGATATCATTAGTTTGCATTTACCCTTCACACCTGAGACCAAGCATTTGGTAAATTCTGATTTTTTAAAAAAATGTAAAGACGGAGTCATACTCATCAATACCTCGCGAGGGCATGTGGCCAAAACGCGGGATTTAATCGTTGGGTTAAAATCAGGCAAAGTCGGTGGAGCGTGTTTAGATGTTTTTGAAAATGAAAAAACAGCTACTTTTTCTCAAGAAGAACATGTGATGTATGATGAATTATATGAATTTGAAAATGTAATATTCACACCACATGTTGCAGGTTGGACAAAAGAATCTTTGCAAAGATTAGCAGAAGTATTGTTGAGAAAGATTACTAAAGGTTTAGAAATATAGCGCTACTCACAAGGTGACTTCAAGTCACCTTGTGAGTAAAAGAGTTTAAAAGGATTAAACCTGAAACCTGACTTATAAAATAAGTCTGGTGTAAGAAATGAGAAGAAAGATGATAGATTACATGAAAAGGGGAAAAAAGCCCGTAAACAGGAGCTTTTTAATTAAAAATAAAACATAGAAAAAGAAAACCATACTTTAAGTTAAATAAGGAAAAAATACATTTTGGAAAAAATGTATTTAAAACTACCGCATCGCTTTCAAGTAGAAAGCTGACTTTTAATAGATTCTTTATGTCATTCCGTTGACATGGGATTTCTATTTTTTTCAGAAATGAGACGTAATTTATTAACATTGTGGGCTAATGTAGAAATGGACTATTCTATTTTTCCATTAATCACGGAAAGCCAATTTTTTCGCCAATAACATTTTAAAAAGAATTACTTATGGTACGAAATTTTTTACTTACACTTTCATTACTATTAGTAGCTTCATTCACCTTCGCACAAACCAGTATTACTGGAAAGATATCTGATAAAGATACCGGTGAAGATATGATTGCAGCTAACATAATTGTATCGAAAAATGGAGTTTTCATTCAAGGGGAAACTACCGATATCGATGGAAATTATAGCATTAGAGTCGATCCTGGAACTTATGATATTGAAGTATCATATACAGGATATCCTACACAAAAAATTACAGGTGTAGTTGCCAATGCTGGACAAGCCACAAGAGTTGATGTTCAACTTTCAGTCGGAACAGGAAATGTGATGAAGGAAGTTGTGGTAACAGGATATAAAGTTCCTCTTATCAAGCAAGATGAAACTTCAACTGGAACAACAGTAACTAGCGAGCAAATCCGAAACTTACCTACTCGTAATATTAATGCCGTAGCAGCAGCAACTGCAGGAGCAAGTTCATCAGATGAAGGTGGAGCGGTAACAATTAAAGGATCTCGTTCCAATGCAACGGATTATTATATTGATGGTATTCGAGTAAGAGGAAACTTACTTCCAGAATCTGAGATAGAGCAAATGCAGGTAATCACCGGTGGTATCGGAGCAAGATATGGAGACGTAACAGGAGGTATTATCTCCATTACAACTAAAGGTCCTTCTGCCAAATTCTCAGGAGGAGTTGAGGCTGAGACTTCTCAATATCTAGATGCTTTTGGTCATAGCTTAGTTGGAGCTAATTTGAGTGGCCCGATTTTAAAAAGAAAAAATGAAGATGGAAGTTCTTCTTCAATATTAGGATTCCGTTTTTCAGGACGTTACACATATCGAGAGGATAATAGACCGACGGCTACAGGTGTATATACTGTAAAACCTGAGGTATTGGATAGGTTGGAAGCTAATCCAATTATGGATGCGTTCGGAACTCCATCTGCACAACAAGTAGTCGCAGATGAAGTAGAGTTGCTAAAAACTCGTCCAAATGAATCTTTAGAACAGTTTAATGGAACCCTTAAATTAGATGCAAGATTGAGTAATGCGATTGATGTATCATTTACTGGAACTTATTTTACTGGAAAAGATTATTTTACTCCTGGTGGTTGGACAACATTCAATACTCAAAATAATCCTAATGATAGTTACAATAGATATAGAGGTAATGTGAGATTTAGACACCGTCTTGGTGGTTCTAATGCAGATGCATCTAAAAGTTCAATTGTATCTAACTTCGAGTATATTATTCAAGCTGGATATGAGTATAATGATTTCTTAAGACAAGATTCTAGGCATGAAGATCGATTATTCGATTATGGATATATTGGTACTGTTGAAAAAGATTATGTGCCTTCAATTGGTTTTACTGCTAATGGAGTTGCTCACGGAGGATTTAGTGAAGTTACAACTTCAGGAAGTGAAGGATATGAATTAAATTATGATATCAACCCTGTTTTAGCTGCATATAATAATGGAATTACAAATTTCCAATCAGAGGATGATTTATTTGCACATAATGGTCAAACACGTAGTAATTCAAATTCTATTTTTGAATTTCATACAAACGTAGGAACAGTATTTAATCAATACCGAAAAAGTCAAGGAACTTTAATTACTGCAAACGTATCTAGTTCATTTGATTTACATCCAGGGGGAACAGATAAAGGTCGTCACTCTATTGAAGTTGGATTGTTATATGAACAAAGAGAGCAAAGAGCATATTCAGTTGCTCCTAGAGGACTTTGGCAACTTGCTGACTTCAATGATAATGACCACATTATTGGTGTTGATACTAACATCATAGTTGGAGATTCAATATTTAATACATTTATTGGGCCAGTACAAGTAGATATTTATCAAACGTTATTACAAAATAATGAAGGATCATTATTCTACCGAGCAGTAAGAGATGTTGTTGGTGTTGACTTAAATACACATGTAAATGTAGATGCACTTTCTCCAGATCAACTGGATATTGATATGTTTGCACCAGTTGAGTTGACGGATTTAGGATTGGCTTCATTTTATGGATATGATCATACCGGAGAAATAATTGGTTCAGATGTGACGTTTGACGATTTCTTTACATCCACTCAGGTTACTAGATTCGGAAATACCATTCGAGATTTCCCTGTAGCTCCATTCCGTCCAAACTATACTGCAGCATATGTTCAAGATAAATTCACATATAAAGATATCATCTTTAGATTAGGTGTACGTGTCGATAGATATGATGCAAATACTAAAGTATTGAAAGATCCACTTTCATTGTATGACATTAAAGATGCTGGTCAGTTCTTCTCTGAAGAGGACAATGCTAATCAAGTTAGACCTCTTAATGTTGGAGATGATTATAAAGTGTATGTAAATGGACCAGATGATAATACGGTAAAAGCATTCCGTAATGGTGATGAATGGTTCTTTGCTGACGGAAGTGCATCTAATGGAGGTAACGTAATTTTTGGAACTGCTCCAAGATATGTTCAATATAGTAACCCACTTGCAGGTGGTAGTTGGATTAAAGATAATACTTATGATTCAAACGATGGATTTGAAGATTACGAACCACAGATTAATGTAATGCCTCGTTTGGCATTTTCGTTCCCAATATCAGATGTGGCAAACTTCTTTGCTCACTATGACATTTTGGTACAACGTCCTCCAGGAAATAACATCGCAACTGCGTTGAATTATTACTACTTCGGAGATGCTGGAAGAACGCCAGAGAGTAATCCAAATTTGAAACCAGAGAGAACAATTGATTATGAAGTTGGTTTCCAACAAAAATTATCAAACTCTTCTGCATTAAAAGTTTCAGCTTATTACAAAGAGATGAGAGATATGATTCAGATTAGGGACTTCTTGTTCTTGCCTTCTGATTTAAATATTACTTCCTACACAGGTTTCGATAATCTTGATTTTGGAACAGTAAAAGGTTTCACATTCCAATATGATTTGAGAAGAACGAAGAATGTTACTTTATTAGCAGCTTATACACTTCAATTTGCGGATGGAACAGGATCAGATTCTGAATCATCAAGAAACTTAGGAAGTAGAGGTAATATTAGAAACCTTTTCCCATTATCATTTGATGAAAGACACCGATTCAATATTGCAATGGATTACAGATATGCGGCTGGAAGAAGTTACAATGGACCAGTTCTTTTTGGAAAAGATATCCTAGCCAATGCGGGTGCTAACCTTCAGGTAATTGCTGTTTCAGGAAGACCATATACTGCTAAATTAGTTCCTACATCATTCGGTGGTGAGGGAACGGTAGGTTCATTAAATGGAGCACGGTTACCTTGGAATTTTACAGTTAACATAAGAGTAGACAAAAGTTTCAGAATATATACTCCAGAAGTAGAAGGTAAAAATCCTATTAATTTAAATGTATATGTAAGAGTTCAAAACTTATTGGATAGAAGAAACTTATTAGGTGTTTATTCTGCTTCAGGATCTCCTACTGATGATGGATTCCTTACTTCTTCAATTGGACAATCTGTACTACAAGGTGTAGTTGCTGATGGATTAGAAGATTTCTACGTTCCTTCTTATACTTGGAGAATGTTGAATCCTGGATTCTTTACATTACCAAGAAGAATTTACTTAGGAGCTAGTTTAGATTTTTAATAAAAAAAGAAAAGTTGTGTAGTTGATTTTTTTAATCAACTACACAACTAACACAATAATTGACAAAGAATTATAAACGTAAAAAAATATAGTCATGCGTAATTTAAAATATTTACTTTCTGTGGCTCTGTTATTAGGAATATGGTCTTTTTCTAGTGCGAATATTAATCCAAATATTCATGGGAAAAATGCTAATGCTTCTAACAGTACAGTAGCAACATTAAGAATGGATTGTGCCCAAGGTACATCCAAAGTTATTCAATCCATCAATAATGTAAGAGCTCTGTTAATGAATGGTGGAGATATCTGGTGGGATTTGACTGATGGGCAGTATGTTGTGCCAAAAGTAGAACCAGGTTTGCCAGAGGTGTCTTCTATTTTTGCTGGAGCAGTATGGATAGGTGGATTTACAGGTTTACCGGATAATCCTGTTTTGAAAATGGCAGCAATTGATTACCGAAATGGTACAACTAATGATTTTTTTCCTGGACCTCTTACAGATGTAGGTACAGTTGGATTTGATACTTGTGCTAATTGGGATAAACACTTTAAAGTATTAGGTGAGAATATAGCCCTTCATATCAGGAATTGGGAACTTGCGAAAGCCGAAGGAAGAACAGAACTTGAACCAGGAGAAATACCTGCTGATGTTTTAGGATGGCCAGCAAAAGGAAATGAATTTTTCTTTGATGTGCATGGGTTTGATTTACCAGATGAGTCTACAAGTTCTCAAGGATTTGGATTCTTTTTCGATAACTATGATCCTTCAAGTCCAATTCCAAATGAGATTGATGTATATGAACCACACTTAGGAGATTTTCCAAGAATCGATATTACTGGTTGTGAGGTTGAATCAATCAAGGAAGCTCAGTATGCAGATGAAATGTATTTCTGGATTTATAATGATGCAGGTGGAACTCATACTTCTTCAGAAGGAGACCCAATTAGAATGGAAGTACAAGTTCAATCTTTTGCATGGAAAAGTAATGATGAAATCAATGATATGACTTTCCAGAGATATAAGCTGATTAATCGTGCACAAGATCCGATTGACAGTTGTTTCTTCGCTGTTTGGGTAGATCCAGATTTAGGATGTTATACTGATGATTACATTGGAAGTGATACTACAAGAAGTTTAGCATATGTATATAATGAGGATGCATTAGATGGAACAACTGGATGTCAATGTAACGGAGGTGTGGCTACTTATTGTGATGAAATTCCAATATTAGGAGTTGATTACTTTAGAGGACCTAATGCACCTAAAGTATACGGAGTGGATTCAGTATTACGAAATCCACTAAATGGAGAGCCTGCGGATATACTCTTACCTTTAGGCATGTCTTCTTTTATTTATTACAATAATGGAGGTGTTGGTAATCCTCCTCCAGGTACAACAGATCCAAATACTCCTTCAGAGTTTTATAATCTGATTTCAGGTTCATGGCCGAATGGTGCTCCATTAACTTATGGTGGAGATGGATTTAATTCAGGTGGAGAGGTAGTTAAATATGCTTTCCCAGATGCACCAGATGATCCATCGGGCTGGACAATGTGTACAGAAAATTTACCATTTGGAGATAGAAGAACACTTCAGGCATCAGGACCATTTACCTTGGTTTCTCAAGCAGTCAATGAGTTGATTGTAGGAGTTGTATGGGTACCAGATGTAGCGCATGCTTGTCCTAATATTGCTCCATTATTATCAGCGGATGATATAGCACAGGCCTTATTTGATAACTGTTTTGACATTACAGATGGACCAGATGCACCGGATTTAGATTTCGTAGAATTAGATCAAGAAATTGTTATGATCTTGACTAATGGAGATCCTTTCTCTACAAATAATTCTGGAGAAGGTTACTCAGAAATTGATTTACAAGCTCCACCTCAATTACCGGACGATGTTAAATCGTACAAGTTTGAAGGATATAGAATTTATCAATTAATAGAACCAAACGTGAGCCCTTCAGAATTTAATACAAACCCTGACAAAGCTCGATTAGTAACTTCTGTTGATATTAAAAATGGAATTTCTAAAATTTATAATTGGTCTTCAGAGTTTAATCCAAGTGATCCAACGGATCCTATTTGGATTCCTTCACTAGAAAATGAAGGTGTTTTGGAAAATGGAATTTCTCATACATTTAGTTTTAAGATAGATCAATTTACTAGTGACCGTATAGTTAATCATAAGAAATATTACTACACAGCAGTTGCTTATGCTTATAATAATTACGAACAATTTGACCCAGCAGATGTAGTTGGACAAAGAAGACCATACCTTGAAGGACGTAGAAATATCGGAGATGGTGATGCACCATCATACACAGTTATTCCTCGACCAATAGTTTATAAAAACTTAAACTCTGGTTATGGTGATGGACCAGTCGTTACTAGAATAGATGGAGTTGGGGTTGGTGAAAATAATGTAGCACTTTCAGCTGAAACAGAAGAAGAAATTCTTGCTGGAACATCTACTGGTGAACTTGTATATCAACAAGGAAGATCTCCAATTAATGTTAAAATTATTAATCCATTAGAAGTAATAGATGGTGAATTCCAATTAACATTTACTGATATTGATGGAAATAATGATGGTAATGATGAGCTTGATTCTGAAATGTATTGGCAATTGACTAACCTATCAGATCCATCTGCTCCAATTTATTCTGAAAGAACAATCGAAAGGTTGAATGAACAGATTTTGAGAGAATATGGAATTTCAATTAAAGTTGGTCAAACGGATGATGTAGGAGATAATGTAGATGAATCGAATGGTGCAATTGGTTATGAAGAAATTTATGCTGAGACTGATAATTGGTTCTCTTACATACCTGATGGGCCTACACCATTTAATTATATTCAAACAGAAGAAGGAAATCTAATTGATCCTAACGCAGTTGTTTTAGATCCTGATCAAGCATTTAGTTCATTTGGAGCATTTACTCCTTATATATTAAATGTCTTTGCTGATCCTCCAGCTCCATCACCTACTTCATTTGAATATTGGTTTACTCCGGCTTTGAGACAACCTGCTATATCTGGTGTTGTTAGAGGGCAAAATAAACTTGAAACTCTAAACAATGTTGATATTGTTTTCACGAGCAATAAAGATCTTTGGAGTAGATGTATTGTAGTAGAAACTGCCGCACCTGAATATTATAACCCAGCAAACCCTGGCTCATTTGGACTTGGACTTGAGACAGAAGGAGGAGCACGAAACCTAGAATTACGGTTAGGCCAATCTGTAGGTAAAGATGGTCAACCTGATGATTCAGATCCATCAACTACAGGAATGGGATATTTCCCAGGATATGCAATAGATCAAGAAACAGGTGAGCGATTAAATATTTTCTTCGGAGAAAATTCAACATATCACCCAGGAGGATTCGAGGCTGAAAGTTATCAAGCTAATGGTCGAGATATGATCTGGAACCCTACAAGCGAAATTGGATTCAATAATGAAACCAATAGTATACCATTCCCATATAATATTGTTTTAGGAGGTCACCATTATATTTATGTAACAAAGCAGAAGTATGATGAATGTGCTGAATTGAGAGAAAAGTTAGATGGAGGAATTAATGATATACGTAAAGGGTTAGCAGAGATTAGTTGGACAACTATGCCTGTCATAAATGATAGATCTAGTTTGAATTCTGTAGAAGATGGGTTAATTCCGACGGACTTAAGAATTCAGTTGAGAGTAGATAATCCTTATCAAGTAGTAGCTGGAACTAATGAATTTCAAGGTTACCCAACTTATAAGTTTAAATTAGAAGGACAAGCTGCTACAGATGTAGTACAAGGGGAAACTGCTGAGACGGCATTGGATCAAATTAATGTAGTACCTAATCCATATTATGGATACTCTGCTTATGAAATTTCTCAATTCTCTAATACTGTAAAAATAACTAACCTTCCTGCGAAGAGCACAGTTACCATTTACTCATTAGATGGAAAGTTCATTAGACAATATGAAAGAGATGAAGTAGGAGTTAATGTTACATTGGATAGACCAAATTCAGGAATTAATACTACTCAAGTATCTCCAGCATTAGAATGGGATATGAAAAATAACAAGGGAATTCCTGTAGCAAGTGGAGTATATCTTATACACATAGATGCAGAAGGATTGGGTGAACGAGTGATTAAGTGGTTTGGTGTAGCGAGAAAATTCGACCCATCAGGATTATAAGATTAAATTACAAGGAAGGTTGGTTTTAGCTAATCAACTTTCCTTGTTTTTATTTAAAAAAATTAGACTATAATTTAATTATGAATAAATTTATATACATTCTATTTACTATAGTATTGTCACTTGCCATGTGCCAATCAGCTTTTGCAGGAAATCCTGATCGACAAGGAGAAGCAGGTGCCTACGAATTATTAATGAATCCATGGGCACGTTCCGCTGGACTCCATACTATGGGGACTTCATTTGTAAGCGGAGTGGAAGCTATGCGATTAAACGTTGCAGGATTATCTAGAGTAAAAGGAACAGAAGTACTTATTAGTAGTGCTAGGTATTTGGAAGGAACTGATATCAAAATGAATGCATTCGGACTAGCTCAAAAAGTTGGGAAAAATGGAACATTTGGATTAAGTCTTATGTCTCTTGATTTTGGAGATATTCAGGTAACTACTGAAAATTCTCCAGAAGGAACAGGAGGTACTTTTTCTCCTAATTTTTTCAACTTAGGACTTGGCTACGGACACATTTTCGAAAATAAAATTTCTGTTGGAATTTTATTTCGAGCAGTTTCTGAATCTACTGCAGATTTGAAAGCATTTGGTTTTGCACTTGATGCAGGTGTTCAGTATGTTTCAGGACCACAAGATAATTTCAAATTAGGATTGTCTTTAAGAAATGTTGGATCTCCAATGAGTTTTGGTGGACAAGGTTTGTCTCAACAATTGAGTGTACCTAATTCTTCATACCAATTATCTTATGAGCAAAGACCAGCAGCTTTTGAATTACCTTCAGTATTGAATATTGGAGTATCTTATGATTTTATTTTAGGAGACAAAAATAGATTAACTGCGGTTACAAATTTCACTTCAAATTCATTTTCAAGAGATCAACTTGGAGGAGGTATTGAATATGCTTTCAATAAAATGTTCATGCTTAGAGGTGGATACAAGTATGATTTAGGTCAAGGAGATGCACCAGATGAGAAAAATGTTTACACAGGATTCTCTGGAGGATTATCAATCCAAGTACCAGTTAGCAAAAAGTCAAGTACTACTTTCGGTATTGATTATGCATATCGTACATCAAACCCTTGGGGTGGAACGCATAACTTTTCAGTTAGATTAGGATTCTAGACAATCAGGATCTCTTAATTTTTTTTTATTTGCTTGATTTTTACTATATTTAAGCAAAGTTCATATCAAGAACGTTTCTATCGACTAGATAGAAACGTTCTTGTTTTTTAATTATTAAGCGCGGGAATGAACTCATTATATAAAAATATTGTTTTTTTAAAATCAATATTTTAGTTGTTGTTCGTTTCTCACCTAAATCCCGCGAAGCGATTTATAAATTTAAAATTTTATTATGAAATATAATTATCTGACACAAGAAGGATACGATAGACTACAAGCAGAATTAGAAGAGCTAAAGTCAACAGGAAGGCAAAAAGCTGCTGCTGCAATTGCTGAGGCGAGAGAAAAGGGAGACCTTTCAGAAAATGCAGAATATGATGCTGCAAAAGATGCTCAAGGTCTCTTGGAGTTAAAGATTAATAATTTAGAAAAGGAAATGGCTAATGCACGAGTATTGGATGCAAGCCAGTTAGATAATTCTAAAGTAGTTGTACTTTCAAAAGTTAGAATGAAAAACTTGAAAGTCAATAAAGAAATTACTTACCAATTGGTTTCTCAGTCTGAAGCAGATTTAAAACTCAAAAAAATATCAGTTAGCTCCCCTATCGGTGAAGGCCTTTTGGGAAAAGCTGTTGGAGAGGTTGCTGAGATACAAACTCCTGGAGGAATTATCAAATTTGAAATTTTGGAAATCTCATTTTAAGTCATGGCAAGTATTTTTACTAGAATAATTAGTGGTGAAATTCCTTGTCATAAAATTGCAGAGTCAGAAAACTACTTTGCCTTTTTAGATATTAATCCATGGGAAGAGGGACATACTTTAGTGATTCCTAAAAAAGAAGTGGATTATATCTTTGATTTGGATATGGAGACTTACGAAGGTTTGATGGCTTTTTCAAAAAAAGTAGCACATGCTATTGAAAAAGCAGTTCCATGTAAACGAGTAGGTGTACTTGTTGAAGGATTAGAAGTTCCTCATGCCCATGTACATTTGATACCAATTGTCAAACATTTTTTCCCAAAGCAAAAACCAAAATATTCACATGAAGAATTAGCTAAGATTGCAGAAAAAATTAGAGCAAATTTTGAATAAATAAAAAAGCAGAACTTAATAGTTCTGCTTTTTTATTTTAGAAAGACTAAAATTATTTTATTCGATCTGGATTGTCTTTAATAAAACTTGCCCATCCACTATGTTTTTTTCCTCCACCCAAAATACTACCCGATTGATAGTGATGACAAATAGCTGCCGCCAAAGCATCAGTAGAATCCAAATATTCAAGATCTAATTTTTGATCTAAAATGCTAACGAGCATTGAAGCAACTTGCTCTTTCGATGCATTTCCATTTCCTGTAACGGATTGTTTTATTTTTTTTGGAGCGTACTCAGTCATCTCCACATTCATGGTAATTGCAGCAGCAATTGCTACGCCTTGAGCTCTTCCTAATTTCAACATGGATTGTACATTTTTCCCGTAAAAAGGAGCTTCCACAGCCATGTGATCAGGACTATACCCTCGAATGATTTCTTGCAATCGTTCAAATATTTTTTTCAATTTCAATTGATGTGACCCTAGATGCTTCATTGATACAACACCTATCGTCAACAAACTAATTTTATTTTTTTTAGTCTCAATTACCGCATAGCCTAAATAATTAGTCCCTGGATCAACCCCCAAAATTCGTTTGACTTGATTCTTCAAAATGAAATGTAATTAGTTTGTTATAAAAAATGAGATCTCTGTCAGCGAAGTGATCTACTTCAAAAGTACGCTATTTTAAAAAACAAAAGGACAAAAATCAAATATAGATTTTTGTCCTCTCGAAAGAATGAATCATAATGATTCTTATTTTTTTGTTAGGAAGCTTCTTCGCTATTTCTAACTAAAAGTTGGAATCCATTTCCATGGATATTTACAATTTCAATATTGGGATCAGCTGCTAAATATTTTCTCAACTTAGTTACAAACACATCCATACTTCGAGCAGTAAAATAATTGTCCTCTGACCAGATTTTAGTCAATGCTTCTGATCGAGGTAAAATATCATTTTTGTACATGCAAAACATTCGAAGTAATTGTGCTTCTTTTGGTGATAATTTATTTTTGGTATCCTCACCTGCACCATTGCTAAAAGTCAAAATTCTCAATGGAAAGTTGAAGTGGAAATTTCCAATTTCGAATTCTTTAATTTCTTCTCTAGGATCTTCTTTTGCTTGACTTCTTTTTAAAATTGCTTGTATTCGATACAACAATTCTTCTGAGTTGAATGGCTTTGTGATATAATCATCAGCTCCAATTTTGAAACCTTGAAGCACATCATCTTTCATCGTTTTGGCAGTCAAAAAGATGATTGGCATTTCAGTATCTTTTTCTCTAATTTCTTTTGCCAAAGTAAAACCATCTTTTTTAGGCATCATCACATCAAAAATACCAAGGTCGTATTCACCTTTGTTATAAGTTTCTAAACCCGCTTCTCCATCAGTTGCTAACGTAACATCATAGTCATGCATTTCTAAATAGGAACGCAATACGTCTCCAAAATTTCGATCGTCTTCAACTAGTAGTATTCGATTGTTTGCTGCAGTCATTAGTAATTTTTTTATTCCAAAAAATAGGATGTTTTAGTTATTGCCGCTAAGAAAACGGCGTTTCATTTTGTTTAAATTAAAATCTTAACATATGTTAAAGTTAAGGATAAATCAGTTGGTGTTCAATAGTCAGAGCAAAAATTTTGAAAAGTAATTATCCCTCTGTTTCAACGGTTTGAAGCTCACTATTATAAGGAAATGTCAAAATAAAAGTACTTCCTTTTCCTAGATCACTTTTCACATCTATTTGTCCATGGTGAGCATCCATTAATGCTTTTACATAACTCAATCCCAATCCAAATCCTTTTACATCATGTCGATTACCTGTATGTACTCGATAAAACTTATCAAAAATATGTTTTAATGCTTCTCGACTCATACCAATTCCTTTGTCCTCTATAATAACTTCAACTCCTTGTGCTACATTGCGTGTACTCACAGATATTTGTGGTTTTTCAGGAGAATATTTATTGGCATTGTCCAATAGATTATTGATAATATTAGAAACATGGGTCAAATCACCATAAACGTATGGATTTGTTGCTTCCATTTGAGCAGTTACTTTCCCATCCTTTTTTTCTACTTGTAAGTTAGAATTTTGTACTGCTTGAGTAATAATGTCATGTAAATTGATTTGCAACATTTTGAGTTTGTACTCACGCTTATCAATTAATGCCATTTGTAAAACCTTTTCCACTTGGTTATTCATCCGCTTATTTTCTTGACGAATGATATCTGCAAACCTTTTCACTTTATCTGCATTTCCAGAAATCATAGGACTTGTGATCGAATCTGCCGCCAAAGAAATCGTAGCAATTGGAGTTTTGAATTCATGAGTCATATTATTGATAAAATCGGTTTTCATTTCTGAAACTTTCTTTTGTTCAAAGATGACTAAAATGGTATATGAAAAACAAAACAAGATCAACCCAGTAAATATAATCGAAGCTAAAAGTGTTTTCCAAGAAGAACTCCAAATCACACTAGTTCGATTTGGAAAATGAACCATGAGCATACCTGGTGATTCCAAAGCATAGGAATTTGAAAATAACTCTGTTTTATAACTCGAGTTATATAAATCATTATCGATACTTTCAGCAGAATTAAAATTTTCATTAATAACGGCATACGATCCATTATTGATGACAAATGAACCTTTCTGATGAGAGAAAACGCCATACTGAAACTCTGCCTCAATACCTCTTTTCTTTTTTATTTCTTGTTCCAATAATCCATGCAAAACTTCCAAATTAATTCGCTCCTCCAAAGGATGTAGGTTAAGCATCTTTCGAACTTTTTGATATTCCATTTTATCTTGGTATTGCGAAAAGCCTGAATCATTATTTATGGTAAGTGGATTTACGGAAGCTTGCGTCAATTGTACATTTCGAAAATTTTGAGTCATTGAAATATCTCCTAAGACTTCACCAGAACTAAAAGATTTTCTAATACTTCCAGATGAATAAGAAGTAGGAGTATTAGCTCGTAGATTTAAAGCATTATCATAAGTTGCGTTGTCTTCCCAAACCTCTAACCTCTTGGCAACTTGTGTAATCGCACTTTTAATATTATTATCGAATTGTTGTTCATTGAGTTTAATATTGAAATTGATCCAGTATAATTGCAATAATATAATTCCAATCATAGCTGCGCTCATAAGACCAATAATCGCCCAAATCGCTTTTTTATTCATTGATATTTAGTGTTGGAAAAATTTAAAAAATATTGTTCTTTGAAAAATTCTTTGTCAAGCTAAAATTGAAATTTAAAACGACCGAAGGAAGTGTTAGTTTTTACTTGACTCTAAAAAAGGATTTATCAAAGAAAAAAAAATGAATAGTAATCCGTAAATTTACAAAAGAAAAGGTGGTAAAATATGAACAAATTTCTATCCGATTCTTACAAATTTATACAATCAAAAGATGTCATGGGAATGTTTAACTAACCTTTAACGATTTTTGAAAAAAAAGGAAAGCATCGCGATAAAAAAGAATACGTTCTGCTAATGAAACGTTAAAGTTAAGTTGTAAGTATTCCTATGTCATTCAAAACAAAGAATATTATTACAGAAATAATTTTTAATAAAATCAAATAAATATGAATCGTTCAAAAATACAAATTACTTGGGTTATACTATTGTTGGGATGTTTTATTTTCCCTAATAGTTCTTTTGCTCAATCAGAGACGAAAGGAAAAAAACAAATAGTGATTGTCAAAAAAACAATTGATAAAGATGGAAATGAAGTAGTAGAAAAAATTATTAAAGAAGGAAAAGAAGCAGAGGATTTTGATGTAGCAAAATATCTTGATGAAAATGGACAAGACGTAAAGAATGTCAATGTTGAAGTTAGAGTAACGAAAGAGGGCGAAGAGAAAAAGGAAGGTGAAGAGCGAGAAATCGAAGTTACAGTAAATGGTGACGATGTAGTCATTATGGAAGGTGATGAAAAAACGATTATCAAAATTGATGGCGATGCTGAGAAAAAAGAAATCACAACTGAAGATGGAAAGCACATCATTATTATGAGATCTGAGGGAGATGGAGAAAATACTTTTGAGTTTGAAGATATAGATATGAAAATGGATGGAGAAGGACATAAAGAAATTCGAATTATGAAAACTCGAAAAGGCAATGGCGCTTTCTTCGGAGTGATGATTGATCCAAGTGCAGAAGGAATGGAATTATTAGATGTAGTAAAAGATAGTCCTGCAGAAAAAGCTGGGTTGAAAAAAGGAGATATTTTGCAATCAGTAAATGAGCATCAAATCTCAACTTACGAAGAATTAACGAAAGCATTGTCGAATTACAAACCTGGAGATTCTATCGTAGTGATGTACAAAAGAGATGGTCAAGTGAATAAAGTACAAGCTAATTTAGCTGACTCAAAGAATATCGAATCGAATAATAAAATGATTTGGAAAACTGACGATGGAGAAATAATTGAAATAAAAGAAGGACAAGAGATGCATTTCGAAGAGGAAGGAACAGATGGTGCTAAAAAAATCAAAAAGAAAGTTATTATCAAAAAGGAAAAGGATAATTAATCTTACTTTTAAAATCAAAACGAATAAGGGTTTATATTTTTCACAAAATATAAACCCTTATTCGTTTTGATCGGCAGTATTCGATAATTCATAAATTTAGATTTGCTAAAACCTATTCGCATTAATAATCGTCAAGTCAACAACTTTTTATCACAAAAAGGAGCGCGGCAATGATAGCCAAATCACTTCCATTCCAAAGTATTAATCATATGCTCTATGTCTTTTTTCACAAATGAAAAAATAGGCGCGAGCGAATCAGGAGCAACTTCTGTATTAAAATAAAGTGATCCTCTGACAAAATGATTGTCTTCGTCAGTCACATAAAATTGAAATGGAGAAGCAACCTCCCCTTCTAAATTGAAGGCAAATCCTTTAGCTCCATTTTTAGTATCAATTTTAATCTCCTCGATATACTTTGCTTTAATATTATGCTTGTGCGCTAATTCAAAAGCATCTGTTCTTAGTTTTTCGCCAGTTTCTTTTGTATCTATAGGAGAATAAGTGCAATGAATTTTTGCATTAAAATTTGGTATAGAAATATCAAACCAACATTCATTTTTTGGGCTCTCATCAAAGAATGAATTGGACTTTTCAATCTTAGCATACTTAGGATACTCAAATGAAAAATCGCAATATCCTTCCTCGAATGATTGATATGATTTTTCAGGGTAAACTACTTTGGGAAAACCTCTTGGCTTCGGGCTAACGACAGGTTCATCATTACAACTTTGTAACATAAAACCAAATATAAAAAAGAAAGCAAATCCTACAATTAGCAAAATGCTTCGTTGTTTTATTTCAAAAAAATTAATCATTAAAATTTTTATTTATGTCTTTTTAGGTAAGGTAATTTGAACTTGTTTTACTCTTCGCTTATTAACAGAAACGATTTTAAATCGATATTGATTGTACGAAGTCTCTGCATTGATTTTTGGAATATGCCCAAATAATTCGAGCATCAAACCAGCGATGGTATCAGCATCTCCTTTAGCTTCATCAAAAGTTGTGGTTTCCAAATCCATCACTCGGCACATATCATTCAACAAAGTTTTTCCTTCAAAAATATAGGTATAGTCATCTTTTTTAGTGTAATCGATTTCAGATAAGTCATCAAACTCATCTTTGATTTCACCAATCACTTCTTCCAAAACATCTTCCAATGTTACAAGTCCAGAGCTTCCTCCGTACTCATCGACCACCATTGCCATGTGTAATTTTTGTTGTTGAAATTCTTTGAGCAAGTCGCTAATTTTTTTTGATTCAGGAACGTATAATAAATCTGTTCTGATTAATGCTTGCCACTCAAAATCATCTCCCTCATCAACGTGTCCAATTAAATCTTTGATGTATAAAATTCCTGTAATATTATCGAAGTCATCATCAAAAACGGGAATTCGAGAAACGCTTGCTCGTCGAGCTAATTTTAAAACTTCCCGAAAACCTGTCCGAAATTCAATGGCAATTACATCTACTCGCGAACACATAATTTGCTTAACCGTCACATCTCCGAACTTAAGAATACTTTTTAAAATATCAACTTCCTCCTCAGCATTATCATCATTTCGAACAGTTAATTCTATCGCTTCATCTATATCTTCCTTACTCATCAAACTTGCTTGCTGTGCTTTGGATTCTAATCTCGATTCGATAGTATTCGTCCAGTTGACTAATACTTTACTCCCTGGAGAAAAGAATCTATTCAAGACACTTAAAGAACCTGACATCATTTTAGCCAATTTCACATTATTCAAATTGGCGTAAACCTTTGGCGCAACTTCCCCAAACAAAACGAGTAGAAAAACAACTCCAACAACCTTAACTAGGTTTTCTACTCCCCAAGCAATACTAGCATTGGTCAAATCAAAATATGGGATAAATGATAAATTATCTGCTGCGCCAATTTGAACTGCCCAATTGGTAAAAACTTCCGTTGGCATCACTTTCCCCAAAACGAAATCAGATAAAACTACAATCCCGATATTGATGAAATTATTGCTAATCAAAATAGTCGCCAACAACGTCCGAGGCATCTCTTTGAGTTTAATAATCCGTTGAGAGGTTTTGCTATTATCTTGTTTTAAGTCATCTATATCATTTGGAGACAAAGAAAAAAATGCTACCTCTGATCCTGAAATCAAAGCCGAACACATTAGCAGAATTATTACAAAAATTGCAGCAGCACTTACCTCCCAAAAAGGAATGTCCGCTAATAAAAAAGAGGAGTTAAAAAAAGATGAGAAGAATGTTCCGGGTATGGAATCCAATTTTTATATTTTTTATGTTCCGATGGATCCTAAAAAAGAATCCATCGGAAATCTAAGATTTCATTTTTTAGAATGGTAAATCATCATCAGGTGCGGGTGCAGCTTTTTCTGCAGGCGCTTCTGGTGATGATTTACTTGGTGCTACTGGCTGTGCTGTAGATTCTTTAGCAACTTGAGCTGGTGCATCAGCTGCTGAAGGCATATTATAACTACTTCCACTATCTCTGCTACCAAGCATCTTCATTGTTCTTGCTACAACCTCAGTTGTGTATCGATCATTTCCATCTTTATCTTGCCATTTTCGAGTAGTCAATTTTCCTTCGATATACACTTGGCTTCCTTTTTTCAAATACTTCTCTGCCACATTTGCTAAACCATTCCACATCACCACATTGTGCCACTCAGTTTGTGTTTTTCTTTCCTGTGTTGTTTTATCCAAATATGATTCACTTGTAGCAACTGAAAAAGAAGCTACAGAAGAATTCCCTTCGAAATGTCGCACCTCTGGATCTCTTCCAAGGTTACCGACTAAGATGACTTTATTAATCATAATTGCGCGTTTTTTGTGATTTTAAAAATTTAGTTTTCTCACTCCAAATCTTGAAGCATTGAGTATAAATTTAACGAATTATCTTTTAAATACAAATCGATAATTTTTGGGAATGCAAATTTACTTAAGTTTTTTCGATCAACTTTGATATAAGTATTTTTATTAATAGAAAAATTATCTGGCAAATCAATTTCTAAAAAAGTAGCAATGATCGTACGGTGTGTTAATTGTTGACGAAAAGGAGTAGAAATATGTCTTATTTCATAATCAAACTCACCTATCAAATCTCTCCAAATGTCATGTTTGGAGAGTATATCTTTTTTCAAAAGTGTTTCTGTTTCAATCAATGGAAACTCGTAGAGGTTTTGCCAAATATCTTTTTGAGTTCTTTTTTGCACCCAAACATCTTTACTCACATTAAGCACTAAATAATTAAAATGACGTGTCTTCTTTTTGATCTTTTTAGATTTTATAGGAAGCTCAAAAACTTTTCCATTTTGAAAGGCTTGGCAGTTTTTTTTCAAAAAACATTTTTTACAATCTGTTAACTTTGGAGTGCATTGTGTCGCTCCAAAATCCATAATCGCTTGGTTATATGTGGCTGCTTTCTTTTTTTCTAACAATACATTTGCAAGAGTGGTGAATTCTTTTTTTCCTTCCGTAGAATCAATTGGAGTCTCGATTCCAAAATATCTTGACAATACTCTGTACACATTTCCATCGAGAACTGCATGAGGCAAATCATAAGCAAAAGATGCAATCGCCGCAGCGGTGTAAGTACCAACTCCTTTTAATTTTAAAATCTCCTCCAAGGTTCTGGGAAATTCGCCACCAAGATTTTCCGAAATATTTTTTGCGGTAAAATGTAAATTCCTAGCTCGTGAGTAATATCCTAGCCCTTCCCACAATTTCATGACTTCATCTTCTGGCGCATTCGCCAAATCATGAACCGTTGGGTATTTTTCTTTGAATTTTAAAAAATAGGGAAGGCCTTGTTCGACTCTAGTTTGTTGCAAAATGATTTCTGACAACCAAATCAGATATGGATTTTTTTCACCTTTCCAGGGCATGGGTCGATCGATTGTTTTTGCCCATTTTAGAAGTTGTTTTGTGAAAAATTGTTTGTCCATTTACTTATATTGAGTAGAGAAAAGGTATGTCTTGTCTCTATAGTCAAAAGCACATAATTACAAAAAAATAGAGAAGGCGACAAATGTGCATTTGCCGCCTTCCGTTTAAAAATTTGATATTCTTTAATAAATAACTTTATTTAATTTTTTTCTCTTAAAATTGCCATATTATCGTATCGCTTATTGATCAATTCTTTCATCTCTTTTCGAGCAAAAAAGATTCGACTTTTAACCGTACCAAGTGGTAACTCTAATTCGTCTGCAATCTCTTGATACTTAAATCCTTCGTAATGCATCATAAATGGAATTCGAATCCCATCTTCCATCCCATCAATCATTTCTGTTAATTCATCCATCATGATGTTGCTTTCAGCTTTGTTAGAAATTACAACGTTACCTGAATTGATGTAATAATCATTATCGGTCGAATCCATAATTGTATTCGCTCGCATTTTTTTACGGTAATTATTGATGAATATATTTTTCATGATTGTAAATAACCATGCTTTGAAATTTGTTCCTGGACGAAATTTGTCTCTATTTGTCAACGCGCGGAAAGATGTCTCTTGATAAAGGTCTTTTGCATCTTCAGTATTCTTCGTAAGGTTGTACGCAAAAGAGTGAAGTAACTTTGACATCCCCTCGTATCGACCATTAAATTCTATTGTTGACATAATTGATATTGTTTAGGAGTAATTTTAAATAGATTGTCTCTCAATGTATACAAATTTAAACCTTTGTTAAACAAAATCCAAATTACGATTAAACAAAAAGACGTCTTTGGTAAGACATTTTAATCCCGGTTTTATTTTTTATATTTATAAATTATTGATAATCAGGGTATTAAGTGTATTTTATTTTTTTTACCCAAAATACTTTATTTTCAAAAAATATTGAAACTTCTGATTTTTTACATTTTTCTTACAGTTTAAACGAGAAACATTAAACAAAAAGAGAGGTGTCAAACTTTATTGTTCAACACCTCTCCTTTTTATGTCAAAAGATTAAAAATCTATTATTTTTGGGCTTTGGAAACTAAGAAAACTGCTACTAACATAAAGATGATATTAGGCATCCAAACTCCTAGCATTGGCGGTAAGGTTTCGTTTGTCGCAAAAGTGATCGAAAATTTTGATAGAAAAATATAAAGAGCTCCAATTCCGACTCCTATTGCCAAATGCAAACCCATTCCTCCTCGCACTTTCCGTGCAGCTACTGCCAATCCAATAATCGTTAAAATCAGAATTGTAAAAGGTTCAGCAGTTCTTCGATGTAATTCAGTTTCATATTTTTTCAAGTTCCCTTTTCCTTTTTGCCTTCGAGTATCCATAAATGCCAAAAGATGAGGAGTGGTCATCATTTCTTTATCTTCATTATAATAGATAAAATCTAGATGAGTCAGATTGAGCGTTGTATCTAATTCGTTTCCTTTTTTGATTTGGAGTGTCTCTCGATTTTTGTTAAAAGTTCGGACTTCATAGTTTTTAAATTTCCATTTATTAGGTGGTCCAATCCACTTAGCTACTCCAGCTTTTAAAAGATAGGTTAGTTTATTATTTTCGATTATTTCGATTCGGAGATTTTTAGCAGAGGTATCTCTTTTATAATATTTTTCAACATAGACTTTTTTATTGGGGCCAACGAAGAGATGCATATTTGCATCGTTTATTTTTTGGCTATGCTTATAGATGTAGGTGTGTTGAAAATTATAATGAGTTTCGTTCGCCCTTGGAATAACATAATGATTTCCTACTAAATGCAAAGCTGTTAAAAATCCTCCAGCAACTAAATATGGAACCATCAACCTGCTAAAACTAATTCCAGCATTGAATATGGAAATGATCTCAGAATTAAAAGCCATTCGAGAAGTAAAGAATACAACAGCAATCAAAACGCCTAAAGGAAATAAAAGACCATTGATCCATAAAATCCAATTGAAGTAATAATCGATGACAATCATTTTCATGGTGATACCTTCCTCCTCAATAAAATCTTCTACTTTATCACTAAAATCAATGATTATAGAAATCATCGTGATGATCAGCACCGTAAAAAAGAAGGTGGATAAGAATTTTTTAATGATGTACCAATCGAGTTTCTTTAACATGCGCTTTTTTAATGGTGAATGATTAACGGTTATTTGTTAACCTTTTCTATAGCGAATATCTTGGGTGAAAATTAGATTTACTACTTATTTAGAAAAACTAACTTTAATTTAACGCTATTTGATTTTTTAACATTTTAAAGCCTTCGAGTTAAATTAGGAATGATGGCTTTTTTCCAATCATAAAAATCCCCCGCAATAATATGCTTTCGAGCTTCTCCGACTAGCCATAAATAAAAACTCAAATTGTGGAGCGATGCAATTTGCGAAGCTAAAAGTTCTTTGCTTTGGAATAAGTGTCGCAAGTAGGCTTTGGTATGAAAGCGACTTGTCGAGGCTGTACTTTCAGCATCAATCGGACTAAAGTCATCTTTCCATTTCGCATTTTTCATATTCAAAATTCCTTGCGAAGTGAAAAGATGCCCATGACGAGCATTCCTTGTCGGCATTACACAATCAAACATATCAATTCCCAAGGCAATGCATTCCAATAAATTTTCAGGAGTACCAACCCCCATCAAATATCTAGGTTTTTCTTTTGGTAAAATTCCACAAACGAGTTCTGTTGTTGCATATAATTTATCGGCAGGCTCTCCCACCGCAAGTCCGCCAATCGCATTAGCAGGTCGATCGAATGAGGCAATTGTTTCTGCTGACTTTATTCTTAAATCTTTGTAAGTACTTCCTTGAACGATTGGCATTAAAGTTTGCTCATAACCATATTTTGGATCAGTTGTATCGAAACGATCACAACATCTTTTGAGCCAACGATGAGTCATTTCCATCGAGCGTTTTGCATAATTATATTCGCAAGGATAAGGAGTGCATTCGTCGAATGCCATGATGATATCAGCTCCAATCGTTCGTTGAATATCCATTACATTTTCAGGTGAGAAAAAATGTTTTTCGCCTCCAATGTGAGAACGGAAGGTTACTCCTTCTTCTTTTATTTTTCGAGTTCCGCTTAAGGAATAGACTTGGTAACCGCCGCTATCTGTCAACATCGGTCGATCCCATCCATTAAATTTATGAAGACCTCCTGCTTTCTCCATCACATCCATTCCTGGACGTAGGAATAAGTGGTAAGTATTTCCCAAAATGATTTGAGCTTTTACCTCATCTTTTAACTCTTGCTGATGCACACCTTTGACCGTTGCCAAAGTGCCTACCGGCATAAATATCGGTGTCTCAATCTTTCCGTGAGCTGTTTCGATAACTCCCGCACGAGCGCTAGAGTTCGGATCTGTTTTTTGTAAATCAAATTTCATAGAGTGCAAAAGTAGGGAAAAAATGAATGATGAAGAGTGATTTTGAATATCGAATAATGAACAAGGATTTAAGATTTGATATTCTTCTCCTAAATTGAATATCGGTTACTGTCCAATTTCAATAAAACACCAATCATCAGGGAAAAAGCTAAAAGTGAAGATCCTCCATAACTAATAAATGGAAGGGGAATTCCAATAATCATGACTAGTCCCATAGTCATCCCTATATTGATAAAGAAGTGAAAAAATAAAATACCGGCGACTCCGTAAGCATAATTTCTAGAAAAATCGGAACGTTGCCTTTCTGCGATTACCGTTATTCGATATAAAAAAAGTAGGTACAAAACTATAATACCAAAAACACCTATAAAGCCTTGTTCTTCTCCAATCGTACAGAAAATAAAATCTGTTGATTGTTCTGGAACAAAGTCTAACTTCGTTCTCGTTCCTTGCAAAAAACCTTTTCCAGATAATTCACCTGAACCAATTGTGAGTTTCGATTGACGCAAATTATAAATTGCATCTGAGGGTGCCTTGGATGGATTTAGCCAAACATTAATTCGAGACTGCTGATGAGGTTTGAGAATATTATTAAAAGCAAAGTTAGCTCCGTAGGCAAATGTTCCTCCAAAAATGATTAATGGCAAAAGAAATTTGACCAACTCTTTTTTTCCATTTCTCCAAAGGTTAAACGATACTATTGGAATTAATAAAAAGTTAGCGGCAAAAATTTCTCGGTTATAAGAAGGGAAAAAATATAGACCTAAAACAGTTCCAATAACCAATAAGGTAAAACCAATCGCCCAGTTTCGTCTTTCATTTTTTATATTATAAATAAAAATTCCAGCACCTAGCGTCATAAATCCTAGAACAACATAATAAGGTTCATAGATCAATGCAATGATAAATAATGCAGTAATAGTTAAAGAAACGATGTAAAAATTTTCTGATAAACCTAGACGGTAAAATAGAATTAAGAAAGAGGTAAAAACGATAGCGGAACCTGCATCTGGCTGTAAAAGAATTAGAATGATCGGAACGATCATCAATCCGAAAGCAATGACTTGAGATTTAAATATCCTAAGGTTGGCATTATATGAACTTAGATAACTCGCCATTGCTAGACACGTAGCGAATTTTGCAAATTCCGAGGGCTGTAAACTAAATCCACCAATGCTAAACCATGAAGTTGCCCCACTTACTTTTTTCCCTATAATCAAAACAACTATCAAGGATAAAATGGAAAGTGCATAAAATATATATGAAAAAGTTCTCCAAAACTTCCATTCTATAAATGAGACTCCTACTATAAGTACAAAGGAAATTAAGATAAAAAATCCTTGCTTCGTTGCTTCACTACTCAAATCACTCAAGTCATTTCCCTTTGAAGTAGCCGCAATAATCATCATCCAGCCAACCACCACTAGCCCTATGTAATAACTTAGGGTTTGTAAATCTACATTTTGGAATCCGTTATTTCTACGAGCGCGAATACTCATTTTAGTGAAGATAAATTATCGACGTTAATCAATTTAAAATTTCATTAATACTCACATTACTCTTGGTCAATAATGCACTTGAATAGTCTTTTTTTAATTCTTTCAATACGCGAGTTGCATCAAGTTTGGTGGCAAATGCACCTGCTATTAATTTATAATATGGTTTGGAGTGTTCCCAATCTACTTGAATCAATGGATATCTTTGGATAAATTTTGATTCTTCGTTCTCTACTTTCCGTCGATCTGTTGTCGCCAACAATTGAATTCGCCAACCTGAAATCATAGTTGACATTCTATTTTGATCTTTATGTTTTTGTATTAAAGATGCTACGGAAGGATCTTCAGAAATCTGAACTTGTGCATTTGATGTGATGCAAAAAAAACAAACACTTAACAGTATACTTACAATTCTTTTCATGACAAATTTTCTATTCCTTTAACAATTTTTATACTTGAAGAAGTACCTAATCTATCTGCTCCTGCTTCAATCATTTCCTCTGCTTTTTTTGTAGTTCTAATTCCTCCAGACGCTTTTATCTTAATTGAACTTGGAAGATTTTCTCTTAAAAACGCAACTACTTCTAGCGTTGCTCCTTCTCCATTAAATCCAGTTGAGGTTTTAACGTAATCAACTCCAACATCTGTGCAAATTTCGCAAAGTTTTTTTATTTCATTTTTGTTCAGAAGCCCTGTTTCAAGAATCACTTTGATTATTTTTCCCTTCATTTGAGTGGCAAGAGCAACTGTTTTGATGTCGTTATGTACATAATTCCAATCTCCACTTTTTACAGCGCTTACATTAATCACGACATCTAATTCATCCGCTCCATCATCAATTGCTTTTTGAATCTCAGAAGCCTTAGATGGCGTAGCTGAATATCCTAAAGGAAACCCAATGACTGTTGCAATTTTTACATCACTACCTTTTAGTAACATAGAGGCGTTTCGTACAAAATACGGAGGCACACAAACAGCATAAAAATTATAGGTTTCCGCCTCGCTACACAGTTTTTTAATATCTGTGTTCTTGGTGTCGATCTTGAGCGTCGTGTGATCTATATGATCAGGTAGTTGTTTCTCGTTCACCGTTTTCTCTTTTTGATTTTTTTTAAAATTGGATTCTTAATAATAGTATGTTTGAAGTATTATGGGCTGCTCTGCAAGATAAAAATTCTAAGTTAGACTAACGTGTTTTGGAAAAAAAAAGGTCTAAAAGTTTTAAAAAACCTTTAGACCTTTTTTTAAAATTTGAAAAGCTAGATTAGAACAAGCCTCTGATTACATCTTCTTCTGTAATTCCTTCCGCTTCTGCTTTATAATTTCTAACAATTCTATGTCTCAATACGTAATTTGCAATTGCTTGAACATCTTCAATATCTGGAGAATATTTTCCATTAATCGCTGCATGACATTTTGCTCCCAAAACTAAATATTGCGAAGCCCTTGGTCCTGCTCCCCACGAAATATAATCATTCACTTCTTGAGTCGCCATTTTTGTATTTGGTCGAGTCTTAGATGCTAAACTTACGGCATATTCCAATACGTTATCAGCGATAGGAATTTTACGAATTAATTGTTGGAAAAATAAAATTTGCTCACCTGTTACGATGTTCTTCAAATCATATTTTGTCTGCTTAGTAGTTGCTTTTACTACTTCAATTTCCTCCTCATACGATGGATAGTCCAATGTAATATTGAACATAAATCTATCTAACTGTGCTTCTGGCAATGGATATGTTCCTTCTTGCTCAATTGGATTTTGCGTAGCTAAAACAAAAAAAGGAGAGGGTAAAATATGCCGAACTCCATTTACTGTAACTGAGCGTTCTTGCATTGCTTCCAAAAGTGCCGCTTGCGTTTTTGGAGGAGTACGGTTAATCTCATCTGCTAAAACGATATTAGCAAATAATGGTCCTTCAAAAAATTTGAAATGACGATCTTCGTCCAAAATCTCAGACCCAGTAATATCTGAAGGCATCAAATCGGGAGTAAACTGAATTCGTTTAAAACTTAAATCCAACACCTCTGAAATTGTACTTACCAATAAAGTTTTTGCCAAACCAGGTACTCCTACCAATAGACTGTGTCCATTACTAAATAAGGAAATAATCACCGCTTTGACAACATCTTCTTGACCAATGATTACTTTTGAAATTTCTGTGGAAAGCGCTTTGTAAGAACTCGCTAATGCATCTACTGCTTCTACATCTGTTTTATACTGTGGTTCTGTCATTATCGTTTTTATATTTTTTTATTTAAAAACCTCGTTCAAATTAAGGACATCTAAATTTCTAAGATGTCGCAAATTTATTAAAAAAATGCCAGATATGTAACGCTAAAATTGATGGCTTTGTTTCGCGTCAAATTGCCGACCTTTTAAAGTGAGATGTTGAGTATTGGGATGATGAGTATTGAGTATCGTAACCAGTAGTATTTCCAATACTAAAAATATAAAATCTCAAGTCTACATTTACTCTACCGAATAAAAAAGCAGCAACTAAAATCAATTAGTTACTGCTCCACATTTTTAGTTTTGCTCTTTTTTTATAGTCGATCTAAAACATATTTTTGATAACCTCCATTGGATTTGAAATCTCCACAATCATCTCCTGAAGTAACTGGAAGATTAAGAATATAATCTACCTGATTTCTATAATCATAAGATCTTCTTGTTTGCATCCATTTTGTATCTGCTTCGTCCAGATGATCTAGAATTGAAATAATTCCAGTTCTATCGAAAATGGAAGTTTGACAAATTAAGGAAACAGCCATTTCATCCATTTCACTTGTCATCGCTTCATCAAAATTTAGTTCCCCCAACATATTTGCCACATCTTCCAAAGTTGGAGAACCTGGTGGAGGTGGTATTCCTTGGACAAAATTATTTAAAGTCGTCGTATTAAATTCATTGATCAATCGATTCAATAAATATTTCTCATGCATCAAAGTCGCTTCGAAAGTCAAAATATAATATAACTCATATTCTTTCTCCAATGACTTCAATAAACCAGTAGAAAGGTAAAGATGTCCTCCTGGAGTAGTAAAAGCAGTTTTGACATCCTCTAAATCTAATATCGTTACTTGCCATTCTCGACTCCGATCCCAACGATCATCTGACGGAGATTGCCCATCTATTTTTAAAACATTATGAGCTTGATTATATAATTTTTGAATATACCAATAAGTGGAGTCTGTTGGTGAACTGTATGATAAAACGGGAAAATTAACTGGATCAGCAGCAATTGCTATTCTCATTTGATCGCCCAACATTTCTCTTTTTTCTTTGGTAAATGTGCTTGGTGCGGGAACATCTTCTTTTCGACAAGAAGAAAAGGTTAGCAGTCCAATAATGAAGACTAGAAAAAAATAATTTTTTCTTACGGGTTTTGTGATTGTTTTTCTCATTATGTTGTTCAATAGTATTCTTAAAAATCGGTTTGAAAAGTTTACGTTACATGGGATTATAATCGAACTTTTCGTGTTTGTCACAAACTAGTTACAAAAATCTGACCAAAAATCGTTAAAGAGGGAATAAATCAAAAAATATCTTTCATTCAAAACACATTGATTTTCAACGTATTAGTTAAAACAAAATACTAATACATGAAATAAAATCTTTATGAAAAATATATGAGGGTTTTTAACTACATGAAGAGGTAGAGGAGGTCACATAAAATCAATAATGGAGGTTGAAAGTTAAATTGGGAGAGAAATAAAATTCAATTTAAACCTTTTTTGGGACAAAAACAGGTGTGAATTTAAATTCTTTTCCATCAAATAAACCTTTATCACTCAATTTTAATTGAGGTATAACCAAAAGTGCCATAAATGATAAGGTCATAAAAGGTGCAGTCAAAGTACATCCTAATCTATTTTTCACAAAAGAATCAATTTCAGAATAGGCGCTGGCAGTCTCATATCCATCTGCATTGGTCATAATTCCTGCGATAGGCAAAGGCAACACTTTTTCTTCATCTTCACCGACAGCTGAAACTCCTCCTTGATTTTCGATAATCAAATTTACTGCTCGACAAAGTGATTCGTCATCAGTTCCAACTGCAATAATATTATGTGAGTCGTGTCCGACACAGGAAGCGATGGCTCCTTTTTTCAAATTAAAATTATTGATAAATGCAATAGCAGGAGAATCATTTTGATAGCGATTGACGACTGTCATTTTCAAATTATCATTTTCCAAGTCAGAAATGGCAAAACCGTTTTCTGTTTTTGTTTTGGAAAAAAAACTTTCTGTTACAATTTCTCCATCAATAGCTTTGATGACTTGAATTTGATCTGATTTTGCTTCCAATTGAAAATCTTTGGTTGATTTCTTTTCTGTAAAAAAATTATTGATGATTTCAGATTCGACAGGTTGGATAAAACTTTTACCTTCTTCAGCAACTAATTCACCATTGATATAAGTTGCTTTTACTTTAAAATTTTCGAGGTCATGAACCAAAATAAAATCTGCATCATCTCCAACTTTCATTTGTCCAACATCCAAATTATAATGTTTGACAGGATTGATACAAGCAGCTTGTAATACATCGAAAATATCACACCCTTTCGCCACCGCTCGCGCTGCTAATTGATTAATATGTCCTTCGATCAAATCATCAGGATGCTTATCATCCGAGCAAAACATCATTCGGTCAGCATGCTTCGGCAACAAACCAATCAAGGCTTCGAAGTTCTTTGCCGCACTTCCTTCTCGAATCAAAATCTTCATACCCATTTCTAATTTGCCCAAAGCTTCTTCGTAAGTAAAACATTCATGGTCGGTAGAAATTCCAGCGGAAATATATTTTTTAGCATCTTCTCCCATCAAACCTGGCGCATGTCCATCAATTGGTTTTCCATATTTTTTAGCTACTTCTATTTTTGCCATTACCTCTGCATCTTCGAAAAGTACACCTGGATAATTCATCATTTCTGCTAAATATTTGATGTCTGGATTTTGCATCATCTCTTCAATTCCATCAACTCCAATGACCGCGCCTGCCGTTTCAAAACTTGTCGCTGGCACGCATGAAGGTGCTCCGAAATTAAATTTAAGTGGAACTTGTTTTCCATTTTTTATCATAAAATAAACACCTTCGATTCCCATCACGTTTGCTATTTCATGTGGATCAGAAACTGTCGCAACAGTTCCATGAGTAACTGCCATTCGTGCAAATTCAGATGGCACCAGCATCGAACTTTCAATATGAACATGCGCATCAACAAATCCTGGAAGGAGAAATAAATCACTTTCGCCTTCTTTCTTTTCGATGCTTTTTATTTTTCCATTTTCGATAATTACTTCTCCGAAGTAGATTTGACGATTGGGAATGTCGACGATGTTTGCAGAAATATTCATGTCTTTCTTTTTTTTTGTATGACTATTCTTGGAATAGTTCAACGTAAAACGACTTTCCAAGTCGTTGCAAAAAAGTAACGACTTGGAAAGTCGTTTTACGGATTATTTTAAAAAATCATGGAGTGCGGCAATGCATTTTTCTTTGTCAAAATACCATGCACTAAATGGTAATGTAAATGTACTCAATCCTACTCGTTCCAACATTCTCCATCTTTCGATTGGTAATGCAGTTTCAAATTCTCCAGGGAATCCGATTAAATCTATGCAAAATGTTTTGCCTTCATGAACGACAACCAAATCAATTTCTGTCCCTGCAATTGGAAAAGCAACATGCCATTCCTCAATTCCAAATGAACAAATGCTTTCTATCACCTCTTCTAAAAAAGTATCAACTTTTTTCTGATTTAAATATGTCGGAGCACTCGCATTATTATTTTTTAATCCATAAATAAATCTAGCAATTAAACTATCATTTTTAATTTTTTCAGACGAAAAAGAAATAAAAACATGTTGTAAAGAACGAGCTCGTGTGATGCTTACATTAAAAACATCTTCCCGATTTAAATAATTAAATGCAGCAGGATGACTTTCATTATCCAAAGCAAAAGAGAGAAACATTATTTCTTTTTCTTCACCTTGAAACACAAAAGGTGTCCCAATCAAAATATCATGTCGTTCCAATTCCTCTGCTGAAAAAAGTTTTAAAATTCGACGTTGCAAATAATCAACTTGATCGCGAAAAGGGGAAAGGATTCCTATACTTTGACAAATACTTTTATTCAAATTTTTCTCTTCATCAATAATTGCTTTTACTTTTTCCAAGATTGAATCTGCTTCTTTTTTATTGTACCCAGTTTTAGTTCGTTGACCATTTATCGGATGCAAAAATGCATGCTGACGTAAAAGTGTAGCAGGACAAGCAGTCATCACATCCAATTTTCCATCATAAAAATGTGTGTTACTAAATTGAATGATGTCAGGCATGCTTCGAAAATGTTCATTCAAAAAATGAACTTGCTTTTGACTTTTGATCGAATCAGAAACCATGTCGAGTAAACTTTGACTTCGATAATCCAATTGCTCTGCATCTCGATTTCCAACTCCAAATTGTTCAATCAATTGATTCTGTTTTGTGTGAGAAAGAAAAGACATGTGGCGCAATTGTTTGGGGTCGCCAACGATGACCGCAGACTTACCTCTTTGCAAAATCGGTAAGGAACTCGCAATGTCGCATTGAGTTGCTTCATCAATGATCACTACATCAAAAAGTTCTTTTTGCAACGGAAGGACTTTGTTAATATCAGTCGAATTAGCCACCCAAATCGGCAATGCTTTTAAAACTTTGGCAAAATTAATCTCTTCAAAAATGGATTCTTTCCGATTGCCCGTTCTTGCTTTGAAGGCTTTTACCAAAGCTTGCATTTCGGTTCTCGATTTATTTAAAGCTTCGTTCAAAAATTGATAAAATCGAAGTTGGATTAATTTTTTCAAGTTTTTATTTCTTTGCCGTAATTCATTTTCAAGCAAAAACATTTTTTTCCAAAGTGGAATTTCTTTCTCAAATTTATTGGTTAAGAAATACATTTTGACTTTTTGAAAAAAGGATTCTTGATATTGAAATAAAAAATCACCTCTTTCGATTTCCGTTTTGGTTCGCGCATTAATTTTCTTTTCAAGTGCAGCGAGAATTTTGATTTGCTTTTTTACTTTTTTAAAAAGTAGGTTAGTTTCTTTCCTTGAAGTTTCCACAAGTCCAATTCCTCGCAATAAATTTTCTAACCTCTTTTGGAGAATCTTTTTATAATCTTTCTTCCCCGCACGAACAACAATACCATCTAAACCGAAATCCTTTTCAATTTTATCAGCTACCACATTCCCCGCTTGATTATTTTTAGATGAAATCAAAACTGATTTCCCTTGACTCATCAATTCAACAGCCAAAGCTGCAATGGTAAATGATTTGCCAGTTCCTGGAGGTCCGATCGCTAAAGTCAAATGGTTGGAGAAAGTAGACTGTAAAATGTTTTCTTGACTTTTGTTCAAAACGATCGGAACAGTTAAGTCGATTTTTTTTGCAAAGAAATTTTTCTTTTGTGCTCCAAAAATTTCATTTAATGGAGTGGAAAAATCATTTACTTCAGACATTTTTTCCAACTCATTTAAAATACCTCGCGAACCAGTTGGTTTATTTAGCATCGCAATTCCGCAAGCAGGGACAATGACAAATGGGGATTTTTCTTTTCTTTCTTTTTGTAAATCCTTCAACATGTTGTCTGTCCAAAGATTTGGATAGTTTTCAATTTTAGAAAAATCTAATTTTGGAAAAAACTCTTTTAGCGTTTTTTCAATTTCAAAAACTTGATCAAATTGGATGAATCCTTTCGGTAATTTTTGAGTAAGATTTTCTAGGAGTCCTGGTTGAATATTTTCAGCAGCTTGGAGAATGGCTGGGTTGATGATTGGATTTTCGGCATCAATAGAAATATAAAAAATCTCGTTCTCAACTTTTCTCTCTACTTGATGCAAATAAAGAGGCGCAACTATGTTTTGTTTTTTTCCAGCAACGATCATTTCACCAAACATAAAAAAGGAGCAACAATACAATGCTTTTTCTTTGGAGTAAACAGCAAGACGCTGATCTACTTTTTCGCCCCAAACTGTTGGGACTGGAAATTCTAACATTTTTCCTTGGAGTAATTCTGCACTTTTTAAGACAAGTGGAAACTCTACTTTTGCACTATAAAAATTAAGTAAACTAATCGCTCGGTAATCCGATTGATAGCATGACTTAAAATAATTAACAAGCGCTTTTTGCATTATGAAAAAATTAGATAAAAATTTTTGTGTAAAAAAACTTTAAAATATTTATAAAAGGGTAATTTTCGGAATTAAAATTTTTAATTTAAAAAATGAACTTCAACGAATTTCTTCAACAAGTACTTTTTAACGTTGGCACTCATGAAGTGACTACGAGACAGCTCATTAGTTGGGGGATTGTTTTGATCGTTACGTTTGTGGTTTATCAATTATCCATTAAAAAACTTTTACCAAAATATTTCGCTCAAGAAAAATATGTTCTTCGTGATAATTCTAAAATAGTAAGAAGTATCCGAAATATTTTTGCCTTGATTGCAATGATTGGAACTGTTTGGGCACTAGAAATTGATTTTCTTCTACACCAAATGCAGAGTGTGGATATTCGAGTTTCGACTATTTTGTATGCATTGACGATTTGGCAAGTGGCAGGGTTATTAGATTGGATAGCGTCGAAAGTTTTAGTTTATAATTATCATCGGAGTCGAAATGATTTAGACTACAAAACTTCCGTAGAAAAATATGCAAAAGAAACCAGTAGTAATGCAGGAAACTTAGTACACCTAGTGGTTTATGCAGTTGCTGTTTTTTTAGTTCTACAAAATTTTAATTTAGAAAGTTATACTGTTGTCGATTTAACAAATACTCAAATTAGAGTTTCAGATATTCTTGAAGCTATTTTAATTATTTTGACTGCGCGGTTGATTTTTTGGATGGTAACTCAATTGGTTTTGTACCGATATTACAAACGAAGTCAGATTGATTCGGGCTCCCAGTATGCGATTAATCAGCTTTTGAAATATGTCATTTATACGATGGCTTTGTTGTGGGCAATTTCTAGTTTGGGAATTGAGATGACTGTTCTCTGGGGTGGTGCTGCGGCGCTTTTGGTTGGAATTGGTTTGGGATTGCAACAAACCTTTAATGATTTCTTTTCCGGGATTGTATTGTTATTTGAGCGATCTGTTGAGATTGGACATGTGTTGAATATTGGAGGAATGGTAGGTACTGTTCAGGAAATAGGTTTGAGAACTTCATTGATTGAAACGAGAGACAACATCACAGTCGTTGTTCCGAATTCCAAATTGGTTACTGATAATGTTATCAATTGGAGCCATTTGGATGAAAAAGTGAGATTCCAAATTAATGTTGGAGTCGCTTATGGTTCAGATACAAAGTTGGTTAAAAACATTCTTTTAAAAGTCGCTTCGGAACATCCCGAAATTGTCGAACATCCAAATCCTTTTGTTCGATTTACAAATTTTGGAAATTCATCTTTAGATTTTGAATTGCATTTTTTCTCTAGAAATTTTATTCGAATAGAAGATGTGAAAAGTGATTTGCGATTTGAAATTGATCATGCATTTAGGGAGAATAATGTGGAGATTCCGTTCCCACAAAGGGTGGTTTGGATGAAGGGAAATCAGGAAGAAAAAAAGGAAGAATCTTAAAATTTTAATTGAAAGGAGCGGTGTTAGCGCTCGAGCGCTAACACCGCTTATTATATTTTTACGCACTAAATTTCTTCGCTAACTCATCCAACTCAAAAGTCACAAAACATTTTTTCCCTGTCGGACTAGTGAATGGCATTGCACAAGCAAATAATTTATCAACCAATTCTCGCATTTCTTCTTGCGATAAACTTTGCCCTTTTTTGATTGCAGAACTTCGAGCCATAGCACGAGCTATATTTTCAAAAATATTTAAATCTAAATCTTGATTTGATTTATATTGTTCCAATAATTGCTCAATGATTTTTTGTTCATCTTGCGATGATTTTAAATCTGCCGGTACTCCGTGAATCACAAATGCATCTTTCCCAAACTCTTGAATATCGAATCCTAGCAGATTAATCTGAGGTAATAAACCTTTTAGAATTTCTGCATCGGCAGGAGTCAAAGTAATATTCCTAGGGAACAATTCTTTTTGAGTTACGGCTTCTTTTTCATTCAACATGCTTAAATATCGTTCATACAAGATACGCTCATGAGCAGCTTGTTGATCCACTAAAATATACCCTGACTTGATATGACTTACGATGTAAGTTGAGTGGATCTGGAACAATGGTTTTACATCTTTAGAAAAACTTTGGTTGGAATCATCTAATTGATTTCCTTCCGACATTCTGCTTTCAAGTGTGATTGGTTGGTCGCCAATTTTCTCCTCTTTTGGTTGATCAAACTCATCCAAACCATCGTACATTTTTTTCCAATTTTGCAAATTAGAACTATCCAATGGTGAATTATTTGCCTTCGAAGAAAACGTTTCATATCGTTCACCACTACTCGTAGAGCCACTAGATGTACTTCCTGACGAACCTCCTAAAAATGAAGGCGTAGATGAAGCTTCTCTCCTTGAGTCACTCATGCTTGGCAAAGGATGTTTATTTAAAATTTGCTCTTGATCAAAATCCAAAGTTGGTGTAATGCTATATTGTCCCAAAGCATGTCTAACAGAAACTTTTAGGTAATTATACACTAATCGTTCGTCATCAAATTTAATTTCTTGTTTTGTCGGGTGCACGTTGATATCAATTCTCGCTGGATCTATTTCGATAAAAATCACATACAATGGATAAGTATCTTTTGGCAAAACATCTTCGTAGGCTCCCATCAAAGCGTGATTCAAATAACCACTTTTTATAAATCTACGATTGACAAAAAAGAATTGTTCTCCACGAGTTTTTTTGGCAAATTCTGGTTTTCCTACAAATCCTTCCAAACGCAACGCATCAGTTTCCTCTGCAACGGGCACTAGTTTTTTATTACTGTTTGGCCCAAACATATTCACAATTCGCTGACGCAAATTACTTTCAGGCAAATGAAAAACTTCGGTACCATTATGATGAAGAGAGAAAAATATATCAGGATTGGCTAGTGCGACTCTTTGAAATTCATCAATGATGTGTCGCATCTCGACAGTCGTCGTTTTTAGAAAATTACGACGTGCTGGAACATTGTAAAATAAATTTTTGATGGAAAGACTTGTCCCTGCATTGCATTGACAAGGTTCTTGCGATTTGATTTCTGAACCTTCGATGGTTAATCTAACTCCGATATCTTCATTGTGCTTTCGAGTTTTCATTTCCACTTGAGCAATCGCTGCAATCGAAGCCATTGCTTCACCTCGAAATCCCATTGTTTTTATGGCAAATAAATCTTTAGCGGCTCGAATCTTAGAAGTTGCATGTCGCTCAAAACTCATTCGGGCATCCGTTTCAGACATACCACAGCCATTGTCAATTACTTGAATTAATGTCTTCCCAGCATCTTTAACTATTAATTTGATCTGAGTACTTCCCGCATCAATCGAATTCTCCATCAATTCTTTCACCACAGAGGCAGGTCGCTGAATCACCTCACCGGCGGCAATCTGATTTGCAATAGAATCGGGTAGGAGCTGAATCACATCAGCCATAGGTTGTTCTTACTTTTTTTGTTTTCTAAAAAAAAAATTGGGAATATATATCCTAAAATCATCCCATTATCTCCGGCAAATATACGTTAATCATTATAAATAGCCCTACAACTAGTACTACAATAATTCCTAAGAGCAACATATTGGATTTAAATACTAATTGCTTTCTTAATCTCGGATTGCTATTTCTTCCGCGACGCAATTGTGATTTAATTCTTGCTTTTGCAGCTTCTGGACTATTTCCTTGTTTTCCTTTAGCAATTTCGATTCTTCGTTCCAAATCTTCTTTCTTTGGATCGTAGTGTCGAGGGGTATATTTAAACTTTTGATGCTTAGGAACTCTGACTATTCTTGGTAGTTTCATAATATTATTTTTAGAAAAAGTAAGATACAATATTGAGTGAAATTTTAGAAATGGTTTTTTGTTAAATGTCTTTGGATAAAAGATGCAAACAACGCCAATTTTGGTGGCTATATAAGTTGTAAAAAATAAACGCAGAGCCCCAAATTTACAGGTTTTCTAAATCATCTAAATAAATCTTTGCCTGCTTTAAAATATCCACTCGCTTTTCTCCATCCATTTTATTCCATAGCCGATAAGCCATTCCGATCCTTGGATTTTTTTCTAATTTGTCTTGATGCCGATCATAAAAATCCCAATACAAACTATTGAATGGACAAGCTCGCTCCCCTGTTTTTTCTTTTTTATTATAAAAACAGGTTTTGCAATAATGGCTCATTTTGTCAATGTAATTAGCTGAACTCACGTAAGGTTTTGTTCCTACAATTCCACCATCTGCGAACTGCGACATGCCTCGAGTATTCGTAATTTCTACCCATTCAATCGCATCAATATAAATCCCTAAATACCAGTCATCTAATTCATCTGGAGAAATTCCAGCGAGCAACGCAAAATTTCCAGTTACCATCAATCGCTGAATATGATGTGCATAAGCATAATCCAATGACTGCTGAACGGAATGTCGAACGCAATGCATCTTTGTTTTCCCAGTCCAAAAATAATCTGGAAGTTTATTGTTATGTCCTAGATAATTCAACTCTGAAAACTCAGGCATTTTTGCCCAATAAACTCCACGCATGTATTCTCGCCAGCCGATAATTTGTCGAACAAAGCCTTCGATTTGAGCAATCGTAATTTGGTCTTGATTTTTTTCCCAATGAGCAATCGCAGTTTTGACCACTTCCAAAGGCGAGAGCATTTTGACATTCATGCTAAAAGAAATTCGAGAGTGATACAACGACCAATAATGTGGTGTCATCGCATCTTGATAAGTTCCAAAAAGTGGAAGACATTTTTCAATGAAAAAATCTAATACTTGCAAAGACTCTTCTCTATTAGTCGCCCAGATAAAATTAGTTGGATCAATATTTCCAATTGTTTTCACTCCTGCATTCACAATGCGTTGATAAGTTTCGGAAACGTCTTTTTCAAAAACTAAAGGTTCAATTGGGACATGATCTTTGGGTAATTTTTTTCGGTTTTCTTTATCGTAATTCCACTTGCCAGTCACAGGTTGGTCACCATCCATCATCAAATGATACTTGCGTCGCATGCTTCGATAAAACGATTCCATGAGGTATGTTTTTTTTCCTTCAAAAAAATCACGTAACTCAAAACGAGTACTCATAAAATGTTCCGAATCAAATACCTGGGATGAAATCTTTATCGCTTCGCAAAAACTTTTTAGTTGTTTATCCAATCGATATTCATCTGGTAATTGATATTCGAAGTGTTCAATTTTATTTTCTCCAATGACAATTTTTAAATTTTCAGTAAGGCTTTGTGTATTTTTTTTATCATCTAATTTCCAATAAATAACTTGATGATTTTCTTTTATCAATTGCTTCGCAAAATTCTCCATGCTTGCAAAAAATGCCACAACTTTTTGGATGTGATGATTGACATAATCCGTTTCTTGCCGCATCTCAAAAAGGACGTAAATGATATTTTTATCTATTTTTTGAAACCAAGAATGTTGTGCATTTAATTGATCTCCAAGAATTAATCGTAAAGTTTTTTTCATGTCTATTTTTTATGACTCTTATTTCTTCGACAACGCTCACTACAATATTTTACTTCCTCCCAAACCTTCTCCCATTTCTTCCGCCACTTGAATGGACGCTCGCAGACTATGCAGACCTTTTCGGGTAAATGTTCTTTTTTCATGTCTGATAAACAATACTTGTTGCTGGTTGTTTTGAAAAAAAATAAAACAATAAGAATGAAGATTTCAGAAAAATATAATTTAACCGAAAGAGATGTTGATCGCATTGTTGAAATGGGCTGGGAAGATCGAACAACTTTCGATGCTATCGAAATGCAATTTGGTGTACCTGAAAAAGATGTGATAAAACTGATGCGTGAAGAGATGAAATTGAGCAGTTGGAAAATGTGGCGCAAACGAGTACAAGGTCGCTCGACTAAACATTTGAAGAAAAGAACCTTCGCAGAAGGTCGCCACAAATGTTCTAGACAAAGGGCTATTTCAAATAATAAAATCTCGAAGAGATAGCTTTGTTGGCTTTGACAGTTTGGGTATTGGGAACTCCCAATACCCGAACTCCCAAGTCATTTTCTACTAACTTTTTTGGAAGGAATCACATGCTTGATTAGAATTCTTTTCGCCTCTTCTCTTACACTTGGGTGGTTTCGATGTGCCCAAATTTTATCTCTCGCAATCTTAGCTGTTTCTTTTAAATCCACAATTGGTTTAGGATAATCTTTTCCCAATTCAAGTTGGTAAAACTGTTGTTCCAGTAGTGTCATTTTCCAAGGTTCATGAATGAATTCGATTGGGATATTTTTTAGTTCAGGAATCCATTTTTTGATAAAGACTCCATTGGGATCATGGTCTTGAGATTGTTTAATTGGATTGTACATTCGAATGGTATTCAACCCTGTGACACCTGCTTGCATTTGAAATTGAGGGTAATGAATTCCCGGTTCAAAATCCAAAAAAAGTTGCGCCAACCAATTCGATCCTGCTTTCCAATGTTGCCATAAATTTTGTGTCAAAAATGAAACTAGCATCGCTCGCATTCTAAAATTTATATAACCTGTTGCTGTTAAACATCGCATACAAGCATCCAATAATGGGTAGCCAGTTTTCCCATTTTTCCATGCCTCGAAGTGTAATTGATTTTCATTTCGTTGGAGCAAATTATATCCCCGATTTAAATTCTCAAACTCCATTCGATCTTCCATCTCAAACTTTTGCACGAAGTGACAATGCCAATGCAGTCGGGAAGTAAAATTGGTAAAATTACGCTTGTATGATTTACCTTCCTTTGCTTTTTTTTGTGCCTGATAGACTTGGCGAAGACTTAAGTTTCCCCAAGTAATATAGGGCGAAAGGCGACTACAACCTCGACGACTTTCTAGAGGTTTTGAAATGTGGCGACTATAATTATGTATCCGGTTTTCAAAAAAATCATTCATGTATCGAAGACCAATAAATGTGCCTCCTTTTTGAAAATCAGGATGAGGTTGAGTAAATTCCTCAGGTATTTTCTTTCCAAAAAAACTGGCAGAAATATTTTCAAATTGGATGGAATTTAGTCGTTGCAAATCAGGATTTTGCAAAGGTGAGTTCATGTATTTTTTCCATAAATCATTCCACGTCAATCTATTTTTTAAGCCTCGGACAACTGCGTTAGTTTGTGACTCGATCCATTCGATTTTATTTTTTTTACAAAAAACTTGAACAGCTTTGTCTCGATCGTAAGTAACTTTAATTCCAGTTTCTTCGTGCGAAAATATTTTTTTGATGGAAAATTGAGCTTGGATTCTTTCGAACACATTCAACACTTCATCATGAAAAATAAAAACTTGAGCATTGTATTTTTTTAAACAAAAATTCAAATCCAAAAGTGATTCCCAAACAAATCTCCAATGCCTTAAATCATACTGAGACGCAGCAATTACCGAAGGTTCCAAAACATAAATCAATGTAATTGGCTCACCTGTTTCAATCGCTAATTTTAGCGGTTGATGGTCGGTGAGTCGAAGATCTCTTTTGAACCAAACTAAATTTATGGATTGCATGGAAATAGAACCAAGTTAAAATGTGAATTGTTTTAAATTGGTTTTTATTCTAAAAAATAGCTCTCGGGATTCTTTGCCATCTCTTCTATCTTTTGAAAATATTTCCCCACATGTCTTCCATCGACCACCGCATGATGAACTTGAACCGATAGTGGCATTTGCATTTTTCCATTCATTTCAAAAAACTTTCCCCAAACTATCCGAGGAACTGAATCAGATGGATGATGACGCATCGCATGTTCAAAACTGGTAAAACTTACCCATGGAATCGAGGACAAAAAAAGAAAATCATCTCGCCCAACTTCGTCTTCAAAGACAGGTTCAGTTTTCATTTTTTCGGTTTTTTCAAAAGCTTTTTGAATAAAACTTTTCGCATCTTTTTCATACTCAACTGTGCAAAAGCTAAAGACATCAGCTACTTCTGTAAAAACTGTAAACGAGGGCTGAACTGTTTTATGTTCAAAAACTTTTCCTTCCCTAATTCGCCATTTAAATTCTGGAATTTCATTGGCAACTCTCGAAACTAAATAAACAATACTTGACGTGGTGGGTAATTTATTTTTTTTCAAAAAAGATAAAAGATGAGTGACATCCACATTGGAAGTAATATTAAAATGAGGATGATTCATATTATTGAAAAACTCAAA
>CAZMBP010000049.1:0-39721 GCA_964564545.1 uncultured Saprospiraceae bacterium
TGCTTATGGGTATGTTTTATTGAGAAGTGGCAATGTAAAAAATGCCATCTTAGTTTTTAAAATAAATGCGTTGGCTTATCCTCATAACCCCAATGTTTTTGATAGTCTCGGGGAAGCTTATGTTATCGAAGGAAGTATAGAGTTAGCTATCGAAAATTATAAAAAAGTTTTAGAGTTAAAACCAGAAGATGAAAACGCAATAAAGGAGTTAAAAAAGCTAGGCATTACAGACTTAACAATGAATAATTAATCTATTGAAACTAAAAATTAATGAGCAAGGGAAACCAAATATATTCAATCAATTTGCGTCTGAAATATTTTAACGATTTGGTTTTTCCTTGTTCTTTCTTCACTACAAATAACAGAGATTCTCGCAGATTATTTTTCCAAACATCTGTAAAAATCTGTGTCATCTGATGTGAAAAATTTTATGACAAATACTTCCCAACAATCGGCATTCTTCTCCCCATTCCAAATGCTTTACTTGATACTCTTAAAACAGGCGCAGTTTGGTATCTTTTAAATTCATTAATATTTACCAATCGTAAAACTCGTCGCACTAATTCCGAATCAAACCCCATTGCAATAATTTCATTCGGCCCTTGCGTTTTTTCGATGTATTGAAAAAGAATTTCATCTAAAATATCATAATCAGGCAAGCTGTCAGAATCCTTTTGATTAGGTCGTAATTCAGCTGACGGCGGTTTTGTAATTGTGTTGTTAGGAATAATTTCTTTTCGTCGATTGATCCATCGGCAAAGTTCAAAAACTTCTGTTTTATACAAATCTCCGATCACCGAAAGTCCACCACACATATCTCCATAAAGTGTTCCGTAACCAACCGCAGCTTCACTTTTATTCGATGTATTCAAAACAATGTGTCCAAACTTATTAGACATTGCCATCAATATCATCCCACGTCCTCGGGCTTGAATATTTTCCTCCGCTATATTAAAAGGCAGATCCCCAAACATAGGTTTTAATTCCTTCATATAGGTTTTGTAAATATTTTTAATCGGAACAATATCATGTTGAAGTCCTAGATTTTCAGCGAGGTCAATTGCATCTTTAATAGAGTGATCTGAAGAATATTGTGAAGGCATCAAAACGACTCGAACATTATCTTTACCTAATGCTTTAGCAGCTATATATGCAGTCAAAGCTGAGTCGATTCCACCTGACAAACCGAGTATCGCTTTTTTAAATCCTAGTTTCCCAAAGTAATCCTTTACTCCTAAAATTAGCGCATCGTGAATTCGCTTCATTTTATTTTTAGGTTGCAACTTAGTAGTTTTCCCTTTTTTGACTTCTGTCAAATTGAAAGTTTTGATAGCCTCCTTGAAGTGAACCATTTCTTCAAAAACATTTCCGTTAGGCGACATTACAAAACTTCCTCCATCAAAAATAAGTTCTGTTTGGGCTCCTGCATGATTGATATAAAAAATTGGCATTTTATACCGCTCCACATTTGCTTTCAATATATGAATTCTTGCCTCAGCATGAGTATAGGAAAATGGCGATGCCGAAACATTTATCATGAAGTCAGGTTCATGTTTCATCAACAAATCCATTGGACAAACATCGTACATAGGATTTTCATTTCCAATATTCCAAATATCTTCGCAGACCGTCAAAGCTATTTTTTTGCCTTTATATTTTACAATATTAAATTCCGATGCAGGTTCGAAATACCTATATTCATCAAAAATATCATAGGTCGGCAAAAGTGTTTTATGCTGTACATATTTTACTTTTCCATTCGCCAAAAAATAGACTGAATTGTATAAGTCTTTTCCTTCTACAACTGGATTCCTACTCGGAGAACCAACCACTATCGCAATGCCTTTTGCTGCCTTTGCTAGAGTCTCGACAGAGTGTTCTGCCTTGTTGATAAAATCATCGAATTCTAAAAAATCTCTAGGTGGATAACCACAAGTTGCTAGCTCGCTAAAGCAAACAATATCTGCCCCTTGCTTTTTGGCAGTAGCAACTGCTTTGAGCATTTTTTTAGTATTTCCTTCGAAGTTTCCAATGTGAAAGTTGAGTTGTGCAACTGCTATTTTCATATTCTTAATATGTGGTGGTCTGCTTTAGCTGACCGTAAAAAAGTAATAACTTTTTTGTTAAAAAATTAAGCTTTGGGTAAAATTGATTCCATCAATTTTTTAGGTCAGCTAAAGCAGACAACCACGTGCTTGTGGAATGCAAAAGTAAGATTTTTCGGGAAAAAGTACTTTTAGTTTTTATTAACTTCATCGAATTTTCAATTTCCTTTTTTGTACATTTGCAACAATTCGAAAATAATATTTATGAGCAAATTCGTCGTATCCGCAAGAAAGTATCGTCCTATCAGATTTGATGAGGTGGTTGGTCAACAACATGTATCGCAAACTCTAAAAAATGCGTTACAAAATGACCATTTAGCGCATGCTTTTTTATTCTGCGGACCACGTGGTGTTGGAAAAACTACTTGTGCTAGAATTTTAGCAAAAGTCCTCAATTGCACCAACAGAACTGCTGATTTCGAACCTTGCGATACTTGCGACTCCTGCAAAGCCTTCAACGAAAATGCTTCTTTTAATATTACCGAGCTTGATGCAGCTTCCAATAATAGTGTTGAACACATTCGAACGTTGGTTGAGCAAGTTAGGTTTCAACCTCAACAAGGTGAGTACAAAGTATTTATCATTGATGAAGTTCATATGCTTTCGCAGGCGGCATTTAATGCTTTTTTGAAAACATTGGAAGAACCGCCATCGTATGCTATTTTTATTTTAGCAACGACTGAGAAACATAAAATTATTCCAACCATACTTTCTCGATGTCAAATCTTTGATTTTAAAAGAATTCAAGTTCAAGACACGGTGAAACATTTGCAAGGCATTTGTGCAGAAGAAGGAATTGAAGCGGACAAAGATGCATTGCATATCATTGGTCAAAAAGCAGATGGAGCATTGAGAGATGCGCTTTCCATTTTTGATCGTATTGTAAGTTTTTCTGGAAAAAAAATAACTTACGATGATGTTATTACCAATTTGAATGTATTGGACTATGACTATTTTTTCAAAGTGACAGATGCCATGTTGGTGGAAGATTTATCATCATTGTTTTTGATTTTTGATAAAATTCAAAAGAATGGGTTCGAAGCTGATTTATTCATCAATGGATTGGCGGAGCATTTTCGAAATGTGTTAGTTTGCAAAGATGAAGCGACTTTACAACTTTTAGAAGTGAGCGATAATTTGAAAGAACGATATAAAAATCAAGCTAAAGTTGCACCTACTTCATTTTTACTTTCTGCGTTGAACATTGCCAATGAGTGTGATGTGAATTATAAAATGGCACGAAACAAACGTCTTCATGTGGAAATGGCTTTGGTAAAAATGGCTTATATCAATCGAGCTACTACCTTATCGCAAAATCCTGTCATTGAAAAAAAAACGGCTGACGAAACTGTAGGCCAAGCAAAACCAAATACTTCTGCTCCAGTTATCGCTACTCAAAAAACAGTTGAGCCAAAACCAACTCAGCCTAAAGTAACAACTCCAGCTCCGGCTACTCAAACTTCAGCTACATCTCCAACAGAAAAGAAAACAGCAACTCCAGTTCCTCCACCCGCGGGAAAATTAGGGATTTCTCTTTCGAGTAAATATAATATTGCAAGTATTCCCAAAAAAGAGGATTTGCAATCACAAGTTAACGAGGAATTAGCTCAAACGAATGATTCTGTTTCTAAGTTAAATCAAGAAAACTTAGAAGCCACTTGGAAAGCTTATTACGAAAAAGTTACATCACCTTCTGTAAGAAGTGTTTTCAAACATGCGGAAGTAGTTGTAGTAGACGAAGATTCTATTTTAATCAAAGTAGGATCAACGATGGGCAAAGGAATGGTTCAGCAAGAATATGAATTGATGAACTTTATCCGAACTAGCTTGAACCATCCTAAGTTAATCTTGGAGGTAGAAATTGATGCCACTAAAATTCCAAAAGATACTAAACCAAAACCTACCAAACTTTCCTCTCCTGCTGAAAAATATAACAAAATCATTGAGATGAATCCAATGGTTGAAGAATTACGCAAACGATTTGACTTGAAAATGGATAAGGGGAATTAGATTTTGACTGTTTTGACTGCTAAGTTTTTTCGTAAAAACAGTTTGACAGTTGCGGAGCAAAAACAATTTAACAGTAAAATTAAAATGCTATTCTTCTGTGATATTTCTGTTATACTTTGCCGTTATCTTTGAATTGTCTAAAGGATAATATCAATCTTTTGATGAAAACCTAAGACGTTTTGATTAACTAAAAAGTAAAATAATGAACATTAATCCACTTCATTTTGTTAGACCAAATAATGTGCTCATTCAAAGAAACCAATACAATAATACAATGGATAAACAATCGCTTTGGTATTTGGAGAATATTGATATGAAAGGAATGATGTGTCCTCAGAAAATGGAAGGCGGACACATGGATTCATTTAATCACAAAACATTCAAGAAGAGTGACTATGTATACATGCCTGATGAACATGCTGACAAAATCTATTTTATTAGCGAGGGGCGTATAAAAATAGGTACTTACTCTGATACTGGAAAAGAAATCACTAAATCCATTTTGACTCAGGGTGAAGTATTTGGTGAACTATCATTGATTGGCGAAACTATAAGAAAAGATTTTGCTGTAGCAATGGAGGACACCTCTGTTTGCATCATGACTGTCGCAGAAATGAAGAGTATGATGAAGGATCACAGTTCATTAAGTCTATTTATGATGAATATTATGGGATCTAGAGTTTTGGAAATGGAGCAACGATTAGAGTCTTTAGTTTTTAAAGATTCACGAACAAGAATAGTTGAATTTTTGGAAAGCCTTGCTAAGAAAAAAGGACAAAGAATAGGATATGAAATGTTAGTAAGAAAATTCTTAACACACCAAGAAATTGCCAATTTAACTGCCACTTCAAGACAAACAGTTACGACCGTTCTTAACGAACTTCGGAGTAAAAATATATTAACTTTTAATCGAAAAAGGTTATTGATTCGAGATATGGATTTGTTGCGAGCAGAAGCAAAAGCAGTTTAACTAAGTGATGAGTTAAGATTCTTAAACGATAAGTTTTAAAGCCTGAATTTTTCTTAAGAAAAATTCAGGCTTTATTTTTTCACAAAAAATCATTACACCTTCCCTACATTTATTATTTTTGCAAAAACATCTTACCCGATAAACTCATCACTAAACAATACGTTGTGTACAAAACTTTTATCAAGCCATTTCTATTTATGTTTTCTGCCGAAAAGGCACATCACTTAACTGTCCGATTATTAAAAATTACCCTTTCGATTCCCATTGTAAATTTTTTATTTAGAAAATCAATGGAACTCAAAGACGATCGTTTAAAACGAGAAGTTTTTGGATTGACTTTTCAAAACCCAGTTGGTCTTGCAGCAGGTTTTGACAAAGATGGAAAAAGTTATCATGCAATGTCATCGATGGGTTTTGGTTTTATTGAGTTAGGAACCGTAACACCTCAGCCTCAAGATGGAAATCCACAACCTCGACTTTTTCGAGTAAAAGAAGATGAAGGAATTATTAATCGAATGGGATTTAATAATGAAGGTGTTCATGCTTTAGTTGAAAGATTGAAGAAAAAAGGAAAACCTAAAGATGTAATCATCGGAGGGAATATTGGAAAAAACAAAGTTACTCCCAATGATCGAGCAGAAGAAGATTATGCTTATTGCTTTGATGCTTTGTTTCCATATGTAGATTATTTTGTAGTCAATGTAAGTTCGCCAAATACTCCAAACTTGAGAGCACTTCAAGATCGTGAACCATTGACCAAATTACTTTCCATGCTTCAAGAAATGAATCATAAAAAAAGTGCTCCCAAACCAATACTTCTAAAAATTGCTCCTGATTTAAACAACGATCAACTCGATGATATTTTAGAAATCGTAAAAGATTCAAAAATTGCAGGAATTATCGCAACCAATACTACCATTAGTCGAGAAGGTTTAAAAACTTCAAAAGAAAAAATTGAAGAAATTGGAAACGGAGGATTAAGTGGAAAACCTGTCAAGCAGCGATCAACAGAAGTCATTCGCTATTTAAGCACCAAATCTAACGGAGAACTCAAAATTATTGGCGTAGGAGGAATTGCAACTCCAGAAGATGCAAAAGAAAAATTAGAGGCGGGCGCTTCGTTGGTTCAGGTTTATTCAGGGATGGTTTATGAAGGGCCATACATGGTTAAAAAAATTAATAAAGCCATCCTTAGTCGAAATTAAAATTTAAAAACTCAATCAAAGCCAAAATATAAAACTAGTGCGTTCCTCGTTTACTAATTTTTTTGTTTTGATTGAGTTTTTATTTCTAATCTAACTGGCATCTTTTTTGAACCAATAAAATTGAGTATAACTAAGTATGACACTCCCCATTTCAATTTGATTTCCGCCCACAATTTTATCCATTTTATTTTAGTCGAAAAATCAAAGAATTATATCTAGCATTTTCAGAAATGTAGTTCTAATACTTTATCTAGATAATAGATTCATTTTATTCGAAGATCAGTTTTGATGGATATATATTGATAATCACGTTTAAAATTTATGCCTATGTTACTCGTTGTTTTCATAATTTCATTAATTGTTTTTAATCTTTTTGACGTGGTAACAGAAAATATTACTCCATACTACAAAGACATTCGATTTTGGTTAATCATAATTTCATTAGCTGTTCTTTTGACACTAACAGTAGACGGTTATCCGCTTCGATAATTATTAAATCCTAAAAACTGTAAAGAAAAATCCCGAATTTTGATTAAATCAAAATTCGGGATTTTTTGTTTGACTATTTATCTGTTTCTTTTTTTCGTCAAAACAGTTTAACCGTTGCGAAGCAAAACAGTATTTAATCCTTAATCACCTTCAAACTCATATCCAAGCTAATAAAAGAATGCGTCAATGCTCCAACCGAAATATATTGAACTCCAGATTGAGCAATTTTTCTAACAGTATGGATATTTACACCACCAGATGCTTCTGTTTCAAATCTACCATCAATAATAGCTACCGCCTCTTTTAATAATGGTAAATCAAAATTATCCAACATAATTCGAGTCACCTTTCCTTCACCAATTTCCAGTACCTTATAAAGTTCAACCAAATTCCGAACTTCCACAGTCACTCCCAATTCTAAATTATTCTCTTTTTGGTATTCAGCCGCTCTGTTGATTGCTTCTTGAATTCCTCCGCAGGCATCGATATGATTATCTTTAATCATAATCCAATCGTACAAACCATATCTGTAATTTTCGCAACCACCTAATTTCACCGCCCATTTTTCCAAAAACCTTAAAAGTGGTGTCGTTTTTCGAGTGTCTAGAATTTTTACAGGTAAATCTTCTACTTCAAATTTGAATCGATTAGCCATCGTTGCAATTCCACTCATCCTCTGCATTGCATTCAATACTAATCGTTCTGCTTTTAATAATGCTTGAGAATTACATTCTACTTCAAATGCAATATCTCCATACGAAACACTTGTTCCATCTTCAATAAAAACTTCCACTTTTGCCGTTTCATCAACTCTCTTAAAAACAGCTTTTGCTAATTCAACTCCAGCAATTACTCCAGGATCTTTCACTAATAATTTTGCACGACTTCGGGCATCGGTAGGAATAGTTGCTAAAGAAGTATGATCGCCTTCGCGAACATCTTCATACAATGCATCATCAATAAATTTATTTAAAACTTCAGCATCAATTGGTGTAGGTTTCGACATGGTAATGTTATGTATGTTTATTTATAAAAATTATGCCTTTGGGAAAGTTAGCCCCAAAAATACAAGTAATTTTTTGGAAAAAGCAAATGGGGAAACTTACCTTAGTAAATTTCCCCATTTGTTCTTTCTTGTTTTTGAAAACCTAAAACATTACCCCCATTCGAATAATAAATGCTCCAATGGTAGCTTTAGATTTTTCAGCTCTTTCATTCCCAGAAGAATCTAGGTAAAATCCATCATCTTTTGTCACATCTGAAAATCCTTGTTGATAATACAAGCCTGCAACCAATGAAGTTTTTGATCCTAACTCATATTCAATTCCTCCTCCAAGTCCCCAAGACAAATTGAAAAATGCTACATCTGGACTAATATTTTCTTTTTCGGGATTTTCCCCTAGACTATTTCCGTCAATACTTCCTTTTGCTTGAGTTTTGAATCCTAAATAAAGCATAGGTAACTCAGCATAAACCCTATATGTTCCAAAATATCCAGAACGTAATTTTAGTGAAACAGGAATTTCAACATATTGTAGATTATATTTTAAATTAACCCCTGCCGACAAAGTATCCAAACCAGGAATACTAAAGTCTGAATTAACCCAATATGAACCTGCGTCTTGATATTTGAGACGACCGCTGTGATTAAAGGCAAAACCAATTCCACTTGCAATAGAATAGTTTTCTCGAAAATAATACTCTCCTACTGCACCTAATTTTGCACCTAGAATTAGACCACCAGAATTACCTATTCTTTTAACATCCGTTTTCATCCAACTTAATGTTGGACTAAATTGGAAACCAAATCTAATCTCGTTTTGGGCATCGCTTTTTGATAAAAACAATCCTAAAAAACAAAGTACAATTACAATTTTTTTCATTTTATAAATGTTTTGAAAATGATGTTATTTTTGCAAAAATTTAATCAAAGATATTAATATAATAAGAATTTAAAATATGAATCAAAGAAATCTGTTTGTCCTTAGCTTTTTTATTTTATTTCTATTAATTCAATCCTGTTGGAGTAACAAAGGTAAAAATATTCCCGATGTTTCAAATATTGAAGTAGAAGTAGAAATTGAAGATTTTAACGAACGTCTTTTTAATGTTGACACTAACGATATTAGAGGAGGAATTAGTCAGTTGAAACAGGATTATCCTGTTTTTTTTAATTTATACTTTTCTCAAATTCAGCCTTTTTTAAAATCTCCAGAACTCGATAATTACTTTTATCAAAATACTCAAGGTTTCTTAAGTGATCCGGATGTTCGTAGATTAGCAGATACAACCAATATTGTTTTCCCTAATTTTGATAACTATAAAAAGGAATACGAACAGGCATTTAAATTTTATAAACACTACTTTCCAAATAATTCTATTCCAAAAATTTACCCATTGATTTCAGGTTTTAATTATGCCTCTTTTATTTTTCCAATTGATGGACAACAAGATGGTATTGGAATTGGGTTAGATATGTTACTTGGAAATGATTATCCATATTATCAATTAGGCGTTCAAAATCCGGCTTTTTCCAATTACATTACTCGCTCATTCACACCTGAGCATTTGGTCAAAAAGACTTTGGATGCTTTGGCTGATGATTTAGTTGGCTTACCTCAAGGTGATCGATTATTGGATTTGATGATTTACAATGGCAAAAAATTATACTTGCTTGATTGTTTTTTGCCACACACCCCTGATAGTATCAAATGGGAATATACGACTCAACAAACTCAATGGATTATAGAAAATGAACCTCAAATTTGGTCACATCTTTTGGCAGAAGAATTGATCTATGAAACAAGCACTAATAAAATTAAAAAGCTTGTAGACCAAAGTCCAAGCTCTCCTGGGATGCCAAAAGAAGCTCCGGGAAGAAGTGCAAATTTTATGGGACTCCGAATCATCCAAGCTTTTATGGATAGAAATCCAGATGTGACTGTTGAGCAATTATTGACTACAGGTCCGCAAAAAATCATGGATAAATCGAAATATAAACCGAGGATTCGGTAATTAAGTATCGGATATACTTCTAAGAAGGTTTTTTCCCGAAAAATACTTATTTTGCTATGTTATTATTAAACACAATTTTTGAGAAAATATAAATTATATAATTATGTCAAAAAGAAACATCCCCGTTGTTGATTTAGAACATTTTATCCATGGTAGTCCTGCTGTGCGTGCAGACTTTGTTGCAGAGTTAGGTAGAGCTTTTACGGAGGTTGGATTCGTTGGAGTAGATAATCATGGTGTTCCTGAAAAATTAGTTGAAGATTTTTATGCTGCTGCAAAACGATTTTTTGCCTTACCGGTCGATGTGAAAAAAAATTATGAGGTGATTGGTCTTGCAGGTCAAAGAGGGTATACTTCTTTTGGAAAAGAACACGCAAAGCAATCTGACGTAGGTGACTTAAAAGAATTTTTCCAAATCGGACAAACTGTGGCTGCTGACCATCCTTTGAAAAATCAATATCCTGATAATGTAAATGTGGCTGAGGAACCTGAATTTTTCCGTTTAGGAAATGAACTATATCAAGCTTTTGAAAAATCAGGTGGAGCGCTTTTGGAAGCAATTGCCATCTATCTAGACCTAGGTGAAGATTATTTCACTAAAAATATTGAAAAAGGAAATAGTATCCTTCGAGCTATTCACTACCCTCCTATCACTAAGGAACCTGAGTCCGCTATTCGAGCGGAACAACATGAAGATATTAATTTGATTACGCTTTTAGTTGGAGCTTCGGCAGGTGGTTTACAGGTTCAAAATATGGAAGGAGAATGGTTACCAGTTTTGCCTAAAGAAGGAGAAATTGTGGTAAATGTTGGAGACATGTTACAACGACTAACCAACAATCTTTTGAAATCTACTACTCATCGAGTAGTGAATCCACCGAGAGAACAATGGCATATGCCTCGTTTGTCTATTCCGTTTTTCTTGCATCCAAAAAGTGATATGGATTTGACATGCCTAGATAAGTGTGTAACGGATGAGAGACCATTGGCTTATGAACCGATTACTGCTGGGGAATATTTGGATGAGAGATTGAGACAGATTGGGTTGAAGAAGTAAGCCCCCAGCCCCTAAAGGGGAGCCTTTTTCAAATATGCCTTTGGCATTTGAAAAAGTTAAACTTGATTTGTTTGACGATATTATTTGAAAATAAAAATGCACTTTGAAAGATCTTTCAAAGTGCATTTTTTTATATAATGGGTAACACTTCCCTCGCGATTTTTTCAAATGCCAAAGGCATATTTGAAAAAGGCTCCCCTTTAGGGTCTGGGGGTTAATTTACCGCCAGACTCGCTCCTGAATATCTAATCTCATCTCTCACAATTGGCTTCATCTGTTCAGCAGCTTGCAATAATAATTCTTCATCCAAGGGAAATGGCAATGGTCGAGTATCACATCTTCCTCTTGAAAAAACAGACAATGCTCTTCGATCTCCATTAAAATGCGAAGCATAATTTTCAAAAATAGATTCTACACTAATCGGAGTAGATCGAATCAAATCATTATTCCTAGCATCATAATATTCCAAATGACCTGAAACAATTGCAGCTTTACTTTGGAAAACTTCAAAGACTCTTGCACGAATCAAAATCTTACGAGGCACTTTGATATCATTGCCTAAAGTATCTTTCATCACATTCCCATTTGCATCCAAAACATAATCAAATCCATCTTCAATTTCTTTTGAATCAACATACTCACGTTCTGAAATTCTTTCTGGACTCACATCAATTTGAGTAATATTCATTCGTACCTTTAGATCAATTTTTTCATTTGCAGATTCTGACAAATGGAATTGATTCCAACCACTATTCAACTCATCTACTCCCATTCGTAAAACTTCATTTTCAAATTCTTGAGGTAATACAACTTGAGCATTATTTTTCATTTCAAATAAAACATGAGTCGTCCCTAATTCTCTAGCCCTATGTTTTAATTCATTGACATCTTTATAATTTCTAAAGTAATTTTCTATTTTATCTAAATTATGAAATGCATCACGGCCAGCTAATTTATCGCCACGTTCCGCATCTACTAATTGATATTGAGCAGTTTTATACAAAGCACTTGCTGCCTTTTCCATAGCTGCGGTTTCCAATTCATCTACTTTTACGAATCGAAATTTAGCTTTATATCCTTTTTTACTCAACAAAGGTAAAAGAGGTGAGACTGTTTCTTGACGTTTTCTAATATGTCGATAAATGTCAACAATTCTTTCTTCACTTCCCGGTCGGTTTTCCAATTTAGCAATTCGTTGCATGTCTTGTTGAGTTGCTTTTTCGAATGCTTTTTCTAAAGCTTTTACATGTTTAACTTTCTTTCTTTTTTTTCCAGAGAGTTTTCTAGTTGCTAATTCTACAGCTTCGTCATATCGACCTTGTTCCACTAATTTTTGTGTTCTAGCACATGAGCTTACAAAAATTGCAAAAGCCAAGAGTACGAGGAAAGTTAAATTTGAAGATTTTTTTAATACTGTCATGGCTTAAAGTTTTTAATAATTCTGAAATAGACTGTTAGGTTTTTATTATTACATAAAACTAAATTTTAGCACACATTCAAACCACTAATATTCAGTTAATTAAAAAAGCCATAAGGTTAAAAAGTATTAATTTTTTTTTCAGAACATTAAAAAGTGCTAAAAAGGGTTTTCCTTTTTAAAATTCGGAATTGATAATTCGATGACTTTTCATTCTTTTTTATAAAATTTTATAAACTAAATTGGGGTCAAAAACTGTTATAATGACTAAATTGAATTATTGAAAATAAATAGAAAAATTACGAGCTAATGGTAGAATATCAATACATGGTAGATTTCAAACTACCGAGTATATTATCTGAAGAATTTATGGATTTAGTGCCTTACCAAAGGCTTGCTGTAAATAAACTTTTTGAAGAAGGAAAGATTGTTAGTTATGCTTTATCGCTTGAAAATTCAAGGCTTTGGGGAATCTTTGTAGCCAACTCAGAATTACAAGTAATGGATGTTTTATCGGATTTACCACTAACTCCATTTATGACAGTAGAAATAAGTTTACTAACTTTTTACAATGATGCTAAAACACAAGTCCCCAAGTTTTCGTTGAATTAACACTAATTATTTAATAAAATAACTTTAAGTTCTAAACTTTTTAGTGTTTTTTGTGTTTTTTAATTATCTTGTGACTTAATAATTGATACATTCTTATGTAGATTTTTTATTATTATAAAAAAATCTTCTATTTTTGTTTCATAATAAATTGTAATAGTTATTCTTTAATATATATAAGAAGACTAAAGAAGTTTTCATTTGGTTTTTTGGGGTTATGAGGAGTGTACCTGCTAAGGATTCACTCCTCAACTTTTTTTAAGCCCTTTGTTTCAAAAAAAAATAGGAAATGATTATTTAAAATCATTTCCTATTTTTTTTACTTTATTTCTCAACTCAGATTTTTTTCTCCACCTTATATTTCTGAATTACTTTTTTATTAGCTTCAATTATCAATAGATAATCACCTTTTTCAATTTTACTTACATCTAGAGATTGTAAAAAATTCCCTGTTTTGGTATTCGTAAAATCATTTTTTAAAACTTGTCGGTTAACCGCATTGACCAATCTTACACTAACATCTCCTGGCTGTTGTAATTTATATTTAAATTGAATTTGGCCAGTTCGTGGATTAGTCTGAAGTCGATCATGATTATTCCATTCTTTATTCTCCAAAATTTCTCGTTCAGCCTGAAGTAATAAAACTTCTCCATTGGCTTGTGTATATTTTAATCGATAACTAGGATAAATACCCAAAGCAACTCCTTTTAAATTATCAATAATTTTATAGGCATTTACTTTTTTAGTATTGCCTGCTCCTTGAATTCTAGCTAACGTGGAATATTTGTTTCCATCAGTAGATCTTTGGATTTCAAAAATTGGTTTTCTTCCTTCATTTTTTGTAACCCATTGAACCATTACTTCATCTGATTGAACTTTGGATTGAAATTGAGAAACTTCAATTGGTTTTACATTTACTAAACGCTTCGGTTCTAGTTTTTTCTTTTTTGGAATTGTATTTTTAAAAACTGGAGTTGAAACTTCATTATTCGCAAGCATTGGCTTATTTCCAATTCTTAAAACTCTTCCTGTTTTCGGTTCCCAAACATCCAAACCTGCTGGTTCAGTAAAAATATCATTCACATCAACGGAAGCTACTTGCTCAGCATTATCAACTTTTATGGTTCGCACTTCTATTCCATCCAAATCAATAAAAATCCATTTGAATTGATTAAAACTTCCACTTGCCCGAGTCCATTCTTTATTATCATTATTTCTTCGCAATGGTGCTCCCCAACATCCTTCTCCAATGTAAACAGTTCCTCGCTCATCATCTCGAATAAAACCTTCATCACTTCCTCTCTCTCTCGAAGGCCGAATTGGATAAGTTGTTTTCACTACATGTGCATCGGATTCGCAGACAAGGTCTACTCCAAATTTATAAAACAAAGTACCCCAATTTTTTAATTGAGCATTTCGCTCTGATTTTTTACTCATGTGTGGGCGAATAGCATGATGATATTGAGCCATCTTCCATTTCATGTGAGTATTTTGATTTAAATCATTTTCTAACCAGTTTCTTTGATCTCCTCCTGCTGCGAGCATTGAATTCAAGGTGTATATTCTCAACAAACTTCCTCCCAAATTTACCGCATAAATATTCTTCTTATTTCTTACATCAAACATGTCTACCAAACTTTTATTGGATGATTCATGATTTCCACGAGCAGGTATAATTGGTATCAAATGCCCTTCAGCTGTCATCGTTTTCTGCCAATCGTCAAACCACGCTTTCCATTGTCTTTCGATATCTCCTCCTGTCATATCTCCACCAAACATTACTGCATGTGGTCGTAATTTTGAAACTAACAAATTAGCTTTGCATCTTGCCTTTCGATGATTTCGAGAATCGCCACCTGCAATAATTGAAAGTCGCTCATAAGGATTATCAGGAGCAGTTTTGAAAGACATTTTTTGACTCACTCCTTCGCTGTCCTTTATGATAAAATGATAAACTGTATTAGGCTCTAAATTAATGAGTCGAACAAAATGATTATTCATTCCTTTTGCCCAAACTTTACGATCTACTTTTTGATAAAAACCATAATTTGCGAAGTCTTGTCCTCCATTGTATTTATCGAAATAAACAGTTGGATTACTTCCAGAAATTTGTTCCCAACCTATCGTCATCGTTGTCGCAGGATCATCCACCCACATGATTCGATATCGATCAGTTAATGCTGAAAGAATATTTTGAGAAAAAATAAAAAGCGATATTGTTATAAAAATGTGCTTCCAATGATCGGATAACATAAATCTATTGTTTTATGGACTTTGTAAAATAGTAATAAGATATCTAGTCAATTAGTTTAATCGAGAACTATACAAATAGTAAACTTTTTTAATATATCATTTATCTATATTTAAACAAATTAACTAAATCAATGGGGGATGATTTATAAAAAACCTTACTGGTGGTCACCTTCCACATATTAGGTTTTATTGTTATTTAATCCAAAACCTTACCAACCTTTCATAAATCTGGCTTTTGCGTCGTAAAAAAGTTTTTTTTAAGATTTTAAATAGAGAAATTAACTGCTTACCTTTGCGCCTTGTTTTAAAATATTCATTCTAAACTCATATTATATATCTATTTATTATGAAAAATACTGTCATTCAAAACCTCATTAATAAGGAATTGCATCGCCAAAGAAGTGGTGTAGAATTAATCGCTTCTGAAAATTTTACTAGCCAAGATGTCATCGACGCGATGGGCAGTTGCTTGACCAATAAATATGCTGAAGGTTATCCTGGCAAAAGATATTATGGCGGCTGTGAAGTTGTGGATGAAATTGAACAATTAGCCATTGATTATTTGAAAGAATTGTTTGGGGCAGAATATGCTAATGTTCAACCTCACTCAGGTGCTCAAGCAAATGCTGCAGTTTTCCTAGCTGTTTTGAATCCAGGTGATGTCATTTTAGGATTTGATCTCTCTCATGGAGGACATTTATCTCATGGTTCACCAGTTAATTTTTCAGGGAAACATTTTAAGCCACATTTCTATGGAGTTGAAGCGGAAACTGGAACTATCGACATGGATAAAGTAGAAGCAAAAGCCTTGGAAGTGCAACCTAAATTAATCGTTTGTGGGGCATCAGCTTACTCAAGAGATTGGGATTATGCTCGCTTTCGAGAAATTGCAGATAAAGTAGGTGCATTACTTTTAGGAGACATCGCGCATCCTGCAGGATTGATTGCAGCGGGTTTATTAAATGATCCAATACCTCATTGTCATATTGTAACCTCTACTACTCATAAAACCTTGCGTGGTCCACGGGGAGGAGTAATTATGATGGGAAAAAATTTCAACAACCCATGGGGACGAACTACTAAAAAAGGTAATCCAATCAAAATGTCTGCTATCTTAAACAGCGGTGTTTTCCCTGGAATGCAAGGTGGTCCACTAGAACATATAATTGCTGCCAAAGCAATTGCTTTTCATGAAGCATTACAACCAGAATGGAAAGAATATGGGCAGCAAGTGATTAAAAATGCTCAAGCAATGGCCGATGCTTTTGTGGAAAAAGGTTATAAAATAATTTCAGGTGGAACTGATAATCACTTGATGCTTTTAGATTTGAGAAATAAGAATGTAACAGGGAAACAGGCTGAAAATGCTTTAGTTTTGGCTGACATTACTGTCAATAAAAATATGGTTCCTTTTGATACCCAGAGTCCATTCGTCACTTCTGGAATTCGAATTGGAACTGCAGCAGTTACTACTCGTGGATTCAAAGAAGAAGATTGTGTAAAAGTCGTGGAATGGATTGATAGACTGCTTTCTGATTTTGAAAATGAAGATTTAATTACTGAAATCAGAGGTGAGGTGAATGCTTTTATGGAAAATTTTCCACTATATGAAGCGGTAAGTGTTTCGTAATTTTTTTGATAAAAAAGATAAAAAAGGTGCTATTGCTTAAAGTGATAACACCTTTTTTTATTTAGGGTTTGATGGAAAGCGGATGCCGTGGATCAAACCCTAAAAATTAAACTCCTCCTTCTCCCCTCTCACAATATTTCGCCAAGCCTCTCTTACATCTACCTTCGGTATTTCTTGAAAATAAATAAACCCTTTCTCCCTTGCAAAAGGATCTCGAATACTATCCAATAAAACTCTTTTTTCAAAATAATCAGAAGTGGGAGCTTGATACCAATCTTCCACCATGATCTGACAATTAAAATCAACATCTTCCTTCGTCCACATCACATAACTTGAATTAAAACAATGAATCTCAGGTAAGTCATATTTTTCCTTATAATAATTCATCGCTCCTGCATGTCCATAATTTCCCCCATAAACCAGACATTTTTCTTTTTGTTCAGGTGGCAAAGCATGATAGATTTTAGCCACTCTTTCTACTAATTCTTCCCAACCATTCATATCAGCATAGTCTTGAGGAAGTTCGTATTTTCGATCATTTTCCCAAATTAATGGGCCTTCTACACCATAGTTTCTATCCATATAAGCACAATAATCTTTCATCTTATCAATCTTAAAAATTGGCAAAACATAAGGCCAAACAGGTATAGTCAAAATTACCATTCCCAAAAATAAACTTGCTCTAACCGCATTTTTCGAAATCCACTTCTCCAAAACAATTCCTCCGAATGGAAAAAGAATAGTAAATGCTCCAATCGTATAATATGGCTTGCCACTCAAATTTCCTATCAGTAAAATGGTCATCAAAAATCCAATTCCTAAAAAACGATATGGCTCAAATCTTTCCCACCGAAATAAACCTAGGAGTCCAGCCAACCAAATAATTGAAAAGGCAAAATGAAATTGAATTTGCTCTAATAAAAATCCTCCCCAATCTACATAAACCAGTTGTGTCTCCGCTAATTCTTGCATGTGATGGATCACAGGCCAGTTATGTTCATATTGCCAAAATAGATTTGGGGAAGCAATCACTAAAGCAATGAGTAACGTGAGATATGGGTATTTTGTAGTCAACCATTTTCTTTGTGGTGTCAATAACAATGCAATCACCATACTTACTCCATAAAAAACAACCGAGTACTTTGTCAAAAAACCAAAACCAGTACTTAGTCCTAAGAAATACCAAAATCGAGGTTGTTCTGTTTTTATAGCTTGAAGCAAAAGATAAGCTGATAAAAACCAAAAGAATTGATTAAAAGAAACAGGTTGAAATAAGGTATTACTTCCTAGCATAGCAGGCGATAATAATAGTCCTCCACAGGTAAAAATAATAGCCCATTTTTTCCCTCCTAAATTTTTCACAATCATTCCTGCCAAGATAATCGTAATCATTCCGATCAATGCTGGAAATAATCGAGTAACAAAAACACTACTCCCCAACACTCCTATTATTTTGGAAAATACTGGAAGCAAAGGTGGGATTTCCATAAATCCCCAACCCAAATGATTCCCCTGATCGAGATACAAATATTCATCACGATGTAATCCATAATTGGTATTCGTAAAAAAATGGATCAACAATTTTGACAATCCAAAAAAATAAATCAGTTGATTGAGATGTTTGTTTTTCATTTATGGAGCTTTGACTTAAAAACAAATTACTGAATATTTATTGATCTCAAAAATCCTTTTCTGATTTCGTTTGTTATACTTTTGCGTAATGTTACGTAGCGGGACTTTTCAAATCCCGTAGCAAACCAACGGGACTTGAAAAGTCTCGTTACGAATAAAAAAGTACGATATATCAATATGAATATACATTATTTAAAAGCCGAAGAGATTGATAAAAACAAATGGAACAGTTGTGTTCATTTTGCTAATAATGGAAATCCATTTGGCTACATGTGGTTTTTAAATAACGTTTCTAAAAACTGGGATTGCCTGATTGAAAATGATTATGAATCTGTTCTTCCTCTAATTTGGGAACCTAAAATATTGAAAACCAAAGAGTTATTTATTCCTCATTGGGTTCGCTCTACCGGTATCTATTCAGTAAATATGTTATCAAAAAAACGAGTAGATGCCTTTTTAAATGCAATTCCACCTGAGTATCAAAATATTGAGATGTCACTCAACGAAGGTGTGATGGTCCATGATAATTTAGACTTTGAAAAAACAGAACATCAAAACTATCATATTCTTTTAAATAAAGATTATCCAAGTATCACTAACAGTTATTCAAAGGAAACTATGGATATTATTGCTGAAGCAGAATCAACTTCGATGTTTTCCATCGCTAATCTCAAACCTGAGGTACTTGCTGATTTTTATAAAAAACATACTAAGGATAATAAATGGGTGAATGAAAAATTTCATGCATTGCAACGAATTATGTACAATGCAATGCATCGTGGATTGGGTTTTTCAACTGGAGTTGAAGATAAAAAAGGTAATTTATTAGCCGCAGATTTTTTTATATTTAGTCATGAAAAATTATTTAGCCTCATCGGAACAATTTCAGAAGAAGGAATAAAAACGGGGGCTCATCATATGCTGATTGATCGGATGATTCAGACGAATGCAACTCGACCAATTATTCTAGATTTTAATACAAATGAAAAATGGACAGAAGGATTTGGAGCCAAGCCAACTCCTTATTTTCATATCAAGAGAAAAAAGGGATGGCGGAAGTTTCTTTAGAAAGAATTTTTAAAATCATTTTCTAAAAACATAAATACATAACAAACAAAAAAGGTCACCAATGAAAAAATTCTTTAAATGGTTCTTTATCGGTCTTGCAGGATTGCTATTGATTTTGACAATCCTAGGAATCATGACCCACGAATCTCGACCAGACAGTTCTCCTTCTCCTGAAGCAGATACCATTGCTCAAAAAATGATGACTGCCATCAACAAACCAGCTTGGGATACCACCAATATTATTAGTTGGGATTTTGCCGGACGTCAACAATATCTTTGGGATAAGGGACGGAATTATGTAAAAGTGATGTGGGGTGATAATGAAGTCTTGCTTCATACTAAATCAGTTACAGGTAAAAGTTATTCTAAAGGTAAAGAAGTTACGGGTGACAAAGCCAACAAATTAGTCAGCCAAGCATGGAAGCATTTCTGTAATGATTCCTTTTGGCTCAATGCCCCTGTCAAAGCATTTGATCCTGGCACAAGTCGTAGTATCGTTCAAACCAAAGATGGACGAGAAGCTATGATGGTTGCTTATGAATCTGGTGGGGTGACTCCTGGAGATTCTTATGGATGGATTTTAGATGACAATGGGTTACCAAAAAGTTGGAAAATGTGGGTTAAAATAATTCCCGTTGGCGGCTTAGAATTTACTTGGGAAGATTGGATTACCCTCGATACTGGTGCTAAAATAGCCACTTTGCATAAGAGTAAAATTTTTGATTTGAAATTAAAAGATGTAAAAGGGGCGGCAAGTTTGGCTGATTATGGATTGACTGATGATCCTTTTGCGGCTATTACGAAATAGAAAGGTGGGAATATCGAATAACGATTTAAGAACAAGGATTTGAGAAGTTTGACGATACTTACTTCTTAAATCGTTATTCAATATTCATTATGTTCTCTGGATATTTAATTTCCGTCAAAAAAAGTCCATTCGGAGGCACACTATAACTTTTCTTCAAACGCTTCTGGTCATCTAATGCTTCTTTCACTTCTTCCAATGACACTTTCCCTAATCCAACATTAAGACACATACCAACCACTAATCTAACCATTCCCCTCAAAAAACGATTGGCCGCAATGTGAAACACCAAATGCTTCCCTTCTTTTTCCCAAACCCATTCTGATCTTTTGATATCACACAACATCGTTTTCGCATCAGATTTGGTTTTGCAAAAAGTAAAAAACTCGTCATATTCTAGCAAGAGCTTTGCAGCAGCTTGCATTTTTTCAAAATCTAATTTCTTGCCTTGCGAAAAACGAAAAGCGGTTTCTGCCAAAAAAGGATTTTTATCAAAAACTAAATGATATTCATACGCTCGAAAAAAAGCGTCGAATCGAACATGAGCATTTTCCTCTACTTCAAAAATTTTATGGATGGCAATATCGCTTGGTAAATATTTATTGACTCGATTTAAAAATGTTTTTTTAAAATCCCTCTCAAATCCTTTTGGGATAATTTCCAAATCAAAGTGAATAAAAAATTGGCTCGCATGCACACCTGCGTCTGTTCGGCCACATCCCATAATTAAGGTTGGAATTCGAAGGATTAGGGAAAAAGCTTCTTCGATAGTCTGCTGAACCGATGGAGCATTTGGTTGTCGTTGCCAACCATTATAGTTTGTTCCTTTATATGAAAGTTCAGCAAAATATCGCATGCTTTTTTTACTGCAAAGAAAAGAAGTAATTTTTTAAAATATAGAATATCCAAAAAAAAAGGCCCCGTTCCGGAAGGATCCGAAACGGGGTGTACAATAAACGCTCTCTCTATAATTATATATAAAGCCAAAGGATTGACTTTAGTCTTTAGTCATAATTGAAATAGTCAACTTCGTTAAAGTGACTTTTATAATATAAAATTAAAAAAGAATTTTTAAAAAAAAAAAAAAAATCTAAAAACTGACAAAAAAAAGAGATTTTTTATAAAATTAAGCAGCTCTTAACTTTGAAATTTTCGATTTACTAAGTTTTTCCATCGCATACGTGCGAGTTACCTCGAATTCTGTTACCTCTTTTTGAGAAGGTAATTCGAACATAGCATCAGTCATAATTGCCTCACAGATGGAACGCAATCCTCTCGCGCCTAACTCGTACTCCAAGGCTTTCTCAGCTATATATTCAATAGCGCCTTCATTAAAAGTCAGTCTAATTCCTTCCAAAGCAAATAATTTCATGTATTGCTTTAAGATAGAATTTTTAGGCTCGGAAATGATTTTTTTCAAGGCATCCAGATCTAAAGGTTCCAAGTAGGTCAAAACTGGAAGACGTCCAACTAACTCAGGAATTAATCCAAATGCTTTTAAATCTTGGTGAGAAATATATTGTAAAAGGTTTTCTCGATCAATTTTTTCTTTATTACCACTTGCAAAACCAATCACTTGTCGATTTACTCGGTTAGCAATCTTCTTTTCGATTCCATCAAATGCACCTCCGCAAATAAAAAGAATATTTTCAGTATTTACTTTTACTAATTTCTGTTCTGGGTGTTTTCGTCCTCCTTGTGGCGGAACATTTACAATGGTTCCTTCCAACATTTTCAACATCGCCTGCTGAACTCCTTCTCCCGAAACATCTCTAGTAATTGATGGATTGTCAGATTTTCGAGCAATCTTATCAATCTCATCAATGTATACAATTCCTTTTTGCGTAGCTGCAACATTGTAATCACACACTTGCAATAATCTACTCAAGATACTTTCCACATCTTCTCCAACATATCCAGCTTCTGTAAAAACAGTTGCATCAACAATAGCAAAAGGTACATTTAAAAACCGAGCAATTGTTTTCGCTAATAATGTTTTTCCAGTACCCGTTCTTCCTACGAATAGTACATTCGATTTTTCAATTTCTACTCCATCATCCATTACGTCTTGACGCAATCTTTTGTAATGATTATAAACTGCAACTGACAAGAATTTTTTAGCATCATCTTGACCAATAATATATTGATCAAGATGATTTTTAATTTCCATTGGAGTAACAGTTTCAGGAAGGAAAAAATCTTCTTTTGCCTCTGAGCCTTTATCTGCAAATAATTCTTCTTGAATAATTTCATCTGCTTGCTCTACACAAACTTCGCAAATATGCCCGTCGATTCCAGCTATTAAAATTAGTGCTTCAGATTTATCTCTTCCACAAAAAGAACAACGATGAGTATTTTTCGTCTTACGCATAAAAATATGGTATTATATATTTTTTGAATTAAACTTTGGGGATCTGGCTAAAAAAATTAACTCATTGATTATCAGTTACTTAAAGTTCACCGAAATCAATTATTGTATTATAGGTTTTCTAAAAAATTAAAATCAAAAGTGTATTAGATTCAACACACAAAGTTAGTAAAAGTTTGACGGTGGTTATAATATTTCTTTGCTAAAAAAGGATTTTTAAGATGTTGCCTTATCTCTACTTTACAAAAAAAATGAGCGACAAGTATTCAACTTATCGCTCATCATTTTTATTTTTCTGCTACAAATAATTATGAATTATCCTTCGCTGAATGTCTTTCTAAGACTTCATCGATTAACCCATATTTTTTAGCATCTTTTGCTTTCATCCAATTATCACGATCTGAATCTTTTTCGATTTGTTCGAAAGTTTTTCCAGTATGATTAGCAAGGATAGTGTACAACTCTTCTCTCAATTGTTTTGAGAAATTATAGCTGATTTCCATATCAGAAAATGTTCCTCTCATTCCACCTGATAATTGGTGAATCATCACTCTTGAGTGAGGTAATGCAGAACGTTTTTTCTTAGCACCTGCACATAATAAAACAGCTCCCATTGAAGCAGCCATTCCTGTACAAATTGTTCCCACATCTGGGCTAACATATTGCATTGTATCATAAATTCCCATTCCGTCAATCACACTTCCCCCTGGAGAATTGATAAACATTTGAATGTCTCTTTTTGGATCTACAGATTCCAAAAACAATAATTGTGCTTGTAAAATATTTGCTACCTGAAAGTTAACATCTGTTCCTAAGAACAAAATTCTATCCATCATCAATCGAGAGAATACATCTAATTGTGTAGCATTCATTTGTCTTTCCTCAATAACATAAGGTGTCAAACTATTTTGAAATCCTGCTTGCTGCGCTTTTTCAAATCGCTCTAAGTTCAATGAGCTAATTCCTTGGTGCTTCGTAGCGTACTTTTTAAATTCATCTTTTGGAAACATATCGGTATTAATTTTTTTAGTAAAAATCTAAAACGGGTAGCTCTAAATTTTTCAGTTTTTAAAAGATTTTCTATATAAACAAGTATGCGAATTGGGAGTCAATCACCTCCAATTCGCAAACTTCACAATGTTAAACAATTCAATTGAATTTTGTTCAACTAATAATATTAATTTTCGATCAATTTGTCTTTTATACAGACTAATTGTTATTAAGTTATTGGTTATTGAGTTATTACATTATGGGTTACCAATAACTTAGTAACCTAATCACTCAATAACAAAATCAATTACTCAACTTCTTCTGCTTCTACTTCCTCTTCTTCAGTATTAACTACATTTTTCATCTGAGCAGCTGCTTGAGCAGCCATTGCTTTGGCTCTTTCTTCTTCTAATAAAGCGTCAAAATCTTCTCGTGAAACTGGAATTTCATTAAGCGTGATTTCTCCTTTAATGGTGTTGAATACTTTTTCATTCATCATTTCACCATATACTTTATTCATTTGCTCTTTGTCTTCCGCCATTCGATTTGCAGTATTTAAAACAATCAATTCGTCAGCATCAGCCATTCCATATTGTTTGAACATACCTCGAACTTGCTCTTTGATTCCTTCAAAAACCTCGTCGTCAGTTACTTCCAAGTTGAATTTTTTAATCAACTCACCTCGGATTAATGACCAACGTAGTGATTTTGCAAATTCCTCATAACCTTCTTCTACATCTTTATCTTGAACATTTTGCTCAGATGTTTTTAACCATCTTTTCAAAAATGAATCTGGTAATGGCAATTCATTTTGTTCCAACAACATATCGTTGAAGTCTCTAAACATCAAAGCATCCGCTTGTTTGTCATAATGAGTGATATAATCAGTTTTGATCATTTCCTTCATTTCTTCAACAGACGTCACTTTTCCTGGTCCCATATATTTATCAAAGAACTCTTGGTTTACTTCAGCAAGTTGTATACGGTTCACTTCTTCGATAGTTGCCTCAAACATTTCCCCAATTTCAACATCACCATCATTTTCTTGAACTCCCAACATATTTTTTCTAACAAAGTCAGCATCTTTATCTTTTTCCAATTGGAAAACGTTTACCGTAACTTTGTCACCTGCTTTTTTGGTTAAGATTTCTTCTTTCACTTTTTCATCAGCAATCTCATCTACTAAAACAGAGAAACTTGCTGCCCAACCATCTTCTTTTAACTTGTCTCCATCCAATTCATTCACATTCAATTTGATCACATCATTCCCTTCTATGTCTTCTGTCATTTGAACTCGCTCTCCTACTCTCTTACGCCCCGCTTCAACTTGCTCATCTAAAAATGAATCTTCAATTTGTACTTTTTTGAAATCAAATGTAGAATCTTTACTTACTCCTTTTAATTCAAATTGAGGAGCCAAACCTAAATCAAATTTGAATTCCATATCTTTCAAGTCATTCACATTGAAGTCAATATCAGCTTGATCTTCAGCAGGAATTGGTTGTCCGATTGTTTGTAAATCTTCCTCTTTGATAAAAGTAAAAATCTCGTTTTGTACCATTTCATTGATTACATCAACGAGTAATTTTTGTCCGTACATTTTTTTCATAAGTGCAGTTGGCGTTTTTCCTTTTCGGAAACCTTTCATCTGTACTTGTTTTTTGTACTTATTCAATTCTGATTTGAATTTTGGTTCATAATCATCCTTGGTGATGGTCAAAACAATTTGAGTATTTAAATTGTCACTATCGTTTCTGACAACTTGTGGCATAGTTAAAAATATTTCGGCTGCTCTTACGAAAAGTAAACAGAACAATGATTAAAATAAAAGAATTAAAATGAATAAAGTTGGAAAGGAAATAAAAAAGAAATGAATAATTAAGAATGAATAATTTTTCAACTTAAAAATTCTTTCTCGTTTCTATAATCTTTCATTTTTAATTATTCATTAAAAAGTGCGGGTGGAGGGACTCGAACCCACACGCCGTGAAGCACTAGATCCTAAGTCTAGCATGTCTACCAATTTCATCACACCCGCAATAATTTTTTAGTGAAAAAAATGATTTTAGCTATTGTTTTTCCTCAATAAAAATGAAGAAAAAATTGGCTAAAAATAACTCACTAAATTTTAGTCAAGGAACTGCTTTCTTGAAAAGCGGTGCAAAGATATGTTTTTTTGGGAAAATGAAAGGTTTTTTAGAAAGAAAAAATAAGAAAATATTGATAGTTTTTATCCTTTTTCCAATTTTTTGGATTGTTGGTTATTTATTTTGAAATCTAGATGAATTACTCTTCATTTCATAATGATATGATTGTGGTATTTTGGGATTTTAAATTAAGATTTAAAGAAGCTAAGCAGAATATTATTGAAGTGAGGAAAAGAATAACACGTAGCGGTCTGCTTATTTACAAAAAGTCGAATCCTCCCCACACTCCCCTTCCGTCTCAAATTCCAACGTAATATGATCAATATCAAAATGATCTTCTATCGATTCGTAAATGGCTTTTTTGATAACTTTTAAATCTTCCAGTTTCTGATTCCCATCCGTTTCAATATGAGCAGAAAACAAATTAGTTTCTCCATCCAAAGTCCAAACGTGTAAATGGTGAGCATTATCAACACCCTCTATTTTTTCCAAAATGTCTTTTATTTTTTCTGCGTCAATATCAATTGGCGAAGCTTGCAAAATAATTTGGCTGGCCTTCCATAAATTTTTCAAAACTCCTCGCAAAATAAAAATCGTAATCAATATCGACAACAATGGATCAATCCAAGGCAAATCAAAAAAATACATTAACACCGAACCAATCAAAACAACTACCCACCCCAAAACATCTTCCAACAAATGCCATGAGATCATTTCTTCATTCAAACTCTTCCCACCTTGTCGCATTCTCAAAACAGCAATACCATTTACAATCACTCCCAAAATCGCTAATCCTATCATACCTTCTACATTCGTTTTTTCAGGAGAAAAAATCCGTGGAATCGCTTCCGATAAAATAAAAATAGATCCTACCACTAGGATTACTCCTGTAATTATTGCCCCCAAAGTATTGAATCGTTTGTAACCAAAAGTGTATTTCGAGTTCCCTCCTTTTTTAGATAATCGCTGAAAATACCAAGCTAACCCCAACGAAGCAGTATCACCTGCATCATGCAAAGCGTCCGATTGGATAGCTACACTATTGGTCAAAAAACCTCCAACAAATTCAATAATAGTAAAACCTAGATTCAGAAAAAATGCAGCCGCAATATGTCCATCCCCCGAGTGATGGTGATGATGGTGATCGTGTCCCATTTTGTTTAATTTTTGATCGTAAAGGTAGTTTTAAAACGAGTGCAATACAATTGCAATTATTAATTCAACCAAGTAGACTTTATTCAAAAACTTATTATGGATATGGATATTTTAAATGGACTAAACAACCTATTAACATATTTGTTACATTTATAAGAATTTATTCCTAAATTAGTAGTTGATTCGTCTTTCATAAATGTTTCCCACATTTCTTTCTAATACTATTAAAGAAAGCTTTTGCAAAAAAGTCAATGGAAAGCATTACCTATATTTTAAAAAATTTTAAGAATCATGCAAGGAACGATAGTTACATATTCCCCCGAAGAGTTGGAAGCCATACGCCAAGCGTATGACGAGATGATCCATTGCATCAAATCTAATTTCTCTGAAGAAGATGAGGCGCAAATGTATCGCGCTTTTGAAATAGCCGTCGATGCTCATAAAGAGCAACGACGAAAATCTGGTGAACCCTACATTTTTCATCCTATCGAAGTAGCGCGAATTTGTGCTGCAGAAATTGGTTTGGGGCCAACTGCAATTATCTGTGCCTTGCTGCATGATGTAGTAGAAGATACACCAGTTACTTTAGGAGAATTAAAAAAAGAATTTAGTCCAAAAGTAGCAATGATTGTTGATGGTTTGACCAAATTGGATGGACTTCATAATGATGCTGCCAGTCAGCAAGCTGAGAACTTCAAAAAGGTTTTGACTACACTTGCTGACGATGTAAGAGTTGTTTTGATAAAAATGGCGGATCGATTGCATAATATGCGAACCCTAGATGCAATGCCTCGGCACAAGCAATTAAAAATTGCCGCAGAAACCCAATTTATCTATACTCCTTTAGCTCACCGATTAGGTTTATATCAAATCAAAACTGAGTATCAAGATTTGTGTTTGAAAATCACTAATCGAGAAGAGTACAGAGACATTGCCAAAAAATTACAAGAGACCAAACGCGCTAGAAATGCATTTATTCAAGAGTTTATTGCGCCTTTAGATAAAGCACTCAAAGATTCCGGATTTAGAAATTATAAAATTCTCGGAAGGCCAAAATCGATTTATTCAATTTTAAATAAAATAAAAAAGAAACAAGTCACCTTCGAAGAAATTTATGATTTGTTTGCCATTCGAATTATTTTGGATGTACCAAAGGCTCAAGAAAAACAAAAGTGCTGGCAGGTTTATTCCATCGTAACTGATGTACATATTCCTATTCCTGAACGATTACGAGACTGGGTAACTACTCCTAAATCAAATGGGTACGAATCTTTACATACCACCGTAATTGGCCCTGAAGGGAAATATGTTGAAGTTCAAATTCGAAGTGTTCGAATGGACGAAATTGCTGAACGAGGTTTTGCTGCGCATTGGAAATATAAAGGAGGAAAAGATGACGACTACAATGTGTTCGATACCTGGTTAAACAACGTTCGAGATATTTTGGACAATGAAAGTGATGATGCCATTCAATTTATCGAAGACTTTAAAACCAATCTTTTTAATGAAGAAGTTTATGTTTATACTCCTAGAGGTGATTTGAAAATTTTACCAAAAGGTGCAACTGCTTTGGACTTTGCATTTAGTATTCATACTGATATTGGATATCATTGCCATGCCGTAAAAGTGAATTCTAAACTTGTTCCAATGGGACACCTTTTGAATAGTGGAGATCAAGTAAGTGTCATCACCAACAAAAATCAAAAACCTTCTGAAGCTTGGTTGAAGATGGTAGTGACTGGTAGAGCTCGTTCCAAAATTCGTTCTTCGATGAAAGAGGAACGACGTAAGCAAGGTGAATTTGGAATGGAAACTTTGCAACGAAAGTTTAAAGGTTTAAAAATAGATTTAGAGGAAAATGTAGATACTTTGGTTAAGTACTTCAATTACCAATCAAGAGTCGATTTGTATTATGCTATTTCGATGGAAGAGATCAATCTGAATAGTGTTCTCAAAAATTTCAAAGTAGAAAATAACAGATTAGTTGAAATTGAAGAGGAAGTAGAAACACATGTTGTTCCTTCAGAAAAATCGAAATCTCGAAAAAAGAAGGAAATTTTTGAAAGCAAACCACAGCTTAGAATCGCAGGAGAAAATGCAGATGAATATAATTATCAACTAGCTACTTGTTGTAATCCTGTGCAAGGCGATGATGTATTTGCCTATTTAACCGCGACTGCTGGTATGAAAATTCACCGAACATCTTGTCCAAATGCAACTCATATGAATGCACATTATGGATATAGAATTATGAAAGCTGAATGGGTTAATACAACTAATACCAATTTCATTGCCGACCTTTTAATCGTTGGAATTGATTCAGGGCCAGGTGTAATCCAACAACTTTCTAATAAAATTTCTCATACTTTAGGATTAAATATTCGCTCATTTTATATTGATGGACATGAAGGATATTTTGAAGGGAGAGTTTCTCTTTTGGTAAAAAACAAAGATCAATTGGAAATCGCTATTCGTGCCTTGCGAAACGAAGAAGGGATTTCTTCCGTAACCAGGATTGAGGAGTAAATTGCTGATCACAACACGGAATTAAAAAATGTTTTATTTATCAAAAGAAAAACTAAGCGTTGAAAATTGGCAAGTAACTGTAGTTGATAAATACCCGGAAAAGGAATTTATTGAACTAGTCAATGAAATGGAGGAACTTATTTTTGAGCATGATTTCAAAAAATCAGAATATAAATTTTATCGCAAAGCGGTATCCACTTCTAAGCAAAATCCAGAATACTATTTTGAACTTTTGTTTTTAAATGGATTTATTGAACTTTCTTTTCCTGATAGATTCAAAGAAGAGTTTTTCCAATTAATTCACAAGATCTGTAATCAAACTGGGTTGAAATTTTTCAGAGGAGATTATAATAAAAATCTTTACGAAGAAATTCCTATCGAAGAATACCAATATTTTTTAAATCAAGATTTCACTCCAATTCAAGAGACCAAATTTTCAGATAAAGAAGTTGGAATTGAATATCGTTGGCTTTCTATCAAAACCACAGATAAACAAAGTGTGATAGATTTTTTCCAATTAAAAGCTGCAGAAGTAGTGGATTGGGATGAAGCAACTGATAAAATTTATGGCACAAGAGTTATGATTGTTGAAAAAGATGATTGTGTTACCTTGGTCGGCTCAACCTTACCATTAGTTAAAAAATTCTTAGATTTTGAAAATTTATCACACACCCAACAGTTCACAAGATTTGTAGAACATTTAAGCAAGACTTTTGGCCTAGTTGGATATTTTATGCTTACCTATAAATACGGCTCCGGAGAAATGTACATCGCAAACGATGGAGAATTAAAATATGGTCGATTTTGGGGAGACGGCGATTTAGAAGTATTAGGCAATCCTAAATTTATTTCTAATTATTTCTTCAAAGGAGAGTTAGACATTTCAAAAAATCTATTTACGGATGTACAATCATTTAATCGATACGAACCATTAAAAGAAAATATCCGTTTATACTCTGTAGATTAAAAATTCCGCACGCCACATTTTTAAAATCAATAAAAGAAATACATATCCACTTTTGCGGATTTGTATTAATTGTTTTACATTCCATCGTTTTTTTAAAAATTAAATATAAATAAATGGTAAACATTCTTGTAACGGGATCCAATGGACAAGTGGGGACGGAACTACAATACCTCGCAAAATATTTTCCTGATTTCAATTTCACTTTTGTAGATGTAGCTGATTTGGATATCACAGATGCTAATGCAGTTTATGATTTCGTCAATTCAGGTGATTATAATTATATCATCAATTGCGCAGCTTATACTGCTGTGGATAAAGCTGAAGAAGATGAAAAATTAGCCTATGAAGTTAATGCCATGGGGGCAAAAAATATCGCTCAAGCAGCGGTGATTAGAAATATACAATTGATTCATCTTTCCACAGATTATGTTTATCATAATGGTTTAGATCGACCTCTTTTGGAAACCGACCCAACTAATCCTCAAAGTGTTTACGCATCAACTAAATTACAAGGAGATCAATTCGTACAAATGATGTTGCCTTCAAGTATGGTTATTAGGACATCATGGGTTTATTCTTCATTCGGACATAATTTTGTGAAAACGATGTTACGGCTAGGAAAAGAAAGAGATAGTTTGGGTATCGTTGCTGATCAAATAGGAACTCCAACGTATGCTTATGATCTTGCCAAAGCCATGTTAGATATTATTTCTAAAATGGAAGACGGAGATTTGGTAAGTGGAAAAATGCAAGGTGTTTTTCACTACAGCAATGAAGGTGAAACACATTGGGCGGACTTTGCCAAAAAGATTTTTGAATTGGAAAATATCGATTGTAAAGTCAACGAAATTGAAACTAAGGACTACCCTACTCCAGCTAGTCGACCACCATATTCTCTTTTGGACAAAACAAAAATTAAAGAAACTTTTGATTTAGAAATTCCGAATTGGGAAGAGAGTTTGGCTGCTTGTTTGGAACTACTTCGAGAGAAAAATATGGGATAAAAATAAATGAACCGTGACACAACTTAAAGCTGTGTCACGGTTCATTTATTTTTAATAACTCCAAAGATCATGTTCGAAGTTAAACAACTCTTGCTTGATTTTATCCGCCTCCAATAACCCATCTAACCCTTCCGCATAATCTTTAATTCTTCGATTATAAACATTTCCTTCTTTATAAATCACACTTGCAAAATATCGCATTTCAAATAAATCATCCCAAGATAATTGCTGATGATCATTGCCAGGAAGGTAGACCTCATTTCGAGCTAAGACATTTCTCAAATGAGGATAATAAACCCAAAACAGAGGTTTCTCATATCGAAAATTTCCATTCTCATCAAAGACATCTTTCAATGGAGCAATCCCTAAAATTCGAACTTTCAAAGTTGATGTAGCTTCGTCAAAATACCAAACCTCTTTTACTCTAAATCTTTTAATATCCTCATAGTTGGTTTCATTTTCAAAAACTACAACGCTATCTTCGTAAGTTCCAGGATCGATAATTACAGTTGTATCTCTCGTTGAAAAAATACCATCATAGTCTTTTATTTCCTCGGTAAACTTATCGTCGGTTACTGAATACAAAGTTATCTCACCATTCATTGCTGCCTTTTTTAATATTTCAAAAAAGGGTAATTCGGGATACATGAATGATTGATTCATTTTTTCTCTTACATCAATTATCCTCCAGATTCTTTTTTCCCAAAAAATATCAGCTTGCCTAACTGGAGCGTAATTTAAAACTTGCCGATCTTTCATTAATGTTTTCTCTACAACACCATCAAGAGGTTGTTGAGCGAAAATAGAATTGGAAATAAAAATGGTTACGAAGATTAAAAGGATATTTTTCATGTTATTATTTTTAATTAAATTAATCTGATTTTTAAATAAACTGAGTAACACTTAACACGTGGTGGTCTGCTTTAGCTGACCTAAAAAATGAGCACAGCGATTTTTTCATTCCTTTTTTTTTAAGATTCACTTTGTTCACCTTTTCAGGTCAGCTAAAGCAGACCACCACGTGTTAAGTGTTACTGGATTTTGATACTTAGTCCATTAATCTTTCTTGTCACTTCATCACCAGGACATTTCACTCGAATCTGATCAAAGAAAAATGTATCACCGAATTTTGCTTTTTTGATTAAACCCTTTGCCTCTGACTTAAACCTCCCACCTTGATTTCGCACTACTGCAGCATCACCTTGTTTAGGCAATCGAGTCACTTCAAAACCAACAATATTGCATCTTGCCTCAAAATCAAAGTTTTCCAAAAGTGCCACTAAACCTTCAAAAGCTCTGATTTCATTTGGACTCATGGTAGTTTGACCTTTTCGTCCTAAGCGAATAACAGGATCTGGAATCTTCTTCACTCGATACTCAAAAGTGGTAGATTCCAATCCGCCACCGGAAACTGTAATCTTAGCTGTACCTGTTCTTTTGGGTTTTACATTAAATTTCCCATTTCGGATTTTTTCCATCCGAACATCATTACTTGAAACATTTACATCTTTGCTTGCAACTCCAGCAGCGGAAACGGAAAAAGGATTGTCAACACCTAAATAAAATACATTCATCTTGTCAGCTGCAGCCGTCACCGACCGCTCGCCAACTTCGTAATTAAATCTTTTCGTATAAGTTTTCACATCTCCTGTGATAGGATTCGTCATCGAAACTTCGGCCAAAAAACTTTGGCTTCCAATTTCATTTGGACGAATATTAAAAAGTGCTTTTCCATCTCGAACATCGATTTCGCGCCCATTCACTTTGATCGTAACATTGTCAGCAGTCGTGCTAAATGCGGAAAGAAAGATCTCAGAAGAAAGAGATTCCCCTTTGATGACATAACTTTTGTCTGCAGAAATCACCGCTTGGTAATTATCAAAAACAATTTTTTCTCCTTGTACTTTATTATAAAAATAATTGAGCACCGCACTTTCTGCAATCTTTGCATCATTCTGAAACTTGGAGAGAATCGGCAAAACTGCTGCAACAGGCATTTGCTGAAATGTGAATTGTGCCCAGTTCTTTTTGTCAGAATTTTCTGGAATTGGATCGAGTTCAAGTGGCAATATTTTTTCTAATAATGATTTCTCATTTCCATCTTCAATCAATTCTAAAAGTCGTTTTCTGACTTCGATAATTTTACTTTCCAACTCATCGCCTCTGCCTTCGTTGACAAAGAGGCGAGTCGTTGGTTCTTTACGTTTTTTGCTGACAGGCTCATTATTCTCATCTAAACCGCCCGAGGTTTCGATTAATTCATTTTTTAATTCACCTACATAATCGTAGAATGCTTTTACTAATATTTGTGCTTCATTCGCTTTAGTTTTCATAGGTGCAAATTGCGAATAGGCTTCCGCTTGTTGTTCGATAGCTCCAAAAAGTTGAGCATTGGAATCACCTACAATTCGGCTACTTTCGCCAATACTTTTATCCATTGATAAAAATGCATTAAGGACTTCAGCTGATACATTCAGCGCCAACATAACTGTCAAAACGAGGTACATCAAATTGACCATTAATTGTCGAGGTTCTTTAGGTATAGACATAGAAATATTTTTGCCCGCAGGATCAAAACGATCTGTGAGTAGATTAAAAAAATAGATTTATTGTTTTTGTAAATGTATTGTTACAGCAATGCATCGACATCCCTCCTCAATCATGTACAACACATAATTAAGTTCAAAAAAAGACAAAGGACTTTTAGTTTTTAAAACTCATTTTGAATTTTAAAAAACATTTTCTAAATCCACTAAAATATTCTGTTGTCTAAAACTTTGATTTGAAACGATCTGCAGAATTATTTTATAACAATAATCCTACATTCTCTTTGGAGGAATTCGAAAGCATAACGATGGGCGAGAAAAAAGTAACAAACTTTTTTTTCATTAAATAAAACATCTACCTAAATTCACTATTTTTAAATTGGTAAAAACAATATTTCAATATATATAAAAGTATTTTGAAAGGAAAACTATGAGTCGTATGTGGCGGGCAGGGAACGGCGAAAAATGAAGGTGCGGGAGCTTGCTTTGCGCTAAGCTATTTTTTCGCCTAGAATTTTTTGTTTCTTTTTTTTTCAAGGAAAAAAAGAAAACATACTAAAGCACTCAAAACATATAACAAACTACACACGTAAAAGAAAACCCTCCAAATCGGACTTTAATTTTTCCATCAACTTAAGCGCTTCTCTTTTATTTCTAAGTCGTTTTTTATTTTCTCTAATTTCTTGTTTTGCTCCTTTGATGGTAAAGCCACGCTTTTTTACTAGGTTATAAATAATGTGCATTTGCTCAATATTAGCAGCGGTGAATCGACGTTCACCTTTAGTATTTTTGGCAGGGCGGAGCATTTCAAATTCATTTTCCCAAAACCGAATTAATGACTTTGAAACATCAAACATCTCGGCAACTTCACCGATGGACCAATATAATTTGGTCACTTCTTTATCTTTCATTGACATAATAGTATGTGTTTTAAAAGTGAATAGAACTCCCTTTTCTTCTCACTACTTGCAATATATGTACCATTGGGAAAAATGCCAAAGGAATTTAGGTTTTTCTTTTGTAACTAATTGATTACTAATCAGTTAAGAGATTTATTTAATATATAAAAATTAAATCTGCTTACGCTCTTTCTACTCTAGAATCAACGATCCAACTTCTTCCTCAACAAAGCATTCGTCGATTTCGGTTCTGCCTTCCCTTTTGAGTTTTTCATCACTTGCCCCATAAAAAATCCAATCAAATTTTTCTTCCCTTTTTTGTATGCTTCCACTTCTTTTGGATTTTTTTCTAAAACTTCATTCACAATTTTTTCTAAAAAATCCTCATCATCTGACTGAATCAAATTCATCTCTTCTGCTAAAACTTGGGGCGCTTTTTCAGGAGAGGAAATTAAAGCAGGAAATAATTTTTGGTAGGCAATCGAACTACTCACTTTTCCACTTTCTACCAGTTCGGCAAATTCAGCAAATGCTTTTGGCGAAACTTTAATATCTGAAATAGAAATTTTCTCCTCATTACAAAACGGTTTTATTTTATTAATCACCAAATTGGAAACTGCTTTGTATTTTTTTGTTGATTTGCAAATTTCTAAAAAGTGTAATGCTGTTTCTTTTTCTTCAGTCAATAAATTTACATCGTAAGCAGGTAACTGAAATTCCGTTGTGAATTTTTCAAATAATTCATTCGGAAGCGGAGGCATTTCTAATTTTATTTTTTCAACATATTCTTTTGACAAAACCACGGGAGGCAAATCTGGTTCTGGAAAATATCGATAATCATGTGCATCTTCCTTTTGTCTTAGCGGTGAAGTTGTTCCAGTTACAGGATCGAAGTTTAAAGTATTTTGAGCTACACGTTCTCCTTTTTCCATTAAATCAATTTGGCGTTTTTGCTCAAATTTTATGGCTTGCCGAGCGTAACGCATGGAGTTCATATTTTTGATTTCACAACGTTCGTTGAGTTGAGTATCTCCTTTTTTTCGAACACTTACATTGCAATCGCAACGCAAAGAACCTTCTTCCATATTTCCATCAGAAACTTCAAGGTATCGAACTAATTGCCGCATCGCATTCATAAATGCATCTACTTCTTCTGCAGATCGAAAATCAGGTTCAGTTACAATTTCTAATAATGGAACTCCTGCACGATTTAAATCTACCAAAGAATGATTGGGATCAATATCATGGATCAATTTCCCTGCATCCTCTTCCATATGAATATGGTGCAAACGGATACTTTTCTTCTCCTCCCCTACTTTTATTTCCAAATGTCCTCCCAAACAAATTGGAGAAGCGTCTTGAGTAATTTGATATCCTTTAGGCAAATCTGCATAGAAATAATTTTTCCGATCAAAAGTGTTTCTTGGATTAATTTCACAATTTAGAGCAAGTCCTAGACGAACTGCAAACTCCACTTGCTTTTTATTCATCTTAGGTAAAGTACCTGGATGGCCAAGAGAAACAACGCTTATATGAGTATTTGGATCTGCGCCAAAAGTAGTATCGTCAGCGCAAAATGCTTTACTTTTTGTGGCAAGTTGGACGTGGACTTCGAGTCCGATGATGGTTTCGTAATTATCGTAGATGCTCATGATTTTAAAAATAAGTTCCTTATTTAATGGTGCAAAGATGATGAAAAAATGAAAAGGAAAAAAGAAGTTGTATTTTTTTAAAATAAAATAAAGCTTACTGCGGAAATTATTACCACACAGAAAAATAACACAATGAAATAGAAAAATAAAATTAGAATAGATTTAAAAAATGTTTTAAGCCACCCTTGTTCGTAAACACTTTTTAAGGCAAATAGAGCATATAAATAAAAAACAGAGAATAAACCTAATGATTCATAATCGAGCATTGGACCAGGCTCTATTTGTTTATAAATTAAAAATACTACGCCAACAAATAGAAAAAACGCATGTATATGAAATAAAAACACTAAATGCTCTACATAATATTTTTTCCTCCGAATGTATAACAACTTGAATATCAAAGCCATAGATGGAATTAACAAAAGCATCATCCAAGTTAAATTCCCAATCAATGTATATAACCAAGACTTAGGTTCTTTAGTTAATTTATAACCTTGCCTAAAAAACATTTGATCTACAAATCCTTTAATTTGATATTTTTGAATCATACTATCTGCAGTAAGATTTATCATATCAGAAGCCATGAATTCATAGTTCCCACTCCACAGAGAAATATTGACTAAATTAGTATCGATGTTTTCGCTCTCCAATATTTTGGCCTCTGCTGAATCTAAAGCAGCTTTAATTGATTTATCCATCATGCCTCCTCCTAATTGTTCCCTGACCTTATTCAGCTCTGCTATTTGATCTTCCTTACTTTTATTTTTTTCAGCCACTCCAAAAACATCTCCGGAGATATTTTCATCCTTTATTAATTGCTGAACCTGAACACTTAACATCGCAAAAAACAATAATGCACTAGCCAAAAATAACCTCGAGGGGGTCGCAAAACTTTTGTGTTTCCCTTGAAAAAATTCATTAGTTAATTTCCCAGGAATAAAAAGTCCCAAAGAAGTTTTCAATAACTTAGAATCAAGACTAAAAATATTTTCCAATAAATCTAATACAAAACTTAAAATGGGAATTCGCCCATCAGTATTCTTCTGACTACATTTAGGACAATACAAGGAGTCTTCAGGCATTTCTGTCTGACAATTTCGACAAGTAGTATTTTTAGTATCAAGCCTCATAAATTGATGGTTAAAGCTGAACGCTTAATGACTAATCGTAAAAGCGAAAAAAATTAACGGTTAACCATTTTCAACTAATCATTAAACAAAAAACCTGTTAAGCTCATCCGAACTTAACAGGTTTTTTATTTTTTTCCAAAAAATTAGTACTAATCGAATGATTGGTTAGCTGTAGAAGCCATATTGGCCAATTGTTGATATTCTTCTGGAGATAATCCATCCATACAATAGTGAATTGGATTTACTTTATTTCCTTGCGAAATTACTTCGTAATGAAGGTGTGGAGCTGTAGAAGTTCCAGTAGACCCCACTTCTCCAATTTTTTGTCCACGAGTTACTTTTTGGCCTTTTTTCACATCAATCTTACTCATATGTCCATATAAAGTCTTGTACCCAAATCCATGGTTGATAACTATATGGTGACCGTAACCTGAAGAACTTTTCGTTACTTTTTCAATAATTCCATTACCAGTTGCTTGAATTGGCGTTCCTGTAGGACAAGTAAAGTCAATTCCAGTATGCATCTTCATTCTTTTGAAAACAGGGTGCATACGACGACCAAAACCTGAAAGGCTTTTGATATTTCTTTTCAACTTATCTTCTCGAATAGGTTTAATGGCAGGAATTGATGCGAGTTGTTCTTCTCTTTTGCTGGCTAATTCTTCAATCTCTTCTAAAGATTTTGATTGAATAACCAATTGGTTTTCCAATTTTTTGATTTGCATCTCTGCATCCATTAAGGTAGGAGCAGTATTTTTGTATTTAGTAAGGTTTGGAAACTTATCCGATCCACCTGTACCACCTTCCCATACACCTTGATCGATAGGATCCATTCCAAACATTAATCGGTGTACACTTCCGTCACGTTCTTGAATATTATCCAAAACCTTTGACATCATGTCTACCTGGTTATTCATTTCAGCATAATGGTTTTTCATTTGATTGATTTCTCTTGTCAAAGCTTCTTCCTTCGGAGAAGGAAAAAATTGAAAGATAACTCCAATCAAAACTATGGCAGTAACTACTACAGCACTAAAAAAGCCAAATGCTTTGAATATTTTTACATTTAAAGGTTCTACGACCTTCTCATAACGTAGCGTCTGTGTATTATAGACGAATTTTTCTTTTCTTCTCATTGAGTCCTTTATTCGTTAATCAAAAATCCCTACTTTTGCGTTCTTTAAAATTGTGAGATTAAGGGAACTTTTGAACAAAATAACAACTTCTCATAATTGACCGTTGCAAATGTAATTCTAGGGCAACGACTTTTCAAAAGATTTTAACTATTATTTTTACCAAGAATTATTTTTTTTACTAACATGTTCACCAAATAAGTGACACATTGTATTTAATCTTAAAGAATAATAGTTTTTTACTGATATTACAGGAGGGGATTTAAACAAATAGTTGATTACAACTTTTCCTATGTGTTCCGTATAATTATAAAAAACCACGATTTAAACACATATATGACTAAAAAGATTAAATATCATTCCAATTTTATAGTTTTTATTAACATTGACAATTTAAGACGATTATGAAATCACGCGAAATTCGCCAAAAGTTTTTAGATTTTTTTGAAAATAAACTTCACAAAATTGTGCCATCGGCACCTATTGTGAACAAAGATGACCCAACATTGATGTTTACCAATGCAGGTATGAACCAGTTTAAGGACTATTTTTTAGGAAACCAGATTCCTGATAATAAGCGTGCTGCCGATACTCAAAAATGTCTTAGGGTGAGTGGAAAACATAATGATTTGGAGGAAGTAGGGATTGATAGCTACCATCATACTATGTTTGAGATGTTGGGAAACTGGTCATTTGGAGACTATTTCAAAGAAGAAGCTATTGATTGGGCCTGGGAATTATTGACTAAAGAATATGGATTAGATCCTAATAGATTATATGTGTCTATTTTCGAAGGAGACGAGTCTGATGGGTTAGAACCAGATAATGAAGCAAAGGAATTTTGGAAAAAACATGTTCCAGAAGACCGAATTTTGCTTTTTGACAAAAAAGATAACTTCTGGGAAATGGGAGAAACTGGCCCATGTGGTCCTTGTTCAG